>JBEKAA010000041.1:0-30822 GCA_050018455.1 Thermoanaerobaculaceae bacterium | reverse complement strand
CCGCCTCCGCAACCCTACTCGATACCCGAACCAACACCACCTCGCGCCTCCGGCGCGGATGACGCCGACTACCAACGCTTCTCACCCCGCCGCGTCAGAAACTCTCGACTTCATTTGGCTGGCGACAAGTGGGCGTCTTGCGGCGCAACCGTATCGCGATGGAGCGATCCTCAAGGGTGCTCGGAAGGTCCCCAATGAGTGCTGCGACCTTTGGGCAGAACGTCCTGAAGAGGCGGACATCGTGGTCGTCGCCCACTGTGCGCGCGACAAACGCGGTGGCCTTTGAGTGACCGCTGTTCAGAATGCCGCGAAGGTCTTCGTTGTCACCGCGAATGTACGTCTCGGCTTCGTCGAGAATGAGCGTGGGGCTGTAGGCTTCCACTGCCCGGAACACCGCGGCGGGCGTGATGTTCGACGCGAACAGAGGGCGCCTGACCAGCGCCCCCAGCACCTCAAGTAACCGCGTCTTGCCGCACCGCTTCTCAGGCGAGGAGACGCCCAACAGAGGCGAGATAGTGAAAGCATCATGGAGGAACGTGAAGAGTGCCCACAGGGCTATGGCCAGAGCCTGCTCACGTGCCATCACGACAAACCGCCGGACGATCTTGACGAGGCCGCCGAGCAACTCGTCCCCTTGGACCGGCTCCCGCCAGGGGTCAGGGTCGGAGAGCGTGAGCGGGCTGCCGGCCCCTACTGGATCGTCAACGGCCTGCGGCTTCGGAAGGGCCGCATCCACTACCTTGGCCGGGGCACTCACCCCCAGGTCCTTCAGCCGCGCGATGGCACGTTCCCGGCCGGTAGCCACGCCGATGGCGTCGAGCCGTGCCACGGCCTCGCCGAACGCACGCATTGCTCGTTCCAGGCGACCATCCCGGCAGGCTTCCGGCGTCAGTTCCGCCAGAGCGCTGACCGGATCAGGAGGTGCTGGTTCCGGCTTTGGGACCTCGAGTTGAGGAAGGCTCGCCAGCGCTTCGGCGAGGCCTTCGCGGACGCGCCGATGAAGGTCGTCAACATCTCCATGCTCACCGAGGTTGGCCGGCAGCTCCAGGGCAACGGCTTCGAGCCCGCCAGCACGCAGGGCCTCCACGGCGAGCCGAGCCCCGTTTCTGCCTTCATCGTCTCGGTCGAAGATCACACGCACGCGACGGAAGCCAGCGTCCCGCAACTCGGCCACCATTGCGGGCGATGGCGGGGTGCCTTCGCCCCCGCAGGTACAGACCGTGGGTACGCCCGCTTCCGACATTGCCCAGATTCCTGGCTCACCGTTGCCGAGGAAGACGAGGTCACGACCGGCGGCAAGTCGCCGCGCCTCGCCCATGCCGTACCAATGGGCAGAGCCGCCAGTCTTCTCCCAAGCGTACTTGGGCTTGCAGCCGTCAAGGTACTTGATGCGGTTGATCTCAATGCGCGTGGGATAGCACAGTGCCGGCCGGCCGTGGTGTGTCGTCTCATTCACCCGCCACACGGTTGCGAGCCGTGTTCGGTCGAGGCGACGCTCGCGGCAGAACATCTCGAACAGGCTGCTCATCGGCTACCCCTCCGGAACTGGCGAGGGTCGAGACCCAAGCGTCGGGCGAGGTCCGCGAGGCTCCCGTGTTCGCCTGTTGCGTGGTCTTTGTAAGCTCCGGGATCGTGCTCGCTATCCGGCTTCACCGAGAAGCTTGGGTGGCTGTCGTCGCGCAGCGGAGAGTGGATGGGGCCAATCCACCCGCGTGAGTTCGGCTGCGGAAGACGGCGACCGGGCTGTTTTGCTGCGAGTTTTCCGTGGATCAACGGCCACGCGGCACAGTGGACGGCGTTCATGGCTACACCGTTCTGGAACCAGGATCCCCCTGGTTCTCGCCAGATGTCCCTGTTCGTGACCTAGGAGGGTTCGTGCATGCGGTTTTCGGCAGATGGAGATCTCGGGCAAGGGCTGACCTCTGATTCCGCCTGGCTTGCCTGTTCCTGCTCTGCGACTGTAACGGGTGCGAGGGGCACGCGAGAATCCCATCATCAGGGCGACCATTTGCATCATCGGCAGAGCATTCTGCGCACTTTGGCGGGATTGCCCGGTTGAGGCTGCGTGCTTTGCCGTGACGAGATCTGCGGAGGGCCCCGGAACCGCTGCTGCTCACCGCCGCGTCCTCTTCGTCTGCCATCCTCACGGTTTCTTCGGAGGTGGACGTGAATTTCCTCGCTGCCAGCCAAGCCGCGACCTCGTCGGGGTCGTATGCGGTCCTGGCCTTTGGACTGTCCCCCATTCGGTGGTAAGGGGGGCCGTCACCCCGATGGCGCTTTTGCCTCAATGTCTGCGGCTGCCACGCAAGGAATGCGGCTGTCTCAGCGTTGGTCCAATACCGCTTGCCTTCCGTCATGTTGTTGCCTCCAGGCGGGCCAGCTTCCGTGCTCCGCGCCTAGATCCAACGTAGGCCTGCGTATTGGGGTGTGCATGACGAAAAAGTCAGTTCGTGGAGGTTCTTTTGTTGTCGGTCTTCCTAGGGAAGTAGTCACGAAGCAATCGTTCATCATTGGGGTGCGCGATCCCTGCCATGTCAAGGATGTCAACGACAAAGTCCAGTTCCTTCACTCGTAGCTTCGCGGGTGTTGTGTCCTTGGGGGACCGGTGGAGGTCGAGGAAGCATAAGCAGAGGTTCTCGACCAACTCACGTAGCTGCTGTTGCTCTGTCCGGCCTCTGCTCTCCTTGTCTGCGCAGGAACGTTCGGCCCAAAGTGCCGCGAGCCGAGCTGGGAACCACTCTGATAGCAGGGAACTCATCATCTTGTCCGAGGCGGGGCTCTTCGTGATGTATCCCAGGGTAGGGATCGCGATTCCTGCTTTGGCTACATTGTTGGGACGCGCCAGCCAGAACGTTACAAGGGACACCGCGTCAAGCTTGGCCAGTCTCTCGAGCACACCATCGATTGCTTTACCCAGATCCCTCATGGTCTTGCGGACATCGACCCATCTGGGCTTCGTTCTGTACATGCCCAATTCTGCGATGTAACATCTGACGTAATACTCCAAGTCGTCAAGGGGCGAGTCTAGAGTGTCCCCAACGTCACGCGAATGGATGCCCAGCAGTTCAAGCGTGCGGCGGCGGGTCACCCCTTTGATGGAGAACTTCAGCGCTTTGGCGAGGTCTCTATCATCCACGCATTCAATCCCATTCAGGAACTCCAGCCTTCTCCCGTCGGGAAGCTGGACCTCGCCGGCCATACGCGGCCACCAACTGGAACTGTCTGCCACTAGGCTCCAGATGCGGCTTGCAAGAGCCTCCATGTCGGCAATGGCCATCGGTGTCAAGCCCTTGGCGCCGTCCTTGATGAGCCTCGTTCTCTTGCGGGGTGGCTTTCGGTGAGCAGTGGTCATGGCCCCACTTTCCTGTCCATCGGCAGCACCTTGCCACGGTCTGTCGACAGTTCGTCCACCACGCCCCGGAGGTCCTCCATCGCCAGCGGCGCGTAGACCCTGCTCGTGATGCGCGCGTCCGAGTGGCGCAGGAGCTTCGACGCGGTGAGGATTCCGGCTCGCTTCGCAACCTCCAGGCCGAAGGTCCGGCGGAGGTCGTGCAGCGTGAGATCGGCGGGCAGCTTGGCGGCTGCCTTCACGCGGCCCCAGAGCCCCTTCACCTCGACGGCATGGTCGGCTTTCGTGCTGCCTGGCCGCCGGGAAGGGAAGAGCCATTCACAGGCTGCGGCCGCTCGCTCGGTGGCCTTGTCAGCAGAGGCGATCGTCCGTGCCGCCGTGGCTTCACTCCGAGCGCGGGTGGCGGCCTCCAGATCGACCTTCGCAGCGCCCTGCAGCTCGTCGAGCATGCGGGCCGTGGAAGGGGGGAGTGGGACGCCCTGCAGGCGGGCCGCCTTGGGACTCCGCAGCGTCCACAGTCTCCTGGCCGTGTCCACATCCTCCCACCGGGCAGCGAGCGCCTCGCTCTTGCGGCAACCGGTCTCGACCAACAGCTTGAAGAAGGCGCGTTCGCGGAGAGGGAGGCGCTCGACAGCCTGTAGAAGCGCGTCGAGCTCATCGTCGGAAAAGGTCCGCTGCCGTGGCGGGTTCTCCGGGAACTTCCGCACGAGGGAACAGGGGTTCTCGCTGATGTGCCCCGCACGCACGGCTGCCTGGAAGCACGAGCGCCACGCGGCGTACGAACGGTTCGCCTGGATGCGCCCGTTGTTTCGTCCGATGTGATCCATCAGCGCCTGGACGTCGCGGGACGTGATCTTGCTCAGTTGATGATTGGCCCACCGCTCCATCGCGGGCGAGTCCTTCGCCTGGTGGCCTCGCCCGCCTCGCGGGCCAAGGAGATGGCAGACGTCGATGTCGGCCCGCTTCTTCCTCAGCTTGACGGCCGCGAGGTACTCATTCACCCACACCTTGAACGTTGGAACGGCCCGCTGCCGGCGGCGCGCCTCGCCGGGGTCGTCGCCCCGGTCTGCCTTGGCGATCGCAGCTCGCGCCAGCTCGCGAGCCTTGTCGACGGTGATCGGACCGTATGCGCCGAGGCTCATGCGCCGCCTGGCCGCCTTCGGCCCGTACGCGACCACGAAGACCTTCCGATTCCCGGACCCGTGGTAGACGAGCCCGAGGCCGGTCAACTCGGTGTCCCACACGTACAGGCGTTCGTTTGGCTCGGGCCGCTGCAGGCCATCGATGGTGCGCTTGGTCAACTTCGCTCGCATGGCGTGCTCCCGGCCGGAGGTGTGCCCGATCTCCGATAACACCACGGTAACACCGCGGGACGAAAACGTCAACCCAACTCGTCAACGCTCGTGACGGGGGTCGAAGGCCCGATAATGCCTTTGGCCATTGCACGTTCTGCCAACTTATCAACGCTCACGCACAACTCAGAAATAGTGCCGTTGCAGGTCAACCCTAGGACTTCGGATCAGGCGGTTGGGGGTTCGAGTCCCTCCCGGCGCGCCAGTCAGGACCGTGCGGACACACGCCGGAGGACCGCCCGGCGATGGATCGAACCGCGGCTGAGGCCGGCAACTTTTTCCTGTGGCCGGCGGCCCGGGCGCGGCCTGGCTCCGGGCTATACTCACCGCCAAACGCGGAGGCCTTGATGCGGCGTATAAGGTGGTGCTGGCGATCGTCGCGGTGACAGGGGTGGGCGCGGCGCTCGCCGGGAGCGGGGCATGGACGACGAGCGGGCCGGCGGGATGTACACGTCCGTTCCGGCCCTCGCGGTCGACCCGACGGTTCCGTCGACCGTCGACGCGGGGACGAACGTCAGCAGGGTTCTCAAGAGCACGGACGGCGGCGCGAGCTGGGCGCCGGCCAACGCCGGTCTGGGCGGTTTCACGGCGAACACCCTGGTGGCCGACGCGGCGATCCCGGGCACGGTGTACGCCGGGACCGGCGCTGGCGTGTTCGAGAGCACCGATCAGGGAGCAAGCTGGACCTCGGTCAACGCGGGGCTGACGAACCTCAGGGTCTACGCCCTCGCGATCGAGCACTGGACCACGCCCGCGATCTACGCCGGGACGGCCGGCGGCGGGGTCTTCAGGAGCACGAACGCCGGCGCCAACTGGAGCGCCCTGAACTCCGGGCTGACGAACGTTTCCGTCAACGCCCTCGCCGTCGCCCAGACCTTGCCGCCCACCGTGTATGCGGGGACCGCCAACGGCGTGTTCTCCTACGCCGAGCCGGTCGTGTGCGTCACGCCCTCAGGTCTCGTCAACAACACCGCCGCCGACCTCGATCCCTGCGCCAAGACCGGGGTGGTTGTCGCGTGGAGCGAGCCGACCGCGTGGGGCGACAGCGGGACCGGCACGCGCAGCTTCGACGTGTTGCGCAACGAGATCCCGATCGCAACCGGCCTTGGAGAGTCAACGCTCACCTTCACGGACGGCACGGGCGTCGAGGGTGTCGACTACACGTACGCGGTGCGCGCCAACAACGGCTGCGGTCTTTCGGCGGTAACGGTGGGGGCCACCGCGCTCGACCTGAGCACGCGGCCCGTGATCCAGACTCAACCGGCCAGCCAGACCCTGTGGGCCGGTCACAGCGCGGCGTTCCAGGTCGTGGCCGCGAGCGCCGCCGGGTACCGGTGGTACGGCGGCCTCAGCGGCGACACCTCGCAACCGATCGTCGGCGCGACCTCGTCGATCTACGTCACCCCGAAGCTCAACGCCTCCGCGAGTTTCTGGGTGCTTCTCTCGAACGCCTGCGGGACCACCGCGAGCAACACCGCGACGGTCACCCTCAAGTGACACCGTCTGCGTCGGAAGGTGTCGTCAGTGCCGGTTGTTCACCGCCAGGAAGTCAGTCGAGAACTTCTCCGCGAGCTCCCGAACCGCACCGCGCACCGCCTCGACGATGACGCCGTTGCCGGCAAGCCCTCCCCCGCCGATTTCCCACGTGGTCCCGCCGACATGGAGATCCGGGTTGCGGTCGAGCGTCACGTCCTGCCGCAGCTGGGCGCTGACGTAGTAGCTGACGAGCGGGACGTTCGAGCTCTTGAGGGCTGAGATCCGCACGTAAAGCCACGGTCTGCCGGACGCCTGATCTTCCGCGGTCAGGACGCGGACGCCGGTATCCCGCAGCTTCGACTCGACCTCCCCGCGCAACACCTCCGCGTTCAAGCCCAACCCCTGCAACTCCTCGGTGAGGTTCTCGAAGACCACCTCGACCCCGGGCAGGCCTCGGAGCGACCTCATCTCAGACGGCGTCGCTGCGTGCAGCGGGCGAGGAAGGACGGCCGATGCGCCGAGGATGACGACGGCTGGCCAGATGGCGCGCGCCCTGCGGTATTCGGTCACGGTCGTTCCTCCTCCGGGCTCTCCCGGACGGCGAACTCCACCGCATATCCGCCCTCGTGTCAACGCCGGCGGGCCTGCATCGCGCTCGCGGGGCCGGTCGAGCACTTGGCCGGGTCGATCCGACCGCATGATCGCGCCGAGAAAACGGGCGTGGTCCACGCTACCTGCACGGGTTTGAGGTACGATCGGGCAACGTGCTCTCGTTCCAGCCGACAACGCAAAGCTCGGCGCCCGGCAACCTGACCGGCCCGGGGCCATGCTGCGAGTGTCGCTCGCCACTCGGGAGGAACAATGGTTGAAACGATCCAGGCCTCGCTCCGCGATTCGAAGGCGGCCCGGTGGACCGCCCTCGCCGTCGTGGCGTTCACGATGATGTGCGGGTACTTCATCGGCGACGTGATGTCGCCCCTCAAGCCGCTGCTCGAGCAGCAGCTCGGGTGGAACAGCAATGAGTACGGGTTCTTCACCAGCGCCTACGGCTGGTTCAACGTCTTCCTCCTGATGCTCATCTTCGGGGGGATCGTCCTCGACAAGATGGGCATGCGCTTCACCGGCGTGGCCGCCGCGATCGTCATGGTCGTGGGCACGGCGCTCAAGTACTTCGCCGTGAGCACGCACACGCTCGACGGCGCGACGATCCTGGGCTGGAAGGCGCAGGTGATGGTCGCGGCCATTGGCTTCGCCATCTTCGGAGTCGGCGTCGAGGTGGCGGGGATCACCGCCACGAAGATCATCGTCAAGTGGTTCAAGGGCAAGGAAATCGCCCTGGCCATGGGACTCCAGCTCGCGACCGCCCGCATCGGCACGGCGCTGGCGCTCGGGGCGAGCCCTCCCCTTGCCGTGCACTTCCGATCGGTGGCGGCTCCGATCCTGCTGGGGCTCGTGCTTCTCTGCATCGGCTTGCTCTCGTTCCTCTTCTACTGCGTCATGGACAGGAAGCTCGACGCCTCGGAGGCGGCCGCCGGCCGTGCGCCGACCGACGAGGACGCCTTCCGGCTCTCGGACATCGGGCTCATCGTCCGGAACAGGGGGTTCTGGTACATCGCCATCCTGTGCGTCCTCTTCTACTCCGCGGTGTTCCCGTTCCTGAAGTATGCGAGCGATCTCATGGTCCAGAAGTTCCATGTCCAGGAAAGCCTGGCCGGCATCATCCCGAGCGTGCTGCCGTTCGGGACGATCCTCCTGACGCCGCTGTTCGGAAACCTGTACGACCGCAAGGGCAGGGGAGCCAGCATCATGATCCTCGGCTCGTGCCTGCTGATCTTCGTCCACGTGCTGTTCACGATCCCGTTCCTGACCTACTGGCCGCTCGCGCTGGTGTTGACGGTGATCCTGGGCGTGGGCTTCTCCCTGGTTCCGTCCGCGATGTGGCCCTCGGTGCCCAAGATCATCCCCGAAAAGCAGCTCGGCACCGCGTACGCGCTGATCTTCTGGGTCCAGAACTGGGGTCTCATGGGAGTTCCCGCCCTCATCGGCTGGGTGCTCTACAAGTTCTGCATCACGGGCACGAGGGTCGTCGAAGGCCAGAGCGTCGTCGCGTACGACTACACCCTGCCGATGATGATCTTCACCGGCTTCGCCGTCTCATTCCGAGGAGCGGAGCGACGAGGAATCTGGGTGGGGGAAAGCCTGGATCTACCAGCCCCCTCCCAGATCCCTCGCTGCGCTCGGGATGACACCTTTGCTCTACGACTGATGGCAAAGGGGTATGACGCGCGGAGGGGAGTTGCAATCAGCGCCTGAACGCCGTCGCGCCGCCTCGGGTGCTCGCCGGGTTCCTCGGGGACACCGGCCTCAGGTTGTCGCGTTGCGCCTGAACCACCGGTTCGACAAGTCCCGGCGCTACCAGATGCGGCAGGCCTCGGCGCGGACCATGGGGTCGCCCGGCTTGCAGCCGAACGCCGCGGCGAACTCGGGGATGTTCGAGGGCGCGCCGATCGCCCGGAACTGCGGCGCCGGGTGCGGATCGGTCTTTACCGCCAGCTGCTCGTACTGCGGGCGCGCGGCTCCGGCCCACACGCGAGCGAAGGCGAGATAGAAGCGCTGGTCCGCGGTGCGGCCGTCGATCACGGGGGGCGCCGCGCCGGCGAGGCTCATCTCGTACGCCTTGTGGGCGATGGTGAGCCCGCCGAGGTCGGCGATGCTCTCCCCGAGGACGAGCTTGCCGTTCTCGTGCAAGCCGGGCTGCACCTCGTACGCGTCGAACTGGTGCTGGACGCACGCGGCGCGCGCCTCGTACACCTTCGCGTCCGCGGGCGTCCACCAGTCGTTGAGGTTCCCCTTGGCGTCGGACTTACGCCCCTGGTCGTCGAAGCCGTGGGTCATCTCGTGCCCGATCACGGCGCCGATCGCGCCGTAGTTCACCGCGTCGTCGGCCTTGGGGTCGAAGAACGGCGGCTGCAGGATCCCCGCCGGGAACACGATCTCGTTGCGCGACGCGTTGTAGTAGGCGTTCACGGTGGGCGGCGTCATCCCCCACTCGGTCCGATCCACCGGCTGGCCGATCTTGTCGATCACGCGGTGGAACTCGAAGGCGTCGCCGCGCAGGACATTGGCCGCGTGGGAATTGGCCTTCACCTCGTACTTCGAGTAGTCGCGCCACTTGTCGGGATAGCCGATCTTCGGCGTGAAGGCGTCGAGCTTGGCGATGGCGGCCTTCTTCGTCTCGGGGCCCATCCAGTCGAGGTTGGCGATGTCGGCGCGCAGGGCCGCCATCAGGTTGTGCACCAGGCGGTCGGCCTGCGCCTTGGCCTCGGGCGGGAAGTACTTCTGGAGGTAGAGCCGGCCGAGGGCGAACCCGAGCTGCCGGTCCGCGCCGGAGACGCAGCGCTTCCATCGCTCCTCGAGCCTCTCGGTGCCCTGCAGCACCTTTCCGCGGAACTGGAAGTCCTCGTTGACGAACGCCGAGGAGAGCTGCGGCGCCGCCGAGTTCACGAGGTGCCAGCGCAGGTAGACCTTCCACTGATCGAGAGGGGTGTGGGCGAGCAGGGCGTCCATCCCGCGGAGGAACTCGGGCTGCGCCACGTTGAGCGACGCGATGGGCGGCGCCTGCTGCCTCTCGAAGTATCCGGGCCAGTCGAAATCCGGCGCCAGCTTGGCCAGCTCCGCTTCGGGCATCCGGTGGTACGTCTTTTCGGGGTCGCGCCTGTCGACCCGCGCCATCGAGACCTTGGCGAGCTCGGTCTCGAGCGCGACCACCGTTCCGGCCTCCGCTTTCGCCAGCGCGGCGTCGTCGCCGAGCAGGCCCAGCATCGCCGCCACGTGGACGGCGTACTTCTCGCGGATCTCCTTGGAGCGGGCGTCGTCGGTCAGGTAGTAGTCGCGGTCTGGTAGCCCCAGCCCGCTCTGCTGCAGGCCGGCGATCACCTCCTCGCTGTTCTTGCGGTCCTGCTCGGAGCCGAAGCCGAACAGCACCCGGACCCCCTGGCTCTGCAGCCGCGCAACCTCGGCCTGAAGTTCGGCCGTCGACTTCATGGCGCCGATGCGCTCGAGCTCCGGCCCGATCGGCCTGGCTCCGGCCGCCTCGACGGCCTTCTCGTCCATGCAGGCGCACCAGTAGTCGGTCAGCTTCTTCTCGTCCGAGCCGGGGACGAGGTCCTTGCGCGTGGCGAGGGCCTCGAGGATCCCGCGCTGCCTGTCGCGGTTCTCTTCGGCGAGCACGTTGAACGTGCCCCACCGCGGGTACTCCGCCGGGATCGGGTGCGTCGTGGCCCAGCCGCCGTCGGCGTAGTGGAAGAAGTCCTGGCACGGTTTGGCGGTCGTGTCCATGTCGGCCGCGTTGATGCCGTGCGTCTCCTGTGCCGTGAGGGGAAGAGCGATCGCCGCCATCGCGGCGACGACAACGAGGGTGCGTGCGCGCGTCATGCCGTCCTCCTGACCGCGGAGGATTGTACGCGCTCCGCCTAGGGAGTCTTCTCGAACACCTCGTTGCGGAGGAACTTCTCCGGGTCCCACGGCGCCGCGCCGCCGCCCAGGTAGCGGTGGAACCAGTCGAGGTGGAGGTCGTAGTAGAACGCCATCTCGTACCACGACGGCCAGTGCCCCGCCTTGGAGAGAACCACCAGGCGCGAGGGCACCTTCATCTCCTGCAAGTCGGTGAAGAACTGCAGCGATTGCGTGTACGGCACGCGGAAGTCCCGCTCGCCGGTGATCACGAGGCACGGCGTCTTGAAACTCTTGACGAACTCCGACGGCGACCACGTCCGGTAGTCGGCGCTGTCCCACGGCTCCCCGCCGAGGTCGTGCTCCGGGAACCACAGCTCCTCGGTCGCCGAGTGCATCGCGCGCAGGTCGTAGACGCCCATCATCGAGGCGATCGCCTTGAACCGGTCGGAATGACCCTCGAGCCACATCATGAAGTAGCCGCCGTACGACCACCCCATGGTGCCCATGCGAGCAGCGTCGACGTACGGGAGCTTGGCGAGCGCGTCGGCGACCGCCATCACGTCCTCGTACACCTTGCCGCCCCAGTCGCGGGCGATCCCGTCCACGAAAGCCTGTCCGTAGCCGTTCGAGCCGGTCGGGTTGGGGAACGCCACGATGTACCCGGCGCCGGGGTACACCTGCCAGTCGCCGCGGTAGGAATCCCGCCACTGGTCCTGCGGCCCACCGTGGACGTTCAGGATCAACGGGTACCTCCTGGCCGGGTCGAAGCCGTGCGGCTTGACCAGGAACACCTCGACGCGCCTGCCGCCGGGCGCGTTCACCCACATCGTCTCCGCCGGTCGCACGTCCACCTCGGCGAGGAGCGCATCGTTGGCGTGGGTGAGCCTGGCGCCGCCTGACCCGTCCAGTTTTCGCGCGTAGACCTCGGTGGGCTCGCCTACCGAGCGCCGGACGTACACGACGCCGCCGGCCACGAGTCGCCAGGCGTCGATCGCGACGTCGGTGAACAGCCTGCGCTCCTTTCCGCTCGCGACGTCGAGCTGGTACAGGGGCGTGTTCCCCTCGACCTCGGCCTGGAACACGAGGCCGGACGAGTCGGGCAGCCATTGCACCGCGGTCACCCAGTCGCGGAAGCTCTCGGTGAGGACCTTGCTCTTTTTCGTCGCCCGGTCGTAGAGCGCGACGCGGAAGAGATCCGACTCGTAGCCGGGCACCTTCTGGGTACGGTATGCGATGAAGCGGCCGTCGGGCGAGTAGGCCGGCGAGCCGTCCCACGCCGGGTTGTCGGCGGTGATGTTGGCGGCGTTTCCGGGCCGGCCGTTTTCGTCGATCGGCACCAGCCAGATGTCGGCGTTGGTGGACCGGGCGGGGACCGCATCGTGGTTGGAGACGATCGCCACCTCCCGGGAGCCGGGGGCGAAGGCGTAGCCCACGTCGCCGCCGAGACTGAACGGCGGCGCGTCGAACTGGCCGGGAGTCAGATCGGTAAGGGATCCGCCCGCAACCTTGAGCAGCAGCACATGGGTGTACGTGCCGTCCCGCCACGAGGTCCAGTGGCGGTACAGCAGCGCGTCCGCCATGTGTGCCTTGAGCGGGCCGTCGCTCCAGGCTTTCTTGATCTTCTCGTTGCAGGCGGCGTCGGCGCCGCACTCGGGGTACAGCTCCGAGCTGAACGCGATGAACCGCCCATCAGGCGACCACACCGGATCTGCAGCGCCCATGGGGAAGGTGGTGAGCTGTCGGGGTTCTCCACCGCCAAGCGGGAGGAGGAAGAGTTGTGTTTCGTCGCCGCTTCGGTCCGACACGAATGCGAGGCTCGCACCGTCGGGCGACCACCGCGGCGCCGTGTCGAGGTGCTGGCCCTGCGTCAGCTCCCTGTCCCCGGTCCCGTCGGCGTTGACCATGCGGATCTCCGACCACTTCTTCGCCTTGGCGAGGCCGGTATGAGTTGCCACGTAGACGATCCGGCTCCCGTCCCTGCTCGGCCGGGGGTCGGAGACGCCGACAACGCGGTATTGGTCGGCGATGGTGAAGGGTTTCTTGTCAGCCCGGGCGAACTGCCCGAAGAGAAGCGCCACGCATGCGAACGCCAGCTCAGTGCCGTGCCTCATGGTTCCTCCAGCGCACGCAACGGTATCAAAGATCGCCACTGATTGGACGCCACCGGTCTCCGGTCACGAGCTCATGTCATGCGATCCGGCCAGCATCATCACGGCCGAACAATGCGCCCGGTCCACCGCGCCCAACGACTCGACCTGGTTGCTCGACCGCAGGGGGTCACAAGACGTTCAGCCGAGGACGGAAAGCTCTACCCTTTCAGGTCGGGTTTGGATGGCGACGGCTTCTCCTCGGGCTTGGGGTCCTTATCCGACGCCTGGATCTCATCGGACATCCCTTTCAACCCCTCCTTGAAACCCCGAATCGCGGTTCCCAGGCCCTTGCCGACTTCGGGGAGCTTCTTTGGCCCGAAGATCAACAGCACGATCACCAGGACCACCAGCCAGTGCCACGGCGAAAAAGCCCCTTCGAACATGGTCACCTCTCACCCTCAGTATGGCGCTTTTTCGGGGCGCGTGCACGGAAAGCCCTAAATGACTGAGCAACCCGAACGCCGGGTCCGAGTGTCTGCTCTGCCGGGACAACGGCCACGAGAGCCCGCGCAGGGCGGGCCGTCACAGGCAATCGAGCGGGATTCGGCCGCTGCAGGCTAGCTCTCTCGAGGGCATGAGGGCTGTTCGTGGCGGTGCTCGCGGCGCCAGGGCCGAGCGGTCCCTGGGTGGTCCGGATGGTGAAGCCGGGACCGCTGGAAGATGCCCAGGAGGGGGCGAAGGGTTGCACGAGGCAAGGCGGCTCACCGGTCCCCGTCTTCCATGGTCGGCGCCGACAATCTGCCCCTGAGGGCCGAGTCCACTGAGTCGAGGAGGAAGTGGCGAGGCCCGCCGGCCCCGGCAGGACCGGCGTGGCCCGCGGGTACACTGGCGGCGTGGGAAACGGCCAACGCAACTGGCTTGCGTGGGGTGTGCTGGTAGCCGGCGCTGCGCTGCGGATCGGCCTGGCCGTGGTCATGCCGCCGGATGTCGCGTACGACGACCACTTCACGCCGATCCGAATGCTCCTGCGGGATGGGCGCTTGCCGCGACCTCACGAGTGCTGGCAGTGTTATCAGCCGCCGCTGTTCTACCTCATCTCAGGGGGCGTGTTCACCGGTGCGTCTCGGGCCGCGGCGGCGTGCGGGCTGTCCGAGGTGCGGGCCGTCGCGGCGGCGAAGAAGGCCGTCCAGCTCGAATCGGCCGTCTTCGGTTGCATCACGCTGTTGGTTTGTTGGAGCATTCTGCGGCGGGTCGTGCCGCCGGCGTGTCCCGCCGGACTTTCCGACGGCACGGCTCCGGCCGGCGCCGGTGCGCCACCGGGGAGGGCCCGCGAGAGCAGCCGGGCGGCGCGGGACCACGCTTCGGACGCCGGGCCGACGCCGACGTGCGCTGGCGAAGCGCTGGCACTCGCGCTCGTGGCGTTCCTGCCCCAGCACATCTACATGTCGGCGATGGTGACCAACGACGCGTTGACCTACTTGGTCGCGTCGCTGGCCGTCTGGACCGCGCTGTGGGCGCACGGCGCAGGCTGGCCGGTCCGGGCCGCGCTGCTCACGGGCGTGCTGTGCGGGCTCGCCGTGCTCGGCAAGGCGTATGGGATGGCGACGGCGGCTGCCATCCTGGGCACGGTCGGGCTGGCCGCCATCGTGCGGGTCGTTCGACTCAGCGCGGGAGGGGCGCGCGAGCGGGTCGCCGGGCGCGGCGCGAAGCGGCGGTCGCGGGAGGCTACCCGGCAGCCGCCGACGCGCTACGGGCGCGCTGTGATGCTGGTAGCCGCAGGAGCGCTGGCCGTGGGCATCTGGCCCAGCGTTCGCGAGCTGCACCTTTACGGCAGGCTGCACGTGGACAATTTCGACTTCTTCAAGACGAACATGCTGAGCCAGCCGCCGGGATCGCGGGAAGCGGTGGAATGGTTCACGTTCCGGCCGGTGGCTCTGCTGCAACACCCGTGGGTGCACACCTCCAACGTGGCCAGCTTCTGGACCGAGCTGTACGCGCATTTCTGGTTCGAATACGAGGGGACCATCAGCTTGAAAAACTTTCCGCAGTGGCGCGCGTTTGAGTTGCGGGTCCTGCCGAGCGCGGGCCGCTGGACGCCGGCGGTTGTGAGGCAGTTGCTGAGCTACGGTGCCGGCGACGTGCCGGCGGGTTTGCGGCGTTGGGCGCAGGCTTCGTACCTGGCGGGGTTGCCGCTCACCGCGATCGTGCTGGCCGGATTCGCTGCGGCCGTCGTGCAGTCGCGCCGCTTCGGGCCGGCGCTGCTGGTGTTTCACTTTTGCGGCTGCCTGTGCGTGCCACTGGTTCAGACGCTTCGGCTGCCAATTTTCGCGGCGATGAAATCCGCCTATGCGCTCAGCGCCATTTCCAGCGTGCCCGTGTTCGCGGTGTTGCTGCTGACGGCGCTCGTGGGGTGGCGACGCACCTTGGTCGTGGCGGTGGGTTGGGCCGCGGCGGCGACGATCGCGTTGGCCGACGTCGGGTACATCGTGGCCCAGGTTCGTGCATAAAAGAATGGGTGGCACCTCTTACCTCTTCCTCTTCTGAATGACGGTCGAACTGCGGGGTACCCGACGATGCGCGGCTTGCTTTCCTTCCTTTCCGGCAGGGTGGGGAGAAGAACTCTGCTCTTCCTGGTTCTGCCGGCGATCTTCGTTTCGTATTTTGTCGCCCTGGGCATCGCGATGCGCTTTTCGCCCGGCCCCCACGAATGGCGGTCGGAAACCATCTCGAAGCTGCTTGATCCGGCGAGGAACCCCCGGGCGTATTGGATCGCTTCGGCCGGCATCACCCTGGCCGGCTGGCTGGCCATCCCCTTCGCGGGCTACATCGGGCGCCGGCTGCGTGCGGTGGCGCCCATCGGCTCGCGGGTCGGGACCGTCATCTTCGGTACCGGCGCCGCTGGCGTGGTTCTTTCCGGGCTGATTGCCTATCACGGAAACGCCCGTTTTCCGAGGCTGCATACGCTGCTGGCGCGTGCTTCGGCGTTCGCCCTGGGCGTGGGCATGATGGTGTTCTGGGCCTGTCTGCTCGCGGGGTGCTTCCGGCTGCGCGCCGGGACGCCACGCCCTCGCCGTGCTCTCGCGGTCGCGTGGACCCTCCTGATCCTGTCCGGCCCCGCCGCTGCGGTCTTGAGCGTTCTGGCGGTGGAGCATCGGATCCGGGAACCGGCGGGCCTTTGGGAGTGGATCGCCTCCGCGGTCCTTTTTCTCTTTCTCCTCTTCTCCGCGTGGCTGCTCCCTGGGACCGAACCGGAGAATGCAGTCGATCCCGCTCCCACGCCGGGACGCTGAGGCCGCAACCGATCCCCCAGGCCCGGCTGCGGCGCTGGTGTTCCGCCACAAGGTCTTCGCGGTCCTGCAGCGGGAGGGGCTGCTCTCCGAGGAGCGGGCACGCCTGTTGCTGTCCTGGCGGCACAGCGGCTTCTTCGTCCACACCTCGGTCACGGTTTCGCCCGATGATCGGGACGGTCTCGAGCGCCTCGCCCGCTACCTCCTTCGTCCGCCCGCGAGCCTCACGCCACGTCGGAGGCAGTGGACCCCAAGGACTTCCTTGCTCGGGTGGTGATGCACATCCCCGAGCCTCGCCGCCATGTCATTCGCTCCTACGGCGTTTACTCACGCGTGGTGAGGGCGCGCCGCCGTCACATAGCGCCCGCGGTGGCCGGCCCGCCATGCACGCCGGAACCGCCCGCCGCCGGAGCGCCGGCCGACCCGGAGCTGCGGGCCCTGCGCCGCCGCTGGGCCGAGCTCCGCCACATCTACGAGGTCGATCCCCTGGTCGGTCCCCGCTGTAGCGGTGCCATGCGCATCATCGCGTTCATCACTGAGCCCAAGGGGATCAGCGCGATTCTCAAGCACCTCGCGGCCAAAGGGCTTGACGCGCGCAGCCCGCCCGGCCCGAACCAGCGCCACCCCGCCGCAGCATGACGCCCCGAGGTACCCCGCTACGGTGACCGCGGCGCCACCGCGAAGCCCGCTCGGCTCGCCCGCCGGTCAGGGCGCGCAGCAGCACCATGGCAGCACATTGCAGGACATGACTCCGCGTGTGGCTGTTTGTTCGTCCACGTTGGTATGTCGCGATGGGGCCTTAACACTCCGTACGACGGTGGTACGACGGAGGGAAGAACACCCTTGTGGCGGTCAAGGCCTGGCGAATCGTAAGCCATTTTTCTGGAGTTAGATGGACTGGCGCGCCGAGAGGGACTCGAACCCCCAACCGCCTGATCCGAAGTCACGGCGATTCGGAGAGGGTGTAGTGCGCCCCTCAGGTCAAGCCATCTTGGGTTCTTGTTGGCGGCAACGCAGGAGCCCAGGGCAGAACCGGTGCGAGTCCTGCTCGCCGGCCGTTTGTGGGGGCGAATTCAAGCCCGTGGCGCCCTCCCGTTTTCTGAACCAGCAGGTGACCCCGCTGTGACCTGTAGCGACATGGCCTCGTTGGACGTTGCGCTAAGTTGTTGATCATATTGGAGCCAACGCGCGGGATCGAACCGCGGACCTGCTGATTACGGATCCCCTGACTGGGTCCGACGTCGCGAACGCGTCGGTGACCGGCGATCGGGTGACGGACTTCGGGTCGCCCTTTCTCTCACTCCTCGCATGCAGGCACTGGGAGCCACGATCTCCCGCATGGAAGGCATGAACCGCCCGCTGCGCCTCCGCACAGGTGGGGTGATGGCGGTGTGCAGGGTCCGCGCTCGCTGCCGTACCGTGGCAGCGCGTTTCTCACTCCTTGACGTATGTACATAGCATAACTATAGTATACGCAGATCGGGCGACTGCGAACGGCGACGTCCCGTTAGAAAGGAGTTTCAGCATGGCACCAACACGAAACATCTACGTCAAGGAGGTCGACAAGGACATTTGGGATCGTGCGCAGCAGATCGCCGGCGGCAACCTCTCATCGCTGATTACGAGGCTCCTGGCCGACTACGCGGAGGCAGCAAGGCAGGACGAAGAGAAGCTCCAGAAGGTCATCAAACGCCTGAAGAAGAAGGGAATCGAGGAGTCCAGGGTTCGGGAGATCGCCCAGCGGTTCGATCCTCACTACGGCATTCGGAACTACGCCCTGGAAGACGCAGAGAGGGCGATCGAAACCGTTGCTCGTGGCAAAGGGTCGCCAGTGGTTGAGGCAGCCGTCCTGGACGTAATGAGTGACACGACGCTCGCGCCTGCGTCAGTCCAGCGGGCCTTGCAGGCGCTGCCGAAGCTCACGGAGTTGCACCGACAGGTACTTGTCAGCATCTACATCGAGGGGCAATCCGAAGCCGAGGTGGCGAAGGTTTTCGGCCACTCCCGCGCCTGGGTCAAGAGAACAATGGATAAGGCCCTCCGCGCGCTGAGAGGGAAGATGGAGGAGCAGGACGAAACCCCCGCAGGAGCGGGCCCCGGCGCAAGGAAGGGCTCCTGAAGGAGTGGGAGCGTTTGGCGGAGTGAGGGGGCACCATGAAAAGGCAAGCAGAGATGGTCGAGTTGGTCAACGAGATGAAGCGGGGCTGCGTGCGAATGCAGGAACTCGCGCGGCAACTGGAAAGCATGTTTCAAAGGCCCACGGTGGCGACTGCCAGGGACGGGACAGAGTACACGGCGTCGGGGCCAGCAGAGGACATCAGCGCGGCAGTCCGCAGCCTCGACGGTGCCCTTGACGGGTTTCTTGAAATCCTGACCCGCGGGCCTGAGAGCTAGCGGGACAAGCGGCAGGGTGCAGATTCGCCGAGGCCGGCGACGAGAACTGAGGGGGACGCTATGGCGAAGAGAAGAGCGGACAGCAAGGCAGGGCCGACAGCGAAGACGGGAACGGCCGAGGCGCTCGAGCGGCTGCTTGAAGAGGGCATCCAGCCCCTCGCGAATGGGATCGCGAACCTTGCGGGGAAGGGGTTGATTCCGATTGTCGTGTTTGAACCGGGGAAAGCGGCGAAGGCAGCGTTAAGGGTGTTCTTTCCCCGGTGGAAGCCTGCCGTGCGACTTATCGGCGTCACCCGGGAAAACTTTGCTCGGACCCTTGGCCGAAGCGACCATGTGACCGCGGAATGGAGCAGCCGAGCCCGGCCTAAGGGGGACATCCCAATTTTCGTGTTCGCACAGGAAGGAACACTGCTCGTCAACTTCGTGACCGGGGAGGGTTACACCATCGAGGCCGGCAGCCTTGACCACGCTCTCGTGCCCGGCCACTTCAGCTAGGGCGCTGGCGATCTGGACGATGACGCGGGGCGCCTTCGGGCGCCCCGTTTGTTTGACCAGCTCGGTTACGAACCTTTGTAGCCCGGTCGCGGCGGTCGCACGTCAAGGTTGACCAATCGCGGGAGGGAATGTGGTGGAGATCCCGAACGACCGGCCCGCCGGCAGTCAACAGTGTGAAGTGTATTGGGCCTGGCACCGATCCCCATCAGTCCTTAGGGGCCTTCAACTTCGGCAAGGCAGCTTGACCTTCGATTGCTTTGGTCTTGGTTTCCGCGCCACCTGCTTTGATGACCACCTTCACAGCATCTTCCATTGGATCCTTGAAGGGCACCTCGATTCGGAGCAGGCCGTTCTCGTAGGTCGCCTCGGCTTTGTCAGGCTTAACCGGCCAACCTAAAGCCAGTGCCGAAACATACTCGACGTCCCTTGCTGGTGCTGTGAGGTGGACGCTGTCTTCCAGGATCTTCACATCGATGGTATCCGTTGGCGCTCCTGGGATGGCGAACTCCACTACTAGCTTGAGGCTCTCCCCGTCAGCATACGCCACTGTACTGGGTGCAACCCTAATCCGATCCGCCATTTCGCACCCCCCTTGTCCGGGATTTCCGTGTTTGCCGGACGGTTGAAATTATACACGAGGCCAGTCCTCTCGTCGGGTGCATTCAACAAAACCTCGGCCAGGCTCGCGAATTCCTTGACACGAGACCATGTGGCTTTAGTCTCGGCGGGGGTGCTGGCGATGAACTATGCATAGAAGCGCCCGCCCCGTCATGCCTGGGGGGCGTGCAGGGCGGGCAGGAGCACTACGCAATAGGTGAGAGAAGGGGTCTGGCGGCGCTCCGAGACCATTCTAGCGCCAGGACAGGAGCGCATCCCGGGCGCGCCTTCGGGCGCCCTGCTGTCGTCTTTCCCGGGCAAGCGCGGGAAACGCAATCGGCGTACAATGCTTCACGGTTTGCTGGGAGGCCGGTTGATTGCGATTCTTGAAGTTGACGAAGTGGCAGAAGGCTACGTCGTCGCGGCGCTGCGCAAGCAGCACTTCTCGATCGTACGGCTGCAAACCAAGGCCCCGGGACTGGCCACCATTGAGGCCTGGACGGGAACACATCACATCTTCATGCATGTGACCGCGGCCGTCTCTCCAGACGAGCCCGGCGCTCTTACACCAGACGAGAAACAGGAACTCCAGCAGCGGGCAGTGCGCGTCAACGCTGAGGTGTGGGAAGCGGTGGTTGTGCTGGGGCCGGACATGGAGCTGCTGCAGCTGGACTGGTGGCCGCTGGAAGAACGCGAAGCGGGTGAGTGAGGAACTCGGCGGTAGTCGGGAGAATGGAAGGAGATCGCAATGGTAACTGTTGAGGAGATTGGTCGGGCGGGCGAGGCTCATGTTGTCGAACAGCTGCAGGGCAGGCGCTTCAAGATCCAAGCCTGGGACACCACGTTACCCATTGCCGCTGACATCGAGGCTTTGGGGGGCAAGCGGCACGTTCTCGTTCAGGTGAAGACCAGCGTGTCACCCAACGATCCCCAACTCCTGAGCGGCGAAGAAGCCGCTGGGATGAAGGTGCGAGCCGTTGAACTCGGAGCTGAAGCCTGGCAAGCCCGGGTGACGATGAACGACGACCTGACACTGAAGGGCAAGATCGCCTGGCGCAGGGTCAGGTAGCGAGTACCGTCGGTGCGGCTCCGGCGATGGGGTAGGCCGGCGCATGGCCTGGTGTCAAGGGCGGCGGAAAAGTGTACCGGCAGGGCGGTCGGAAAGTGGACCACCTCTGGGAGGGTTGGAGAGCCAGGCAGGCGGAGGGAGGGCGTAGCCCGACCGGAGGCTGCCTGGAGGGCCTCGAGAAGCTCAATGCCGTGTCAGGGGGATGGGCGAGGTGTACTGTCTGACCTCGGGAGATCGGTGACAGTGTGACGGGTTGAGCTATGGGCCGGAGGCGTCTACGCCGCTGGGTTCCTCGGACCGGACTTCGTGACCGGGAGCGAAATGACGACCTCCAGCCCGCCGCCAACTGCGTTCCTCGCCTCGATCGACCCACCGTGCCGCGCGACGGCGCGCGCCGCAATCGCGAGCCCCAGCCCCGTGCCACCGGTGCTGCGGTCGCGGGCCTGGTCCACACGGAAGAACGGCTCGAACACCTCCCGGAGCAGGTTCTCCGGCACGCCGGGACCATGGTCACGGACCCGGATCACAGCATATCCCGACGCGCTGGGACCTTCGGCGCCGACGGATACCTCGATCGCGGTGCCTTCGACCGAATAATGCACGGCGTTGCGCAAGACGTTTTCGACCGCGCTGCGCAACAGCCCGGGTGAGCCTGCCACCTCGCACTGCCCTGAGGTCTCGAGCCTCACGGTGCACCGCCGAGCCTCGGCCTCGAACGCCGCGTCGTCCACGACTTGGGCCACGATGGCAGCGGCGTCGAACACGACGCGTTGCGACTCGTCGGCACCCTCCTCGAGACGCGAGAGCGTCAGGAGCTGGTCGATCATGGTGTTGAGGCGGTCCGCCTCGTCCTCGATCCGGTCGAGCGCGTGCTGGGTCTTGTCCTCGGGACCCTTCCGCGCCAGCTCGAGCGCCACCCGAAGGCGGCCCAACGGCGAGCGGAGCTCGTGCGAGACATCCCGCACCAGGCGCTGCTTGGAGCCCAGCAACGTCACGACGCGCTCCGCCATGGTGTCGATGTCGCGCGCAAGGTCGGCGAACTCATCCCGTCGGCGGCTGACCGCCGGTCCGACGCGCGCCGAGAGGTCGCCAGCAGCGAGGCGCTTGGTGGCCAACCGGACGGCGGCGACGGGCGAGGCCAGGTACCGCGCGAGTCCGTAGCAGAGCACCCCGGCCACGACGAACAGAGCGATGAGGCGGGGCGCCAACTCGCGGGGGTCGAGCAGGTCGACGAGGCCGGGAGGCCTCCGCAGCTCGAGTACGAGCACCAGCTCGTGCCCGTGCGGGTCGGATGCCCGGCGCGCCGCCAGGTGGAACTCGCCCTCGCGCTCGACCTGGAACTGGCCGCTCTCGGCCGCCCTGCGGGCGAGAGCGACCGCATGGGGCGGCGCGTCTGGGCCGATGACTGTGTGGCCCTTGAGGTCGAAGACGTAGAGCCTGCCGGGATGTCCTGGCCCGCCGTCTTCCGCCTCCTCTCGGAACGCGGCGATCCCCTCGCGCCCGAGGGCGTCGGCAAGGCTGGCGATGTCTCTCTCAAGCGAGCTCTCCACCGACCGCTGCCAACGCTCCACCCCCGGTCGTGAACGGGTGAAGAGTGGCGACGACACGACGAGCACGGCCGCCGCAGCGGCCATTGCCAGCCAGAACCACAGGAATATCCGAAGGAACATCGTCCGCATCCGGCATCTCCACGCCGGGCCGCGCCGGCGACCTCTCGCTTCCTACCCGTTCGAGCGCACGTACTGGTACCCAACCCCGCGCACCGTCTTGATCCGTTCCCGCCCGCCCGGAAGGAGGCCAAGCTTGCGCCGGAGGTTGCTGACGTGCACGTCGAGAGTGCGGTCGAATGCCACGGGTCGTCGGCCGAGGACCTGGCGGTAGAGCTCGTCGCGGTGCACCACCTCGCCGGCTGCACGCATCAGCGCCTCCAGCAGCGAGAACTCGAGCCCCGTGAAATCGATCTCTTCCCCTGCCCGCTGCACGGTGCGAGCGCCGAGGTCGAGAACGACGTCGTCGGCCCGGAGGGTCCGCGGCTTCCTCATTCCCTCGGCCTCCGACTCCGCGTGGGTCCGTCGCAGCACCGCCCGCATCCGTGCAGCGAGCTCCCGCGGGTTGAAAGGCTTGGGCAGGTAGTCGTCCGCGCCGAGCTCGAGGCCGACGATGCGGTCGACCTCCTCGCCACGCGCGGTAAGCATGATCACCGGCACCCGCGAGAACTGGCGCACCTTGCGAAGCACGTCGAGACCCGACAGGCCGGGAAGCATGACATCGAGCACTACGATGTCGAGCCCGTCCGCGAGGGCCTGGGCCGCACCCGACTCGCCGTCGCTCACCGACTCGACCGAGTATCCCTCCTGCTCGAGATATTCCTTCAGCAGCTCACACAAAGCGTTGTCGTCGTCGACGATCAGGGCCTTCGGCATCTCTACCCCCCGTCATGCTACCAGCTGGAAACGGACCAAGAGCTCGCAGAAAGCCCGCATTTGCATTTCTTTACCTTATCCCTGCGTTCCTTTGCGAGAAACCGGCAAACAATGAAGACGCGACGGCCGTTCAACATTGTGACGACGGCGCCGTGAGGCCACGCTCGACGGCACGCGGCGGCCAGTCAGTGGAGGGAACCGACATGACGAACAGCAGAGTGGCAGTGATGCTCGTTGCCAGCGCGCTTGCGGCCGCAATGGCCGCCGCCCAGACCACCCCGCCGTGGCAGGCGCTGGTGGGAAGCTGGAAGCTCAACACGACGCTGAGCGACAGCCCCTCGCGCGACGACGCAGGCGCGGGTCAAC
Organism: Thermoanaerobaculaceae bacterium; assembly: GCA_050018455.1. Taxonomy (GTDB): domain Bacteria; phylum Acidobacteriota; class Thermoanaerobaculia; order Thermoanaerobaculales; family Thermoanaerobaculaceae; genus RBG-13-68-16. The sequence continues at coordinate 7,469 of JBEKAA010000041.1, read as the reverse complement.
GCCCCGGTCCCCCCGCAAGTGGCCGGTTCCCCGGAGGCGAAGAGCTCGGCGGGACGGGACCGGGCGGTCCTGGCGACGACAGGCCGCCCCAGGGACCTCCGGCCTTTGCCAAGGCGCTTCGAATCGAGCTGCTGGATGAAGGCATCCGGATCACCAGCGACGACGGGCACTCGCGGGAGCTCGTGGCCACGGGCGTGCCGGTCGAGCGGCAGCGCGGAGGGACGACCGTCACGGAGACGGTGACCTGGCAGACCGACCGGCTGGTAATCGTCGATTCGGCGTCGGACCGACCGGCGATGACCGAGACGTTCGGCCTCGCCGAGGACGGCAGCGGCCGCCTGATCCACACGATCCAGCTGCCCGACCGCGGCTCTTCAGAGTCACACACTGTGAAATGGGTGTACGACAGGAACACCGCAGGGAGCGATGGCGGGAAGTAGGAATGGGTGCCGGGGCCGGCCGCCACGTTCGCGCCGGCCCCGCACAGAGGAGCTGAGTTGTCGATGGACGGCCGGTGCAGCCGCGACATGGGCGGCAGCTGGGCCCGAGGGTACCAGCCCCCACACCCCAGGGTGGCGGGCGGGGACTGAACCTGCACGGGCCGTAGGGTCGACACGGAGGTCGTCGTGAGGAAATGGGTCGTCGTGGCGCTTGTCGTGGGGCTCGTCGCAGCTGTGACGTACGCGTTCGTATCGCGCAGGAACGAAAACAGCGTTAACTACCGGTTCGTCACCGTCGAGCGGGGAAACCTCGAATCAGTGGTATCGGCGACGGGCACACTCTCCGCAGTCAAGACGGTGCAGGTGGGAACCCAGACCTCGGGCCTCATCGCGAGCCTCCTCGTCGATTTCAACGACAAGGTTCACGAGGGACAGATAATCGCGCGGCTCGACACCACGCTGCTCGAGAGCGCGGTCCGCGACGCGGAGGCCACGGCCGAGCGGGCCGCGGCCGAGCTGCGGCAGGCGCAGCGCAACCTCGACCGTCTGACCCTGCTCCACCAGCAAGGGATCACGTCCGATTCCGACTTCAACACGGCCCAGTACAACCTCGATGTCGCCCGGGCATCCGCCAAATCCGCCGAGGTCGCGGTCGCCCGTGCGCGGGAGAACCTGGGCTACGCGACGATCAAAGCGCCCGTGTCAGGGACCGTGGTGGAGCGGGACGTCGACGTCGGTCAGACGGTCGCGGCCAGCCTTTCCGCACCCAAGCTCTTCCTGATCGCGAACGACCTCTCGGAAATGCAGATCCTTGCATCCGTGGACGAGAGCGACATCGGCCAGGTCAAGGAGGGGCAGACCGCCCGCTTCACGGTCAAGGCTTTCAGCGACAGGACGTTCACGGGCACCGTCAAGCAGGTTCGGCTGCAGTCCGCCACGGACAACAACGTGGTCAGCTACACCGTGGTGCTCAAGGTCGCCAACCCCGACGGCATCCTTCTACCGGGCATGACCGCGACCGTCGAGTTCATCACGGCCACAGCCTCCGGCGTGCTCAAGGTCGCCAACGCCGCGCTGCGGTTCCGCCCGACCGAAACGATGCTGGCGCAGATGCGAAAGCCCGGAACCGGAGCGGCTCCCGGGGCAGGCGCGTTCCAGACACAGCACGGGATCGGCGCGACGGCGGCCTCGTCGGGCGGGACGGCGTCCGCGGTGGCCACCGACAAATCGAGCGAACCGGCAGTCCTATTTTATTTCGACGGCCAAGGGGAGCTCACCCCGTTGCTGGCCCGTACCGGGATCAGCGACGGGCAGTCCACCGAGGTCTCCGGCCCCGGACTGACGGCCGGCATGAAGGTGATCGCCGGCAGCGGAACGAGCACGCAGACTCCCTCGACGACCACGAACCCGTTCCAGAGTCAGCAGCGTGGGGGCCCGCCGGGGCCGCCTCCGGGAGGGTTCTGAGGCGGGGTCCCGATATGACGACAGCGAGCCCACCCGTCATCGAGACCTCGGGGCTGGTCAAGACCTACGTGTCCGGAGCCAACGAGATTCGAGCATTGCGCGGCATCAACCTCACGGTGGAGCGCGGCGAGTTCATCGCGGTCATGGGACCATCGGGGAGCGGTAAATCCACCTTAATGAACATCCTCGGCTGTCTCGACGCGCCCACCGTGGGGACCTATACGCTCGATGGGGTCCGGGTCGACGGGCTCGACCGCAACGGCCTCGCCGACATCCGCAACCGGAAGATCGGATTTGTCTTCCAGGGGTTCAACCTGCTCACGCGGACCTCCGCGTTGGACAACGTCGAGCTCCCCCTCCTCTACGAGCGTTCAGGCCGTGCGCTCGACACGCGACGCCGCGCGACCGAAGCGCTCGAACGGGTCGGGCTCGCCGACCGCGCCGGCCACCTCCCCAACGAGCTCTCGGGCGGCCAGCAGCAACGGGTCGCCATCGCCCGCGCGCTCGTCACGGGGCCGGCGCTGCTGCTGGCGGACGAGCCAACCGGCAACCTCGACACCCGGACGGCGGTCGAGGTGCTCGCGCTCTTTCAGCAGCTCAACGACCAGGGGATCACGGTCGTGATGGTGACCCACGAGCAGGACATTTCACAGTGTGCGAGGCGGATCGTCGGGCTACGTGACGGTCGGGTGGTGCGGGATGCAGTTCTTGCCGACCGGCGGGAGGCGGCTCAGGACCTGGCGTCCATGGCGGCCGACGAGGAGGTCGCCTGACATGCGCGCCGAGGTCCTCGTCAAGGTCGCCTGGCAGAGCATTCTGAAGAACACGCTGCGGACGCTCCTTACCATGCTCGGCATCATCATCGGTGTCGGCGCCGTGATCGTGATGGTGGCGGTCGGGCAGGGCGCCAAGCAGCGCATCAGGCAGCAGATCGACAACCTTGGCACGAACATGATCGTGATCACGCCGGGCACCTCCGGATCGGGGGGTGCCAACCAGGGCGCGGGCAGCTTCAACCGGCTCACGATCTCCGACGTCGAGACCCTGCGACGCGAGTGCACGTCCCTTGCGGCCGTCTCCGCGGTGATCGTCGCGCCGGCCCAGGCCATCGGAGGCAAGGGGAACTGGCGCACGGTGGTGAACGGCGTCGCCGTCGACTACCAGGTGATCCGCGATTGGGAGATTGGCTCGGGCTGGTTCTTCACCGCCAGCGACGTGCGCGCCATGCGAAAAGTGGCCGTCCTCGGCAAGACCGTCGCGACTAACCTCTTCCCCGACGATGATCCGGTCGGGCAGACGATCCAGCTCCGCAACGTGCCGTTCAAGATCATCGGCGTGCTCGCCGGGAAAGGGCAGTCGGCCGGCGGGTCAGACCAGGACGACGTGATCCTCGCGCCCGACACAACCGTGCAGACCCGGCTTGCCGGGCGCCAGTTCATCCCGCAGATCGTCGCGTCGACCGCATCGGCGCAGGGGATCGCGGCGGCACAGGGCGAGATCAGGGCGGTCATGCGCGAGGCGCACCGTCTCGCGTCCTGGGAGGACGACGACTTCACGGTGAAGAACCAGGCCGACCTCGCCAAGACCGCACAGGGGACCACCGAAGTCATGACCCTCCTGCTCGCGGCAATCGCCAGCATCTCGCTGCTCGTGGGCGGCATCGGCATCATGAACATCATGCTGGTCTCGGTTACTGAGAGGACGCGCGAGATCGGCATCCGCCTGGCGATCGGCGCCCACGCTGCCGACGTGATGACGCAGTTCCTGGTGGAGAGCGTGGTCATGGGCGTGCTCGGCGGTGCCGTCGGGATCGCGGTCGGCTTCGGCGGCGCGTGGATCGTGGGTCGCGTCACGGGGTGGGCGACGACCGTAACGCTGGCGACGGTCGCCGTGGCGCTGCTGTTCTCTGCGGGCGTCGGCGTCTTCTTCGGGTTCTACCCTGCCCGCAAGGCGGCCACACTCAATCCCATCGAGGCGTTGCGGTATGAGTAGCACGCCAGCAGGGACGCATGCCAGTAGATCAGACGGTGGCACACAGTCGCTCTGGCTTTACCAACTCTTACCTCGGTTTTTCGCTTTGTTTCGCACACCCGAACCGTGCTTTACAGAACAGGCACAAATCCTGTCAGGCGGGGGGCGGCACCAACACACGCCCCTCCAGGGAGGTCAGCCATGAGCAAACCCTTACCCCTGGCTCTTCTCGCTGCGATCGCCTTTGCCAATCTCCGTGCGGAAGCCGTCGCAAGCGCGGCAATCAAGGTTCAGGCAAAAAGGGTGAATCCCATCGCCATCGACGGCAGCTTCGGCGACTGGAAAGACGTGCCCGTGCAGTACCTTTTCAAGGGGCCACGGGTGACGGCGATTGCCCATGACGAACGCTACCTTTATGTCCACTTCCGTTTCTCCGACCTTTCGCTCGCACGCCTGGTGTTGCGTACTGGCGCCATCGTCTGGATCAACGGCGAGGCCAGACACGAGGCCAGCTTCGGCCTGCGTTACCGTGGCACCACAGCGCTTGAGAAAGCGCTGAAGGAGCAGGAGGGGTCCAGCGACGAGCCGCCCAATGGAGCGCCCGGCGGTGGCCCCCCCGTCGGCGGCCAACGCGGCGACGGCTCGCCCGAAATGGGGCCGAAACTCGACCGTGCACCTCTCGGAGCCCTCGAGATCCTGCACCTCGGTGCCGCGGACAAGGTGGTCGCCGGCGGCGCGCAGCCGGACGGTGCCGCCGCGGCGTGCGGCATGCTCGACGGCGCGTTCGCCTACGAGCTGCGCGTCCCGCTGGCGGAGCTCAGTCCGGCCGCGCACCTCTCCGGCGCGAACCCACTGTCGAGAATTGCGATCGGCTTCCAGATGGGTGGTCTCACCCCCGCCGAGCTCAAGGCGATGCGCGAGCACATGCGCTCCGGGAGCGGACCTCCGGGAGGCGGGCTCGGCGGCGGTCCCTCAGGGGGGGTTGGTGGCGGACCTCCGGGAGGGTTCGGGGGCGGCCTCGGCGGGCAGGGGGGACGTGTCCCCCCTGGTGGCGGCCAGCCCTTCGCTCCTGAAGGCCGGCTGCAGGACATCGAAATTGTCTGGGTCGACGTCGAGCTGCTCGACATGAAGGCACCCACCCCCGGTGATGCTTCAGCAGGCAGGCAGCCGTGAACCGTGGTTGTACTTTCCATGTGAATCCGCTTTCAAGAGGCGGACTCCCCGGTGCAACCGCCGAAGCCAAGGAGGCACGACGATCATGGCGACCAAACCCCAACGCACAAGGCAGCTTCTTTTCGCGATGGGAACCGTGGCGGCGCTTTCTTTGTCCGCACTGGTTCGTGACGCCACAGCCGCGATACCGGCCAGCGAGCGGCAAGCGCTCATCGACCTGTACAATGCGACCGGGGGCGCGAGCTGGACCACCAGGACGAACTGGCGAAACGCGGGCAACACGGACTTCAGCGTATCCGGCACCGAGTGCACTTGGTACGGGGTTTTCTGCGATTCCGGCGGGACGAAAGTGCAGCAACTGGTTCTCCCCCTGAATCACCTTGTGGGCACGCTGCCCGCATCGCTCGGCAGCCTCACCAACTTGGAGTCCCTCGACATGTTCTCCAACCAGCTCACCGGCTCGATCCCTGACCTCAGCAATCTCGCCACCAACCTGACGGCTCTCTACCTCTACAGCAACCAGCTCTCCGGCTCGATACCGACCTCACTCGGCAACCTCACCAACCTGACCGTCCTCGATCTGTCCTCCAACCAACTCACGGGCGCGATCCCTACTGCGCTCGCCTACCTCACCAGCCTGACCTTCCTCGATCTGTCCTCCAACCAGCTCACCGGCTCGATAACGGCCTCACTCGGCAGCGTCACGACCTTGCAGCGGCTCCTGCTGAAGGGCAACATGCTCTCGGGTGCGATTCCGACCACGCTAGAGTACCTGACAAATCTCACTGCTGGCGATCTTGACCTTCGCTACAACGCGCTCTATAGCACCAACGCCACGCTCACGACTTTCCTCAACACCGCGCAGTCCGGCGGCAACTGGCAGTCCACTCAGACCGTTGCACCCACGGGCGTCGCGACCGGCACCGCTACGAGCACTTCGGTGGCGCTCTCCTGGACGCCGATCACGTACACCGCCGACTCCGGCGGCTACCAGGTCTCCTATGCGACCGTTTCGGGCGGCCCCTACACGCTCTCCGGGACGACCGCCGACAAGACCGCCACCGGCTTCACCGTGACCGGGCTCGCTGCCGGAACGGTCTACTACTTTGTCGTCGAGAGCGTCACCTACCCTAACGCGAACAACCAGAACACCGTGACGAGCGCTCCTTCGGCGGAGGTCTCCGCGACCACCAGCGCAGGCAGTTGCACAGCACCTTCCATCACTTCGCAGCCCCTGGGCCAGAGTATCCAAAGTGGCCAGACCGCTACGGTGACCGTCACCGCCAGCGGAACCGCGCCGCTCTCGTACCAGTGGTACCAGGGCACTTCGGGCGACACCTCGCACCTGGTCGGGACCAACTCAAGCTCGTTCACCACCCCGCTTCTGACGAGCACCACGAGCTACTGGGTGCGAGTGAGCAACTCGTGTGGCTACGTTGACTCCGCGACGGCGATGGTCATTGTGGGAGTGACGTATGCCAACTTCGTCTGGGTGCCGGTGGCGAGCTACGCGGGCGGCCTCGACAACAGCCAGTGGCGGAGCGACCTCGGTCTTCTCAACGTCGACACGGTGCCGGCCAACGTGCAGATCGCGTTCTACGGCACCAGCGGCACCCTGACCAACACGACCTCGGTGGCGGCTGGGGCGCAGTCGATCCTGACCGACGTGGTCGAGTGGCTTGGCGGGAGCGGTTCGGGGGCGCTTGAAGTCGGCTCGGACCAGCCGCTCAAGGTCACCGCACGGACCTACAACCAGGTCTCGTCCACAGCGAGCTGCTATCCCGACGGCACCCAGGGCCAGGACTACCCGGCCGTGGCCTCCAGCAGCGGGCTGGGTGCGGATCAGAGCGCGTACCTCGCGGGGCTCACTGAGAATGCCTCGTATCGGAGCAACATCGGTATGGTCAACACGGGCACCGGGAATGCGACGGTGGTGGTGACGCTCTACGACGGAGAAGGGGCCTATCTCGCCGACTACACAGTGAGCCTGGCAGCAGGCCAGTGGTCGCAGGCGACGCAGCCGTTTAAGAACGATGCGAACCAGACGGCGATGGGCGCTGGGTACGCCATGATCACCGTGCAGAGGGGATCGGGGGTCTTCGGGTTCGCCTCGGTGATCGACAACATTACCAACGACCCGACGACGGTCGCGATGCAGGAGTCGGCGTCCGCCCTCGTCGTCTGGGTGCCGGTGGCGAGCCATACAACCGGCCTCAACCAGAGCCAGTGGCGGAGCGACCTCGGGCTGCTCAACAACTCCCTGTTCGGCCCCGACACGATGACGCCGGCGAACGTGCAGATCGCGTTCTACGGTACCAGTGGCACCGTGACCAACACGACCACCGTGGCGGTCGGGGCGCAGTCGATCCTGACTGACGTGGTGGGACAGCTTGGCGGGACTGGATCGGGGGCACTTAAAGT
>JBEKAA010000040.1:0-23913 GCA_050018455.1 Thermoanaerobaculaceae bacterium | reverse complement strand
CTGCGCGACCGCAAACCTCGCTCCGACACAACCGACACAACCAGCGATCACGTCCACTCGCCTCACCAGCTGACCGGCGCAATGTCAAAAACACTCGCTTTCTCGTGGCCGGCAACACCAGAGAGGTACTCGGCGAGATGCTCACGATGCTCGGGTATCAGGTGACGGCGTCGGCCAGCGCGGAGGAGACGGTTCGCGTCCCGGTCGAACCGGCGTTTGACGTGCTCTTGACAGACTTTATGCTGCCGGGCGCCAACGGGGGGGAGTTGGCGCGGAGCCTTCGCGGGAGGTGGCCGAAACTGGCCGTTATTGTCATGTCGGGCTACACGGATGACGAGGCCATGCGGCGGGGCGTGAGTGAAGGAAAGGTTCGCTTCCTGCAGAAGCCTTTCGACATGAGCTCCGTCGCGCGAGAAATCCGCGCCGCGCTCTCGCACCCGAACTGAGCCCCCGGGGCAGATTGCCGGCACCCGGGAGGCAGCGTGCTCGGTCGCGCAAGAGGGATACCCTACCCTGGCCCTTGCACTTGTCCAGGTTCAGATCCGCCGCCAACCGTTTGAGCCGCGCATTCTCCTCCCGCAACTGCCGCAGCTTCCGCAGCTCGCTCACCCCGATCCCGGCATACTTGCGCTTCCGCGTGTAGAACGTGTTTTCGCTGATTCCCGCCTGCCGGCAGACCTCCTTGACCGCCACCCCGCTCTCGGCCTGCCGTAACGTCGCGATGATCTGCTCCTCGGTCCGTCCTCGCCTCGGCATCTCGTCCCCCTTCCGCACCCCGCTAGGAGGCCACGAGATGCCCGGTCTCTCAACTTTCACCTGGACCAGTTTTCGGGTTTTGGGTCAGCCGGGAGGACTAACATACGAGCTGGTAGCACACGAGGGGGCAGGCCATGACTCTTTGGCGGTGCGGGTCCATTCTTCTTTGCAACGACAGGAAATTCGATTTGGATCACTTCCGATCTCGAAGAAGAAGAGGCTCTTCTAGGAAGAGATGGATCATGTGTCTGCTTCTGTTGCTGGTCGGTCTGGGTGTCTCCGCCCAGGAAAACACGGGGTACGTGGCGATCCTGCCCGGATACCAGTTTCCCTCGGGCAGCCAGAATCTGACGTTCACACCGCTCTCGGCGAACCTGGCGCAGAAAGACAACTGGCTGGCCAGCCTCGACTTCGGCTGGTACGTCACCGACCACATCGGCCTGCACGCTGGGTACATCTATATGCCCAACGACTACGAACTGCACCTGTGGAACGGCTCGACGGACCTCGGAACCAGCACGATCAGCCACAAAGCGAACATCTTTGAGGTTGGACCCGAGTTCCTCTGGGAGCCCCAGTGCTACTGCGGGCAGGTCTACGCCCAGTTGAATTTAGGCCGCACTTTCGGAAGCAGCAATTTCACCTATGGCGGAAGGGGCTACGCGGTCAAAGACACTGGCGGCGGCGAGTGGTCCCTCGGGGCTGCCCTCGGCTATCGCCACTTCTTCAACGACTTCGTGGGGTGGACCATCCAGAGCGCCTTCCACCACGTGAACTACTGGCCCAGTGGCAATCTCTGGGACGTACGCACGGGTCTTGACTTCCGCTTCTCCAAGGCCGCGCCACCACTACCAACGTCACCGCCGCCGCGACCAACCCCGCGACCGACGCCACTTCCACCACCACCGCCACCTACGACCCGCACGCCCGCCCCGCCGCCCACTCCACCTGCGGCCCAGACAGCGCCCGAGATGATCACGATCACACCGGACGAGAGCGTGCTCCACTTCAACACCGACAAGTAAGCCATCCCGAGGGAAGTGGACGCCACGCTTGACGCAGTCATGCAGAGGCTCAAGGACAAGCGTCTGCAGGTCAAGATCTCCTGGCACCCGGACAACAAGGGAACCGCCGTGTGGAACGCCATCCTGTCGAAGCACCGTAGGTCCTCGCCCTGCCCCATCGGTAATTGGTATGGGCGCGATATGGGTGTCAGAAGCGACGAGCGTTGCAAATTCGGGAACGATACGCTCGAGACAGGCTGGAGAGTGTGCCGACCAGGCGCGGTTCCTTGTCAGGGCCATGGTGTCCGCGTCAACGCCCGGTCACTCCAAGGTGCGGTCTCGAAGTCCATCCCCTCGCGTGGCGGCCAACCTCGGCAACGTCTTGACGTACCGTCGTTGGAGGTCAATACTCGTTGTTAGAGAACGGTGAAGGGGGAGACACCAATGAGAATGCCGAGAGGGATTGTTTGGACCGCGTGCCTCGGGGTCCTGCTGGTCGGCCCTGCGACGCTGGCAGCGAGCCCACCCGCCACTGAATCAACAGCCCACACGCTTTTCGCGAACGCGAGACAGGAAGTGGTTCTCAGCCCGCCGTCCGTGCAGATCACCGGCCTGAACTCGTGTGGGTGCGCCGAGGGCCAGATCTCGATCAGCTACACCTGGACCAACCTCCCGACCGGCTCGATCGGCCGCCTCCGGGTGATCGTCAACGGCGTGGTGTATGAAGATACTACGGCCCCCGTTATTTCCGGCGACAACTCGGGCTCGGCCAGCTGGCCTTTGCACTTTGACAACGGCGGCGGTACCGCGACGGGGACATGGCCACTCCCGTCCGGACAGCAGGTGGAAATACTCTTCACGGACGAGCTCCCCTTAGGCACGATCGTGACGGGGTGGGAATCCGTCCTCGACAGTTGCAGCGGTTCGTGCGTTTTCAGCACCAGCGCCCCGTACAACGGCCCGTCGATACCGGCGACCAGCCCCCTCGGCCTGGCCGCGCTCGTCGCGCTGCTTCTGATCGCCGGCGTGATCGTCCTGCTGCGGGTTCGGGTGTCCTGAACGCGTTCGCCGTTCGACCGACCCTGCCGGACGCCCACGGTTCGGCGGGGTCGGATCCATCGGCTTCATGTAAGTCCCGGGTAAGTCCTCGCCCGTAAGTCCTCGCTCAATCCCGTCTTGAGGCAGTGGTTTTCGCCGCCGATCGTTGCGGGATGAGCGGCGATCACATCGAGAAGCAAGGGCAGTACCTTCGTGACAATCTGGATGGCGAGCGGCAGAGTGCCGGTGGCTCTCACCGCCGGCGGTGCACGGCGGACCTAGCTCGCGTGTCGTGGCCTACGCAGTAGCGTGTGTGGCGGACAGCGAGTCGCATGGGCGCATCGCTGCCTGGCTCGGCCTCACGCAGTCCACGCTCTCAGCTCCGAAGGTCGCAGAGAACGAACGCCAGGGGTTCGTCCAGGAGATCCTCGCCGATCAGGTACCTGGCGCCGTCCTCGTTGACCAGGCCATCGCCGGGTTGCACCCGGGCCCAGGGGTAAGGCGAATCGAGGCAAATCACTCGTAGCGAAGCGCCTCGACCGGATCGAGGCGCGAGGCCTTGACCGCCGGCCAGAGGCCGAAGAGGACTCCCACCCCCATCGACACGCCCAACCCGACAAGCGGCGACCACAGAGGCACGTCGGTCGGCAGCGACGGCACCGCCGCCCGCACGGTGGCTGCGGTGGCGAGCCCGAGAGCGACTGATAGGGGGTAATGACGAAAGTACCGGGAGGCCGCTTGTCCCACAGGCACCGCACCACACGGGCCAGGATACGGAGGGCACCACGCGTCTTCTGGAAGTTGGGGATGGTCGAAGTCTTGCGATTGAGGACGGTGAGCAGCTCCGGGTGGAATGGGTAGTCCTGGGCGATCTCCGCGGTGTACTCCGATCGCGCAGCTCGGCCCGGAAGTTCCACGTCATGGCTGATGAGTTCGCCGTAGAACTTGGCGAAGGCCTGCGCGGTTTCACCGGCGGCCCTGTGGTCGACACGAGCGAACAGCCGATGCGTAACAATGGCTGAGATCTCGGTCTCCCCGGTCGGCGTGATGACGCGCTCCTGGCGGGCGGAGATATGGCGTGTTTCCTCCAACTCCCCCTTCAGGGTTTCGGTCTCTTTGCCGAAGGCATCAGAGGAGTCGGCCAGGGTCATAACCACGGCCACCTGCTGTTTGCTGGCCGCGAATTCGATGAGCGACATCAAGAAGGCAACGGTCTGCTCGGCTAGGTCACTCTTCTTGTTAGCGGTGGGCACGGCCTTGGCGACCCGAAGGTAGCGGGCGACCTCGTCCAGCATGATGAGTGCTGGTCCCTGGCCGACTAGGTCGTCCAACCAGCCGGTGCCGGGTGCGCTGCCCTCCTCGTCGCTTGCCCGAACCAACTTGAAACCGACCTTGCCACCGAGCTGCCAGGCCAATTCACCCCACAGTGTGTGGGTACGGACGGAGCCGTGGTCGATGCCGTTTGCGGGTTCCATGTCCGAGCCCACGAGGCCCACGGTTGGCCAAGGCTTCTTTGGAATCCACTCGGTTGGAATCAAGTCCTTCGGTAGGCCTTCGTGGTGGCCCTGCGCCAAGTGGAACAGGGCAATGAGATTGTGGGTCTTGCCGCCGCCAAACGAGGTCTCCAGCCGGATAAACGGGCTGTTGGCGGGGCTGCCACCGGAGAGCCGGCCCATGACCTCCCGGATGAGAGTCTTCAGTCCTTCGGTGTAGTAGGTGCTCTCCAGGAACAGCTTGGCGTCGTTGTACACGGGGACGCCGACGCCGTCCACAACGTCTTTGAGCCTGGCGGCGAACATCTCGTCGCGCAGTTCGCCAGTCAACACGTCCTCACGGGGTACGCACGTTTCAAAGATCGGCTGCATGCGCGATCCTCCCGGAACAATAACTGAGCCGCCGAAACAGTAGCACGCACAGTTGGAGAGTGTTCTCAGCCCGAAGGTCGCAGAGCACAGCGCACGAGTTTCCAGGGACCATCGTACGCACTGGGAGACGGGCTTCGAAGAAGGCCGAGCTTCACGGAGGGCACCCCACCCCGCCTTGTACCGAACCAGGTCGATAGCGAGATTTCGGAGAGTGGCGAGAGCCTCGGCCCTTTGCACAGTTCGCCTGGATCATCAAGGGGCAGGAGGACTGCCACAATTCAAGAGAAGGTCGAAACACCGCCGCGGTGTTACCGGGGTGTTACCGAAGACAAACTGCTCTGACAACCATTGCCATATGATTAAAGGTAACTATCTATGAATGAATGGCTTGGACTGGCGCGCCGAGAGGGACTCGAACCCCCAACCTTCTGATCCGTAGTCAGATGCTCTATCCAATTGAGCTATCAGCGCGCCCTGCGCCGGGTGTAAGTATAGCGAACTCCGCATTTGGTGCAACCGAAACTCCCGCGGCGCCGCAGACTGCCGGCAGGCAGCCCCGCCAGGTGGCTACTCCTCGACATCGCCGATATTTCTCAGAGCCGCGGGAGGCCGGCGGAATGGTACCGGCCCGGTGGTGGTTGGCTCACGTGAACATCGGTGACTGAGAAGGACGCCTGTGCTCCAGGCCTGCCCACAAGGAAGACAATGACCGATTCCGACCATGAGCCACTGACGCTTGATCGTGAGAAAGCCGCCTTGTCGCCCTCGGACACGCCGACGGTCGCCCCGGGGTTCATGAGGACGATCTCGGCCCCATCCGCACCGCTGCCGTCCCGCCCGATGCCCGAAAGGATCGGCGACTACCGCATCGTCCGCCTGCTCGGCGAGGGCGGCATGGGCGTGGTCTATGGGGCCGAGCAGCAGAGCCCGCGCCGCGAGGTCGCCCTCAAGGTCATGCGCCAGGGCCACTTCGTGGACGAGGTCCACGCCCGGATGTTCCGCCGCGAGGCGGAGACGCTCGGGCGCCTCAAGCATCCCAACATCGCGGCGATCTACGAGTCCGGGCACACCGAGGACGGCCACGACTTCTTCGCCATGGAGCTCGTGCGCGGGGAGACCCTCGACGCCTGGCTCGCGAGCCGCCCAAAAGAGATCACCCCGGGCGAGCTCGAGCTGCGCCTCGAGCTGTTCCGCACCATCTGCGACGCGGTGCACTACGCGCACCAGCGCGGCGTGATCCACCGCGACCTCAAGCCGGCGAACATCATCGTCATGGACGAGGCCGAGACTGGCGCGGGCTCGTCGTCCTCCCGGTCGTCTCTTCCGGTGGTCAGGATCCTGGACTTCGGCCTCGCCCGCCTGATCGCCGATGTGGAGGCGGACGGGGCCTCGATCCTGACAGAGACGGGGATGCTCAAGGGGACGTTGCCGTACATGAGCCCGGAGCAGGCGCGCGGGCATGCGGACGCGATCGACGTGCGAACGGACGTCTACGCGCTCGGTGTGATCCTGTACGAGATGCTGGCGATGCGGCGCCCGTACGACGTACGAAAATCGGCTCTCGCCGAGGCGGTGCGCGTGATCTGCGAGGAGCGGCCCCGGCCGATGGCGCAGTCGTGGAACGGAACCCGCAAGCTGGACCCGGACGTGGAAACCATCGTCGGCAAGGCGCTCGAGAAGGAGCCGGATCGCCGGTACGGAAGTGTGGCGGCGCTCTCCGAGGACATCGAGCGATACCTCGGCGCGCAGCCGATCGTGGCCCGGGCGCCGAGCGGCGCGTACCGGGCGCACAAGTTCATTCAACGGCACCGTGTGGGTGTGACGGCTCTCGCCGCGATGGCGGTCATGCTGGTGGCGTTCTCGGGGACGATGGCCGTCCTCTACAGGCGCTCCGAGGCGAACCTTGCACGGGCGCTGGACGCCGAAGCGCAGTCCCGGAAGAACTTCACCCTGGCGCGTGACTCGGTGGACCGCTACCTCAACCGCCTCGTGGAAAGCCCCGACCTGAAGTCAAAGGGCCTTGAACCCCTGCGGCGGAACCTGCTCGCGACCGCGGAGGAGTTCTACCGGAAGCTCGCCGAACGCGGCGGCGAAACCCCCGAGCTGAGAGCCGACCTCGGCCTTGCGCACTGGAGGATCGCGGATGTCCACTTCGCAATGGGCGAGAGCAAGCCGGCGGAGGCCGCGTACCAGAAGGGCATCGCGGTCTTCGAGGCGCTGGTCAAGAGCCGGCCCGGTGACGACGACTACCGGCATGACCTCGCAACTCTCGAATCGAACCTCGGCCTCCTGTATGCGGGGGTCGGGCGCTGGAAAGACGCCGAGAGCGCATACCGTTCAGGCCTGGCGCTCGACGAGGCTCTGCGGACCAAGGACCCGAAATCAACGAGCGCTCGTTCCCTCGCGGCGACGTTGAGCGACCGGATGGGCATCCTGTTCATGCGGACGCGCCGGTTCGACGAGAGCGAACAATGGTGCCGCCGCGGCATCGCGCTTCGGGAGGATCTGGCCGCCGACGATCCAAAATACGAGAACCGATACCCTCTGGTCGAGAGCTACAACAACCTGGGGACGCTTTACGCCGGCACTGGGCGCCCGGCGGACGCGGAGGTGTACTTCGGGAGGGGCGTCGAGTTGATCGACCGTCTGCTCACCGAGCGCCCCGACGATCCCGTCGCCATCAACGCCCAGGCGTCGAGCCACGGGAACCTGGCCGGGGCGCTCGTGCTGCTCGGCCGGCTCGATCAGGCCCGCGTCGAGTACTCGAAGGAGGTCAAGCCGCGCGAGAACCTCTGTCAAACCCACCCCCGGGTCATCGACTACAGGGTGTTTCTGGGGAGTTGCTACACCAACTTCGGTGAGCTGGAGACCCGCGCCGGTCGCCCCGCCGAGGCGCTGCCGTGGTTCGACAAGGCAATCCGGGCGCTCGGGGAGGTGCTCGAGGTGGAACCCCACCACGCGGTCGGCCGGTACTACCTCAGCTACACCGAGAGCTGGCATGCGAAGGCCTTGACCGCCGTCGGCCGCACCGCCGAGGCACTGAGGGCCCTCGACCATGCGATCGATCTCGACTCCCAGGGCGACCCGGAGCTGCGCAAGGAACGGGACCGCATCGCGAGGATCGCGTCACGCCCGGTCGCTTCGCCGAACTCCTGATCGCGACAGATTGGGGGTTCGACCGGCGTGGCGCGAGCGCGAGGGCTTTACAGGACTTGGAGTTCCGTGTTACTTTCCCCGTCCGCGGTCGGCCCGTTCGTCTAGAGGTTAGGACGCTGGCCTCTCACGCCGGAAGCAGGGGTTCGATTCCCCTACGGGCCGCCAACCCAGTCAACAACTTACATAGGACGACGAGACCACCAAGTCTCGTCCATCCACATTTCCATCCACATCCGGCCTCCGAGTTGAACGACCAAGTCCTTTGCGGGGGCTTGCAACTTCGACATACACGACCTTGGCATGTCCACCATCGCGGCACTATTCCAGTAGCCACACAAATCGACTCAGCACGGATCACCATGGGCCGATAGTTACGCGAACCGACCAGTCACCGATCCCGGAGGAGACTGGTGCTCCCCCCTTCTTGGACACACGGCGAGGCTTCCAAACCGCCTCGGATCCAGCTTTCAACTGGACCAGTTCTCGGACTTTGGGGCACTTGAATGGTCCTGGGCGCCTTGAGCTTGCCCTAGAAGGACGAAGTGGGTAAGTCAGTTCCCAGGTACTGGGCTCAGATCCAGCCGAGCCTCTTGCACGCGCCGAAGATCAAGTAAACGCCGAGGCAGAACACGAAAATGCCGAACGCCAAGCGCAGGTGGGGGCCCGTCACGCTGTCTGCAAATCTCGCTCCGATCCACGCACCCAGGAACATCGTGATCGCGAGAATCACGGCCGCCCGGACATCGACGTTGCCGTGCCGGTAGTACTCGATCGCAGCGGCGAGGCCAATCGGGGGAAGGAGGACGGCCATGCTCGTCCCCGTCGCCTTGTGCTGCGAGAACCCGGCCCAGTAGATCAGCGCGGGAACGATCACGATACCGCCGCCGACGCCGAAGAAACCGGCCGCAATCCCGCCGATAATGCCGATCACAGCAAAGACCAGAGATGACGTCATGACAGGATCCCCTCCAACAGAGTAGTCTGTGCCCGTCACAACAAGCCGCTCTCAACTAGGCGCGCCGGAGACGCGGCCTGGTCGAGGCCTGCCTGGAAGGAGTTCGTAATCCAGGCCGCCGGAGACCGAACCGTTAGTTCTCTGCCTTCTTCGGGCACGTGCTGAACCCGAAAAGGGCGTATGGCGGACACCAGCCGATGAGCGCGGTCCCAAGCGGGATCAGGCCCAGCAGGCCCCAGGCGCTCTTGGGCCCCCACACGATAAGGCTCAGCACGACGAGACCCACGATTCCCCGAATCACGCGCTCGATCGGATGAATGTTGGCTTTGAGCATGGATTCTCTCCTTCTCGGCACACAACATGGTCAGACGCCGAACCGTTCCTCAGGGAGCACACCGCACATGCACGTGGTGTCGTGCAGCCCAGAGGTAGCATGGCACATTTCGCTGGCTCCGTCGCCGTTGAGCATGGGCCGGCGTGGGAGCAACACGTGTCCGATACCAACCGTTTCGATCAGGCCGCAGCCACCTGGGACGAGCAGCCGCGGCGGGTGAAACTGGCCCGAGCCGTGGCAGACGAGATCGAGCGTAGGATCCACCTCTCGCGCGACATTGACGTACTCGATTTCGGCTGCGGCACCGGGTTGCTCACGCTCGCCCTACAGCCCCTGGTTCGCAGCGTGACCGGCGCTGACAGCTCTTCAGGGATGCTCGATGTCCTCCGACAGAAAGCGCAGGCCCAGGGGCTGGCCCACGTGGGAACCATCCTGCTCGACCCGAAGGAGCCCCTTTCGCTAAGTGCACGCTTTCACGTGATTATCAGCAGCATGGCGCTTCATCACGTGGCCGACCTTGCGCCGCTGTTCATGTGGTTCCATGAGCAGCTCCACCCAGGTGGTAGTGTCGCTCTGGCGGACCTAGACCGGGAAGACGGCTCGTTCCACGAGGACCCGAGGGGTGTCCACCTTGGCTTCGAGAGGAGCGAACTCCGGGCGCTTCTGGCCGGTGCAGGCTTCGTCGATCTTGGCGCCACGACGGCCATTGTCACTCGGAAGGGAGACCGGGACTTTCCGGTCTTCCTGATCACCGGACGTAAGGACGGATGAGCCTCAGCTTTCCGCTATGCCGGGCCACGCTGCCAAGTCAGGCGAGACCCTTCCATGGCCCGTCAGGGCTTCTCGGTGCCCGACGCGTCCGCAGCGCCCCGCATGCCCACGGTGACCGGGATGTCCTGGGCGTCCCACGCGAGCATCTTCAGGCGCTCGCCGCACTCGCCGCAGTAGGCGCGGATCCCGTCGACGACACGTTGGAGCGCGTCCTCTTCGAGCACGGTGAAGATGACGGCCGAGGTCTTGGGGAACGCGCGGGACCCGAGGCGCGGCCCGGTGGCGCCCACCCCCAGCGCGTGCGGGATCTCCGTGTATCCGAGCACCCCCGCACGGTCCAGGAACACCTCGACCTGCTCTTTCTTTGACTCCTCGACGACCAGCATCAGCAGCTTCGTCGCCATGCTTACTCCCGCACGCGCAGCGCCCGCAGCAATGAGATCATCGGACACCAGCGGGTAAACGCCGACTGCAGCAGGTTCAGGCCGACGAAAGCGGTGAACCAGTAGAACCCCGGATGCACCCAGTGCCCGAGCGCCAGAGAACCAAGCACGAAGAACCCGGCAATGCCACGCAACATCTCCTCGAGCCGCATACCGCCTCCCTCCGGCCGTCAGGCCTCTTCTCTCCTCGTTTCGACAACCCGCTCCACTCCCGTCGCGTTGACGTACATGAAGTAGAGGAGCGGGATCACGATCAGCGTCAAGGCCGTCGATACGACCACCCCCGAGATCAGGGCAACGGCGAGCCCTTGGAAGATCGGATCGAGCAGGATCACCAGCCCCCCGACGACCAGCGCCGCCGCGGTCAGTACGATGGGCCGGAAGCGTACCGCGCCGGCCTTGATCACCGCGTCGGCGAGCGGCTCCCCCGCCTCGAGCTCCAGGTTGATGAAGTCGACGAGGAGGATCGAGTTGCGGACGATGATGCCGGCCAGGGCGATGAAGCCAATCATCGAAGTGGCGGTGAAGAAGACACCGCCGAGCGCATGGGCCGGCATGATGCCGATCAGCGTGAGCGGGATCGGCGCCATGATGATGAGCGGCGTCACGAACGAGCGGAACCACCCCACCACCAGCAGGTAGATCAGCACGACCACGACGCCGAAGGCGACGCCCATGTCCCGGAAAACCTCGTAGGTGATCTGCCACTCGCCGTCCCACTTGATCGCGTACTGCGCGGAGTCCTCCGAGAGATGGGTAGAGATCACCTGCACCGCACGCCCGTCGGGACCCTTGAGGGCTTCGATCCGCTTCGCCATCGAGAGGATCCCGTAGACCGGCGCCTCGGCCGCTCCCGCCATCTCCGCGACGACGTACGTCACGGGCCGCAGGTTCTTGTGGTAGATGAACTTCTCCCGCACGGTCGGAGTCACGTGCACGAGTTCGCGCAGCGGCACGAGACGCCCCTGCTCTCCCTGCACCGCGACGTCCAGGAGTCCGTCCAGGCTCGACCGCTGGGCACGGTCGAGGCGCAGCACCAGCGGCACCGGCTCACGGGCGAACGGGTCGTGGAGCAGACCGGCCTGGGCGCCGTCGAGCGCGACCCGAAGAGTGCGCACCACGACCTCGGGCGTCACCCCGGAACGTACCGCCTTCTCACGGTCCACCTCGACGTCGAACCGTGGCCCGGGCGCTTCGACGTACCAGTCGATGTCCACCACGCCCGGCGTGCTCTCGAAGACCGCCCTCACCTGTTTGGCGAGGTCCACGCGCCGCTCGAGGTCCGGCCCGTAGATCTCCGCCACGAGGGTCGAGAGCACCGGCGGTCCGGGGGGCACCTCCGTGACCTTGACGTTGGCACCGGTCCGCTTGGCGATCGGCGCGAGCAGTTCGCGGACGGCGATCGCGAAGGGGTGACTGGCCCGGTGGCGCTCACCTTTCGGCCGCAAGTTCACCTGGAGGTCGGCCACGAGCGGGCCCGAGCGCAAGAAGTAGTGGCGCACGAGGCCGTTGAAGTTGAACGGGCCTGAAGTCCCCGCGTACACCTCGACATCGGAGACCTCGGGCAGAGTGCGGACCGCACCCGCGAGCTCGCGCGCCGCGGCGGCAGTGGCTTCGAGCGTGGTCCCCGCCGGCATGTCCACCACGACCTGGATCTCGCTCTTGTTGTCGTACGGCAGCATCTTGACCGTCACGAGCTTGAGGAACACGAGGCTGACAGCCGCCAGCAGCAGCACGACGACGCCTCCCAAGAGCGCCCAGCGTCGCCACGCACGCTCGAGCAACGGTGTGAATATTCGTTCGTAGAAACGGTGGAGCCGTCCTTCTTCCGGGGTCTCGGCGTCGGGCCTCGCGCTCCCCGACCGGGCATGCTCCTCGGCGTAGCGGCGGAACAGTCGGTGCGTCAACCAGGGGGAGACCACGAACGCCACCAGCAGGGAAAAGACCATCGCGGCCGATGCGTTGATCGGGATCGGCCGCATGTACGGCCCCATCAGGCCCGAGACGAACGCGAGCGGAAGCAGTGCAGCCACGACCGCGAAGGTCGCCAGGATCGTAGGGTTGCCCACCTCGTCGACCGCGAAGAACGTCGCCTGGCGCGGAGGTCCCCATCCGAGCTCGTAGTGCCGGTGGATGTTCTCCACGACCACGATGGCATCGTCGACGAGGATTCCGATGGCGAAGATCAATGCGAACAGCGTGACCCGGTTCAGCGTGTAGCCGAATGCATACGACGCGGCGAGCGTCAGAGCCAGGGTGGTCGGAACCGCCACCGCCACGACCACAGCCTCGCGGCGCCCGAGGGCGAACGCCATCAGAAGCACGACCGCCAGCGTGGCGATACCCATGTGCTCGATCAGCTCGGAGGACTTTTCATTGGCCGTGAACCCGTAGTCACGGGTCTTCGTCACCTCGACGTTCGACGGAAGTACCGGGCCCCGAAGGCGCGCGATTCGTGCGTCGAGGTTCCGCACCAGCTCGACCGCGTTCGTGCCGGGCTTCTTGGCCACCGCAACCGTCACGGCCGGCACGTCGAGTGAGGCAGGCAGCCCCTTGGCATCGCGGGCCGCACCGGCCATCATCCAGACGTACTGCGTCGGTTCCTCCGCACCGTCGGACACCGTGGCGACATCGCGCAGGTAGACCGGGCCGCCGCCCCATACTGCGATGACCGCCTCACCGACCTCGGCCGCCGAGCGGAAGAACGAGCCGACCTCGACCGCGGTCTCGGTCCCTCCCGCCGTGAAACTGCCGGCAGGGAGCCGCCAGTTGAGGGCCGAGAGCGACTGGTATGCCTGCAGGAGCGACACGTGGTGACTGGCCAGGCGCTCACGGTCGAAGACAACCTGAACCACTCGTTGTTGACCGCCGAGGACTGTCACCTGGGCGACCCGCGGGTGGTGCGTCAGCTCGACTCTCAGCTCGTCGGCCACCGCGCGTAGCTGAAGTGGCGTCGCGTCCCGGGACCACAACGTGTAGGCCACCACGGGCACGTCGTCGATGCCGCGCGGGGCGACCACCGGCGGGAGCGCCCCGGTAGGCAGTGTCGGCGTCAACTCGGCCAGCTTCGTGTGCACCCGGACCACCGCCTGATCAGGGTCGGTGCCGACCAGGAACCGGGCGATGATCATCCCCCCGGAGGGCTGCGTCGTCGAGTAGACGTAGTCGACGTTCGGGATCTCGGAGATCGCCTTCTCGACGGGCGACACGACCCGCCGCTCCACCTCCTGAGCCGAAGCGCCAGGGAGCGCCACCATTACGTCCACCATCGGCACCTTGATCTGCGGCTCCTCTTCCCTGGGCGTGACCAGGACGGCAAAGCCGCCGAGCAACAATGAGAAGACGACGAGAAGCGGCGTGATCTTCGAGGTGAGGAAGGCCCGCGCGACCCGACCGGATGCCCCCAGCGGACGCCGGGACATCTTCAGTCGCAGCGCCTCGCGACGGCCCTCCTCGACGCTAACGCGGTCAGTGGGATCGCTCATCGGCCGGACTCCTGCACCGCGGCGCCATCCGGCGGCATCGTCCCGGGCTCGAGCAGCACGTCCTCGCCCCCGGCGAGCCCCGACAGCACCTCGATCCGGCCGTCCGGAAGCCGCTCACCGGTCACAACGGCCCGCGTCCGTGCCAGCCCGGTGGCGTCGCGAACCGCGATCATCGCCAACCCCCCGGAAGTCACGACGGCGCTCTCCGGGACCGCGACAGTGTTGCGCGATCCGACGGTCACCCAGGCTCGACCCGCGAGGCCCGCCGGAACCTCATGCCCTTGGAGGCGCACCTTGACCAGGAAGGTGTGATTTGCAGGGTCGGCGCCCGGAGTCATCTCCTCGATCGCGCCGCTCAACTCGACCGTTTCTCCGAGGGCGTCGATCTTCACCGGCAGCGCCATTCCGACGTGCAGGCCAGCCGCCGTGAAGACGCTCTCGGGCACTGAGAGCGCCAGGCGCCGGCCGGTTGCCGCCTCGACCATCACCAGGGGGCGGCCGGGAGCCGCGAGATCACCAACCTCCACGAGCCTGGCGGTGACACGTCCGGCAAACGGGGCAACGACCTGGGACTCCCTGGCGACTGAGGCCGCCGCGTCGACCGCTCCCTGGCCCTGCTCGACGGCCCCCTTCGCCTGTTCGTACTGCATCCGCGCCATGTCGAGCTCCAGCTCCGCGGCTGCGCCCTTCGCGGCGAGGGCCTTGAACCGCTCGTAGTTTCGGGTGGCGAGCGCAAGCGCCGCCTGCCCCTGCGCGAGGCCGCCGCGGGCCTGGGCTTCCTGACCGCGCGCAGTCTGGGGGTCGATTTCGAGGAGCACCTGACCCGCCTTCACCGCGTCTCCCGCTTTCACCCGCACCACAATCACCGTCGCCATCACGCGGGAGGAGACCGCCGCCTGGCGTTCCGCCTCGACCGAGCCGTAGAGCTCGACGAGCTTCGGGACGCTGATCAGCTCAGACTTGCCCACTCGCGACGTCACCGTGGCCTGCTGGCCTCCAGCCGGCTCAGTCTTGCCGCCACACGCCACCGTCGCGAGACCCAGAATCACGATTGCTGTCGTTGCGAGCTTCATTGGCTCCTCCAGCCCCGGCTACTCCCCGATGCTCCCATTTGCTGTTCTCTCTGCCTTCCGTTCTTCCAGGCCGGCCTCGTGATCAAGGCAACGCTTCCTCGGGCCTGCGCCCGGCGACCAACGCCAACCGCAGCACCGCGGTGTTGGCCTCGGCCCGAGCCACGAGCTCTCGCGTTTCGGCCTCGCGTCGTGCCGCCGCGGCGTCCAAGAGGTCTAGCATCTTCACAACGCCCGTCGAGAAGCGCTCGGAGACGATCCGTTCAGCCTCGCGAGCCGCGTTGACCGCCCGCGCAGCTGTGGCCTGCCTGGCGCGGGCCGTCGCTGCTTCCTCCCAGGCCTGCCGGACCTCGAGCTGCACGCCCTCGCCGAGGCGGGCGACGTCCTCTTGGCCAGCCTTCGCATCCCACTCGGCGGCGCGAATCGCCGCCCAGTCGCTGCCCCCGGCAAACAGGTTGAGGCTCGCCTGGGCCATGATCGCCGTGGACTCGCCGTGGTGGCCGAACACGTGGTCATCTACCAGGTCGCCGCGAGCCACGATGCCCACCCGGGGAAGAAACGCCGCTCGCCGGGTGCTCACCTCCAGCTCACCCGCGCGGATCAACGACCGCGCTGCCGCCAGATCCGGGCGGCCTGAGGCCGAGGCCAGCCAGCCGGCCAGGTCCTCCCGCGGAGCCGCTGGAAAAGCCAGCGTCGCGAGCTGCCACTCGGTGCTCTGATCGGCACCGACCCGGAACGCGAGATTTGCGGCCGCGATCCGTGCGTTTCCGCGGGCCTGGGCGAGCATGTCTTCGATCCGCGCCATCTCAACCTCGGCGCGCAAAAGCTCCGACCGCACCAGCATCCCCTGCTCTACGTAATTCCGGGCCAGCTCCACGTGCGCCTGGATAGTCTTCCGGGACTCCTCGAGAAGGCCCACGTACTCCTGCGCCTGCGCGAGGTTTACGTACGCCTGCGCTGCTTCGAATGCCGACCGGTTGCCAGCCCAGGTAGCAGAGTCATTGGCAGCCTTCGCCCCGGCCTCCGCCTGGCCGACCCGCGCGCTCAGCTCGCCACCGGTGTACAGCGGCAGCGTCAACTCCGCGCGAGTGACCGCTGTGTTGAGGGGGCTCGGGTGATTCGGGTCCGAGGCGATGAACTCGGCAAACGAGAACCTCTGCTGGTTGAGCTCGAGTGCGAAGACCTCGGCAGGCGAGTCCGTCCGGATGAAGTTCTCCTCGAGGTGCAGGGCGGGAAGCCGGAAGCCACGAGCCTGCCGTACCCGTTCGCCGCCAGCTTCCGTGCGGGCCCTGGCGGCGCCAACCTCGTGAGTACTCTCCCGGCCTCGCTGCATGGCCTCTAGCAGGGTCAGACGCTCGCCGCCCATTGCGGGGGCGGTGGCAAGCCACAACACCAGGAGTGGCAGTCTTCGGTAGCGCATCCGGGCCTCCATCGCTAGTTGGTTATACATGAATAGACTGAAGGTGTCAACACCCCACCCCGAAGAAGTTTGCCTCAATCCTAGCTTTCAACGTGAACCAATTTCCGGGTCTTGGCTTACCTCAGCTGAAGACGGGCACCAATTCCCTCTTTAGATCGCTTACGGCCATTGCCATGTCTTCGCGAATTCCCCACCGTTCGGGTTCACGAAGCGCTAAGCAGTCGGAGTGTTCTTCGGAACCTCGGCCTTACGGGGTTCGTTCAGCGGCGGGGTCGGGCGAGGAAACGAGCGCCTGGCGAAAGAAGCCGGTGAGTGTCTCGCCCATGCCGCCCTCGAGATGAGTGTCGGAGTGCCCGCGACCGGGGAGGATCCAGAGACGTGCGGCGGATCCTGCGGCGGAGGCGAGGCACCGGGCATGGGCAACGGGGACGACGGTGTCCGCCGTACCGTGAATGAGCAAGAAGCGGGCGCAGGACTCGCCGATGACGTTCTCAGGGGCGATGGCCAGAAAGCTGACGCCGATGCGCCACTCCACGAAGCGAAACGCCAGAGGCAGGCCCGGCGCCAGGACCCACCAGAAGCGCCCGAGGGTGGCACGGGGATCGCGGGGGTTGGCGAAGGCCCCGACGGTGGCCACGGCGGCGATGCGCGAGTCGTGGGCCGAAGCGTGGATGGCCGCCGACCCGCCCACGGAGAGCCCCAGGACCCCCACGGCCTTGGGTGCGGGGTGCCGGTGCTCGGCGAGCTGGTCCACAGCGGCGCGGATATCCTCCGAGAACTTTGGCATTGAGGCGAAGCTGTCGACATCGGAGGAGCCGTGGTGGCGGGCGTCGAAGACCAGAAGGTCGAAGCCCGCCGGGTGAAGCATTGCCACGTACGGAAGCATGCGCGCCACGTTGCGGCCCCAACCGTGCACGAGGATCAGCACCGGGGCCCCGGTTTCACCAGACGGAATCCACCAGCCGTAGAGTGTCTTCCCTCCGGCGGTGGGAAAGCGGACCGGCTCGAAGCCGAAGCCCAGCGACCACGGGTCGCGGCGATGGGGGGCGCGGGGATTTCTCCAACCCACCATCATCACGAGCAGGACGGCCAATTGGTAGAGGACAACGATGCCAGCGATAAGGAGGACGATCTTCATCGCGGACTTATTATCGTGCGCGCTCCATTGGGATCCCTCCATCATCATGAATTACTTCAGTCAAGTTCTGGCCGTTGCTATCCCCTGTCGCGCGAATCGGGCAAGAAAGCCCCTCACGGGGTCCCCCGGGGAGAGACCCCCTTGCACGCTCGCACCTCTCACGCCGGAAGCAGGGGTTCGATTCCCCTACGGGCCGCCAACCCAGTCAACAACTTACGGACCACCTCAGAGTACCAAGAGTCCCGTCCATCCACATTTCCATCCACATCCGGCCTCCGAGTTGAACGGCAAGGGCTCCTGTGGAGGCTTGCAACCTGAACATATACGGCTCAGCTTTCAAGTAGACCATCTTGTCGGGTTTGGGTCGCAACAAAGGCCTCGGATCTCTCAGTGACCTTACCTTCTGTGTCTCCGCTGCATGGGAAAGCCGGGAGACGTGCTCACCTACCAGCCCGCCCGAGCAGCCAAGACCATCGGCGGAGCTCACGTTCACCTATACCGACGGTGGTTCTCAGCGTTGACTGGGGTTGTAGCCCGGAGGAAACTATCTGGGCGATCCAAGAACGCTGGAGGGTTGAGGTATGCGAAATCGCACCGGACCAACGGTCAACGCGATCATCGAGAAGCTCGCGGAGCGCAACATCAAGATGGACCGGATGCGAGATCGAATCGCGGCCGCCGTCGCGAGCGAACGGCCGGCCCACGATCCCCAGCGTCACCTCGGCCCCTACGTGGCGTTGTCCCGCCTTCACGGCGCCGGCGGCGCCGAGCTTGCGCAGCGCGTTGGCTCTGCCCTTGGTTGGCCAGTGCTCGACCACGAGCTGATTGACCTCGTTGCCGCACACCTGCACGTGAATCCCCAGATGGTCGAGATTGTCGACGAGGACGCGGCGAGCTGGGTATCCGACATTCTCACCGAGCTCATGCCGGTCAAGGTGATCACCCGCGATGCCTACACCCGCAACCTCCGGCGCGTGATCCAACTGCTCGCGATGCACGGCGACGTGGTTCTCCTGGGCCATGCAGTCCACCTTTTTCTGCCTCGGGGGCGAGGACTCAGCGTGGAGGTGGTGGCTTCGCTGGAGGACCGGGTTACGCGTGTCCGCACGCGAAGTGGCATCGATGAGGCTGAGGCGCGAGCCGAAATCGAGAAAGCCGACCGGGCCCGCACACACCGCGTCTCGCGGACCTTCGATCGCGATGTCGCGGATCCCCAGTTGTACGACCTCATCGTCAACTCCTCCTGGCTCCCGCTCGACCTGCTCGCCGACCTGGTCGTCACCGCGTGCCGCCAGCGATTTCTCCCGCTTGAGAAGTCCGCTGCAAAGGCATAAGGCGTTTCACCTCGGGAGGACCGACGGCAGCGACAGCAAACAGGGCACCCGTGGAGTGAAGAAGCCAACCTACCGTGCTGACGTCGACGATTCCACGGGGAAGGCTCGTTGAGGAGAGGCGCCGTTTCTTTGAGCGCGGGCACTGGCCGGATCGCAGCGACCCGCAAGGAGGTATGTCATGACCCGACACAACGTCCCCATTGGACGCGTGATGGGGATACCGATCGGCCTCGACTACTCGTGGTTCCTTATTTTCGGCCTGCTCACCTGGTCGCTCGCGGTCAGCTACTACCCTGCGGAGTTTCGCCAATGGTCGTCCGTCCTGTACTGGACCACCGGCGCCGCAACCGCGATCCTCCTCTTTGCGAGCGTTCTGCTGCATGAACTCGGCCACTCCTTTGTGGCGCTCCGCTACAAGATCCCTGTCCGCAGCATCAACCTCTTCATCTTCGGCGGGGTGGCGCAGATCGGTGCCGAGCCACCTTCAGCAGCGGCGGAACTGTTCATCGCGATCGCCGGCCCGGCCGTGAGCCTCGCGCTCGCTGCGTTCTTCTGGGCCGCAAAACCCGTGGTCGCCGGCATCCAGCCGCTGTGGGGCGTCTTCAAGTACCTCGCCTACATCAACTTCATGCTGGTCCTCTTCAACCTGATCCCCGGCTATCCGCTCGACGGCGGGCGGGTGTTCCGTGCCGTCGTCTGGGCGACGACGCGGAGCATGAGCCGTGCCACGCTCATCGCCGCCAACGTCGGACGCTTCTTCGGTTTCCTTTTCATCTTCGTTGGCGTGTGGCAGACGTTCGCCGGGAACCTCGGAGGCCTGTGGATCGCATTCATCGGCTGGTTCCTGGAAAGTGCCGCCTCCACCCAGGTTCAGCAGGTCGCGTTCCAGGGAATGCTTAGCGGGCACAAGGTCTCACAGGCCATGAGCCCGCGCTGTATCGCCGTCCCGGCCGATCTGACTCTGCAACAGGTCGTGGACGAGCACATTCTCGGCAGCGGCCGGCGGTGCTTCCTCGTCAATCGCGGCGAGACGACCGTCGGCCTGATGACCCTGCACCGGATCAGGGAGGTGCCCCGGGCTCAGTGGGCGACCACCAGCACAGCCCAGGTCATGCTCCCTTTGGAGAAGCTGAAGCTCCTCGCCCCCGACACCGAGCTTTGGGCTGCTCTGCAAGAGATGGACCGTGACGGTGTCAATCAGCTTCCAGTGGTGAGCGGCGGGCAGGTCGTCGGCATGCTGACCCGCGAGGACGTCATCAGCTTTCTGCGGACACTGCGGGAACTCGGGAGGTAGACCGTGAAACCGGATGAGCTGGCATCGAAGCCCCTCGCTGAGCTGCGCTCGACGCTTGGGGCGACCGCACATGGCCTCACTGATCAGGACGTGCAGACGAGACTCGCGCAGTACGGGTACAACGAGATCACCGAGAAGAAGGCCAGCCCTCTGCTGAAGCTCCTTTCGTACTTCTGGGGCCCGATCCCGTGGATGATCGAGGCGGCCGCGATCCTCTCGGCGCTGGTGCGCCACTGGCCGGACTTCGCCATCATCCTCGTGCTGCTCCTGGCCAACGCGGGCGTCGGCTTCTGGGAGGAATACCAGGCGGGCAACGCCATCGAGGCGTTGAAGAAGAAGCTCGCCCTGCACGCGCGTGTGCTCCGCGACGGGAAATGGGCCGCAGTCGCGGCGCGCGAGCTCGTGCCCGGCGACACGATCCGCGTGCGACTCGGCGACATCGTCCCGGCCGACGCCCGCTTGCTCGAGGGTGACCCGCTCGAGGTCGACCAGTCCGCGCTGACCGGTGAGTCGCTTCCCGTCGACCGCAAGACCGGCGACGCGGTGTATTCGGGGTCGATCGTGCGTCAGGGCGAAATCGATGCCCTGGTCTACGAAACTGGCAAGAACACGTACTTCGGCAAGACCGCGCAGCTCGTCCAGGAGGCGCACACGGTCAGCCATTTTCAGCGCGCCGTCTTGAAGATCGGCGATTACCTGATCGTTCTCGCGGTCGTGCTGGTCGTTCTGATCCTCGGCGTCGCTCTGTACCGTGGCGACAAGATGACCATCACGCTGCAGTTCGCCTTGGTGCTGACTGTGGCCGCGATCCCGGTGGCGATGCCCACGGTCCTGTCGGTGACGATGGCCGTGGGCGCGCGGATGCTCGCGGCGAAACAGGCGATCGTCAGCCGCCTGGCGGCGATCGAGGAGCTCGCGGGCATGGACGTGCTGTGCTCGGACAAGACCGGCACGCTGACGCAGAACACGTTGACGCTCGGCGACGCGTTCAGTGTGGGTGGCGTCAGCCCCGACGAGGTGATCCTCAGCGGGGCCTTGGCGTCGCGCGCCGAGAACCAGGACCCGATCGACCTTGCCGTTCTCGGTGGGCTTCACGGCGATGAGCCGCTCCACGGATACCGTGTCACGCACTTCCAGCCGTTCGACCCTGTTCACAAACGCACCGAGGCCACGGTGGAGAGTGCGGGTGCGGCGCCGTTCAAGGTAACGAAGGGGGCGCCGCAGGTGATTATGGCCCTGGCCGCCAATGCCGCGCAGGTTCAGCCCTCGGTAGACGACGCGGTCAACGGGTTCGCGGCGCGCGGGTTCCGCTCTCTCGGTGTGGCCCGCACCGACGGGCAGGGACGCTGGCAGTTCCTCGGCGTCTTGCCGCTTTTCGACCCGCCGCGCGAAGACTCCAAGTCAACGATCGCCACCGCACGCTCGATGGGCGTGAACGTGAAGATGGTCACGGGTGATCAGCAGGCGATTGCCCGCGAGATCGCCGGGAAGCTGGGACTTGGCGCGAACATCCTCGATGCCGCCGGTTTTGGCGAGACGCGGCATCACGAGACGGCGCAGCTTGCGGAGTCCATCGAAAAGGCGGATGGGTTCGCCCAGGTCTTTCCCGAGCACAAGTTCCACATCGTCGAGGTCCTGCAGCAGCGCGGGCACATCACCGGGATGACAGGGGATGGGGTGAATGATGCCCCCGCGCTCAAGAAGGCCGATGTTGGCATCGCGGTGTCGGGGGCGACCGATGCGGCGCGGGCGGCGGCGGACATCGTCCTTCTCACGCCAGGTCTGTCCGTGATCATCGATGCGATCAAGGAGAGCCGGAAGATCTTCCAGCGGATGACCAGCTACGCCGTCTACCGCATCGCGGAGACGATCCGCGTCTTGCTCTTCATGACGCTCTCGATCCTGGTGTTCAACTTCTATCCGGTCACAGCGGTGATGATCGTCCTGCTGGCGCTGTTGAACGACGGCGCGATTCTGTCGATCGCGTACGACAAGGTGCGGTACTCGAACGACCCCGAGGCCTGGAACATGCGAGTTGTGCTGGGGATCGCCTCGGTACTCGGCGTCATTGGGGTGGTCGCCTCGTTTGGTCTGTTCTATCTCGGTGAGCGCGTGTTCCACTTCAACCGCGAGTTCATCCAGACGCTCATGTACCTCAAGCTCTCCGTGGCTGGGCACCTCACGATCTTCGTCACGCGTACGCGGGGCCCGTTCTGGTCGATGCGTCCCGCCCGGATCCTGCTGTTTGCCGTTTTGGGTACCCAACTCGTGGCGACGGTCCTCGCCGTCTACGGTCTGCTGATGCCCCCGATCGGGTGGGGATGGGCACTGGCCGTGTGGGGCTACGCGCTGGTGTGGTTCCTGATCAACGACCGGGTGAAGCTGGCCGCGTACCGGATCATCGACCCGCACCGTTCACTGCTGGCCAAGATAGCGGGGTAGTACGCGAGCCAACAAGTACCTGTCTTTTCTGGGGTTCGGAGGTGGACCATGCTGCTTGTCGCGTTGCACCTGGCCATTTACTCCTTCATGGCGCTCTTTCCCATCGTGAACCCCGTGGGTACCACCCCGATCTTCCTGGCCATGACCACAGGGGCCTCCCTGGAGACGCGGCATCGTTTGTCCCGGCGAGTCTCTATCTACGCTTGCGCGCTACTGGTGGTCTCCCTCGTCCTCGGCGGCCTGATCATCGAATTCTTCGGGATCAAGATCGCCCATGTGGAGATCGCGGGTGGCCTCGTGGTCTTCTACACCGCATGGGAGATGCTGAACGTCCGGGACGATGTGGCTCCGTCCCAACTGGCGGTGGAGAGCGGGCGCCTCGAGCAGATAGCGTTCTTCCCCCTCACGTTGCCCATCACGGCCGGACCCGGCTCCATCGCGGTCGCCATTGCGGTGAGTAGCCGCATCGCTCACCGGCCCCTCGATGCCATGCTTTTCGGCTACCTCGGGGCCATGGTGGGCGTCCTTGTCGTGGCCCTCACCATTTGGCTCTGCTTTCGGTTTGCGCAGGGCGTGTTCGCCAAGCTCGGCACCACAGGCACCATGGTCTTCACCAAGATGGCCGCTTTCATCCTCATGGCAATCGGCGTTGAGATCTTCTGGTCCGGCCTCTCCCAGCTCATCATCGAGTTGCGGTGATCGCGCGGCGCTGCCTGCACGATTCAAGCCGTGGCCGACGTCGCGCCCTCCTCGTCTTGGAGACCGAGCCTCGCAATATCGCGATGATCTGTTCCTAGGTGTGTCCTCCCGTCGGGATTGCGCCTCCTTTGGTGCCTCGCCGGAAAGCCAAAGATCGGCCCCGGATTCAATTATCACCTGGACCCGTCTTAGGGTTGTTAGGTCAGTGCGAAGACCGGAAGACCTTGCGGAGTTCCTCCTGTATCCACCGCCCCAAAGCCAGCATTCCACCGATGAGTGTCTTCCGTCGCGGTTGGTACGACGGCTCGACCCCTTCGATCTCCCTGCCCACCTCGACAGCGATGGAAGAGGATTTCCTGACCGCCAAGACCTGGGATGGATAGACACTGCGGTGCCCGGTCATGAGGTAGCTGATCACGCACGCCACGGCGGCGTACGGTCCGAGCGCTGGCCCGAACATCTCGAGCGCCATGATCGCCGCGGCGATCGGGGTGTTCGCCGCCCCCGCCAGAACGGAGACCAAACCGAGAGCGGCGAATGTCGGCGCGTGCAGCCCGAAGATCTGGGCGAACAACGTCCCCGAGGTCGCTCCGACGAAGAAGATGGGCGTCACGATGCCGCCGCTGCCGCCGAAGTTGAGTGTGACCGAAGTGAAGGCCGACTTGACCACAAAGGCGTACCAGGGAACGACACCGCCGCCCAGCGCCGA
>JBEKAA010000039.1:0-26453 GCA_050018455.1 Thermoanaerobaculaceae bacterium | reverse complement strand
TGTGGAATCTGCGGAGCTGGCTCCGCTCGCCCCGCAGCTCCCACAGCCTCGACGACGATCACAAAGGTACCGCCGTCTTGTCTTATCGGTGGCTCTCACTCAAAGGGGTGCAGGATAGTCTTGCACTTCATGTCTCGTCCCCTGGAGTCGACCGATCATAGTGGTGGACGGGCCGCCCACCGATCTCGAGCGCAGCGCCCCGCGGAGCGAGTCTTCTCCAGCGAGCGGTCAGGCGGACCCCGACCCGGTTCGAGCCCGCGCCCGTGCCGCCTTTCGCACCGGCATCGCCTTCGGGCGGGCGTGCCGGGGCTGGTAGACCCCGAGCACCCCGCCGCCCGGGAGCTTCAGCCGTGTGAGTTGACCCCAGCCCATGCTCTGGACCCGGCTACAGGACACGCCGTGCGCCCTTAGCTCCATGATGAAACGGTTGATGTCGTCGCACATGAGGTAGAGTTCGTGCACGGAGTTCCCCTTTGCCGGGTGGACAGCCACCTCAGAGGGCGGCAATCCGAAGATGAGCCACCCCTCGCCGACGTCGACGCTCGGAAGATCGAGAACATCCCGGAGAAAGGCTCGATCCGCTGCGGGCTTCTTGCTGTAGATGACCGAATGTGCCCCCACGATCATTGGCGTGGCTCCTCTCTGCTCGAGCGGCTTCGGGTTCCGGACCGATTGTCGCACGTGTCGTGCGGCTCGCCGAGCGGCCCCCGGTTCCGGGCTGCCGAACACCGCGGCCGGCCGGCGGCCTTCGTGAGTGCGCCTCCGTTCGAGAACCGGAAGCAGTGGCGCTCACTTCCGCTCCACGCCCATCAGTCGTCGCATCGGGAGGTTGTCCGCGTACACACGCCACATGGCCACGCGGTCATCTCGGACTTTCGCCAGCCAGGCGGCCGGCACCTCCCAACGGCCCGATTGGCCCTCAGGGATGACTCCGGCGTAGGTCCCGCCGGCCCTGCCGAACAGAGCTACGTTTCCGCCGTCCTGCAGGATCGTGTCGACCTTGA
Organism: Thermoanaerobaculaceae bacterium; assembly: GCA_050018455.1. Lineage (GTDB taxonomy): Bacteria > Acidobacteriota > Thermoanaerobaculia > Thermoanaerobaculales > Thermoanaerobaculaceae > RBG-13-68-16. The sequence continues at coordinate 25,449 of JBEKAA010000039.1, read as the reverse complement.
TCCAGTAGTCGGGGACAAGGGCAAGGTACTGCTGCCAACCGACTCGCATCGCCTTACGCCCGACTCCCCGGTTGTCGAGCGCGTCGACGAACGCGTGGTCATCGGTCATCAGCTCAGACAGACCGGCGACATCGTGAGCGTTGATCCGCGCCACGAACTCCGCCGCGACTTCCGCAGGTCGCATTCCTCTCCTCCAATCCACGTAACGCCCCAAGCTCGGTGGCGGGCACGTCAGGGCACGTCCGCTGCAGCGACTTGTTGGGCCTCATCTCATGTCCCGACGCCGGATAGTTTGCTCAGCTGCTGAAACACACCCAAGCGGTCTGTGATTTGCCAATGCCCGGTGATTCGATTACCTTCGAAATAGTAGACGGTGGCCCCGGACATCTTGATCTGTTTGCCGGAAGCCGGGAATCCCGGGATGTCGCCCACGTGCGTTGCCGTCCAAAACCATGTCACGACAACGGCGTTTCCATCGGCGAAGAGCTCCTGAACCTCGAAGCACTGGTCAGGAAACGGTGCGCGTGACAGCCTTACACGTTCCTTGTACCCCTCGAGATCGAGTTCCTTCTTGTCCCAAGGATCGCCCGGGTCGTGGTGAATTGTGTACCGCGGGGCAAGATATCTGCTCGAGCAGTCAATGTTTCCTTCGCTCCACACTTCTCGTATGAACTCCGTCAGTATTCCCTTCTTACGATTGCCATTCGACATTTGGTGTCCCTCCGTGAGTCATCAGGCTAGAAGACGAGAGGAATCATGCGCTTCGTCCCCGCCGCATACTCCTTTTACTCGGGGTAGCGATCCACGAGCAAGCGCTCCTCGGCGACCATGCGCGCCAGGGCGCCGGCGAGCTCGAGGGCAGCAAGCGCAACCGAGGTTGGCGAAAGATGGGCCAGCGCACCGGCCCAGACGAAGAGGCAGATCGCCGTGTAGATCGGGTGGCGGATGGCGCCGTAGGGCCCATTCGTCACGAGCCCGCCCTCGGTCGGATCCGGGGCGGCGTGGAAGCTGCGGAGACCGAACGTGACGCGCGCCCAGACCATGAGCGCAACGGCGGCAACCTGAGCGGCGATCACGAGCGGGGAAGCCGAGAACAGATTCCCGGTCGTGAACAAACCGAGGACGGCCACGACCATCGCGAGGAGACCGACAAGGGAGAGGACCCTGAGCATTCGCGCATCCTAGCAGTCCGAGGGCGCCACAACCGGCGTCCCGGCGTTGAGCAACGGCCGGCCGCTCGGCGGGCGGCCGCTACGCACGGCAGCGAGTTGCTTCTTCTGTGGAGCGCGCCCTCCGGGCGTGCTCATGATGGTCCCTGCGGGTTTGAAGCAAGCACGCGCGAAGCGCGCGCTCCACGAAAACAGAGGTGACGGGTGAGCGCGGGGGGCAAGCCCGGCCCCCGCAATGCCAATCGCCGTCTCCGCGGTGGCCCTTCGGGGAGATGCGGTATCATCCGGGCGGGGTTGACCGTGGACCTTCTCTCACGAATGGAAAGCGAGAGCATCTACGTGATTCGCGAGGCATATAGCCGCTACTCGCGGATCGGGATGCTGTGGTCGATGGGCAAGGACTCCACAGCCCTCCTGTGGTTGTGCCGCAAGGCGTTCTTCGGCACGATCCCGTTCCCCGTCGTGCACATCGACACGAGCTACAAGTTCAAAGAGATCTACGAGTTCCGGGACCGCATCGCGAAGGAGTGGAACCTCGACCTGCGGGTCGCCCGCAACGAGGAGGCGCTCGCGGACGGGATGGGTCCGAAGAAGATCGACAAGTTCGCGTGCTGCAACGCGCTCAAGACGACGGCGCTCAAGCAGGCGATCGCCACGCTGGGGTTCGAGGCGCTGCTCCTCGGCATCCGCCGCGATGAGCACGGGGTGCGCGCCAAGGAGCGCTACTTCTCGCCCCGCGCGCAGGACTTCACCTGGAACGTCGGGGCCCAGCCGCCGGAGCTGTGGGACCTTTACGCCACCGTGGACGAGGCCGCGCACGACCGCATCCACCCTCTCCTGCACATGACCGAGCTCGACATCTGGCGCTACGTGCGGCGCGAGGGGATCCCGGTCAACCCGCTGTACCTGGCCAAGGACGGCAAGCGCTACCGCAGCATCGGCTGCTCGCCGTGCTGCATGCCGATCGACTCGAACGCCGCGACCGTGGACGAGATCGTCGCCGAGCTCGAGTCCTCTCGCGAGCCCGAGCGCGCCGGACGCGCACAGGACAAGGAGAACGCCTTCACGATGCAGAAGCTGCGTTCGCTGGGGTACATGTGAGTCCGCTCGCGACCCGCGCCGCTGAGAAGCCGCTCGTCCGCATCGCGATGGTCGGTCACGTGGACCACGGCAAGTCCACGCTGATAGGCCGCATCCGCCACGAGATGTCCGGCCTGCCGGGGATCGCCTCGGTGGACGCGTCGGTGGGCGGCAACTGGGCGTTCGTGATGGACCAACTCCAGGAGGAGCGCGAGCGCGAGATGACGATCGACACGACGCAGACGTTCATCGAGACGCCCGTTTGCCGCCTCGTGTTCATCGACGTGCCCGGGCACCAGGAGCTGATCCAGAACATGCTCTCCGGCGCGACGCGCGCCGACGCCGCCGTGCTCGTGCTCGCCGGCGACGAGGGCGTGCAGGTGCAGACGCGGCGCCACGCGCTGCTGCTCTCGATGCTCGGGATCCGCACCGTGATCGTCGCCGTCAACAAGATGGACGTTCTCGGGAGGCAGGAGGACGCGTTCAGGCAGCTGGAGCGCACGGCGGCCGAGGAGCTGATGGCGCTCGGCCTCACGGTCACCGCGACGATCCCGGTGGTCGCCCGCGACGGCGACAACGTGCTTCAGCGTTCGTTGGCGATGCAGTGGTACGAGGGACCGTCGGTGCTGGACGCGATCGGCGAGCTGGAACCCGCGACTGCACCGGTGGACGCGGCGCGATTCCCGGTCCAGGGCGTGCTGCGGCACGATGGGAATTCGACCGTGGTCGGCCGCGTGCTTTCCGGGTCGGTGGCTGAAGGCGACGAGCTCACGGTGTGCCCCGGCGGCGCGGCGGTCACGGTCCGAACCGTGCGGCGCTTCCCCGAGGACCACGCCGCGGCCGAGCCCGGCGAATCGGTGGGTCTGATCCTCTACGGCCCCGAGCCCGGCCGCGGCGACGTGCTCGCTCCCGCGGGCGACCTCCCCAGGATCACGCGGACGCCCGCCGGCCGGGTGTTCTGGCTCGCGGAGAAGCCGCTCGAGGTCGGCGAGGAGCTGGCGCTGCGGTGCGCGACGCAACTCGCGAAGGTTCGCGTCGAGAGCATCACGGACAGACTCGATTCCGCCACCCTGGAACCGCTCGCCGGCGGCAGCTCACTCGCGAGCATGGAACTCGCGAATGTGCGTATGGCGGCCGAGAGCCCGGTGGTGCTGGAGTCGTTCGACCGGTTGGCGGCGCTCGGCCGCTTCGTCCTCGAACGCGGCGGGGCGGCAGCGGGCTTCGGCATCGTCGCATGAGCGGCGCGGCCGGGATCCGCCGAAAGGACACCGACTGATGTTCCACCTGGGATATATCGACCCCGGTTCGCTGTACACGGTGAGCAGCGGCCTCGCCGCGATCATCGGGTTCGCCCTCTCTGCGCTGGCGGTCGTCGCGCTGCTCTTCCGTCGGCTGGGCGCCTTCATCCGCCGGCACTGGGTTTGGGCGACGGCCGTTGTCGTCGTCGCAGTCGCCGGGATCGCAGCATTGCTGATCGGCCAAAACCATAAGGACGGGAGCGTCATGGCAGGACACGAACAAGGAAAGCGCCTGATCATCGTCGCCCTTGACGGGCTCTCCCCCAAGATCATCGAGCCGATGATGGCCGCGGGGAAGCTGCCGAACTTCAAGCACCTCAAGGAGCTCGGCGGCTACTCGCACATCGGCACCACTAACCCGGCCGAGTCGCCGGTCGCGTGGACCAGCTTCGCCACCGGCCGCAACCCCGGCAAGCACGGCGTGTACGACTTCATCCGGCGAGACCCCGCGAGTTACCTGCCCGACCTCTCGCTGACGCGCCTCGAGGGCAACAAGTCGCTGCCGGTCCGGCGGGGCAAGGCGTTCTGGCAGTACGGCCGCGAGGCCGGCGTTCCGATGACGATCCTCGCCTGCCCGGTGACGTTTCCCCCGGACGAGATCAACGGGAAGATGCTCTCGGGGATGGGCGTGCCGGACCTCCTCGGCACCCAGGGGACGTTCTCGTTCTACACGACGGCTCCCGAGACCGTGACGAACGACACCGGCGGCGAGGTCCACGTCGTGGCGGAAGCCGACCCGCTCGAGCTCGAGCTGCTCGGGCCTCAGAAACAGGGGCTCACCGGCAGGATCGAGAGGATTGCGGCTGCCTTCCAGGTTCGTCTGAACGCCGACCGGACCGCGGCCACGATCTCGCTTCAGGGCCAGGAGGTCACGCTCGCCGTCGGGGAGTGGAGCCGGTGGCTGGACGTGGTCTTCAAGGCCGGCCCGATGAGCCGGATGCACGGCATCACCCGCTTCAACCTGGTCGAGACGAAACCGTACCTCAAGCTCTACGGCGCGCCGATCTGCATCGACCCGCGCAAACCATGGTTCCCCATCTCATACCCCGACGGGTACGCCAAGGAGATCGCCCAGGACCTCGGGCTCTTCTCCACCCGTGGAATGCCGTTCGACACGTGGGCGCTCAACGAGGGGCGCCTCTCCGAGGACGCCTTCGTCGAGCACGCCGTGGATCTTTACCAGGAGCGGCTCCGGCTGATGCAGCACGAGCTGTCCCGCACCCAGCGCGGGGTGTTCTACTGCTACTTCGAGTACCCCGACATCATCCAGCACATGTACTGGCGCTTCATCGACAAGGGCCACCCGCTGTACGACCCGGCCGCGCCGCCGAGGCTGGCGGGAATGATCGACGACTGCTACCGCAAGATGGACGCGATCGTCGGGGTGGCCCTCGCCGCGCTGCGCGCCGGCGACACGCTGATCGTGCTGTCGGACCACGGCTTCACCACGTTCCGGCGCGCCGCGCACGTGGACTCGTGGCTTCGCGAGCAGGGGTACCTAGTGCTCAAGGACCCGATGGCGACCGCGGGCGGCCCTCTCTTCCAGGACGTGGACTGGGCGAAGACGCGCGCCTACGCGCTCGGCTACGGCGGGATCTACGTCAACACCGTCGGGCGCGAGCCGCAGGGGATCGTCGCCGTGGGCGAGGGGAAGGAATCCCTCAAGCGCGAGATCGCCGCCAAGCTCGCCACGTGGGTCGACCCGAAGACCGGGACGCCGATCGCGCACAAGGTCTACCTCAACCAGGAGATCTTCCACGGGCCCGAGGCGCGCCTCGCGCCCGACCTGTACATCGGCTTCTCCGACACGTACGGCGCCTCCTGGCAGACCGCGCTCGGCGCCTCGCCGCGAGGTCTGGTCGAGGACAACCTCAAGAAGTGGAGCGGCAACCACCTGGTCGATCCGTCGCTCGTCCCGGGCGTGCTGTTCGCGAACCGGCCGATCAAGCTCTCGCAGCCGACGCTCTACGACCTCGCGCCGACGGTGCTCGCCTTCCTCGGCTTCGACGACATCCGCCTGCGGAACGAGGACCTGGACGGAAAGCCGCTGTTCTAGAGATGGAAAAAGGTCAAAGGGAAGACGTCAAAGGGAATGCCCGGATTCGAACGCGCTCGTGCGGAGCCGTTCCTTTGTCTTCCCTTTGGCCTTTGACGTTTGACCTTTCCCCTTCGACCTTTGAGGTTCGACCTTAAACCTCCTATACCCCAACCTCTGGACTTTCGACCTACTACTTCACCGGCCCGTTCGCGAAGACATAGCGCGTGCGGTTGGAGTCGTTGTCGACCATCGCGGCGTACGCGACCACCGGTCGGGCGGCCGCGAAGCGCAGGGCGAAGTCGCCAGCGAGCTCCCGATACTCCCGTCCCACGAGTTGGTCCCCGTCCCGGAAGTCGAACCCCCACGGCGGCAGCCGAAGCGTGCGCACGACCGGAGCCCCATCGCTCCCGCGCTTGACGAGCTCCAAACGCACCTCGACAGCGGCGCCACTGGGGTTGAAGAACGCGACGTTCGACCTGACCCCAGCTGTCCCAGGCCGGTACTCCAGGTCGAAGGCGCCCTCGGAGGCGACCTGCGCACCGATGAGCGGCCGGGCCAACATTGGGTCCGCGAGCGTGCGCGGGGCTCTCGAGTCGTACGTCTGCCACAACGCGGTGAACGGGCGCGAAGCGGTCATCCGCAACGCCCCCGTGCCGTCGGCGTGGAACGAGGCGGCGACCGCGTCGCGCACGAGCAGCGTCGTCCGAGGGGGGACGAGGAGCCGCGACAAGACCACTGCCCCGCCCAGGTCGAGCCGTTGTGACCACCGCATGCCGACCTCGAGCGGGGCGTCCGCATTCGGGTTTCGGACGATGAGGTCGGTAACCCACTCGCTCTGCCTCTGGCCGTGTGCGTGGGAGGCCGACGGCACAACCAGTTCCATCGTCCCGGCACCCTGTTCCAACCACTCCACGTCCGCGGCCGCGACCGGCAACAGCTCGAACGCCGGGAAACGCGCGGCGGACCCGCCCGGCACCTCGACCCGCAGCACTCCCGCGCTTCCCGGGAGGAGCGGCACGACCGCCTCGCTCGCCGGCGGAATGTCGAATCGCGGCGACCCTGCGGGGATCACGGCGAGCGGCTCCTCCCCGGCGCGGACCCGCACCAGTTGCGCCGGCGCCGTGTCGGGAAGCGAGACGCCGCCGCTGCCTGCCAGCTCCCAGCCGTCGGCCCCGAGGCGGAACCCCGCCGAGAAGTGCGCCGAGACCTCCTCGGGCTGCCTGGTCACCTGACACCGGTCGTAGAGACCGCGGGATAAGGAAGCCAGCGCCGCGCTCTCCCAGTTCCGCCGCACGAGGACGTCCCCGGGAGGGTGCGGCTCGCGGGTGATGAACACGACCGTGCCCCCGGGTACCGCGCTCGTGTACGCCACGCTCGCGCGTCTCTCCTCGACGTGGAAGCCACGGGGGCTCACCAGGTAGCCGATTTGAGGTCGGAATGCGCCGTCGTAGACGACGGTCGTGCGCGCGCCGCTCTCGTGAGCCGTGAGCCATTCGAGGCAGTCCCACACCGGCGCCGGCGTGCGCGCTCGCATGACGATCAGCGGCCCGATCCACGCCACGGCCGCCAGGCACCACGCTGCCACCACCACCGCCGCGGCTCGTCGGGCCCATGACCCGCCAGCCCCGAGGACGCCTCCCGCGAGCAGCGCCAGGAAGGGCAGAGCGGGCAGCACATAGCGTGGCGCCTCCCCCGATCCCATGGTGAAGAACCCGACCACCAGGTACGCCCCGCCGCACCCGAGGGCTAGGGCGACGAGCCGCCGGCGTCCACTTCGCCACCACAGCACGCCGCCCGCGGCCACCGCGACCCAGAACGCCGCCGCCAACCCCGGCGTGCCCCACGGGGCGACCAGCCACTGCCGGGCGACGGCCGCGACCGGGGCACCGGGGAGTCGAGCGTTCACTTCGTTGTCGGCCGCCCACCTGGCGGCATCCACGAGCGCCTGACGGAACCTCCCGGGTCCGGTGGCGAGGATCGCCGGAAGCCAGCATGCGGCGGACACCGCAATGCCCGAGGCGAACGCTGCCGCCACACTGCGCCATCGGCGCCCACGCGTCGCCGTCACGAGAGCCGTCACGCCCACCGCAAGAACCGCCACGAGGAGCTGAGGACGAACCGCCACGGTCGCCGCGCAGGCGGCGGCCGCCGGCGCAAGCCAGCGCGGCTCGTCCAGGGCGACGAGTAGCGCGTATGCCGTCAGGAGAGCGCACGCCGTGCCGGGGATGTCCGAGAAGCCGACGCTCGCGTGGAACTCGAAGGTCGGGATCGCCGCCGTAAACGCCGCCGCGGCCAACGCACTCCCCCGTCCGGCGCCGAGGCGACGGGCGAGGAGCCACACTCCGAGCACCGCCGCCACCGAGGCGATCACGGCCACCAACTGGAGCGACGCCACCGGGTCGCGCACGAGCCAGCGGACCGCCTTCCCGGCGCCGACGTACAGAGGGTAGCCCGGCGGGTGGGGCGAGTGCTTTGCGACGTCGTAGCCGTCGAGCGCCTTGAGGAAAAGCACTTCGTCCTGCTCGAACGGCGTGAGCGGGCGCAGGAGCCAGAGCGCGCAGCCGTACGCGACGAGCGCTCCCGCCACCAGGCGATCGCCCCACGCTGTCCCGATCGGGGCACGCAGCCCGCGCGCGTTCATTCTCCAAGCTTACACTCGGGCTGCGCGTTGCGCCCGGACACGGAGCCGTATTAGAGTTGTCAAGTCCGACACATCGGCTGAGGAGACACCAGTCTTGAACAACCCGACCGACCACCGCAACCAGCCGGGGCAGGGAGACCAGGCCTCTGCCGGTGACTTCTCCAAGGCCGACCTCCCGCTGGCAAAGCATCTCATCGACATAGGAGACCTCCGCAAGGCACGCCTGATGCTCGAGCAACTCGTCGAGACGGCGCCGAACGCGGAGATACTCGTCACGCTGGCGAGCCTCGAGATCGACAACCCGAAGAGGCAGCCCGACGCGCTCGAGCACATCAAGCGCGCCCTGGAGATATCACCTCAGCTTTCCGAAGGGTGGCTGATGCTCGCGAACTACTGGAGCTTGAGGGGGCAGCCCGAGAAGCAGAAGCGCTGCCTCGAGAAGATCCTGACCTACGACAAGAATAATCGTGACGTGCGAGACGCCCTCGAGTTGATTGTCGTCAAGAGGTGAAACCCCCGGGGCGAGCGCACGGGACGGAACCCCGCATTCTCCCCGGCGGTACCCGAGGGCCTGCAACAGGGAGGAAGACATGTCCGACCACGGTTCATGGGTCGAGGAGTTCCCAGCGGCGATCACCGTGACCGACGAAGCCGGGGTGATTCTCGCCATGAACGCCCGCTCACGCGAGGCGTTCGCGGCGGACGGCGGCGGCGCCCTGATCGGCAAAAACCTCCTTGACTGCCATCCCGAGCCGGCGCGCACGAAGACAATGGCGCTGTACGAGGGGAAGCAGCCCAACCACTACACGATCCGGAAGGGCGGCCGGAAGAAGATCATCCACCAGCTCCCCTGGTACAGCGAAGGACGCTTCGCCGGCTTCGTGGAGATCTCGATCCCGGTCCCCGACGATCTCCCCCACTTCAACCGGGATTGATCCGGAAACCGTTCGAAGGTTCGCACGTTCGCAGGTTCAGCAAGAGGTAAAAGGTCAAAGGGAAAATGAGACCGGCATGCGGCGGGCGGCCGCAACGCCCTTCGGTGCCTTGTCTTCCGTTTACCCTTTACCCTTTTCCCTTTGACCTCGAGCGCACTCGCTGAACCTGCGAACCTTCGAACTTTGGAGCCTTCGAACCGCCCTCAGTGAGTCGTATCTTCCTGGTGGATCAGGTATCGCTTGATCTTCTGCGTCGTCGTCTTCTCGAACTCCCCCTCCTTGATCCGCACGCGCCGGAGTTGCTTGTACAGGGGGAGTTTGCGGTTGAGGTCGCGGATCTCCTTGTTGATGACGTCTTCGATCCACTCGCGAGTGATCTTCGTGCCGGCCTTCTCGGCGTGCTGGTAGATCGTCTCGGCGTTCGGCACGACCATCACGCAGATCTCCTCGTCGCCGGTCGGCCCACGCGCCCCGTATACGACCGACTCGAGGACGAAGGGGATCGCGTTGACCTGATCCTCGAGCTCCTCAGGGAAGACGTTCTTGCCGTTGGAGGCGACGATGACGTTCTTCTTCCGCCCGGACACGTGCAGGAACCCGTCTGAATCGAGGAACCCGTAGTCCCCGGTGTAGAGCCATCCCTCTCTCAGAATCTGCCCGGTGGCCTCCTCGTTCTTGTAGTACCCGAGCATCACCGAGGGACCCCGCACGACGATCTCGCCGCGCCCTTCCTCGTCCGGGTCCGCGATGCGGACCTCCAGGTTCGGCAGGGGAAGTCCCGCCGCGTCGTCCCTGAACTTCCGCAGCCGGTTGAGGGCGACGATTGGCGAGGTCTCTGTGAGCCCGTACCCCTGGAGGAGCGTGAAGCCGAAGGCGCGCATGCCCTTCGAGATCTCCGGGTTGGGGGCGGCTCCGCCGACGATCAGGATGCGGATCGCCCCGCCGAGCTTCTCGTGGATGGCCGCAAACATCTTCCTCCGCACGCCCTCGATTCCCACTGACTCCGCGGCGCTCGCCATTCCGGCCATCGGCCTGACGAGAAGCGAGGCGAGCCGCTTCTCGGCCACCCCCGCTTGGATCCGCTTGAGCATCTTGTCGTACAGAAGCGGTACGGCCAGCAGGATCGTCGCGCGCACCTTCTGTAGGTCCTCCACGACGGTCTTGAGCGAGCGCGCGAAGTGCACCGACGCGCCGACGGTGAGCGGGCACAGCAGGCCGCATGTGCACTCGTACGTGTGGTGGATCGGCAGCACCGACAGGAAGCGGTCCTCGGGCAAGAGCTCGATCATCGACAGCATCGCCATCAGATTGGACGCGATGTTCCGCTGCGAGAGCATGACGCCCTTGGCGCGGCCCATCGCACCGGAGGTAAAGACAATGACCGAGACCACATCCGGGTCGAGCCGCGGGAAGGCGTCACCCCGCCCCTCGCCCGTCTCGCCGGCGATGAGCTGCTCCATCGAGTGGACCCGTCCCGCCCGTTCCGGGAGGTCCATGTCCACGAAGATCCGGAGCCCTTTGACCGTGGGCGCGATGGTGAGCACGGTGTCGCGCATGCCCTCCGAGAAGACGACGGCTTTCGCGTCCGACGCGTGGAGGATCGTGACGATCTCGTTCTCTTTCAGGCTCTTGTCGATTGGGATCACCACGAAGTTGAACGTCGTCGCCGCGAGGTAGGCGACCGCCCATTGCACGCGGTTCTCGGAGATCACCGCCACGTGGTCGCGCTCGTCGAGCCCGATCCTGCGGAGCGCTCGTCCGAACCGGACCACCCGGTCCAGAAGCTCCTGGAACGTCAGCCGGCGGATCGGCGTCTCGTTGAGATCCTCGAGGGCGAGCTTCATCCCATGGCGCTCCGCCGACCCGCGCAGGAGATCCTGCAGCGACTCGAGGTGAGGGACCTGGAACAGCGGATACTCTTCGTTGAGCGCCTTCATCGCCGCCTCCGCCGCGTCGTTCCTGCAAGCTGACAGTCAGGCTAGCACACCGTGCTGAAGCAGGTTCAAAGGTCCGACCGGAGAGAAGCAAGAGGTCAAACGTGAAACGTCAAAGGGAAGAGCATAAACACAAGGCCAGGGTTGTTCCGGGTCTTCGTCTTCCCTTTGACCTTTCCCTTTTCACCTTTGACCCCGCACGTCCCTGAACTTTCGAACGTGTGAACCTGCGAACGGTCTTGCTGAACAATCGAACGGTTGCTCCCTCGAACGAAAAAAACAGGCCGCCCGAAGGCGGCCTTCCTTGCCTGCGGTGAGATGACTGCTAGAAGCTGAGTTTCACACCGACCTGGTACTGGCGGGGGTTGACTTCACCCGAGTAGCCCTGGACGAGGCCGAACGTGTTGAGCGCCACGCCCTGTACGGTGTTCGTGTACTTGGTGATGGTGTACTTGCCGGTCGACTGTGTATAGGTGACCCTGAAGCTGTCCTGGTTGGCCGCGGTGACGACGGGGATGTTGTGGTTAAACAGGTTGAACACCTCGCCGAGCACCTGCAAATGCACACCGTGGGTGAGGTTGAAAGTCTTCGAGAGGCGGAGGTCGGTGTCGTACACGCTGGGTTGGCGGTAGGAGTTGCGTTGCTGAAGACGCGCGTCCTGTGAGGCGAGCCAGGTGGAGAACTGCGGCAGGGTCATGCCGTTGGCCTGCGTGATGTCGATGACCTGACCGCTCCCGTTCACGAAGACCGGGGTGTATTGCGCCGCCGAGCTCGTGGAAGGCTGTCCGCTCAGGCTGTTGGCGGAGCAACCGCTGCAGGTGAAGTAGATGCCGTTGGTGTACGGAAAACCGCTGTGCCAGTTGGTGATGGCGGACAGCTCGAAGCCGTACGGCAGGCGATAGGTGATGTCGCCGACGACCCGGTGCTTGATGTCGTTGTCGCTCGGGCCCTCGCTCAGGCTGGGGTCGTTCGGGTTGATCAGGAAGGTGGTCGAGGTGGAACGGGTGTTCGTCTCGTCGTCGATCGAGTTGGAGTGCGTGTAGCTGAGGTCCCACGAGAGCTTCGAGTCGCCGGTGGCCAGCTTGTGGATCTCGATCGTCTGCGCCCGGTACCACGCGTCCTCGTTGCTGCTGAGCTGACGGACGATGCCGAGCGTGGGGAACGGACGGGCCGGATTGGTCGAGCTGCTGTAGTCGTAGATCGGCATGTTGCCGAGGGAGTAGCCGGTGGGGACGAGGTTGATGTTCTGCGTGCCCTGAATGTGATCCAGCTTCGAGTAGACCGCGCTGATGCCAGCGCTGTAGGTGTCGCCGAGGCGCTGCTCGAACTGCAGGCTCGTGCGCCATGCGTTCTGCGCCTGATACCCCGGGCCGATGGGGACGATGTTGGCCGAGAGCTTCGCCTTGGCCAGGAAGGCGGCGGGCGCATATATGGCGGGGAAGGTCGCGCAGGGGTTCGTCGGCGTGGTGTTGCAGGTGAACGTGGAGGTCAGCAGCGCTCCGCTGATGCCCTGAATCGGGGCCGCCAGCAGGATGTCCGGCATGTACTCGTAGAACTTGCCGGTCCCGCCGCGGAGAACGGAGCGGCCGTCGCCGGCCACGTCCCACGCGAAGCCGACGCGGGGAGCGTAGTTGTCCTTGTCGTTCTGGATCTGCGTGAGGAACTGCGGGTACAGCGGGTAGGCATTGCTCGGCGGGCGCGGGGTCCCCTCGTAGTCGTAGCGCAGGCCGAGGTCGATGGTCAGGCGCGAGCTGACGCGGTAGGTGTCGTTGACGTAGCCGCTCCACAGGTTGGTGTCCCACGCGACGTTGCCGTTCTGCGGGCCGTACGCCTGGGTGAAGGTGTTCGGAACGTTGTTGACGAAATTGAGCAAGCTGCTGAATGAATAGTAGCCCATCGCGTACCGAGGGAAAGCATCGAACAGGTGCCGGTGCAGAAGCTCCGCGCCTACCTTGAGGGAGTGGTCTCCCCATTGGTACTGCAAGGTGTCCTTGAACTGGTCCTTCGTCTCATCGGCCGTGCTCGGGGTCGTGTCGTTGAAGCCGAAGTACTGCGTCACGCCGAAGTTGATGGAGAACTCGGTGCCCTGGTACTGGGTGGTGACCGGGCGCTGGTCCCGGCCGTGCTGCCCGATGAACTGGTTGAACAGGTTGTCCGTCAGGACCGCGTCATCCTCGAGGACGATCTGGTAGAACTTGTCGGTTTCGTTGGTCTGGTTGAGGCCGAACGACGACGTGGCCCCGCTGTTGGTGGTGTCGTACCTGCTGATGTCGTCCCTCAGGGACCAGTGGTTGCTCGCGCCGAGGTTGCCGTCGAACTTCACCAGATAGGTCTTGAGTGTGTTTTTCACGTTGTAGTTGAGGCCCGTCTGGTACGGCGCCCCCACGACGTTCTGGATGTCCGAGAGCGCCAGCTGCTGCTGGGCGGGCGTCAAGGCGAGGAACTGCGCGGACTGCCGCATGTCGTTGCCGACGGTGTAGCCCTGGTTCTGGGTCATCGAGTCGTAGCCGACGAAGAAGAAGACCTTGTCGGGGATGATCGGCCCGCCGAGGACGAACCCCGGCTGCTGGACGGTCTTGGGGAGATAGCTGTCGGAGATCGGGAGCGGGTACGTGGTTCCTCCGATGTCCGTGTTGAAAGTCGTCGAGCGGGTCGAGGACCACGATTTCTGTCGGTCGAAGTAGAACACCTCACCGTGGAATTCGTTGCCTCCGCTCTTCGTGATCGCGTTCACCACGGCGCCGACGCCGCGGCCGTACTCCGCGTCGTACTGCGTGCGGATGACCTGGAACTCCTGGATGGCCTCCTGCGAGAAGGTGAACGGTGCACGCGTGCCGCCGGTCTGCTGGCCGTAAAAGTCGTTGTCCGAGCTCGCGCCGTCGATGTTGTAGTCCGTGGACAGCGGGCGCGCTCCGTTCGCGGTGATCGAGGCGAGGGTGTAGGAGTCGATGGTGACCCCAGGCGTCAGCATGGCCAGGGTGCGGAAGTCCCGGCCGAGGAGCGGGAGGGTTTCGATCTGCCGGTTGGTCACCGACTGGGTCATCCCGGTGCGCTGGGTGTCGATGATCGGCGCGGCGGCCGTGACGGTCATGGCCTCGGACACCTTCGGCGCCAGCTTCAGGTCGGTCCTCGTAGCGGTGCCGAGGAGGACCGTCACGCGCGGCACGCTGGACTTGCCCAGCCCCTGCAGCTCCGCCGTGACTGTGTAGTCGCCGGGCGGCAGCAGGTTGAGATCGTACTCGCCATCCTTGCCGGTGAACGTCGTACGAGTCTGACCGGTGCCGAGATTGGTCGCCGTGACGGTGACGCCGGGAAGCCCGGCGCCGGCGTCGTCACGCACCGTTCCGGCGATCGAGCCGGTCGTGTAGTTGCCCGACTGGGCCAGCGCCACGCTGGCCAGCCCGACAGTAAGGACGGCGGCAAACAGCACCGCCGCCCACCTCTGAAGCTCCACCCTTTTCTTGCGCATTTGGACCCTCCTCCAAGGTGTCACCGGGGAGTCTAGTGAAAGAGTGCACCTGTCGCAACCCCGTCTAAGAGCGACATTCTCTCAAAATCGCGAGAATCACGTGAAGCCAAAGGACTTGCGCCGCGATCAGCCGTTCTGCCGGCCCGCGGCCTCCGCGGGACGAGCCAGAATGATGCCCGCGAGGCGGATCGCCTCCCTCAGCGCGGGGTCGCAGAGCGCCGCCGTCTCCTGATCCCACTCGTACCCCCACCGGTACTCGTCGGAGAGCGCACGCCCGTCCACGCCCGGATGGCACACCAACTCGGTCACTCCGTCCACGAGCGGGAGGAACTCGGCCAGCCGTGCCGGGGACAGGTGTCCGGCGTCGGCGATCCCGATCGTCGCGTCGTTGGTCGCCACGCCGTGCGTCCGCGCCCGTCGGCGCGCCCGCCTGCCCAGGCAACCGAGCCCGTGGACCAGCACTGATCGCGCGAGAGGAACACCTCGCAGTTGGCGATCTATCGGGACCCGCACGAACGCGATCCCGTACTCGACGGCAAGGCGCAGCGCGACCTCGAGCACTCCCGGCAGGACGTGGAGGTGCTGGTGCCCGTTGGCATGGGTGACGTCGAGGCCGGCCTCGAGCAGGACTTCGATCTGGCGGCGCAGTTCGAGCTCGACCTGCCTCAGACTGACGCGGCAAGCAGCCCAGCGGCGCAGGAAGGCGCGGAACCCGGGGAGGAACATCCCGTCGCGGCCGACGAGCGAGCGGATCTCCGAAGGCGGCGACACCGGGATCCCTTCGACGAGCGTCAGGTGGACACCGACGGCGAGCCTCCGCCGGCCGCGCAGGAGCTCCACCGCGTGCCGCAGATCGCGCCCCCCTGCAACGACGCTGCAGGCGGTCACGATGCCTCGCTCGTGAGCGTCCACGGCGCCGAGCGTGGTTCCCCGGTGGAGGCCGACGTCGTCCGCAGTCACGATCAGGAGCTTGCTCAAGCCGGGTTCGCCCGGGAGTCCGTGCCGGCGTCGGATCCCGTCCGGCGCCGGGGCCGCCGCATGTCAGGGAAGAGCCTGACCAGCTCGACCAGTATCTTGCCGATCACCCCGGGCGACGAGAGCGTGGAGCGCCCATGAGTGCGGGTGAAGTAGTCGAGGCCGAGCTGCTGGATCACGAAGCCGAGGTTCTTGGCCTTGACGATCAGCTCGGCGTCGATGAGCGATCCCTCCGACCGCAGCTCGACGGCTTGCAGGACCTCGCGCCGCATCAGCTTGAACGAAAAATTGATGTCCCGGTGGGGCCAGCCGAAGAGCATGCCGATGAGAAAATTGTAGGCGTACGAGTAGACCGTCCGCAGCCACCCCTCCATGGTGCGGTCGAGGCGGTAGCCGGCGATCATGTCGGCCCTGGTCAGCTCGAGGGCGCGAATCGCGCGGCCGATCTCGTCGGGATCGAACGGCACATCCGCGTCCATGTAGAGCACCAGGTCCTTCGTCACCGCAGCGAAGCCGGTCTTGAGCGAGCCGCCCAGCTTCCGGTTGACCGGATGGCGGAGGACCGTGATCCTCGGCTCGGCCGCTGCGAGGCGCCTGACGATTTCGGGCGAACCGTCGGTGGAGGCGTCGTCGACCACGATCACCTCCCAATCGTCGCAGTGCCGTTCGAGCGCGTCGACCGCCCAGGCGAGGGCGCGCTCGATGCCCTCTTCCTCGTTGAACATCGGGACGACGAGCGAGACCGAGGGCCGAGGTAGCACGGTTTCGATGATACAGGGTCGAACCTCCTCCGCCCAGTGCGCGGCCCGATCCGGCACGGCCGCCAGGACACCGGTGTCCCTGCTGCGGTTTCTGCCCGAGGAACTCTGGCGGGCCGCGCACCGCCGCGTTCTAGAATTGAGGCAATGGCCAGCGGACGCCTGCAGGCGTTCATCGAGCTCCACCGCATCTATCGACGCTTCCCGATCGACAAGCGCCTGCATATCCTCGGCCGCTTCCTCACATGCCCGTTCGTGGCGGTCGCGGAGGAGATCCCCGACAACACGCGAGTGCTCGACATCGGCGCCGGGCACGGTCTTCTTGCGTATCTCGCCGCCGCCGGCGGCGCGCGAAAGGTGATCGCGCTCGAGCCCGACCTGCGCAAGAGCTTGCCATCGTTCAAGCATCCCCGGGTTCGGTTCGTCGCCGGTTTCGATGAAGCGATCGGAGGCCGGTTCGACGTGGTCGCGATGACCGACGTGCTCTACAAGGTTCCTCCGGCGGAATGGGACGGACTCTTCGCCCGGATCCGCGACCGCCTGGTCCCAGGCGGCACGTTCCTGCTCAAGGAACTCGACCCCGAGCGGCGTTTGAAGGCCGCGTGGAACCGTGCGCAGGAGGCGCTCGCCAGCGCGGCGAATCTCAGCCTTGGGCGGGCGTTCAGCTACGAGAGCCGCGGTCAGCTGAAACACCGAATCGAGCGCGCCGGGTTCGTCGATTTTCGGACGCGCGACCTCGGCCGATGGTATCCGCACGCCCACGTGCTCTACTCGGCGCGCCGCCCAGCAAAATGAAACGGCCAGGGGGACCGCTTCCGGTCCCCCCTTGCAAGGTTGTTGGCGGCCGCTCGACCGCCGGTTGTCTGTTGCTACGCCTTCTTCACCAGCTCCACGTCGATCGAGATGGCGACCTCGTCGCCCACCAGAACCCCACCGGCCTCCAGCGCCTTGTTCCACAGCAGGCCGAAGTCCTTGCGGTTGATCGTTGTCGTCGCGTGAGCGCCGACGCGGGTGCCGCCCCACGGGTCCTTCATCTCCGGCGTCGGCCCTTCGACGTCGAGCACGACCTCCTTGGTGACGCCGTGGATCGTCAGGTCCCCAGTGACCTTGAGCTTCCCGTCGCCGGCCCGCGCGACCTTCTTCGACACGAAGGTGAGCGTCGGGAACTTCGCGACGTCGAAGAAGTCGGGGCTCATCAGATGCGCGTCGCGCTTCGGCTCGCGGGTGCTGACCGAGGCCGGGTCGATGGTGACGTTGATCTTCGCGGTCGTCACGTCGCCGCCGATACCTTCGAGCGCCCCGCTCAGCCTGGTGAACTCCCCGCGGACGTTGCTCATCATCATGTGGCGGACGGAGAACGACACGACCGAGTGGACGGGGTCGATGTCCCAATGACTCGTCTGCGCGAATGCGCCGGTGGCGAATGCCAGGCTCGCAATGGCCAAGAGTGTGGTTCGGTGCTTCATGGCTGCTCCCTCCTTTTCGCCTGCAACCTCTGCGTTCATGTAGACGTGTTTCGATGCATCTATATTCCACCCCCGAGCCGTGCCGCCCGTTCGGCCCTGCTAACGCTCTGATGGATCGGAGGATGGGCGCGACCGACCGACGGTGGCGTCGAGGTTCTTCGAGAACGTGACGAGAGCGCCGACGACGGCCTTGAAGTAGTGGAACTGGCCCTCGCGCCGGGCGCTCACGAGCCCTGCTTCTTCCAGAATCTTGAGGTGGTGGGACACGGTGGGCTGGGAGATCGGGAAGCGCGCCGCGAGATCCCCGCACGAGATCTCGCCCGCCGCCGTGATCTCGCGGATCATCCGCAGCCGCGTCGGGTCGGACAGCGCCTTGGCGACCTTCAGGATCTGTCTCTCGTCCACACACCCCCCTGTCCGGAAGACGGATCGACGGCCGTCTATATTCCATCCCTTCACTTTGCCCCCCGGCGCGTGCGCTTCCGCCGGTGGCCGGCGAGCGTCGCGATGTTGATCACGGCCCTCGTGGCAACCGGGTGGATCCTCGCCCGATCGGGCGGCCGCTACCCGCTCGGAATCGAGCCGATCTTCCCCGCTCTGTTGGTGTCCGCCGCGATGTGGCTGCTGGACGTGGTGCTGCGCAGAGGCGGAAAGACAGTTGACAGTTAACAGTCCACAGTTGACAGTCCAGGACAAGCGCGCGGGAGCCGCCTGCCGGCTTTCCCCACTCGTGTTCTCATGCTTCTGACTGTCAACTGTCGACTGTCGACTGTCGACTGTTGAGTTTCGGCTGTCGGCTGCGAGTGAGACCCACTCGACGATCCGGACGTCATCGACGAAGTATGGCGTCTCCGCGAAGCACGACGTCGGCACCCCGCGGCTACCTGATCGGCAACATCTGCGTTGCCGGCTCCCAGCTCGGGGCCGTAGCCGTGCTCTTCGTCGGGATCTTCTTCGGGGCGCTCGACAGGCGACTCGGCCTGCCGGAGTTCATCTACGTGATCGGGTGCAAGGTCTTCGGCCTTCCGGCGCTGATCCGCGACCACTCCGAAGACGTGCTTCTGCAAAGCCGGCGCGCTGCTTTTCCGGACCTTGACACCCCGTATCGGAGTGCTACGCTCGCCGTCAGACATCCTCACGGAGGGTATGAGACTGACCCTGCAGGGATTGCCGGTTTCGGGAGCTGTCGCGGGGACGTTGCTCCTCCTCGCCTCGGGGTGTACGTGGCTGCACCGGCCCGCCTCCGCGGCGGGCTTCAACCTGTTGCTGGTGACGCTCGACACCGTGCGGGCCGACCACGTCGGCGCCTACGGGTACCGCGACGGCGAGACGCCAAACCTGGATCGCCTTGCAGCCGAGGGAGTCCGTTTCGCCGAGGCCGGTTCGCCCGTCCCTCTCACGCTCCCGGCTCACGCTTCGATCCTCTCGGGGCTGCTGCCGCCGGGGCACGGCCTCCGGAACAACGGTCTCGGGAGGTTCCCCGACGCGGTGCCGACGCTCGCCACCCGGCTGGCGGCGGCCGGCTACCGCACGGGCGCGTTCATCGGCGCGTTCGTGCTCGACCACCGCTACGGGCTCGGTCGGGGCTTCGAGAGCTACGACGACGACATCCCCCGCGACGCCGTGGCCGGGCTGGACGCACGGCGCCCCGGTCGGCTCGTCGTCGACCGCGCGCTCGCGTGGCTGGCTCAGGACACATCGCGGCCGTTCTTCGCATGGGTCCACCTCTACGATGCCCACGCGCCGTATGCGCCGCCCGAACCGTTCGCGACGAGGTTCGCGACCAGACCGTACGACGGCGGGATCGCCGAGCTGGATGCCCAGGTGGGTCGCCTACTCGGGGAGCTGGACAGACGCGGGCTCGCCTCGAGGACCGTCGTGGCGGTGGTCGGTGACCACGGCGAAGAGCTCGGCGAGCACGGCGAGCTGACTCACGGACTGCTGGTCTACGAGCCCAGCCTCCGCGTGCCCCTGATCCTGCGAGCTCCCGGCGCGCTGCCGAGCGGATGGGTAGTCGAGACCCCGGTCAGCCTGGTCGACATCGCGCCGACGCTCGCCGGATTGCTCGAGCGGCCGCTGGCGGAGCCCTCGTCCCGCCACGGCGGGCACGACCTCATGAAGGCACTGCGTCGCCGGCGCGAGCCGGTAGCCGCCGATCTCTACGCCGAGTCTTTCTACGGCACGAGCTTCGGGTGGAGTCCGGTCACCTGCGTCCGGCGCGGCGACCTCAAGTACATCGCAGCGCCCCGCCCGGAGCTCTACGACCTCCGAAAGGACCCCGGCGAGCGTGAGAATCTCCTGTCCGCACGAGGTCGCGAAGCGCGCGACCTGGCCGCCGGCCTCGCGGGCATGGGCGGGCCGAAGGGCACCACCGACTCCTCATCGGACACGCTGGACGCGGATGCCCGTGCCAGGCTGCTGAGCCTGGGCTACCTCGCCGGGGCGAGCCTGGGCACTCCCTCCGGCGGCCGCGAGCGAAAGGATCCCAAGGACGCGGTCGTGCTGTTCCGTGCGTTCGAGGAGGCGCACGCGGCGTTCATGGGGGGCCGGACGGACGAGGCCCGAACGAGGTTCGAAGCCCTCGTCGCCGACGACCCGGAGAACCCGGTGTTCATCGGCCAGCTGGCGGAGCTTTGCCGGAGGACGGGGGATCCGGACCGGGCGGTGGCGCTCTACCGCCGCGCGATCGCCGTCGCCCCGGCGGACCGTGACGCCCGCTACAACCTGGCGGTCACGTTGCAGGAGGCGGGTCACACCGGGGAGGCTTTCGAAGCGCTCACCGCGGCGATCAAGCTGGACCCGGCGCGCCCTGAGGCTCACAACGCCCTCGGGATCGCCCTCGCGCTGCGCGGCGACCTCGAGCAAGCCAGGGGCGAGTTCTCGCGCGCCGTCGAGCTGGACCCCCACGACGCGCGCGCCTTCAACAACCTGGGCAACGTGCTGCGCGACCTGAAGCGCCCGGACGAGGCCGAGCCGGCGTACCGCCGCGCCGTCGCGCTCGCGCCGACGTATCCGGACCCGCTCAACGGCATCGGGACGCTCGAGGTTCAGCGCCACCACCCCGACGCGGCGATCCCGTATTTCGAGCGTGCGCTCGCCCTTGCGCCGGCGTTACACGAGGCTCGTCTGAACCTCGCCATCGCCAGGGAGCTGACCGGCGACCGGACCGGGGCGATCTCGGGGTACAAGGATTTTCTCGCGCGAACCACCGGCGACCGCGAATACGAGGAGCAACGGCGGGCGGCTCAACAGCTGCTGGCCCGTCTTGAACGCTCGACATCGGAAACCAGGAACCGGACATGACGAAAGGAGGCCAGACGAGCGCTCAGCGAGATTGCCCAAGGCGAGAAAGTCAGAAATCGAACCAGGTACGACTTGGGGGGATGAAGGAGGTGGGTTTCATGAGGTTCAGAGATTTACGCAACCTGGTCCTGCTGGGTCTGGTGGCTGCCTGCCTGCTGGTCCCGGCGATGCTCCTCGGACAGGCATCCACGGGGGCGCTCACCGGGACGTTCACGGACGGCACCGCGCCGCTCCCGGGGGTCACGGTCACCGTGACCAACCCCGCCACCGGCTTCACCCGGAGCACGGTCACGGATATCGACGGCAACTTCCGTTTCCCGGCGCTGCCGGTCGGGAAGTACACGCTCAAAGCCGAGCTTGCCGGCTTTGCGACCGTGACGGCCGAGGGTGTCGAGGTGATGGTCGCGACCGAACGCAAGTTCGTCGTGACGATGAAGCCTTCGAAGGTGGCAGAGCAGGTCACCGTCACGGCGGAGGTGCCGCTGGTCGAGACCACGCCGGCGATCGGAACCGTCGTGAGCCAGAACCAGCTGGAGTCGCTGCCGCTCAACGGCCGCCAGTTCGCCAACCTCGGCGTCTTGGCGCCCGGGACGATGCTCGGCTACAACACCGACCCGACAAAGCCGAACCAGCTCGTCGTCGAGCTCAACGGCGGCAGCGGGCGCAACGTCAACTACCTGATGGACGGCGGCGACAACACCGACGACACGATCGGTGGCGCGCTGCAGAACTTCAACCTGGAGTCGGTGCAGGAGTTCAAGATCCAGACGATGCAGTACAAGGCCGAGTACGGCTCCTCGTCGGGCGGCGTGCTGACGGTGATCTCCAAGACCGGCACCAACGACTTCCACGGCAGCGCGTGGGAGTTCGCCCGCCGCAAGAGCCTCAACTCGGAGACCGAAAGCGAGAAGCTGGCTGGGTCAGGCAAGGCGGACTACAGCCGCGACCAGTACGGCGCCTCGCTCGGCGGTCCGATCGTCAATGACAAGGTCCACTTCTTCGCCACGTACGAGAAGACGAAGGTCGACCAGAGCTACATCGTGGAGAGCGGTGGGATCGCACCCAGCCTCGACGGACAAGCCGTACCGATCCCGTCGGATGACAACCTCGCCACGGCAAAGGTGACCTGGGACGTCAACCCCCAGAACTATCTCCAGGTCCGCTACGGGTATCAGAAGAACGACACCAAGTACGGGTTTGGCTCTACGTCGGCCCCGGACCACCTGGGGACGGTGACGAACAAGTACTCGTCGATCCTCGCCGGCTACACGGCGCAGATCTCGAGCGACGAGCTGAACGAGTTCGTCTTCCAGTACACCAAGTTCAACAACGCGATCACGGCCGACTCGCAAAATGAGCTGCTGTACTACCCCAACGGTTTTGCCACCGGCCAGAACTTCTACACCCCGCAGCACACCAACCAGGTCAAGTACCAGTACAAGGACGACTTCAGCTTCTCGAAGACGATCGGGAGCAGCACGCATGACTTCAAGGCCGGTGTCGCCTTCATCGACGAGCCCACCCTCGGAGGCGACAGCACTTGGGGCATACCCGGCGTGTACACGATGATTCCGGGACCGGTCGGTGGCCCGACGTGGGTTGTCGAGGACATCACGAAGTACGGCGGGTTCTCTGGCGACTCGACGCCGACCAAGCAGTACAGCGCCTACTTCCAGGATGACTGGAAGGTGAGCCCGAACCTGACGTTCAACCTCGGCCTGCGCTACGACTACTACGACGCACTGGCGTTGAACCAGTCCACCAGCCCGTTGTGGCAGTTGCTGTCCACACAGACGCAGTACAACTACAAGGAGCTTCAGCCGTTCAAGAACAGCAGCGGTTTGAAGAACGACCCGGACGACTGGGCGCCGCGCCTGGGATTCTCCTGGGATCTCAATGGCGACGACAAGCACATCCTACGCGGTGGCGTGGGGCGGTTCTACGCCTTCCCCTACACCAACGCTACGATTCTGTTTGCAGCGTCGGCCGTGCAGTCCACCTACGGCGTGGCCTACGAGGTGACAGACCCGAATGGCATCAGGAACCCTGATGGCACCTTCTTTCAGCCCGGCCAGCCGTTGCCGCCGTGTCCGACGTGCTCCTTGTCGACACCGGCGCCGTATGACGTCGCCTCGCCAAATTTGAAGCCACCACGCTCCGACCAGGTTTCCCTCGGTTACTCCTGGCAGGTCAGCTCTTCCCTCGGCTTCACGGCAGACGCGGTGCGCGTGTGGTACCGCGATCTGCCGTACCGCTACAAGGCCAACCCCATAGTCGACGCGGCCGGGGACCGGCTCTTCCCGCAGTTCGACCAATTCCGGATCTTTGCCGGCGACGGTTTTGCCGACTACCAGGGGGTGAACCTCGGCGTCCACATGCTCGGGGACAAGTACGAGCTGCAGGGGTTCTACACGCTGTCGCGCGCGACCGGCAACGTCCTCGGCGGCGCCGACGAGTTCCGCATCTCGCGTGGAGAGTACCAGCCCGACTACAGCGGGCCCTACAAAGACCAGTCGATCGACCTGTACAACCCGACATGCGGCGGCAAGTGCGTCGGGCCGCTCGATACCGACGCGCGCCACCGTGTCACGCTGGCGGGGAGCTATCGCTTGCCTGTGGGATTCACCGTCTCGGGAATGTTCCGGTACCACTCCGGGACGCCGTACACCGTGCTCGCGTCAGACCAGTTCGGTAATCTCACGCTGCCCCCGGGAGTCTCGCACGTGAACAGCGGCACGGGCGCCGGCTTCTCCCAGCTCGACCTTCGGATTGCGAAGTCGTTCAGCTTTGCCAAGGATCTCGGCGTCGAGCTGTACGCGGAGATGTTCAACGTATTCAACGAGAAGAACCCGGCGGAGTACATCTCTACCGGGCAGCCGACTGCGTGGGCCGGCAGCGATCCGAGCCAGGGCGAGTGGCGCCTCGTCCAGCTCGGTGCTCGCTTCAGCTTCTAGATTGCAGTCCAGGTTGGATGCGGGCGGGGCGCCTTCGGGCGCCCCGCACTTTCTCTCCGCTCTTTCCGCTGTGCGGAGGGTCCTTCTCTACCCCACAGGTTCGAAGCGGTCACTCGGGCTCCGCATAGAGGGCCCGCTGCTTCCACTGCGTGGAGGCTGTCCTTCTCGCCCCTCGGCTTCCGCGACGTTCGGGCCTTGCGCGCCCCCGCGGTCCATTGCTTTGTCCACTGCGTGGAGGCTTTCTTTCTTTTGCCCCGTGGGCTCGGAGGGGTCACTCGGGCTGCGCATCGAGGGCAGCCCGAGCGACACGCCTCCGCATGCGACCGAGCAGGCCAGACCGGCGTGCAGACCCTCGCTGTTCCCTGCCTCCGCTGCGCTCCGGCAGGGCCAGCGTTTCCACCCGCCGCTCTGGCCGCTCGGTGCCCGCACGCTCCGGCGCCATATCTCCTCGGCCCGCGGGGCGGTTTGCCCCCACCCTCCGATAATGCGGAGGTCTTGCAAGTCTTCTTTGCCACTCCGAGTCGGTGATTCAACAGCGCTGACCTACCACGCTGCGGGTGGGGGGCATTTACCTCCGCCCCTCGGGTGGAGCGACATTGTCTCCGCAGGCCGCGGGCACCGAGCGGGCGGCCCGCGCTGGGGTCTCGCTGGCCCCGCCGCAGCGAAGCGAAGGCGGGGAACAGCGAGGGGACCCATCGCGGGGCGTCCCTGCTCGGTCGCGGCCGAGGAGTCTCCGAGCGCGGCGCGCGGGGGCGCGCTGCGCTCGGAGCGTCGCGGAACCCGAGAGGCAAGAAGAAACCCGGCACGGAGTGCCAAAAGGGAGAGCCTTCAGGCAAAGGAGACGGCGCGGGCGGTCACCGCCCGCTAGCGCGGAGAACCCTTGCCGGGCGGCGCGGTCGGGACCGGGAAGGCCTTCACGACGCTCGAGGCGCCCTCGGATGCCGAAATCCGAGCCGAGCCCTGCTTCTCGACCTCGTCGATCCGGACGACCGCGTGCATCGGGATGAACACCCGCTTCACGCCGGCGAACTCGGTCTTGAGCCGCTCCTCGGAGGAGTCCACGATGAGCTGCGAGCGCTCCCCGAATAGGAGCTGCTCGACCTCGATGAACCCGAACATCTCGCCCTGCGACACGTGGGCGGCGTAGATCTCGAACACGTGCCCCTGGTTGGTGAAGATCACCTTGTAGATGGGAGTCTCGGTCTTGCGCTTCGTCATCGCTGCCCCGCCTCTTCGCTCAAGGTAGCACAGCGTGGGGCCGGTGCGGACGGCTGTTCCCTGCCCGACCCGTCCTGCCGGCGCCTGTCCATTGTCGCCGGCCAAATGAAGTCGAGAGTTTCTGACGCGGCGGGGTGAGAAGCGTTGGTAGTCGGCGTCATCCGCGCCGGAGGCGCGAGGTGGTGTTGGTTCGGGTATCGAGTAGGGTTGC
>JBEKAA010000038.1:0-40583 GCA_050018455.1 Thermoanaerobaculaceae bacterium | reverse complement strand
ATCGCGCTGGCGCACGGGGCGAAGGTCGTGTTCGAACCCAAGACGTACCCGCAACGCGGCCGTCAAGCGGTTCTCGCCGACCCCGAGGGAGCTGTCTTTGCGGTCCTCGCCTCCAGCAGTGGTGACCCGGCCGACGTCCTGGCGGCGCCCGGAGAGTGGATCTGGAGCTCGCTGCACGCTGCGAATCCAGACACGGCCGCGGCCTTCTACCAGACGCTCTTCGGCTATGACGTTTTCGACCTGCAGAGTGACGACGGCTTGCAACACGTGATCCTCTCGAGCGACGACTACGCTCGCGCGAGCGTGAATGCTCTGCCCGGCGGTTCGTCCCCGCGTCATCCCCACTGGCTCAACTTCGTGCGGGTCGTGGATGCCGTCGGCGTCGCAGCCAAGGCGGTCACGCTCGGCGGGCGCGTGTTGGTCCAACCGCACGCCGATCGCCACGGTGGCCAGTTGGCGGTCGTCGCCGATCCGGCGGGTGCGCCCTTTGGTTTGATGGAGTGGACGGACACCGACACCACAAAGGAGCCGAAATGAACACCAAGCATGAACGTTGGATGGTGAGTGCACTCGGGCTCCTGCTGTTCGCGGGCCTGTGTGCCTGCATAGCAACCGGCCCGGGATACGATGGAGGTGTAGGGGTCGCATATGTCGGGGGCTATAGCGAGCCTTACGGGTACGACTACGGGGGCTGGGGGCCCGGTTATCACGTGGGACCATCCCGCGGCGTCGTAGTTCGCCCGATGCAGTCGTCTGCCCACGCCTATCGGTCGGCGCCCCGGTCCCGCCCGGCTCCGTCGATTCCGACACGTCCGCGTAGGCCTTGAAATGTATCCGTAAGGAAATCCCCAGCCATGATCCATGGACCAACAGAGTCGCACTGAAACGGGAGGTAGGTCATGAGCACAACAGTAATGGCCGCAATCATCGCTCTGGTCGTGATTGTGGCTGCGCTCATCGTGACGTTGCTCTTTCTCCGAAAGCGCCGGACCGCAGGACTGCGCACCAAGTTCGGCGACGCCGAATATGCCCGCGCCGTGAAGGAAGACGGCAGCCGACGGCACGGGGAAGCCCGCCTCGACAAGCGGACGGAAAGAGTCGAAGGCCTTCACGTCCGGCCGCTCGCGCCCGGCGATCGAACGCGTTTCGAGGACTCCTGGCGCAGAATCCAGGCTCGCTTTGTTGACGGCCCCGCCAGCGCGGTAAGCGAAGCCGACCAATTGCTGCGTGATGTGATGTCCACGCGTGGTTATCCGGTAAGCGACTTTGAACAGCGCGCGGCCGACATCTCCGTGGACCATCCAGTCGTTCTGGCAAACTATCGAGCAGCCCACGAGATCGCGCTTCGTCAAACCAAGGGGCAGGCCAGCACGGAAGAGTTGCGCCAGGCAATGATCCATTACCGGACACTTTTCGAGGAGCTGGTCAGTGAGCCGAAACTCGCCACATGAAGGTGGCGTCATGGACTCGGCTTTGGAAAGAGACGAACGCATGTTCCAGGGGCGAAATCACTGGCGAAGCCCGCCCACGTGGATGTTGGCTACCAGGTCCGGCACAGCGGATCCCCTCTGTTGGCTCGTGGTGGACCTCGAAGGGAGAGAAAGGCCATGACGCTGATCATCGTGATCGTCCTGTTGGTTCTTCTTTTCGGTGGAGGAGGCGGTTACTACTACAGGAGACGCGGAGGTTGGTAGAGCGTTGTCCTGCACCTCACAGGAACCTGGTCTGCCCGGAAATCACAGCCGGCAGATGACCTGTCTCCCGAGGGCCAGAGGCGAGGCGAGGCGAGCCTTCAATCGCTTCGCCGATGGCCTTGGCATACGCCGACAGTGTGAGATCGTTCGAGCTCCCGGAACATGCTCTCGAACGCAAGGTGCAACACGGGAGGATGCGATGGAAGACACCAAAGTGACCGCTGACGAAGCCCGCCGTGGGGCTCAGCATGAGTCGATGAAGTCACGGGTCGAGCGGGACGTGAATGCCGACATCGCCGAGCGGGCCGAGCACACGACCCGCGCCGAAGCGCAAGAGATGGACAAGGTCGCCGGACGGTTCCGCGGCAAGGCCATTGGCGAAGTCGTCGGGACGGATCGTGAAGTTAGGCGTGCGCGCGTCCTGGCGCGCGTCTCGCAGGTCGTCGACTATGTCTTCTACCTCGTCTACACCCTGCTGGCGATTCGGCTCGCGCTCGCGTTGATCGCGGCTCGATCAAGCAGCGGGTTCGTACGACTCATACAAACCGTGACGGATCCTTTCTACTCCCTTTTCCGCGGGATCGTGGCAAGCCCATCGGCAGGCGGCTACACGCTGGTCTTGCCGATCGTGATTGCGATCATCGTCTATGCGCTGCTCCACGCCGGCATCACGCGGCTGCTAAGGCTGATCGCACACCGCAGGACCGAGATCTAGTCGGCACAACGTCCTCGCGTTCCTGCAGGGGAAGGGGCTTCTGTTTGAGTATCCTGCTCCCCAGTTGGCCAGAGCCACCGATAAGACGGACGGCGATACCTCTGGGATCATCATCGAGGCTGTAGGAACGGCGACCATAGCCGAGCACGAGCGCTCGGCTGGTAGGCCTCACCGGGTGGTCCAGGTTCCGGTTCCTTTGGCGAACTCTATTCTGCAAAGTGCTGGCGGACCTTCGCCGCAATCTGGCGGTCCGTCATCTTGTCGACGGTTTCAAGAACGGCGATGCGTCCGCCCAGGTTCCTCCGCTGAAGACGCTTCTTCAGCTCGCCCTTTGCCTCACCAGGCCCAAAGATCAGAATGGACTCCGCGCCACCGATGGACGCGATGACCGCATCGTAGTAGGAGTTGAGATGTCCCGTAAGACCTCTCTGCTGGCTGTCATCTGCCACTACCTGCTGTCGTTCAAAGCGACCTTCGAGGGGTGAATCACCGGACCGGCGCAGCTGCTTTTCAACTGTCGAGATGACGAGTGCCGCCTCGTCCCCTTTGGCCGTAACCGTCACGACGATAGCCTTCCTGTGGTCAATCCAGAGGCCCACTTTCGTTCTCATCGGCCCTCTCCCTTCCTCGAGCTTCGCCTGATACCGAGTTCAGCCATACACCCGTTCTTCCCGCGCGCGCTGCAGATCACGGGCGAGGCGCTCCACGCCGTCGCCATCGTCGGGCGGCCCGGTCACCGACGTTTGCTCCAGGAATCCGCCGTGCCACTACGACTGCAGCAGGCGCATGCACTCCTCGGAGAGGGGCCCTCGGCTTTCAGGCGCTGCCGATGGCTCCTGCCGTCCCGAACGACCGTGCGGTCCACCCCTGCGATTGTCAATTCCTCGCGCCGACAGCACACCGCTCGCGTCGATTGCAGCCGGCTACGGCTCCGTGACGAGCTTCCAACTCGGGTCGGGGTCGTACTCGGCCATCGCGGCTGCGAGCGTGGCGGTGTCGGGGCCGAGGTTCTTCTGGTACACGCGGCCCTGCTGGTTGACGATGAACGTCATGACTCCTGAGCGGCCCCACTCGTCAGAGTAGGCGATCAGCGCGTAGCCCGCGATCATGTTGCCGTTGATGACGTAGCTGAACTTGCCTCCAGGCGCATGCGGCCCCTGGGCTTTGAGGATCTTGAAGAAGTATCCGTGATACGGAGAGCGTTTCGGCGCATCGCCGCTTTTTGCCAGTCCCAGCGGGTAGCCCTCCGCCCGCGCCTCCGCCACCAGGCTCCCCATCGGACTCCTAGCGCCACCCTCGCCCGCTTCCCAGTAGAGGCCGTCTCGCTTGCCCGGGGTGCTGGTGAATTTCTGCGCGTAGACGGCGAGGCCGTCCTTGGTGGTGCCCTTCGTCTCCGCGAAGTACTCCCACTGCGCCACCACGTAGGCGCGGCAGGTCATGATCGCGGAAAGCTCGTTCTGCCCGATCCGCCGATTAAGAACTTCCTCGATCCCGGCCGCGGTGTCGAAGCGCCACTTCTTGCCGTCCTTGACGATCGGAATCGGCGATGGCCAACGGTCCTCGCCTACCAGGACAGTGTACTTCGCGTCGTCCACCTTCTCGAGCGTGGCAGACTTCTCCAAGCTGGAGGCGAGCCGCTTGAGTGCGTTGGCGTCCTCGACCGGATCGCCGGAGAGCAACTTCTCGCGGTCCGGCCCGAAGATCGCCGTCATCTCGGCCTGGTCCGCCGCCTTGACCGCCTTCCCAAGCGCCTGCAGCGCCTCTTCGGGACTGGCGAAGCGTCTCTGCTTTGGCGGCGCCGCCGGCGCGGCCAGGGCGAACCCGGCGCCAAGCACCCCGACCGAGAGGAGCGCGAGCAGCGCCGGCACGATCTGCCAGCGACGGCGAGCATCGGGGGTGCCCATCCGTTCCGGCCGCTTCGCGCCCCCTCGCCCTTCCAGGGATCCGAAACTTGCGTGTTCGTATCGCGGTTTCATCGTCGTGTCCTCCGCCCGGCTCAGTGCTTCTTCCCAGTGTCGTGTCGCAGCGGCGGCGGGGGTGGCGGGGCCTTCACCGCCAACGCTCGGCTCGCTTGTCCCCGTACGGAAACCGTGTGGGTGTCGAAGCTGCCATGGCCAGGGGTGAACCCGGTCGAGTTGGGGTGCTCGATCGGTTGCGACGACTGCGAGAGGTGCCCGCGGAACTCATTGATCCTCGGGTCGCCGGTGTTGATGTTGCGGTTGATGTTCTTGTTGTTGACCGCGGCGTTCGTGTTCACGACCCCGGGGCCGCTGCCGTTCGGGGTGGCGGTCGTCGTGGGTGAGTCTCCGCGTACACCATTGAAGGTCACGTGGCGGTACACGGAGGCGTAGCGGTTCAGCGTGCTGTAGTTCACCGTGCGGTTGACCACCGTGCGGTTGATCACCACGTTCCGGTAGGTGTCATTCACGTAGACGTTGGTGAGCTGGACATGCGGACGGCTCCGGCCGATCCAGCCCCCGCCGCTCATCCACCCGTGGTAGAAGACACGATGGTCGCGCCAGTCGAAGTCATAGTTGAGCCACGCGCCGATCAAGAAAGGCGCCCCATAGAACAGTGGAGCTCGATGATAAAAGAAGACGACCGCCGGGTCGTACTGCGGCACGTAGAGGTATTCGGGCTGCGCCGGCCACAGCTCGATCTCGCCATCGGAGTCGATGACCTGGAGCTCTGAAGTGGTGACGAGGTTGCCCGCGTCGCGCGCCTGCCCCCGCAGTCGCTGGATGGATGCCATGACGTCGGTAGACTGATTGGCGTAGGCCTCTCCCAATCCGGTCGTCCAGTCGAGGTCGTCCGCCATCATGTCGAGGACGGTCGAGTAGTGTGCCACGGCCTTGACGCTGACGTCCCACGGTTGCCCGTCCACATCGTCGGGGTTGGGATCGTCGCGCACAAAGCGGGCCGCCTCGTCGATCTGGTCCGGGAACGTCGCGGCGACGAGGACCTGGGCCAGGAGCGGATCGGGGTAGAGCGCGATCGGCGCCAGAAGGTTGTCGAGCTGGTCCGGCGAGAACAGCGCGTCGGGCGGCACGTCCTGGGCCCGCAGCGCCGGCACCCACACCAGAAGACCGAGAGCAAACACGAGAGGCAGGGTCTTTCGGATCACGGGCGTCTCCTTCGTCGACATCCGTCATTGTACGAAAACTCAGGGTTAGGGGGAATCATTCCGGTGGATTCGTCGCCAGTGTCCCTCCATTAGGGACCGGACCGACCGGCTCGAGCCGGGGTGTTGGACCGCACCGGTGGGGAACCCAACCGACTCTCGCGCATGCGCCTACGAACAGGTTGACAAGACATCGCGTGTCGTCTGCCCGTCTCATTCAGTTTCACGCTACCGCATAAGACTAGATAACGACACCTTCGCATGACCGTGCTCAAGCGGGACCGCCAACTAAGTGTGCATCGAGAGGAGGTGGTCAAGCCGAAGCCGCGGCAGGCACCTGGAAACCGGTCGCCGGATCCTACGGACTACCCGGCGGAGAGTGTGACCGCATCCCGAACGGAAGACTGTCCGTCCCCCTCCGCCGCCGCCCCGAGCGATTTCGTCCTCTGAAGCACCCACAAGAGACCTGCAGCAGCAAGATACGAGAACGCTCCGGCCCGCAGAGCCGTCGAGAACCCGGACGAGATCGCCACGATCATCGCGACGACTGGAGCCGCAACCGAGGCGGCGCCGTTGACGGCCCAGGCCCACGACACGAGGTCCCGTCCGAAGCGCCGTACCGCGGCGAGCCCCGCCGGGAACGGCATCCCCAAAAGAACCCCGACGGGTGCGATGAGCAGGACGCTGATGAGGATTCTTTGCGATAGCGACCTGCCGATCTCCTGTCGAAGCAGACCCGGGACGAGCCACACGAACGCGGACACCGCCAGAGCGGCGAGCAAGGGGACGGCCGGTGACCGCAGCAGCCGTGTATTGCGGACCGTTCCCGCCAGCAGGCTGCCGGCGGCGCTCGAAACGAGCAGGGAGAAGAGCACGACGGTCAGCGTGTAGACCGGGTGGCCCAGGAACAGGATGAACTGCTGGACGAGCGGGATCTCGACGAGGAGATAACCGAAACCGAGCGCCACGAAGTAGAGGTTCGCGCTCAAACGGGCCCGTGCCGATGCGCCCGCCGATCGACCCCGGCCAAACTGGGCGATGATCAAAGGCGCTATGACGAAGAGCGCCACGACGACGAGCGACACCTCGAGCAGCCCGACGAGCAGCGCGAGCGCGCGCCCGTGCTGCAGAATAAACCCCCCCTCCGATCCGTAGTTGCCTTTAGTCGCCTCGCGAAAGGAAACCAGGTTGAAGAAGAACGGACGATCGTCGGTCGGAGGGGTGACGGTCAAAGGGATACCGGAGCTGGCGGCGGTGAGGTTCTTCTCGCTGATCAGGCGCCGGTGGGCGGCGTCGATCGTCGAGCCGTCGGGCCGCGGGGTGCTGCGCGGCGACTGCACGACGGTGAGCCTCGCTACTTTCGCACCCGTTTCGAATCGGGAGACATCGTCGTCCGTGAGCGGTCCGTCCTTGGCAATGAGTGTCATCATGACGTCGTTTCGCGCGAGAAGCACCCGATCCACCGGGTTCTCGACCCCGGCCTCTCGCAGCGAGACAGCCGCGAGCGCCGCGAGGCGCAGCGTCTCCTGCGGATACCAGCGGCTGATCGACAAGAATCCGCCGGGCGAAAGGTGAGAGAGGAAATCGTGGAACGCCTGCTGCGTGTAGAGATAGCTCTCGGTCAGGGCATAGGCCCCGGCAGCGCCCGCCGCCCACGTGTCGGTCACGGACAGCTTGATAACGTCGTAGCGTTCGTCGCGGCTTGCGATGAAGTTCCTTCCCTCGTCGATCACGATCCGGACCCTCGGGTCGTCGAAGGGACTCCCGGAGAAGCCTGCAAACTTGTTCTGAACAACGTCGATCATCAAGGGGTTCAGCTCCACCCCCGTGACTCGGCCGGCGCCCAGGTGAAGGGCCGACAGGATGTCCTTCCCGCCTCCGACCCCGACGACGAGAACGGACGGGCGGTTCGTCATCGTGTAGACGAGGTCGCTCAGGTCGATGGAGAAGAGCCGCACGAGTTCCTCGTGAGAGAGCCGGGGATAGATGAAGGTGCGGGCTCCGGCGTCGTTCGTCACCTCCAAGAGCTTCGGGTACGGGATTTGGACCGGCTGCGCGTAGAACCAGGAGGCGTTTGTTCCGGAGAATTCCAGTGGATGGACGGCGACGCGTGAAATCGGATGCCATCGCTCGTAGAGCTTCGGCCGTTCCAGCTCGGTTCCGATGCTCGGCTCGTAGCTCTTGACACGCTTGACGTCCGCGAATCCGACCCCCTCGTTCACCGCCGCGGCGCCGATGGCGGCGAACACGCCGAGAACGGCGGCCACCGCGCCCTTCTTCCAGCCCGCTCGGCTGAACAGGATGGCGGCAGCGCCGAGCGGGAGCGCCGCTGAGAGGAGTACGGCGCTCGGTGCGGAGTAGGAGAGGAGAAGCGGCACGACCAGACAGCAGCCGATGCCCCCGCCCATGAGGTCCCCGAAGTAGACGTGGTTCGCGCGAACCGGCGAATAGAGGAAGGCGAGCGCGATCGTCAGCCCGGAGAAGAAAAACGGCACCGACAGGACCAGGAACTTCGCAAAAAAGAGGAGGTGCGGCTGCACCGAGGGCCAGAAGCCCGCGCCCGCGACGTCGAAGGGTATGAACGGGATCTGCCTATCGAGGAAAAACGCGAAGGGGATGGCGAGGCCGAATCCGAGGGCCGCGCATGCAAGGCGCTCGAAAGCCGCGCTCGACCGCGAGAGAGCGGGAACGATCGCGACGGCCACGCCGCTCGCGGCGATGCCAAAGAGCGCCAGCGAGATTGCGACGAAGGCGAAGTGATACCACATCGTCACCGAGAAGATCCGGGTCAGGAGGATCTCGAACAGGAGCGTCGCGGCGCCGACCATTCCGATCGGCAGGAGCGGTACTCGAACGTCCGTGTCGGCAGCCACCGGTCCAGCGATCGCGTCGTTCTTCAAGAAGCCTCCGAGAATCCGTGTCGTTGAACGGCGGTTATGCCCCCCGGTGCTCGCGCGGCCGTCGCGGAAGATTGGCCGCCCTGCGGTGGCGATGGTTAGGACCTTCGTATCTCGCCTTCTTGGATGATATGGCCGTGAGAGGCGGAGTCAAGACCCGCCACGACCTCCCTCGAGGGCGTCAGGCACGGTCGGTGGGCGGCAGGGGTGCGCCTGCCCGCGAACGGGGGCGTATGGGCGCAATGCATCGGCGCCCCGTGTCTACGTCTTGTAGATCTGCTGCGCGGGCAGCTCCTTTGTCCGATCGCGGATCTGGGCTGCCTCTTCGAACTCCAGCCTCTTCGCCGCCGCTTTCATCTGTTTCTCGAGCTCGCCGATCCGGCTTCGCCAGCGATGCCGGATCGGTGACGTCCACCTCCCCCACCCGCGGCGGCAGGACCGCCGCGTCGTGGTAGTCGAGGTTGGACAGCTGCAGCAGCGGGCTCGCGATATCCTTGGCGATGGTTCGCGGCTCGACCCCCACTTGGATCTGCGCCCAACTTGCATCGACGCCGTGCTTTCTCTAGTGTCGGGGTCATGAATGACTCGACCATCGTTGTGGCAGGAGCTTCCGGTAATCTCGGCGGATGCATCGTAGGAGCTTTGCTCGAACGGGGAGCCAGCGTAAGAGCTCTTGTTCGGCGCGGCACTGCGCGAGACAAGATTGAGCGACTGCAGGAGCTCGGCGTAGCGATTGCCACTGTCGATTTGAGCAGCGCTTCCGAAGTGACACCGGCATGCTCGGGTGCGCCCTGCGTGGTGTCCGCGCTGCAGGGATTGCAGGACGTGATCGTGGAAGTGCAAACGGTTCTGCTCGACGCTGCGATCAAGGCTGGCGTGCCACGTTTCATTCCATCCGACTACTCGATCGACTTCACCAAGCTTCCACCGGGAGAGAATCGCAATCTCGATCTGCGCCGAGACTTCCATAAGCGCCTGGACCAGGCTTCGATTTCAGCAACCACGATCTTCAACGGCGCGTTTGCCGATATGCTGACCGGTCAGATGCCGCTCATTCTCTTCAAATTCAAGCGAGTCCTCTATTGGGGGGATGCGGACCAGCGCATGGACTTCACGACGATGGACGACACGGCCGCATTCACGGCGAGCGCGGCTCTCGATCCGTCCACCCCTCGCATTCTACGAATCGCCGGCGATCAACTCAGCGCCCGGGAGCTGACAGCAGTCGTGAGTGAGGTGACCGGAGAAAAGTTCCGCCTGTTCCGCGCCGGAGGTTTGGGAATGCTCGGCACGCTTATCAAGGTCGCGCGCACGGTCGCTCCCGGAGAGGAGGAACTCTACCCGGCATGGCAGGGCATGCAGTACATGCGTAACATGCTCGACGGCCGGGCAAAGCTGGAGCCGCTCGACAACGATCGCTATCCCGGCATGCGTTGGACGACTGCTCGGGATTTGCTCTCAGCGCGTCAAGGTAGATGATAGGAATTCCCTATTCCCACCTCGGTCGATGATACGCGCGGCCGAGGCAAGATCAGGGCGTTCGCGGGGCGGGCGACGTGCCGGTCGGTGAGGAGAGGGCCGCGAAGGGATGGGTGGACAAGGCAGTGAAGGTAGCGAAGCCGTACCCGGCAAGCCTGCGGGGCAAGACCTTGCCGTGGCGCCGGGCCCCGCGCAGCCAGGGTGCGGTGGCGCCCCCGGGGTCCGGACGGGCTACGCGCATCGCCACCCGATCGATCAGGTCTTGTAGATCTGCTGGGCGCGGAGCTCCTTGATCCGGTCGCGGATCTGGGCTGCCTCTTCGAACTCCAGCCTCTTCGCCGCCGTCTTCATTTGCTTCTCGAGCTCGGTGATGGCCTTCGCCAGCGACGCGGGGTCGGTCGCGTCCACCTCCCCCACCTGCGGCGGCACGAACGCCGCGTCGTGGTAGTCGAGGTTGGATAGCTGCAGCAGCGGGCTCGCGATGTCCTTGATGATGCTCGCCGGCTCGATCCCGTGCTCGCGGTTGTACGCCTCCTGCGTCGCGCGCCGCCGGTTGGTCTCGTCGATCGCCTTCTTCAGCGAGTCGGTCATCCGGTCCGCGTACAGGATCACCGTCCCGTTGACGTTGCGCGCGGCGCGCCCGATCGTCTGGACCAGCGACGTCGCGCTGCGAAGGTAGCCTTCCTTGTCGGCGTCGAGGATCGCGACGAGCGAGACTTCGGGGAGGTCGAGCCCTTCGCGCAGGAGGTTGATACCGACCAGGACGTCGAACGTGCCCCGCCGCAGGTCGGCGAGGATCGCCGTGCGCTCGAGCACCTCGACCTCGCTGTGGAGGTAACGCACCCGCAC
Source organism: Thermoanaerobaculaceae bacterium (assembly GCA_050018455.1). Classification (GTDB taxonomy): domain Bacteria; phylum Acidobacteriota; class Thermoanaerobaculia; order Thermoanaerobaculales; family Thermoanaerobaculaceae; genus RBG-13-68-16. Next base: position 29,828 of record JBEKAA010000038.1, on the reverse strand, counting down.
GCCGAGCTCCGCGAAGTACTGCGTGAGGTCCTCCGCCATCCGCTTGGTGAGCGTCGTGACGAGCACCCGCTCGCCGGCCGCCACCCGCTCGCGGATGCGCGCGAGCAGGTCGTCCACCTGCCCCTGCGCCGGTTTGAGGACGATCTGCGGGTCCAGCAGGCCCGTCGGCCGGATGAGCTGCTCGACCACCTCCCCCTCGGTGTGCTGCAGCTCGTAGGGCCCCGGCGTCGCGGACACAAACAACGCCTGGTGGATGCGCCCCTCGAACTCCTCGAACGTCAGCGGGCGGTTGTCGAGCGCCGACGGGAGCCGGAACCCGAACTCGACGAGCGTCTCCTTGCGCGAGCGGTCGCCGTGGTACATCCCCCGCACCTGGGGGACCGACACGTGCGACTCGTCCACCACGAGCAGCCAGTCCTTAGGGAAGTAGTCGAGCAGCGTCGGCGGCGGCTCGCCCGGCTTGCGCCGCGTGAGGTGGCGCGAGTAGTTCTCGATCCCCGAGCAGTACCCCAGCTCCTGCAGCATGTCGAGGTCGAACAGCGTGCGCTGGGAGAGACGCTGCGCCTCGAGCAACTTGCCCGTGGCGTTGAGCTCCTTCGTGCGTTCGTCCAGTTCGGCGCGGATGTCCACGAGCGCCTCGTCGATCACGCGGCGGGTAACGACATAATGCGAGGCTGGGTACACCGGCAGCCGCGAGACCACGTCCTCGAGCACCGTGCCGCGAATCGGGTCGATGCGGCGGATGCGCTCGACCGAGCGGTCCCAGAACTCCACCCGCACGGCGTGGTCGTCGTACGGCGGGTAGATCTCGAGCACATCGCCGCGCACCCGGAACGCGCCCGGCACGAGGTCGAGCATGGTGCGCTCGTACTGCATCGCGACGAGCTGCCGCAGCACCGGGTCCATCCCGGGCTCGGTTCCCGGCTCGAGCAGCAGCAGCATGCCGTAGTACGCGTCCGGGTCGCCGAGACCGTAGATGCACGACACGGAGGCCACGATCAGGACGTCGCGCCGCTCGAACAGGGCTCGCGTGGCGGAGAGCCGGAGCCTGTCGATCTCCTCGTTGATCGAGGTCTCCTTCTCGATGTAGGTGTCCGACGCGGGTACGTACGCTTCCGGCTGGTAGTAGTCGTAGTACGAGACGAAGTACTCGACGGCGTTTTCCGGGAAGAACCCCTTGAACTCCTGGAAGAGCTGCGCCGCGAGCGTCTTGTTGTGCGACAGCACCAGGGTCGGTCGGTTGAGCCGCTCGATGACCTTGGCGACCGTGAACGTCTTCCCGGAGCCGGTCACGCCCAGCAGCGTCTGCGCGTAGACGCCCTGCTCGAACTCCCGGACGAGGCGCTCGATCGCAGCGCCCTGGTCGCCGGCCGGCTCGAACGGCGCCGCGAGCTTGAACCCCGTGCTCAATTCGGGAGGTCCCCCCCACCCAGCACGCACAGCCCTCCGGCCAGCAGCTCGATACGCGCCAGCTCCTCCGGGCTCATACGGCGGTCCCTCGCAACCCGGGAGCAGGCCCTCGCGAGCTCGCCGAGCCGCCTCTCGTCCACGCCCCCCCACTCTGCCAGCCGCACCACGCAGTCGAGCCGGCGGCGCAGCTCCTCGCGGCGCGCCGCCGGTACGTCCGAAGGTACCGCCGCGACCGCCGAAGACGTGACACGCCGCAGCCCCCAGGTGAGCATCCGGTTCGCCGAGAACATCCCGGCGATCAGCACCAGGACAAGGGCGGCCACAACGATGCCGCCGCCGATCCCGGCCCACCGCAGCCACCCCGGGGGCTGCTTCGATCCACCCGGGGGCGCCTGGGGAAGCCGAAACTCCATCGCAACACGCTAGCACGGGCCCCGTTGCCAGCGACAGACCGGGATCCGGAAAGACCAGCAGAGGAGCGGAGGCGCTGAGGAGCAGGGGAGCAAAGAGCGTTCGAAGGCTCAAAGGCTCGAACGTTCGGTTCATCTGGGGAAGAACGACCTCCCCGCTCCTGTCGTATTCCTGGTCCTCTTGGTTCCTGTCTTTGAACTTTGAACGTTTGAACCTGTGAACCCGCGAACGGTCTCTTGCTCCTCCGCTCCCCTGCCCCTCTGCCGTTGCCAGAAGGCGTGTAGCCGCGCCGCCGAGAGTGGGCCAGATGCAAGGCGCACGAGGCGGGAGCAGCGGAGTGTAGCCGCAGGCTACATGAGCATGCGATCCGCCGAGTGCAACGCCGCAGATGGTCCGCTATCGGCGGCGCCCACGCAGGCTTGACACTTGAGGGGGCGGGCGCTCAAGCTCCGCGGGATGGGCAAAGTACTGTTGCGCTGGCTCCTGGTCGGAGCCTTCATCGGTATCGGGATCGGGGCCGTGATCGGCCTCGTGCTTTCGCGCTTCGTCGATCTCCCAGCCGTGGAGTCGCTCATGACGTACCGCCCGGCTGCCGCCACGAGGGTGCTGGCCCGCGACGGCTCGATCCTCGGGTCGTTCGCCGCCGAGCGGCGAAACCCAGTTGGCGCCGAGGAGATCCCGAAGGTCTTCCGCGACGCCGTGATCGCCGTCGAGGACGCGAACTTCTACCGCCACACCGGCGTGGACCCGCAGGGGATCGTGCGCGCCGCGCTGCGCAACCTGCTTTCGGGCAAATGGTCGCAGGGCGCCTCCACGATCACCCAGCAGCTGCCGCGCTCGCTCGGCCTGCTTTCCCGCGAGAAGAAATTCACCCGCAAGGTCAAGGAGATGCTGTTCGCGATCGAAATCGAACAGCGGCTCTCCAAGGACCAGATCTTCACCCTCTACGCCAACCAGGTGAACTTCGGACACGGCAACTACGGCGTGGAGGCAGCCTCGCGGTTCTACTTCGGCAAACCGGCCAGGGATCTCACCCTCCCCGAGGCTGCGCTCCTGGCGGGCCTTCCGCAGCGGCCCGGCGAGCTCTCTCCAATCGACTTTCCGAAGCGCGCGCTGGAGCGCCGCAACCACGTGCTCGCGCGCATGCTGGACGAGAAGTACATTACGAAGGCCACCTTCGAGACGGCCCGCCAGGCGCCGTTGAACGCCTCCGCCCACTACGACCGCGACGTCACGGCAGCGTACTTCGTGGAGGAGGTGCGGCGCTCCATCGAGGACCGCTTCGGTTCCAAGAGGATGCTCGAAGGCGGCCTCGAAGTCGAGACGACTCTGGACGAGAACCTCCAGACTCTGGTCGAGGGCTCGCTCCGCGAGGGCCTCGTCGAGCTGCAGCAAAGGCTCGGCTGGCCGGGGGCGCGACGCAACGTGCTGACGTCCGTGCCCGACCTCAAGGAGTACCGCGACGAGAGCTGGCCATACATCCGCTGGCGCAAGGATGAGCTGGTTTACGCCCTCACGACCGATGTGCAGGCCGCTTCGGTCTCGCTGCTGATCGGCGGAAGGTCGGCCGTGCTGCCGGTCGAGGGCGCGAGGTGGACCGGGCGAACGAACCTGATGCGCCTGACCCGGCGCGGCGACGTGCTGCTGGTGCGCCTCGTCGATATACCCGCGGACAAGGCTCAGCCCGTCAAGGTCCAGCTCATGCCCGAGCCGAAGGTCGAGGGCGCGATGGTCGTGCTCGACAACCGCACCGGCGCCATCCTCGCGCTCGCAGGTGGGTTCGACTTCAATCGTTCGCAGTTCGACCGGGCAATGCAGGCCAAGCGGCAGTGCGGCTCGGCGTTCAAGCCGTTCGTCTACCTGGCCGCATGGGAGCACGGGTTCTCCCCTGCCGACACGATCTTCGACGGCCCGTCGCTGCTCCCCGACGAGAAGGGCGAGGCCACGTACGTGCCCCTGAACTACTACCGGCGGTACGAGGGGCTCGTGACCTTCCGGTACGCCGTCGAGCACTCGCTCAACGCCTCGGCCGCCAAGGTCCAGCAGCTCGTGACCGGACAGGCCGTCATCGACGTAGCTCACCGGCTCGGCGTGAAGGAACCCCTTGCACCGTACTCATCGCTCGCCCTCGGGACGTTCGAGCTGCCCCTCGTGGAGCTCGCGTCCGCATACAGCGGGATCGCCAACCGCGGGCAGGTCGCGGAGCCATATTTCATCTCCCGGGTCAAGGACGAGGAGGGCAAGCAGATCTTCGAGACGAGGCCCAAGGTCCATCAGGCCGTTCGCGAGGACGTCGCGTACCTCATGACCCACGTGATGGAGGGCGTGATCCAGCGCGGCACCGCGGCGGCCGCGAACGACCTCCCGGGCCACCTCGCCGGCAAGACCGGGACGACCGACCGTTTCACCGACGCGTGGTTCATCGGCTTCTCGCCCCGAATCACCTGCGCGGTCTGGACGGGGCGGGACCTCAAGGAACCGATCGGCGCGCACATGACCGGCGCCGAGGCGGCGCTCCCGACCTGGATCCGTTTCATGAAGGGCTACCTCGAGTCGCAGACCGACGCGGTCCGCCAGGAGGAGTTCTCCGTGCCTGCTGGCGTGACCCTTATCCCCGTGGACAAGAACACCGGCCTGAGGGCGACGCCGCTGTGTGGTGATGCGGTGATCCTCGAAGCCGTCCCCGCCGGCCGCGAACCGCAGGAGTGCGACGCGCGAGCGCACGCGATCGCTGCGCTGCCGTGGCTTCAGCAGCTCGCCCATTACGTCCCTCGTCCCGGCGAGCCCCCGACGACCCCCGACGCGATCCTGGCGGCCGACCGCAAGCTTGCGGACGAGACCTCGGCAGGCCGTCACTAGCCCGCCGCCGCGAGAGAATGTGGGAAGATGGGAGACGGTAGAGGGCAGAGGAAGGGCAACAACACGTCGAGAGATGGTGCGAGGCCGTCCCTCTTCCGTCTCCCCTCTTCCTTCTCCCCCGCGAGAGACCTGCGAAACTTCTACCGCTCGTCTGGCCCCGATGCCCCTACGCCTTCTTCATGATGTCTTCGAGCTCCGCGAGGAACGGCCCGGGCTCGAGGTACCCCCGGGTGCGGCCCACTTCTCCTCCCCTGGCGTCCAGGAAGAGGATCGTCGGGTACCCGTCGACTCTGAAACGCTCGGCAGCTTCGCGGCCGTCCTTCTCGGCGTTCAACCGCACCGAGACGACGCCCTCGAGCGCCCTCTGCACGTTGGCGTCGGACAACGTGCCCTGATCGAACTGCCGGCACCATCCGCACCAGTCGGTGTAGAAGTCGACCATCACGATCTTCTTCTCGCTCCCGGCGCGCGCGAGCGCAGTGGGAAGGTCGCGCTCCCACGGGAGCGCCGCCGCACCGCCGCCTGCCCCGGAGCGCGAGCCCCCACCCTGGTTGAACGCCACGACGGCGACGACCAGCACCAGCATCGCCACCACGCCCCAAACCGAAGCCTGCCTCATGCGACCCCCGCGCTCCTACTTTGCCACACTCCGCTGTCCGGTAACACCGCCGGGAGCCTGACGCTTCCGCCTCAGCTGCCGGTCGGGGGTACCGGCGCCGCAGGCAGGTACCAGACGCGGCTGACCGCGACTCCGAGCGCCCTCGTATCGCCGCCACCGGGCACCGCCGTCGAGCTCTCGATCTCGAGCCGAACACGTCCGACAGATGCCAGCGATGGTGGAACCGGCAGCGCGACGCTCGTGGGATCGGGTCCGACGGTGACCCTCGCCTCGCCGTCGCCGAGCCGGACAACAACGGTGGCAGGCCGCGGCCGGGGCGCCAGCAGGTCCAGACCGACCAGACCGACCCCGGCGGGAAGGCGGAACGAGGCGCGGGCGCCGGTCCACGCCGCGGGCCTCGGGGGATCGCCGAGCAGCTCGGGCGTGTAGGTGCCCTCGGCCTCGGCGAACGCGGCGAACAGCGAATCAGGCTCCGGGAAGAACGACAGCGCCGGCAGTGCGTGAGGCGGCGCCTCGAGCGACGCGCCGAAGATCCTGACCGCCATGCGGCGCCCGTCGCCCGTCGAGCGGATCTCGCGTTCGGTCTCGAGCTCGACGCGCAAGGGGCTGTTGCTGTCGGCGGGCCGCGGGATCGGGATCGGCACAATCCTGAAGCCCGGCGCCATCCTGGCGTCCAGCGTCTTCACCCCGCCGACGAGCGCCGCGATCCCGACGTCGCCGAGCTGGGGGTGCACCTCGACGGCGAGGGCCAGAGTCCCCGAGTCGCGCACCGGCGGGATCAGCAGACCGGTGTGCGCCCGGCACCAGACGAATCGGCGGGTGCCTTCCCACTCCAGAAAGGAGCCGCCGCGCGCCACGAGCACGGGGTTGCGGACAAGCCTGAGACGGAGGAACCGGTCCTGCGAGAGGCGCCACACGCGAGGCTCAGGGCACCCGTCCTCCACGACCCGCGACGCCGAGCAGCTCACATCCTCGCCGTCGCCCTCGGCGAGCAGCCACGTGGGGGCGCCGGAGAGCCCGCGGGTCGAACGTTCGAGCTCGGTGAGCCGCAACGAGGCCACCCGGAGCCACCCCGAGAGCTCGGCGAGGTTGCGGAAGGAGAACAACTGGTCCTCGAAGATCAGCAGGCCCCGCCCCTCGACCGCCACGGCCCGCAGCAGCGACACCGCCGGTAGCTCCGTCCGATGCACGTGCCGCATCGCTGGCCAGGTCCAGGCGCCGAACGAGAGCGCCGCGACCAGCGCGATCGCCGACGCGACGACCCGCGACCGCACCAGGACGGCGAGGCCCGCCACCGCGGGGGTGGCGGCCAGCAGCCACACGAGGACGAAATAACGGGGGTACGTCCGGTTGTCCATGAACACCAGCAGGACCAGGAGGGTTGCTCCTGCGAGGGTCCCGGCCCACCAGCGCCCTCCTAGGGTCTTCCGCCACGTCCACCACCCGACGACTGCCAGAAAAGTGAAAAGCGCCGCGGCTTGGGTCGTCGCAAGCCCGCGCACGAATCCGAGTCCCGCGATCGCCCACGGCTCGGTCCCGAGGGTCGCGAAGTGCTCGCCCGCGTGGATGACGCTCACGCCGAGCAGAAGTCGCCACCCTCCCGCGGCCAGCGCGGCGGGCACCGCCACCACGGCCGTCACCGCCGCGCCGGCGGCCGCGCCGACCGCGAGGCGTCGGGGATCGCGCCTCACGCCCCAGGCGGCCAGGAGCACCGCGAGCGCGAAGAACGGCGCGAGCGGGGGACGGACCAGCGCCGCGCACGTCATCGCCAACACACCGGGCATGAAGCCATCCCGGCCGCCGCGAAGCCAGAGCGCGAAGGCGACCACCGCCAGCGCGGCCGACGGGGTCTCGGAGAACGCGCGGCCGGCGTGGAACCAGACCCCGGGGATGAGCGAGGCCAGCACTGCGCCCGTGAGGGCAACCGTCCGCCCCGCCAGCCCCTCCCAGAGTCCCACCAGGGCCCAGATCGCGACGACCGAGAGCACGGTGCTTGCTACCTGCAGTGCCTGCACAGGGTCGGCGACGCCGGCATGGCGCACGGCCTTCCCGATCGCGACCCAGAGCGGGAACCCCGGCGGAAGCGGCATGTGTCGTGCGGGGTCGAAGTCGAGGACCCCGCACGCCATGAGGGCCTCGTCCTGCTCCCACGGCCCGGCGGCGAGCAGCAGCAGACGCGATGCCAGGAGCGCCGCAATCGCCGCGGCGCTTGCGACGGCGGACGCGCTCGCGCCGCCGAGCCGCACAAGCGGCCACGGGAAGACCCGCGCCGCCAGCCGCAACAGCCTGTCCGCAAGACGCTGCACGCCGGGAGTCTAGCATCGGGGCACGCCCGATCCGTGGACCCGTTCCGAGCGCTGAACGCTGAGGTCGCTCAAACCGCTCCTCTCGACCGGCAGAGGAGCGGAGGGGCTGAGGAGCAGAGGAGCTGGAGACGGCAAGTGGACAACGGGGCACGAGAGCAGAGGAGCAACGAGCGGCTCAGCCCGAAGTTGTTGTCTTCTCCTCTGCCCCTCTGCACCTCTGCTCCTCTGCTGTTCTTGGATCTTCGAACCTGCGAACGCTCCTCTGCTCCCCTGCGAACAGCCCGCCCGTGGTAATCTCTGCCGCCATGTCGGGGGTTTCGGTCGAGTTCAAGAGGGTGGGCAAGCGCTTCGGCGACCGCACGGTCCTGGCGGCCGTCTCCGGCACGCTGCTGCCGGGCCAGGTGCTGGTCGTTGCCGGCCCCAACGGCGCCGGCAAGTCCACCCTGCTCAATATTCTTGCCGGGGTCCTGCGGCCATCCCGTGGCGAGGTCGTCTACCGGGGCTCCGACGGGCCCGTGCCTAGGGCTCACTGGTTCGAGCACCTCGGAATGGCTTCACCGGACATGGCTGTCTACGAGGAGCTCACGGCGCTCGAAAACCTCCACCTGTTCGCCCGGCTGCGGGGCCTGCACCGTTCCGACGCCGACCTTGGCGCTCTCCTCGAGGAGCTGGGGCTCGGGTCGCGGGAGCACTCCCGTCTTGTCGGAACGTACTCCTCGGGGATGAAGCAGCGGGTCAAGCTGGCCCAGGCGGTGCTGCACGTGCCGGCCGTGCTGCTGCTTGACGAACCGTCGTCGAACCTCGACGGGGCCGGGCACGAGGCGACGGCGGGGCTGGTGGCCCGCCTCCGCGAGCGAGCCGCCGTCGCGGTCGCCACCAACGACCCGCGGGAGATTACCTGGGCTGATGCGCGCATCGACCTTGCTCTCTGAGATCCTCGCGGTGCTCGCCAAGGAGCTGACGGCCGAGCTGCGCAGCCGGGTCGCGCTCAATGCCATCGGACTGTTCGGGCTGACCACGCTGATCGCGGTCGCGTACCAGATCGGCCCGTATCAGATCCAGGAGCAGGATCGCCCCCATCTATTGTCGGCGCTCCTCTGGATCATCCTCTTCTTCGCCGCCACGTCCGGCCTGTCGCGGGTGTTCGTGAAGGAGGAGGACGCCCACACTGCGAAGACTCTCCGGCTGGCGGCTCGGCCGATCGCCGTTCTCGGGGGCAAGTACCTCTTCAACCTAATCTTGCTCCTGGCGCTTGACGCCCTGATCGTGCCTCTCTACTGCGCCCTGATGGGCTACGCGGTCCGCGGAGTCGGGGGGCTCCTCCTCGTCCTCGTGACCGGAGCCGTGGCGCTGGCGGCGACCACCACGATCGTCGCGGCGATCATCGCCCGTGCATCCGGTTCCACGACTCTTTTTGCTATCCTTTCAGTGCCATTGGTGTTGCCGCTCTTGGTGATGTTGATCCAGGGGACGCGGGCAGCGGCCGCCAGCAGCGAGCTGGCGGCGGTCCTCCCGGCCCTCCAGGGGATTGTTTCGTTGGGAGGCGCAGTGATGATCGTGTCCGTGTACCTGTTCCCGGCGGTGTGGCATGACTGATAACCGGACGAGGGCGCTCCTGCACTGGGTGCTGGGCGGATGGGTGCTCCTGGTGATCCTGGCGGCGTTCTTCTACGCGCCGTCGGCGACCGGCTTCAAAGGCGAGTCGGCCCGTATCGTTTTCTTCCACGTGCCGCAGGCGTGGGTCGCGGTACTGGCGTTCTGCGTGAACCTAGTGGCGTCGGTCCGCTACCTGCGCAAGCGCAACCCGCTCGACGACGTGCGTGCCGCCGCCGCGGCCAGGCTCGGACTCGTCTTCTCCGTGCTGGCGACGGTCACGGGCTCGATCTTCGCCAACGTGATGTGGAACTCGTTCTGGAACTGGGACCCGCGCGAGGTCTCGATCGCGGTCCTCCTCCTCATCTACGCCGCCTACTTTGCGCTCCGGGAGGCGATCCCGGACGAGGAGCGACGGGCCAGCCTTTCGGCGGCCTATGCCGTGCTGGCCTTCGTGACGATGCCGTTCCTGGTCTTCGTGGTGCCCCGCATCTACTGGTCGTTGCACCCCGACACGATCATCGGGGCCACGGGCAAGCTGAAGCTCCAGATGGAATCGCGGATGCTTCAGACACTGCTGGGCTCGTTAGTGGGATTTACCGGATTGTTCTTTTGGTTGTACACTCTGGATGTTCGGTTGGCGCGGGTGCGGTTGGCCCGCCGGGGGCGTGAGGAGGCGTAGGCAATGCCAGCAGCTGAGAGTCTCGTTTGGGTTGCCGCTGTCACTGTCGTCATCTGGCTGGGGATATTCGTGTACTGCCTCGCCCTCGACCGCCGGGTGCGCCGGCTGGAGGAGGAGCAGTGAGCCGAAGGACGGTGTGGACCATCGTCGGGATCGTCGCCATCATCGGCTTCGTCGCGTTCGGCGCCGGAGCCTTCAGGTCGAATCTCACCCCGTACGTGAGCTTCCAGCAGGCACGCGCGACCTCCGACGCCGTGCAGGTGGCCGGCAAGCTGGTGCAGGGCTCGGACCTTTTCGACGAAAAGGCGTCGGTCCTCCGCTTCGACATCCGGGACGATCACGGCGACGTGATGAAGATCACCTACAAGGGCCTCAAGCCGGGGAACTTCAACGAGGCGACGCAGGTTGTCGCGATCGGGCGTTTCCACGGCGGAGCCCTGGATGCGGAGAAGCTTCTGGTCAAGTGCCCTTCGAAGTACCAGGGTCTCGACCAGAAGGCGAGCACCAGTTAGACGCGACCGGCGCCGCGCGCCGTTGAAAACCAGGGGGGGAGCATGTTTCTACCAGGTGCCATCGCTCTGTGGGTGGCGTTTCTTTCTTTGGTCGCCTCGACGTTCTTCTACTTCCGCAGCCTGCGCGGTCACCAGGAGGCTCGGGCATGGGCCCGCCAGGCGTACGGTCTCGCGACCACCGCCATCCTCATGGCAGCCGGCGTGCTGGTGTATCTGATCGTCACGCACGATTTCCGGGTCCACTACGTCTTCTCGTACTCCGACCTCTCGCTCCCGACGCGCTACCTCGTCTCGACGCTGTGGGCCGGCCAGGAGGGCAGCTTCCTGCTTTGGCTCGTGTGGGGGATGCTGGTCGGCCTGCCGCTGATCCGCTACGCCCAGCACTACGAGGAGCGCACGATGGTGGTGTACAACCTGGCGCAGATCTCGCTCCTCCTCATCCTGCTGCGGCAGTCGCCGTTCCGGTTCATCTCGGACCTCACGGCCGGCCAGGTCCCGTTCGACGGGCAGGGGCTCAACCCGCTGCTCCAGAACCCCTGGATGACGATCCACCCACCGATCATGTTCCTCGGCTACGCGGCCACGGCGGTGCCGTTCGCTTTCGCGGTGGCCGCGCTTTGGGGGCGCCGCTACGACGAGTGGACCAAGGCGTCGCTCCCCTGGGCGCTCGTCACCGTCGTGACGCTCGGCTGCGCCATCCTCCTCGGCGGCTATTGGGCGTACGTGACGCTCGGCTGGGGCGGGTACTGGGGTTGGGACCCGGTCGAGAACGCCTCGCTCGTGCCCTGGCTTGCGTCGGCGGCGCTGGTGCACGGCATGATCCTGCAGCGGGCGCGCGGGCGCTTCCGCAAGCTCAACTTCTCCCTCGCCATCCTGGCCTACGTGCTGGTCGTCTACGGCACGTTCCTGACCCGCTCCGGGGTGCTGGCCGACTTCTCGGTCCACTCCTTCGTGGACCTCGGGATCACCGGATGGCTGGTCGGCAACCTTGCGGGCGCGATGGTGATCGGCTTCGGCGCTCTGGCGTGGCGATGGCGCGAGATCCCCACCGAACCTGGTGACGAGCCCTTCTTCTCGCGCACCGTGTTCTTCGTAGTCGCGATCGCCGCGCTGCTCGGCACGGCGGCAACGGTGCTCGTCGGAACGTCCGCTCCGCTCATCACTCGCCTGGCGACGAAGCCCTCGCAGGTGGGGCCGTCATTCTACAACCGCGTGATCCTCCCGATCGGCATCGTGTTGGCCACGCTCCTGGGCACCGTGCCGTTCCTGCACTGGAAGGGGACTTCAAAGGACTTCCGCAAACGACTCCTGCTCGCCGGGGGCCTCGCGGTCGTCGCCGGCGTCGTGAGCCTGGTCGCCGGAGCCCAGGGCATCCTGTACGTGATGTTCCTGCTCGCATCGCTGTTCGCGTTCTTCTCCAACCTCCTCAAGACCTGGGACGAGGTGAGGCAGCGCCGGTTCCGCGCCGCCGGCGGTTACCTCGCCCACGTCGGGCTCGGCCTCATGCTCGCCGGCATCATCATCTCCTCGGCGTACGACCGGTCCCAGAAGGTCACGTTGGCGCTCAACGAGAGCCGGCAGGTGATGGGATACACGCTGACGTTCAAGGGCGTGGACAAGCCGACGCCCACTTCGCGCGAGGCGATGCTCGTCGAGGTCAAGGAGAAGAACGGCAACACCTACGTCGCCCGCCCCTTGATGTTCCGCAACGAGAAGACGAACCAGATGGTCGCCAACCCCGACGTCCACGTCCGGTTGACCCACGACGTCTACGTCTCGCCGATCGAGTTCGATCCCGGCCGGTTGCCGCAGAACGGCGACACGCTCGACATCGGCAAGGGTCAGACCGGCAGGGTCGGCCCGCTGGAAATCACGTTCGACGGGTTCGAGATGGCCGGCAACCACAGCGACACCGGCAAGGTCACGATCGGGGCGCGGCTGACGGTGAAAGGCCGCGGCCAGACGCAGACTCTTGTGCCGGCCATGCGCGCGACCGGTCCGGGCGAGTTTACCGCCGAGCCGGTCGAGGTCTCGGGGTTCAAGGGCGCAACTGTCGCGCTCAAGGGGGTCAACGCGAACACGGGACACGTGCGCCTCACGGTGACCGGGTTCGGCGGCGGCGGTGTGGCCACCCGCGCCGTGCTGCGCAAGGGAGCCGAGCTGACCTACAAGGGCGTGACGCTCACCTTCGACGACTTCGACCTCTCCGACTTCGACCCTGAGGCCAACAAGATCAACATCGGGGCCGTGCTCAAGGTCAGCGGCGGGCAGAAGCCCGGCGAGATCACGCCCAGGTTCCACGGCGGGGAGGGCGGCCCGCGCTACGACGACGCCGAGGTGCCGGGTCTGCCGGGAGTCAAGGTGCGCATCGGGAAAATGGATCCCAACGAGAAGACCGTCGAGATCCAGGTCCTCGACCCCGACGCTCCGGCCGACCAGGGCGAGCCGATGCGGTTCTCGGTGGACGTCACGGTCAAGCCGATGATCGGCCTGCTCTGGAGTGGCCTCGTGGTCTTGCTCGCCGGTGGCATCATGGCGGTGATCCGGCGCGGTGACGAGTTCTCCACGGCCATCGCCGCACAGTCCGGCAGCGCCGGCTAGAAGGAAGAAGACTGTTCGAAGGTTCCCACGTTCACACGTTCGAAGGTTCAGAAGCCAAGACTTGAAAGACGTGGGAATAGCCAGGGGAACAGCGAATTCCTTTGCCCTTGGCGAACCTTCGAACCTTCGAACGGGCCGGCTGAGCCCCCTCTGCACCTCCGCTCCTCAGCCCCTCTGCTCCCCTGCTCCTCCGGTCCTCCGCCTTTCCGGTTTGTTGCACTGCGCGTATACTGTTCGAGCAATGCGGAGTGCATTCGTGCTTCCCCTGTATCCGTTGCAGGACATTGTCCTGTTGCCCGGCGAGCAGTGCGGCCTTGCTCCCGAAAGTGAGCACTTGCGGGCCATCGTCGAGCGCGCCCGCGACTTCGGCGGCGCCGTTGTGGCTTCGTTGGCGGACGGCGAATCGGTACACGAGGTGGGCGTGACTGCCATCGTCTCCGGCGAGCCCGAAAGCGAGGCGTCTCTCTACGGCGTGAGTCGATGCCGCCTCCTGTCGCTCGTGAGCGAGGACGTGCCTATGGTCCGTGCCGAACGGTTCCCGGAGGCGCCCGCCGCCGAGCAAAGGCAGGCCACCGTCGCTCGCCTGCTTCACACCCGCTACGAGAGACTTCTCCTTCGCGTCGGCCGAGAGCCGGCCGGCATCTCACCCCAGGACCTGACGGCCCTGACCTGGAAGGTCACTGCCGACATCGGCCTTCCGGCGGAGCAGCAGCAAGGTTTCCTCAACGTCCCCGATCCCGTTACCAGGGGCAGGCTTCTGCTCCTGGCTCTGCGGGAGCTCGAGCGCCGTGAACGCTTCCTGAAGCCGTGGGCTCACCTGCGCACGACTGCACCATGGAACTGACGGACTCCTATGACCAAGCTCGACACCAACCTTGACGCCTGCCAGCTCTCGGGTGAGATCCTCTTGCGGCTTCGCAAGATCATCCGCGAGGGGCTACGCAACGCCTACGGAAAGACGTGGGATGCAACCGGGATCCCGGGCGAGATTCGGGAGTTCCTGACTCAACGACAGGCGCGAGAGGCGAGCATCAATTGGAACCTCTCCGACAGCCTCGATGTGCTCGACTTTGCCGGGTATGTGAACCTCTACGACATCATCTCCGCGACGCCCCACCTGCTCCAGCGCTTCCTGCCGCTCGCACCGGACGCGCACGTCCTCCGGATCAGGTTTCTCGAGCTCGACACGATCCTCAACCGGATCGCCTACTGTCGGCCGATCTCCGAGGCGGACCTCGGTCTCCTGGTGAGCGTCGAGGACCGCCTGAAGAAGACCACGACCACGATGCCGGCCGCCGTCGAGGAAGGGACCGCCCCGCCGGCGCCGCAGCCTGTGCCGCCGGCACCCGAGCCTCCACGAGCAGCCGCTCCGAAGGCGTCGCCGCCTGAGGCGAACGCCGGCAGCCCGGCCGAGGCCGAGGCGGCACCAGAACCGCCGCCTCGCGTCCAGCCGCCCACTCTCCAGCCCGCGCCGCCGGTGCCGCTGCCCGTTCCCGAGGAGCCGGCCGCAGAGCCGCCACGGACTCCGCCCCCGGCTGCCGCAGCGCTGGTTGGACCTCAGGAGCTCGAGAAGGCCCTCAAACGGGGCGACAACAAGACCGTCCTCACCGCGCTCTATCAGGAGGTGACCTCGCTCGCGGACGGGCTCTGGAACGGCGCCGTGACGTCGCTCCAGCCTCGCACCTGGGAGACCGTCCGCGAGTCCCAGTGGTACCGCGAGCGCTTCGCGAAGCTGGGCCTGAAGCCGATCTCCGATTTCTTCGGCCTCTTCGACACCGCCAAGGAGAAGATGCTCGCAGGCACCTCGCGCAATGAGCTGCAGGAGTTCCTCAAGGATCACAGCTTCGTGCAGGTGCTCCTGGCGCTCAAGGAGCTCTTCCGCCAGCACATGCGGCCGTAGAGGGACCGGGGTCCGGGATCCGAAGAGACAAGCAGGGGAGCAGAGGGGCTGAGGAGCAGAGGGGAAGAGACGGTGCAGCACCGGTCTTGTCTCTGGCTCCACTGCTCCCCTGCTCCTCTGCCCCTCTGCAGTCGTACGCGTGCGGGGAAGCACGCTGCCCGATCATCACGCTGACGCGAGGAACTCTCCGAGGAGAGCCAGCGCTTCCCGCAGGTCGCGGCGCCCGAGGCCGATTCGCACGTGCTCGCCGGAGGCGTCAAACAGGGAGCCCGGCACCAGCATCACGCCGCTTGAATCGAGCAGCCCGGCACAGAGCCGATCCGCCGTGCCCTCGCCCCGCCAGCGAGGGAACGCCACCGAGCCGGCGCGCGGCGCGAGCCAGTCGAAGCTGCCGGCGTGCGCGGCGAAGAAGCGCTCCGCCTCGGCCATGTTCGTGCGAACGACCGCGAGGTTGCGGGCGAGAATCCGCTCGCGGGCCCCCAGCGCCGCAATCGCGAGCACCTCGGAGGGCGCGCTGCTGCAGATCGTCGTGTAGTCCTTGACTTCGAGGAAGCGCGCCGGCAGCTCCGGATCGCGGGCCGCGAGCCAGCCGATCCGGAGGCCGGGCAGGCCGAACGCCTTCGACAAACCCGACAGCGAGATTCCTCTCTCGTAGAGGTCCGCCACCGCCGGCAGGCGGTCGGTCGGGTCGTGCTCGAGCAGCCGGTACATCTCGTCCGAGAACAGCCACGCGTCGTGCGAGGCGGCGAGCGCGACGATCGCGTCCAGCTCCGCGCGCGTCGGCATCGCGCCGGTCGGGTTGTGTGGGAAGTTGACCACCACCATCCGGGTGCGATCGGTAAGACTGCTCTCGAGTCGCCCGATGTCGAGCCGCCACCCGCGCGCGCCGGCCTCGAGCGGCCATTGCGTCACCTCGGAGCCGATCGCGCGTGGCACCTCGTGCAGCGACTGGTACGCGGGCGTCAGAACGACCGCGTGGTCGCCCCGAGCCAGCAGCGCGTGCATCGCGATGAAGATCGCCTCTTCGGGCGCGGCGACCACGACGCCCTCGGGCGCAACGCTCTCGTACAGCCCGGCGATCGCATCGCGCAGGCGCGGATGCCCCTGGCTCTCCGTGTATCCGAGCCGCAGTCCATGCCAGAGCTCCGCCGCCTCCGGCGAAGCCATCTCCAGCAACTCCGCGAGCGACAGGCTCTCGCAGTCCGACGCCGACAGCACGTGCCGCACCCTGAACTCGTGCGCCGCGAAGTACCTCTCCAGCCCAAACGCCTCGATCCTCATCCCCGCCTCCCCCCCGCACCATACCCGATCCCCCGCGCCCTGCCAGCCTGCGCGTTCAGGAACGTCTTCTGGCTGGCTCACATCCAGGGGGACAAGGCAGAAAAGAACCCCTCTTGAAGCGTCGACAACCTGAAGGCTTGGGCTTTGCTCTCCGCACCTCCCTCATGGCTGTCTCCTGCAAAGGGAATTCTTCTCGGAGAAGAAGTTCGCCATTGAACGGCCCGCTCTGTCCCGCATTCGGAAGTAAGAACGATTCTCTCACCCTCCTGGCTTCCAACACCGTTCGCCTCGAACCCCGCGAGGCGCAGCGCCAGCGCCAATCTGGGTCTCGACTACATGAACGTCAACCTGCTGTGCGCAGACGATGAGCCGGGCTTCTGCGAGCGGGGGTGCGGGGGCATTTCCGCCCTGCGGGCCGAGGAGATATGGCGCCGGAGCGTGCGGGCACCGAGCGGCCAGAGCGGCGGGTGGAAACGCTGGCCCCGACCGAGCGGCCTCATGCGAGGGAGGGGAACAGCGAGGGTCCGCACGCCGGTCTGGGCTGCGCTCGATGCGCAGCCCAAGCGACCCCTCCGAGCCCGCAGGGCAAGAAGAAGAGCCTCCACGCAGTGGAAGAAGACAACCTAGGGTTTGCGGGCAACCAGCAGGAAATCGCGCGGCCCCGAAAGCCACGCGTCGAGCCTCGACGCCAACTCGCGAACCGGCTCGGGCTGGTCCGTCCGCACCAGCGCCTGCTCGGGCGGGAACGGGTGCAGGCGGCGCACCTCCACGACCTCGAGCCCGACCGCCTTCGCGACGAACGTCAGCGCGTCGGGGTGCACCGGGGCGCGGTGCGTGGGATCGGCCCAGAACAGCCCCGCACCGACGCGCAGCGACTCGGGGTTCGGGGATTCGACCAGCAGCAGACCACCCGGACGCAGCGCTGAGGCGGCGGCCTCGACGAGCTGCATCCAGCCAGGCACCGGCAGGTGCTCGACGAGGTGGATCGCGGTCACGCCGCCCACGCTGCCCGGCTTCGCGGCGCGCAGCGCCGAGACGGCATCGCCCATGTCGACGGCGAGGCCGAGCCGCCGGCACGCGGCCACCATCGCCGGATCGGAGTCCACGCCGCGCGCCTCGATCCCGGCTTCGCGCAGCGCCTCCAGCAGCTCGCCGCGCCCGCACCCGAGGTCGAGGACCGGCGCGGCGCCCGCGAGCAGTCGCACGTGCTCCGCGGCGCGGCCAAGGATCTCGGCGCGCCCGCCGCGGAACGCATCCGCGAACCGCGTCGACGCCGCGGCGACGGCGTCCGGGATCCTCGCTTCGATCTCGGGCGCGACCGCGACGGTCAGCGGTTCATGCTGCGCGAGCCGCTCCGTGAGGCCGGCCACCTCGGTGAGATCCTCGTGGAGGCGCTCGATCAGGGCGTCGGTGCGGGCCGAGAGCGCCGGCATTCGGCCGTCCCGCAGCTCTTCACCGAGCGATTGGACGCCGGCAACCGTCGCCTGGAGCGCCTCGAGGGCGTGCTGCACCGCCGCGATGTCCGCCTCGGCGCGCGGAACCCGCACGTCGCGCACCGTCTCCAGCTCGCTCTGGAGCGTTTTGGCCGCTTGCTGGAACCGTGCGATTGCGCTCTCGGTTTGCGGGACGCGGTCGTCGCGCAGCGATTCGACCTCGCGCTGGACGGCGCCGGTCGCCTCGCCGGCCCTGGTCAGCGCCGCGTCGAGGCCGGCGAGGCGCGTGTCGCGAACCTCTTCGAACTCGGTGCGGGTCGCGATGTAGGCTCGTCGCAGATCCTCGAGCGCTGCCGCCGAATCGTCCGCCCGAACCTCGAGGTGCTCGCGCACCTCCTGCAGCGCCCGCGACTGTGCCTCGAGTGCTTCTGACAGAGCCGTGCGGGCTGCGGCGATTTCCGCCTCGAGCCGTTGGAAATCGGAGCGCAGGAAGAAGAAAGCCGCCCCACGCACCAGCCGCGCCAGCCACCCCTGGGGCTTGGACCCGGGCCGCGAAGAGGTCCGGGCGGCGTCCGCGGGGGGGTAGCTGCCGCTCACGACAGCCTATGCCTCGCTGCCCTGCTCCTGGGCCTCGGGCTTGACGTGGAGCGTGACCGGCACCCGTACGTCCCGATGGAGCTTGACCTCCGCGGTGAAGGTTCCGAGACGCTTGATGTGCTCCAGCTCGATCTTGCGGCGATCCACCGCCAGGCCGCGCGCTGCCAGCGCCTCGGCCACGTCGGAGGACGTCACGGAGCCGTAGAGGGCATCACCCTCGCCCGCCCGCCTCACGAACGTGAGCTGGGTGCCTGCGAGCTGTCCGGCGATGACTTCCGCCTCGCCCTTCTCCTTGGCCTGCACCTGCTCCCAGCCCCTGGTCTCCTGCTTGAAGCGTGCCAGGCTTGCGGGCGTGGCTGCGTAGGCCAATCCCTGCGGGATCAGGTAGTTACGTGCATATCCCGGCTTCACCTCGATGGTGGCGCCGCGGTCGCCCAGATTGTCCACGTGGTCGTTCAGGATCACTTTCATGCTTCAAGTCCTCCGTCGTCTGTTCCACCCCGGCGCAGGCGAAAGAAGCTGTCGGTCAGCCCCAGGGCGGAAACCACCAGGGCGACCGGAACCTGCAGGGCGAAAATGACCACAGCCAGCCGAACCCACCGGTTCTGGCCGAACCGGCGCCCGAGGTGGAAAAATATGATAGCGAGCCCGTGCACGAAATACAACCCGAGCACAACCACCAAGAGGTTTGCAGCCAACCACTTGGCCGGCTCGGGCGCGAATACCCAACCGAGGCCTCCGACCGCGAACCCGACCGGAAGCCACTCCTCCGAAGCGTACTGCGCGATCGGCTCCGAGCCGCGCGGCAACCCCAGCAGCGGCAGCCGCGGCCGCAGCCAGAACACCACCCAGAGCACGTATAGGGCGACCGCAGACGGCGCGAGGTACGCCCCCAGGCGGATCGCCTGCGCCACCAGGTCCTCGCTGCCCGACGTCTCGCCGAGCTTCCGGACCAGATCGTTCGCGGCGCTGTCGCGGGTGAGCATTTCCCGGAGCGCGTCGGCCGGTGCGACGGGGTGGAACACCGCGAGCGCGACCCCGGCGGCAATCGCCAACGCCACGAGCGCCACCAACGCCGCCCACCGCCCCGTGGTCCACTGGCGGCGAAGCCACGTCTCGACCGACACGGCCGGCCACACCGCCACCAGCAGGTACCCGACCGCCACTGCGACCATCCAGGTCTGGTGCCAGACGAGCACGGCGCCGACGAGCGCGACCGCCACCCAGCCCCAGGCCAGGAACGACGGCCGGCCCGTGGCCACGACGTGGACCAGGGGTAGCGGCGCCAGCAGCGCCAGGAAGAACCCGATGGGCGGCAGCAGGACGAGGCTCGCGAAAACCAGGAACGAAAACAAGCCCGCCATCCCAGGGCCGCCGAAGCGCAGGGATGGCGGTGTCGGGGTAGGCGAGGCCGAAGCCATCACCGAACCGCCTTAGTCTCCCAGGAAGGGCAGGAGCGCCATGAGCCGGGCGCGCTTGATCGCCCGGGTCAGCTTCCGCTGGTAGATCGGGTTGGTGCCGGACACCCTACGGGGCAGGATCTTCCCCGACACCGGCACGTACTGCCGGATGAGGTCGATGTTCTTGTAGTCGATGTACTCGATCCCCTCGGCGGTGAACTTGCAGGTCTTCTTGCGCTTGACGAAGTACTTTTTCTTCGACATCTCACGCCTCCTCGCGGGCCGCGGGGGCCGCAGCAACAGCAGCCTCGGCGCGCTCCTTGGCGGCGCGCTTGGCGGCCTTGTGGGCGGCGCGGACCTTCTCCATCTTGCGGGCGCGCTTCATCTCGCGGTCGAGGTTGAGGTTGAGGTAGCGCATTACCTGGTCGGACAGCCTCAGCCGGTACTCGAGCGGCTTGATCACCGTGCCGGGCGCCTCGTACTGCCAGAAGATGTAGTACCCCTCGCGCTTGTGGTCGATCAGGTACGCGAGGGTGCGCTTGCCCCACACGTCCTCCTTGACGATCGTCGCGCCTTCCTTGGCGAGAAGCTCCTTGAGCTCCCCCAGGAACGCCGTGCGATGCTCGTCTTCCAGAGTTGGGTCGAGGATGACACCGAGTTCATACAGCGGCATGGGCTCTCCTTTCGGCCTTCGGCCCCCGCATCGAGGCGGGAGCAAGGAACCCGCCATGCCAGGCGGAGCGAGGATTCTACCGGATGCGCAGGAAAATGCAACTTCTTCGACGGCCTGTAGCGCGCCGCGCGGGCGACTCGACCACGGTGCGCCCGGTAGGGAAGAACTTTCGCAGAGTGGAGAGTTTCAGCTGCTCCGCAGATCGAGCTCAGTGCTCGGCGACCTTGAGAACCCAGCAGTACGACCCGTCGTGCCAGGTGATGCGGGGGTCGCTCCCGAGACGGACCTCGGCGTCCTCACAGGCGGCTTCGTGGCTGCAGTGCTCGGTCCACACCACCGTCTTGCTCTTGGCCCGATACATGTTGTCACCGATCTTGTTGACACATTTGAGCGTCAGTACACGGTCCTCTGCAAGTCCTGCGGGCGAGAGGAGCACGAACGCAAACGCCGCCGCCAGTGGGAAAATCCGTCTCATGTCGTTGTCTCCCGTTGCGACAAGTATCTTATACACATTGCCACGTCGGTGTCGAGCGTGGTCGTCGAGAGGCAGTCGACAGTTCACAGTCGACAGTTGACAGTCAGAGGCCAGGCGTCAACAGGCGCACCTTCGTTGGGGTTTCCAGGGTGGGTAGGGGACTGTCAACCGTCAACTGTCGACTGTCAACTTCGTGGGGTTGGGCGGCAGGTGCCGGTATGGGGCGTCAGGGCTCGACGGTGTTCGCGGCCTGGTTGAACTGGGTGGCCGCCCGGCTCACGCCCATGCGCAACGTCGCCTCGACGCAGTCGGCGGCGCGGGCGATCATCGCGCTCACGGCCTCGCGTTCATCCGCTTCGAACGGCGCGAGCACGTACTCCGCGAGGTCTTCCCACGGGTGCTCGCCGCGGATTCCGAGCCGCAGCCGCGGGAATCCCTCTCCCAGGGCGTCGGCGATCGACCGCATTCCGTTGTGCGTGCCGGGGCCGCCGCTCGCTCGCAGGCGAAGCTGGCCCAGGGGCAACTCGACGTCGTCGACCACCACGAGGCACTGCGCCGGGACCAGCTCCTCACCCTCGCAAAAGAGTGCCAACGCGTCGCCCGAAAGGTTCATGAAGGTCTGAGGCTTGACAAGGACGGTCGAGTTTCCGCCGGCGCGGCGAGCGAGCCGAGCGTGGTAGCGGCTCCGCCACGACGAGAGCCGCCACCGTCGCGCCAGCTCCTCCGCCACTTGGAACCCGACGTTGTGACGGGTGTCGGCGTACTCGTCGCCGGGGTTGCCCAAGCCGACGACCGCGGCGATGTGCATGACTGCGAGGCGCCAGGACTACTCGGCTTCCTCGCTCTCCTCCTCGACCGCCTTGCCGCGCTTGATGACCTCCGGTTCGGTCGCTTCCTCGCCTGCGGCGACGGCCGCCTCCTCGGGCTTGACCTCCTCGGCTTCCTTGCCGTGAGTCTTCACGGTCGCAATCATCTTGCGAGGATCGTCGAGGAGCTTGACGCCGTCGGGCAGCGACATCTCGGCGGCCGTGATGTGCTGGCCGAGCTCGAGGTTGCTGACGTCCACGTGGAACGCCTGTGGGATCGCCTCGGCGGCGCACTCGACGTGCAAGGACCTGCCCACCCAGTCGAGGAAGCCCCCGATCTTGACTCCGGCCGATTCGCCCTCGAGGACAACCGGAACCTCGACCTTGAGCCGCTGGCCCTTCATCACGCGGATGAAGTCCAGGTGCATGTACTGACGGGTGAGCGGGTCGATCTGCGCGTCGCGCACCATCGCGTGCCGCTCTTGCTTCGTGCCCTTCATTTTCAGCAGGAAGACGGTGTTGCGGCCCTTCTCCTGCTTCAGAAGCTCGGTCACGGTGTGACGGTCGATCACGACCGGCACTGCCTCTTTCCCACCGCCGTACACCACGGCCGGGATCAGTCCTTGCTGACGGAGCTTGCGGTTCGCACCCTTGCCGGCGGAGCTGCGGCGCTCAACCTCGATCACGAGCTCTTCCATGACACGTACCTCCGCCCTCGCGGCAGGGCCGCAAGGGGGACGAACTTTACCACAGGCCCGGGGGAGTAGTCCACAGTCGACAGCTTCCGCCCGCCCTCCCGCCCAGTTGACAGTTAACAGTTCCCCCACCCACCCAACAACAACCAAAGGAGGGAGGAGCGGAAAGCTTCTGACTGTTGACTGTCGACTGTGAACTGTCGACTGCTTCTAGACGAACAGGCTCGACACCGACTTGGCCTCGTGGATGCGCCGGATCGCTTCGCCAAGCAACTCTGCCACGGAGAGCTGGCGGATTTTCGCGCAGCCGCGCGCCGCCGGGTTGAGCGGGATCGTGTCGGTCACGATGATCTGCTCGACCACGGACTTTTCGATGCGCTCTACCGCCGGACCCGAGAGGACCGGGTGAACGCCCGCCGCGAGCACTCGCGCCGCGCCGCGCTCGGCCAGCACCTCGGCGGTTTTCACGAGAGTACCCGCGGTGTCGATGATGTCGTCCACGACCACGCAGGTGCGGCCGGCCACGTCGCCGATGATGTTCATGACGTCCGCCTGGTTGGGGCTGGTGCGCCGCTTGTCCACGATGGCCAAACCGGCCTCGAGGCGTTTTGCGAACGCCCGGGCGCGCTCGACGCCGCCGGCGTCCGGAGAGACCACCGTGATGTCCGGGAGCTGCAGACGCCGCAGCTCTTCGATCAGGACCGGGGCGGCGAACAGGTGGTCCACCGGCACGTTGAAGAACCCCTGGATCTGTGCGGCGTGGAGGTCCATCGAGAGGATCCGGGATGCTCCGGACGAGGTGATGAGGTCACACACGAGCTTGGCCGTGATAGGCACCCGCGGCCGGTCCTTGCGGTCCTGACGCGCGTATCCGAAATAGGGCATCACCGCCGTGATGCGGCTCGCGGACGAACGCCGGCACGCGTCCAACAGAATCAGAAGCTCCATCAGGTTGTCGTTCACCGGCGGGCATGTCGGCTGCACGACGTAGACGTCCCCGCCGCGGACGTTCTCCTCGATCTGGCAGCCGTTCTCACCGTCCGAGAAGTTGTAGAGGCGAACCTCACCGCGGTGGATCTGCAGGTAGTCGCAGATGCGGTCGGTCAGTTGAAGGTGCGCCCTGCCGGAGAAAACAACCAACGGACTCTGGTCTTGCATGCCTTCCTCGCAACCGTCGGTTTGGCTGGGGCGGCAGGACTCGAACCTGCACATGCGGGATCCAAAGTCCCGTGGCTTATCCATTTGCCGACGCCCCAGTCGGGGCTTGAGTCTAGTTCGACGGCTTCTGCGTGTCTACTGCTGCTCTTCGTCGCTCTCCTCGTCCGTCCAGTACTTCTCGCCCAGCAGCCGGTTCGAGATCTGCTGCGCCCGGGATGTCCCTCCGCCATCCCCGCCCACGCCACGCTCGGCGACGATGCGCTCGTACTCCGAGAGGATCGCCTCGTCCAGTCGCTTGCGGGTGTCCGTGTTCAGCGGGTGGGCGATATCACGAAACGAGCCGTTGCGCAGGCGACGGGACGGCATCGTCACGTAGACCGTCCCCTCCTTGCCTTCGAGCACCCGGATGTCCCCGACCAGGAAGCAGCCGTCAAACACCACCTGAGCGAAGGCCTTGACCTTGCCGCCCTTGTTCAGGTTGATGCGAACCTCGCTGATCTCCATGTCTTCATCCCTCCGCAGCCGACGGCCGCAGAACCGACGCCTCGCGGGTGAGGATCGGTGCGGCCAGCGGACGAAACGCCGCAAGAAACTCCGCGGCCCTCGTTGCCTCGTCCTCCCCCCGGTAGAGCCCGAACACCGTTCCGCCGCTACCGGAGAGCATCGCAAGAAGGGGTCGCGTGTCGTTCACCCGCCGCAGGCGCTCGGTCACCTCGGGCCAGCGTCTCACAACCATCGGCTGCAAGTCGTTGCGGAAGCGCCCGATCGGGAGCTCGCCGCCCTTTTCGACCCATCGGTATATCTCAACATCGGCCTCGCCGTCCAGTGCGCCGATGTTCAGGGCACGGTAGACCTCGGCAGTCGGGACCGGGTTCGGGCCGGGTACGAGCACGACCCACCACGGCGGCAGGTCGCGCACCGGCATCACCTCCGACCCCCGCCCCACACCCCAGGCGACGCCGCCCACCAGAAAGAAAGGAACATCGGCGCCAATGGACCCGGCCACCGAGAGCAGGTCGCTCGGCTCGAGGCTGAGACCCCAGAGCTTCACGAGACCGACGAGCGCCGCAGCCGCGTTCGCCGAGCCGCCACCGAGGCCGCCGGCGACCGGGATCTGCTTCCGCAGCGCGATGCGCGCGCCGCGTTCCCGGCCCATCTTCTCGGACAGGGCTCTTGCCGCCTTCACGGCGAGGTTGTCGGACCCGTCGGGAACGGCCCCGGCAGGTTCGACCGTCAACTCGACCGTGCCGGCAGGCCCCTCCTCGAACCAGAGATCGTCCCAAACCCCGACTGCCGCAAAGAGGGTGCGGAGCTCGTGATAGCCGTCGGGCCGCCTCCCGAGCACCTGCAGGTGCAGGTTGATCTTGGCCGGACACCGGACATGGAGCCTCAACGCGCCGCCCCGCAGGCCGTGAAGGAGAGCCAGCCGGGGGGCTGGGGCGCCTCGGCGGTGCGCCACTCCTTCAAGAACAGCTCGGCTTTCCGGGAGCCGGCCGTCAGGACGATCGCTCCCGGCACGTGCCCGATTGGGGATTTGAGATCCGCAACGAGCAGCGATTTGCCGTCCGGGCGGGTGACGACGGCTTGGGTGCAGACCACCCGAGGCCCCTCGATGCGGGCTCGCCACACGAGCCGCTCGTTCGAGGCCTCGACCCATCCGGGCATACCCGGCACTTCCCGCGCGCCCTCCGGCACCAGGCCGGACAGGACGACAGCGGCCAGGTACGGATCGAGCGGCAGCGAGGCGTCCTTCGAGAGGGGGATCACGCCGCGCGGGAGAGGCTCGCGGCAGCGCTCCTTCACCCTCTCCACCCACCCTTCGTCATCCGTGACCCACGCCGAGAACGCCGCACCGCCGGGCGGGATCGCAACGCTGAGGGACAGGCGGCCGGCTCCGCTCCGCACGGTCAGGACCAGGTTCCGCTGGCCGCCGAACGAGAAGCGGTACAGCGCGGCGAACGGGCTTGGCGCGCGCGCCAGCGAGCGCCAATCGGCCGGAAGAGGCGCCGTCGGAACCGTCGCGTGCCGGCAGGCCGCCCCGGCTGCCGCAAGCACCACCGCGAGCTGTGCCGCCCTACGGTGTGGCTGCACCCGCGACCTCGGCGAGCTTCTTCTCGATGCGCTCCTTCTGGCCGTCCTCTTCGGGGTTGTTGGCCAGGGCCTGGCGATAGGCCGCCGCCGCCTTGATCTTGTCGCCCCGCGCGCGAAGAAGGTCGCCGACGTGCTCCTGCACGGTGGCGTCGAACGGCTCCAGCCTGACCGCCTCGGTCAGGTACTTTTCGGCGCGGTCGATCTCCCCGAGCCGGAAGTAGACCCAACCCAGCGAGTCCTGGAACGCGCCGGAGGTAGGCTCCGCCTTGACCGCCTTGATCAACATGTCGCGCGCCTCTTCGAGGTGGACACCCTTGTCGGCGAACATGTACCCCAGGTAGTTGAGAGACGCAGCGTCGTCCGGGTGCTTGGCAAGGAGCTTGCGGAACTGCGCGACGGCGTCGTCCCACGCTCCGGAGCGTTCGAGCGCCGCCGCGTACGAGAACTGCACGGCAGGCGCGTCAGCCAGGCGGGCGAGGGCGGCGCGGGCCCGGCTCACCGCCTCCTTGAACCGCTTGCGGCGGTCCAGGACGCCAAGGCCGACCACGACATCGTCGGCGTCCCCGCTCATCAGCGTGTCGAGGACCTTCGCCGCGCCGGCATCGTCGCCGCTGGCGAGGGAGAACTCGGCAAGCAGGCTGCTGTGGAGGCGCGAAGCTTCCGGCTCGTCCTCGGTCTTCGCGTCGCGCACGAACGACACTCCCTCGGCGTAGGCCTCCCGCAACCGGAAGTACTCGCCCCAGAGCGCCAGGGTGCGCCGTTCCAGTGTGCCGGTGCCGCATCTCTTGAGCCACGGCAGCGCGGCGTCGGCCCTGTGGTCCAGCAATTCGAGCGTGGCGCGCTCCTGCGCCACCTCGGTAGCCCCTTCCTCACTGTCGATCTTCTTGTCCTCGACCTGCTTCCACAACTCGTTGAGGAGAGTCCTCGCCTCGGGCAGCTTCCGGAGCTCGATGAGCAGACGCGCGAGGCCCATCGCCGCGTCGGGGTCGTCGGGGTAGGCGGCGAGGGCGCGCCGGTACGACTGCTCGGCCGCGTCCAGGTTGCCGTCGCCCGCATCCAGCAACGCCTTGAGGAGCAAGGCGTCCCGCTGGTTGGGGTCGCCGGAGAGTACCTTGTCCAGGACCTCCCCCGCCTTGGCGCGGTCGCCCGAGCGGGCCAGGAGGGTCGCCCAGCGCGTGAGGCCGGCAAGCGTGCTGCCTTCCTTCTTGAGGAACTCCCCGAGCACCTCCGCCGCTTCCTTGAACTTGCGAGCGCTCGCCAAGGTGTCGACCAGCTGCAGGATCGCACGCTGGCGCAGCTCAGGGATTTCCGCAGCGCGCTTGAGATAGGCGGCAGCTTCATCGAACTTCCCGGTCAGCCGCAAGGACTCGCCCGCAAGCAGCCACAGCCGGGGATCGTCGGGGTGATCGTCGAGCAGAACCTGGACCTGCTCCCACGCCTCCGCACCTTTGCCCAGACGCACCAGCGACTGCGCGAGGATGAGGCGTGCCTCCGTTCCCTGCGGAACGGCGTCGAGGCCGTTGCGAAGGTGCGCGATCGCGGCCTCGAGCCCCGGCGGGTCCTGCGCCGCCTGCGCCAGGAGCACTCCGAGCATCGCCTCCCCGCTCGCGGTGAGCCTCCCGGCCTTCTGGAGCTGGGTGACCGCCTCGTCGTTGACACCCGCTTCGGCAAGCGCGAGCCCGAATTCCTCCGCGAGCTCCGGGTTTGCCGGATCGAGCTCCGTCGCGCGCCGGAAGAGCTTCAGGCCCTCCGCGTACTCGCCTGCCGCCAGGCGCGTCTCAGCCTGAGCCACCAGAACCAGAACCTCGGCGCGGGGGACGGCCGCTGGCTCGGGCCGTTCGGTTTCAGTGCCCGGTGCCGCCCACGCCGCCACCGCCCACACCGCCCACACCGCCAGGATGATCCCTAGACTTCGCCTCACCCGTACCTCCAGGCTGCAGATTGTAGTCTCGTTCCCGCTCCGGATCTTCCCGGCTCGTCACGGCGCCTTGCCGTCGCTCCACGGCGGGACCGCCGAACGCGGCCGGCTCGGGAGCAGGGCCACGTCGGACGCACCGGTCAAGCTCACGTTCCGGCGCACCTTCCGCCCGTCCGCCGAAAGAACCACGAGGACGTCCCCCGCCAGCGCCGCTACCTCGTCTTCGGATACGGCGAGGGCCCTCACCTCGGCGGAGAGCGGGATGCGGAAACGTTCGTTCAGTGGTTTCTTGGCGGAGAGGTCGACCCGCAGACCGACGATCTCTCCCCCACTGTCGCTTGCCAGGCCGACCAGGGCGCCCCGACCATCCGCGGTGCAGGCCAACGACTCGACTCGCCCCGCGAGGTTGACCATGCCAAGTGAACGAGCCTGGCCGGCTCGGGTCACCTCGATGACTCCGCCGCCGGTGGACACGACCGCGAATGTCCCCCCGGGAGCCAGCGCAACGGCGCTCGCATTCCCGCCAAGCTGCACACGGCTCGCACTGCCGCCCTCGAGCGCTGCGACGAACGTCAGCGAGTTTCCTTCCGGACCCGACGGCACGACGGCGACCAGCCGCCCGTCCGCCGAACAGGCCGCTCGCCGCGCCCCGGCAACTCCCGGTAGAGGGATCTGCAGGAGCGAAATCCGCTCGGGGTAGGAGAGCGTCGCGAGCGCCCCCGGGAGCACGACGTGCATGCGGTCGAAATCGGCGAAGAACATGGGAAACACGCGGCCCTGCCAGTGCTCGACCTTGCCCGACGCCTCCACCACGACGGTCCGGTCTCCGGTCGCCAACGGCACCACCACCCGGCGATCGGGGGCTGCGAACACAGCCACGCCGTCGGCCGCCAGGTCAACGCGGCGTACGATCGCCCCTGTGCCCGTGTCCACGAAGACGACCTCGTGGGGGCAGAGGACGGCGGCGAGTGCGGCGGCAAGCAGCACGCTGGTCGGCATGCGTTCAGTTTACAGCCTTCGCTAGACTGGAAGGGTGTACGCCGTGCTGGCCGCCGACACCAAGTCGTTCGCCGTTCACGAGCTCGGCTTCGACCTCGTCGGCATCGCCACAGCGGAACCCCTGCCCGGCAGGGAGCATCTGGAGCGCTGGGTGGCGAACGGCGCCCACGGTGACATGGCGTACATGGCCTCGACGTCCGCGGTGAGGGGCGACCCGCGCCTCTTCATGCCCGGGGCCCGGAGCGTCATCTGCGTGGCGATGAGCTACCACGAGCCGCCCGGCGTCGATGAGACCGCACCCGCCGCCGACCGGGCCGTCGTCGCCCGCTACGCCCGGCGCCGCGACTACCACACCGTTCTCCGCGCCCGTCTGGTGCGCCTCGGGCGCTTTCTGGCCGGCCGCGCCGCCGGGACGACGTGGCGACCCGCTGTGGACACCGCCCCGCTGCTCGAAAAGGAGCTCGCGCAGCGCGCGGGGCTCGGATGGGTCGGGAAGAACACCTGCCTGATCAACCGGAGGCTCGGCAGCGAGCTTCTCCTCGGCGAGCTCGTCACCGCGCTACCGCTCCCGCCGGACGCGCCCGAGACCGGCCACTGCGGCACGTGCACGGCCTGCCTCGAAGCCTGCCCGACCCACGCGTTCGACGGTCCGGGGCGCCTCGATGCCAGGCGCTGCATCGCGTACGCGACCATCGAGCACCGCGGGGACTTCCCCGAGGCGGTGCTCGGGGGCCTGGGTGCGCACGTGTTCGGCTGCGACATCTGCCAGGCGGTCTGCCCCTGGAACCGACGGGCGCCGGAAACGTGCAACCCGGCCCTCGCAACCCGCGCGCAGCTGGGCCGCCTCACGCGCGGGGAGCTCGAGCGCCTCGACGGGGCCGGCTGGGCCGCCCTCGCCGCCGGTACGCCGCTCCGCCGGCTTGATGGCCCCCGACTGCAGCGCAACCTCAAGGCGGTCTCCGCGGCCGCCCGCGGGGGGCCGCAGTGACCGAGAAGAGCACGCGACTCCAGTTCATCGCCGCGGCGGCCGACATCCCGGCAGGCGGGCTTGGCTTCACGTACACGTCGGGCCAAACCTTGACTTTTTGCCCCGGCCGTTCTATAAACCGCGCCTCAGAGGGGCCTGTACGGTCACTCGCGGAGGTGCAAGCCCGCCGCTACAGAAAAGAGGAGCGAACCTTACGGGCTCCCACCGCGCTCGGGCAGCCGGTGATCTCCCGTTTGTGCCAAGTTGCACTATGTCTGTCAAGAGAGTAGGATACGAACCGGCATCTAGGAGATGCCAACCTCTTACTAGGAGGAAAGGAGAGCTGAGATGCGCAAGAATCAGGTGATCGTTGGGGTGTTGCTGTTGGCCACGGCCTTTTTGGTTGTGGGCTGCGCGAAGCCGCCGCAGCAGGATATCGATG
>JBEKAA010000037.1:0-40357 GCA_050018455.1 Thermoanaerobaculaceae bacterium | reverse complement strand
GTCGCTCAGGCTGCGCTCGATGCGCAGCCTGAGCGACCCCTCCGAGCCCACGGGGCAAAAAAAGAAGAAGAGCCTCCACGCAGTGGAAACAACCCTGAACCCCGGAGGCGAGCAAGGCCCGAAGGTCGCGGAACCCGAGGGGCACGAAAGACAGCCCCCACGCAGTGGACACGCCAACGAAGGGCGGGGACGGCGATTGTCAGTTGCCCAAGATGGGGAGGAAAACGGTGAAGGTCGAACCGGCGCCTTCCCGGCTCTCCACCACCACCCGCCCCCGGAACCGCTCCACCAGCTCCTTGACGATCACCAACCCCAGCCCCGTCCCTGTTTCCACCGCCATTGCGTTCGGCGCCCGGAAGAACTCCGTGAACAGCCGCGCTTGCGCCTGCGCCGGGATCCCGATCCCCGTGTCTGAAACCCGCACCGCCACCTGCTGTCCCACCCGTTCCACCCGCACGATCACCCGGCCGCCATCCGGCGTGTACTTCACCGCGTTCCCCACCAGGTTAGTGAAGATCCTGGCCAGCCCTTGCACGGTCGCCTCGACCGCCAGCGCCTCCGCCCCCTCCCCGCGCTCCAGCGCCAGCGTCTGGTGCTTCCCCTCCGCCTGCGCCTCCAGCTGCCCGACGACCTTCTCGAGCACCTCCGCCACCCCGACCCGCCCCAGTTCCTCCACGCCCAGTCCGGTCCGCCCGGACGCCAGGCTCATGAGGTCGTCGATCAGCTGTTGCAACGTCTCAAGGCGCCGCCGCAACCGCTCCAGGAACCCCGCCTGTTTCGGCTCGAGCGGCCCGGCGTACCCGTCGATGATCAGGCTCACGAGCGTCTGCGCCCCGGTCACGGGCGCCCGCAGCTCGTGGGTCACGGTCCGCGTGAACTTCGACTTCTGCTCGTCCAACCGGCGCAAAGCCTGGTACGCCATCGCGTTTTCGATCGCAACCGCCCCCTGCCCCGCAATCGCCTCCAGAAACCGAACCTCTTCCGGCCCGAACGCCTTCTCGCGGCTGCTGTACGCTCTCACCACCCCCAGCGGCTGCCCCTTCCCCCGCAACGGCACGAACACCATCGATCGGATGTTCTCCGCCTCCGCCGCCGCCGGGTACTGCAGGCGCGCCCGCTCCTCTTCGGTCTGGATGATCGCCGGTGTCCCGTCGATCAGCGCCTGCTGGTGCGCCGGGCTCTGGCTCACCAGCACCGGCCCCTTGTTCAAGTACGCCTCGCTCAATCCGTGCGACGCCGCCAGCTCCACCTGCGTCCCCGTCGTGTCCAGCAGCCCGATCGACGCCCCCTGCACGCCCATCGCCTCGACGGTCGCCCGCACCAGCCTCTCCAGCACCTCCCGCAGTTCCAGGGTGGAGTTGATGGCCTGCACCCCGGCCACCAGCGTCGCCAGCTGGTCTTCGCGGCGGCGGACGCGCGCCGCAACCGACGACGTCACCGCCCACGTCACCACGCTCACCGCCGCGAGCGTCGCGAGGATCATCGCCGCATACGCCGGCCGCCCGTTCGCATCCTCGGGCAGGAGCCCGGCCACGTGCCGGTGCGCCACGATCCCCATTGCCTCGGCCGCCACCAGCGCCGCAACCAGACCCACGGCGCTCACGGTGTACCCCAGGGCCGGCCACCGCTCGAAGACCGACGACGCGACCACGATGTGGAGGACGAACAGGAACACCAGGGGGCTCTCGACGCCGCCCGTCAGGTGGATCACCACCACCATCGCCACCCAGTCGAACCCGAGCTGCGCGTGCGTCATCCGCTGGTACTCCGAGCGGCCGCCGCCGGCCGCTCTCAGCCGCCTCTGCCAGGCCCAGAAGAGGGCGTTGGCCGCGACGATCAGGGCCCCCAGCGCGTACAACCCCCCGGCGTCGAGCCCCGGCAGCAGCGTCCGCTGCGCCGCCCAAGCCCCCACCGCCACTCCGCCCCCTGCCGCCCACCTCATCGCCACCAGCAACCGGCTCGAGGCCACGACCTCCTGCGTCCGGGTCAACGGCAGCCCGACCTCCCCAGCGCCCCTACCCTCGACCATCGCGCCCCCCGACCGGATCTCACTTCCCCATACGGCAGAGCAAGGCCACGCTCGGATCTCTCACAGTGTTGTACCACGTCTCGTGGCCGCGGGCGCGATCCGTGAGTGTCGGCCCGACGGCGAACCCGCTCTCCCGTTCGTCGTATCATGTCCCGGCTCCGTTACGGGGGTCACGCCTTGGGCGTGATCGCCGAGGCGCGGGGGCGGAGGTTGCCGCCCCACGCCGTGTCCGCACCTCCGGAGGGGAGACGAGCATGCGCAAGGAGATTCTGGTTCTTGGGGTCTTGCTGGCAAGCGGCTCCATCAGGCAAACGGCAGGTTGCACGAACATCATCGTCACGAAGGGCGCCTCGTCCGATGGTTCCGTGATCATCACCTACGCGGTGGACGGCGAGTTCCTGCCGGCGCTGCGCTACACGCCCGCGGCGGACCACGCGCACGGGGACCTGTACGAGGTCAAGGGCCGGGACGGCGTCGTACGCCTGAGGATCCCCCAGCCGCCGCACACCTACTCGGTGGTCGGGATCATGAACGAGCATCAGCTCGCCATCGGCGAGACGACGTTCGACGGGCGGCCCGAGCTGGAGAACACGCAGGGGGGCCTCCACTACTGGATCCTGATTCAGCTCGGCCTGCAGCGCGCCCGGACGGCGCGGGAGGCCATCACCGTGATGACCGACCTCGTGGACCGGTACGGCTACGCCTCGACGGGAGAGTCGTTCTCCATTGCGGACCCGAACGAGGCCTGGATCCTCGAGATGATCGGCCCCGGCGACGGCGGCAAGGGGGCCATCTGGGTCGCGGTCCGGGTGCCGGACGGGACCATCGCGGCGCACGCCAACAAGTCGCGCATCGGGACGTTCCCGCTGAACGATCCGCAGAACTGCGTCTACTCCTCCAACGTCATCGAGTTCGCCGTCGCGAAGGGGTACTACGACCCGAAGACCGACGGCCCGTTCCGCTTCTGCGAGGCCTACTGTCCGGCGACGGCGCAGAAGCTCCGCTACACGGAAACACGCGTCTGGTCCGTCTTCAGGAGGGCGGCGCCGTCGCTCGACCTGCCGCTCGACTACAGCCGCGGCAAGGCGGGCGCCAGGCCATACCCCCTCTGGATCAAGCCCGACCGCAAGCTCTCGGTGCAGGACGTGATGGCTCTCATGCGGGACCACTACGAGGGGACCCCCATCGACATGACCCGGGGCGTCGACGCCGGGCCCTACGGCTCGCCGCTGCGGGCGCGCCCGATGACGTTCACGCTGGACGGCCAGACCTACTCCTGGGAGCGGCCGATCTCCACGCAGCAGACCGGCTGCTCGTTCGTGGCGCACGCCAGGTCGTTCATGCCCGACGAGGTCGGCGGCGTCCTCTGGTACGGCGTGGACGACACCTTCACGAGCTGCTACTTCCCGCTCTATGCCAGCATCACGGCCGTCCCGCCGTCGTACGCGCGCGGCACCCTGCAGAAGTTCTCCTGGGACTCGGCCTGGTGGGTGTTCAACCTGGTGGCCAACTACGCGCAGCTCAAGTTCTCGTATATGGTCAAGGACATCGTGAAGGTCCAGCAGGAGCTCGAGGGGAACTTCTTCGCCCTCCAGCCTGCCGTTGAGAAGACCGCCGCCGACATGCTCAAGAGCGACCCCGAGCGCGCGCGGCGGTTCCTCACCGACTACAGCGTCTCGGCCGGCGAGCAGGTGTTCCGGCGCTGGCGGGAGCTGGCGGAGGCCCTCTTCACCAAGTACAACGACGGCTACGTGAAGAACGAGGCCGGCGAACCCGAGGAGCTCGGCTATCCGGAGGCGTGGCTGCGGGAGGTCGTGAAGGAGCGCCCCGAGCAGTTCAAGCTGCCGCCGGATGGAATGGTCAAGAGCCCCTCGTCGTACTGATACCACCTGAGGGTCGCCAGTGACGCGGAGAGCCGGAAAGGTCGACCGTTCCAGTCGAAGGCATGTGGGGGTTCGGAGCCTGCGACGTATCGCAGAGGATACGACTCGGCTCCTCACCCCTACGTGCGCCCACCATGCCAGCCACCTCCGCGTTCTCGCGACGAACCCCCACGAATAATCCAGGCTAGCGCGTCGGTCCGTCCAGCACGACCCGAAGCTCGCGCGCGAGTGTATCCATGTCGAACGGCTTCTGCAGGAAACGGATATTGCCGGTGACTGTGTCCAAGTGGGTGGTCTCGCTCGGCGCGTAACCCGACATCAGGATGACCTTGAGCGCTGACCACCGGGCCCGCAGCTGGCCGGCGAGCTCCGTGCCGGGAATTCCGGGCAACATGTAGTCGGTCAAGAGCACGTCGAACGCCGGCTCGGGCGGCAGCGCGCTCGCCTCCTCGCCGCTGCGCTTGGCGACCACTCGGTAGCCGAGTGCGGCGATGACCTCGCACAGGCCTTCGCGCACGGCGTCCTCGTCCTCCACGACCAGGATGCGCTCACCGGTCCCTCGCGACGGCTCGGACTGCTGTTCGGAGGCCTCCACTACGGGCGAGGCGTCTGAAGGCGCCCCAGGGAGGACGACGCGGAAGGTCGCGCCATGGCCGGGCGTGCTGTCCACGGCGACGCGGCCCCGGTGCAGATCCACGATTGTCCTCACCACCGAGAGGCCCAGGCCGGTCCCCTTGCCCGTTTCCTTCGTCGTGAAGAACGGCTCGAAGATGCGCTCGCGCATCTCCGCCGGGACGCCCCTGCCGGTGTCCTCGACGGTGAACCATACCCAACCCGCATCCTCTCTGCCCGTGCGGATCGTGAGGTGGCCGCCTGTGGGCATGGCCTCGCTGGCGTTGACCACGAGGTTCACGAGCGCCTGCTCGAGTTGGGTACGGTCTGCAGCCATCGAAAGCGACAACGGGTGCAAACGGACGTCGAAGGCGACGTTGGCCGGCACGAGCCTGCTCAACATCCGGCTCGCGTCGCGGACCACTTCGTTGAGATCGATCTGCGAAATCCGAGTCGTCTCCTGGCGCGAGAAGAGCAGAAGCTGTCTGGTGAGCGCGGCACCCTGTCTGATCTGCTGTTCCAGCTCACCAGCCACGGCAGCCGCCTTGTCGGAAACTGCGGATTGGGTCCTGAGCAGCTGTGTCTGGCTGAGCATCGCCTGAAGCAGGTTGTTGAAGTTGTGCGCCACCCCGCCAGCGAGCTTGCCGATCATCTCAAGCTTCTGCGCCTGGCGGAGCTCTTCCTCGACCATGTGCCGCTGGGTCATGTCCCTGGCGACTCCGACGACCAGGGCCACGTTGCCCAGCTCGTCCCGAATCGGCATCGCCGAATCCCACAACCAACGGACCGACCCGTCCTGCCGGACGATGCGGTACTCGAGGTCGCCGCCGCGCGCTATCTGCTCCTCCATGAGGTCGGCGACGCGACCGCGGTCGTCCGGGTGGATCGCCCGGACCCAGACCTTCGCATCGCGGTACAGGCTCTCGCACGGGTACCCGAAGACCTTCTCGAACGCCGGGTTGACGTACAGGATCCGGTCCACCGCCGGGGTCGACATCCAGAACACGTCGTGGATCGTCTCCGCCATCTTCTTGAAGCGGTCTTCGCTCAGGCGCAGCTGCTCCTCGGTGCTCTTGCGCTCGATCGCCAGCGCCACCTGGCGCGACACGAACGCCAGGATGTCCAGCTCCCGCTTCCCATACCTCGTTCCTTCGGTGTAGGTCTGGACCACTAGGACGCCGAGTGTCCGGTCGCCGGCGATGAGGGGCACGCCGAGCCAGTCCACGGAAGGGGCGCCGACCAGCTCGGTCTCCCCTCTGCGGCACAGCTCGGCGAATACTTCGGGGGTGGCCAGCAGTGGCTTGCCGGTGCGGAGGACGTATTCGGTGAGGCCTCGCCGCAAACGTCGTGAGGGGATGGGTTCGTCCTGCTCGTCCACGTGGTACGGAAAGCTGAGCAGCTCCGACCGAGGGTGATACAGGGCGATATAGAGGTTCCTCGCGTCCATCAGCCGCCCGACGACCCGGTGAATGGATGCCAGGAGGTCCTCGACCTTTGCCGACTGCTGCGCAGCCTCGGCGATTTCGTAGATCGCCGCCTGCAGTTCGTCCGCGCGTCTACGCTCCGTAATGTCCCTGATGTGGCACTGGACCACCCGGGTCCCGTCGACCAGGTAGCTGTTGCTCGCAAACTCGACGTGGATGCGGCCCCTGCCTTCGATCTCGATCGGGAGATCGGCGGAGTGAAGGAACTCCTTCTCCCTGAGCAGGGAGAAAGCGCTCTCGGTGGCGGCGATGCCGCTCAGAGGGGCAATATCCCAGAGCTTCTTGCCGAGCAGATCGTCGCGCGTGCTCCCGAGCAGCTCGGTCAGGAAGGGGTTGACGTCCACGATCTCGCCCGAATCCCAGTCGAGGATCAGAATCCCGTCCGTGGCGGACTCGAAAAGCCTCCGATACCGGGTCTCGGACACCGCCAGTGCGTGCCGCTGCTTCGCCTTGCCGATCGCGGACCGGACCGCAGCCGGGAGGCGTGGGAGGTCGCGCTGGTCTTTCAGGACGTAGTCGTCGAATCCCGCGTGCAGGGCGCTCATGAGATCCCGCTTGGTGGCCGTCCCGGTGAGGGTGATCACGGGGCAGTCTGGCCATCGGGACTTCACGACCCTCAGCCGTTCGAGCCCGCTCCAGCCCTTCATGTGGAAGTCGCTGACCACGACGTCGAAATCGCCCTCTGCGACGGCCGACTCGAAATCCTCGGAGGAGGTCAGCTCACGCACCACGACCGTCGGAAGCTCGAGTTTGAGGAGGTTGATCGCCGCCTGCCGGTCCTCGGCGCTGTCGTCGATCAGGAGCACCCGCACCGGCCCCTCGAACGCCGGGGCGAGTGCGCCGAGTGCATCCGCGAGCGCAGCCAGCGTCACCGGCTTGAGCAGGTGCGACTTGGCGCCCAGCGAGTACGCGTGCTTCAGCTCCGCGGAGAACTTCGACGAGGTGAGCAGGACAACGGGAACCCCGCGCATGTCCGCGCGCGGCAGGCGCCACTCCAGCACCGCAAGGCCGGACGCACCGACTCCGAGGTCGAGCAGGATCACGGCCGGCAGCGGATATTGAGAGCGGTCGGCGAAATCCCCTTCGCCCGCCAGGTACGCGATCGCCTTTGCACCGTCCTCGGCGACATGGACGTGTGCCCGCGGGTCGGCCCGCCGGAGGAAGCCCGTGATCAGAGCGGCGTCGTCCGGCCGATTCTCGATGAGCAGGGTGAGGTTCGCCGCCATTCTCCCGTGTCCTGCGTTCCGCGCCCTTCGAGCCCTCCCGGCGGCTTGCCCGGCCCTGCGAACGCTACGAGCCGGCGCCCGATAAGTGATTCTAGTCCTTCTCCGGTGCGGCGCTCGGCGCGCCGTCTGGCTTCCTCACCGGCGGCGGGATCACCCCCGCAAATCGGCCCGTCACCATAGGCGCGGATGGCTTCTTCCTCCCAGCCGCGCGGGATCGGCCCCGTACCCTCTACCAACCGTACGAGCTTGTCGCGACAATGCGGCGGCTACCGCGCCTCGTCAACGAATGTGACACTTGACAATGTGACATCTGATGTTACATTAATTTCATGAGTCCGGAACGCACGTTCTCGATCGGCGCCCTGGCGGCCGCAGCCGGCGTCTCGCGCCGCACCGTGCACTTCTACGTCCAGCGAGACCTGCTTCCGCCCCCGCACGGCCTTGGTCGTGGAGCCCAATACGCAGAGGTACATCTGGCCCGCCTGCTCCAGATCAAGGCGTGGCAGGAGGAAGGCGTTCCACTGCAGGAGATCCGCGGCCGGGTGGCGGCGACGGCGCCTCAGCCGGCCGTTCCGGAGCCCGAGCCGC
Organism: Thermoanaerobaculaceae bacterium; assembly: GCA_050018455.1. Lineage (GTDB taxonomy): Bacteria > Acidobacteriota > Thermoanaerobaculia > Thermoanaerobaculales > Thermoanaerobaculaceae > RBG-13-68-16. The sequence goes on along the minus strand of JBEKAA010000037.1, from coordinate 32,535 downwards.
AGCCCGAGGAGGAGAAACGTGACACCTGGTGGGCGGCCTGGGACGAATCCCCGAGCGCGGAGAATGCTGCCGCCCTCCGCTACGTCCCCGGCCAGACCTGGCTACGCCAGCCGCTGACCATGGGGTACGAGCTCCACGTCCCGGCGGACCGCACCCCCCTGTCGTCCGCCCAGCTGACCGACCTCGTGCGGGACCTCTTCGAGCTTCTGGAAGACGGGCAGACCCGATAGCTGCCTTCTGACCGGCGAGGCATCAGGCAGAGACGCCAACACCGCGCGAGGGTTGGCCTTACCCTTAGACGGGGCGCGGGTGGTGTCGCCGGCGGTGGTCGCCGCGGGGGCCGGCCCTTGCGGCTGCCCCCGGATGGGCGTCACCCGGTTCCGCCGTCTACCGCCGGCTCAGAAAGGTGCCGTCCTGCAGCTGGGCGAAGGCTTGCTCGAGCTCGGCCTGGGTGTTCATCACGATCGGGCCGTACCAGGCCACCGGCTCTTGGAGAGGCTTACCCGAAACCAGGAGGAAGCGGATCCCGTGCTCGCCCGCCTGCACCGTCACGTCGTCGCCGCGGTCGAACACGACGAGCGAGCGATCGCCAGCCTCCTCCCACGCCGTCGGCTCGCCGGTCCCGACGCGATCGGTGAGCACCGCGCGGGGGGCTGACGCGTTGGCGAACTTGCCGGAGCCCGCGAACACGTAGGCGAACGCATGCCGCCTGGTTTCGACCGGGAGGACCTTCCTTTTACCCGGCGGGACCCACACGTCCACGTACGCCGGTTCGGCCGCGATGCCGTCGACGGGGCCCGTCACGCCCCAGAAGCTGCCGCAGATCACGCGGGCCGTGGTGCCGTCGTCGTCGCTGACTTCGGGGATGTCGGCCCCCTTGACGTCCTGATACCGCGGCTCCGTCATCTTGAGCGAGGACGGGAGGTTGGCCCACAGCTGGAACCCGTGCATCCTCCCCTCGGGGTCGCCCTTCGGCATCTCCTGGTGGATGATGCCGCTACCCGCCGTCATCCACTGAACGTCCCCGCCTCCCAGGGCGCCCTTGTTGCCGAGGCTGTCGCCGTGCTCGACCGTGCCGGCCAGGACATAGGTGATCGTCTCGATGCCGCGGTGCGGGTGCCACGGGAAGCCGGCCAGGTAGTCCTGCGGCCGGTCGTTGCGGAAGTCGTCGAGGAGCAGGAACGGATCGAAGTCGGCCGTGTCGCCGAACCCGAACGCCCGGCGCAGGCGCACTCCGGCGCCTTCGATCGTCGGCGTCGACTGGGTCAGACGTTTGACGGGACGGATGGACATGGCAGCCTCCTGCGGTCGGCCGGGCGAGCCGCCCGGCAATTGAGAACAACGCAGAGCCTGCACGGGTATTCCTGAAGCCTCGGGAATGGCGAGCGGTTCATTCCGGCACCGCCGCCCCTTGATAGGGAGTGAGGTGGAATCGCTGCGTTGGGGCGGGGCTTGCCCCCGCCCGCTGTTGCCCCCGATTTGTCATTGCGAGTCTGGTTGCGCAGGCCGAGGCACCTTCCAGGCAATGACGGACTCTTCTATTGTCATTTTGGAAGTTCATTCCCTCGCAGTACATGACATCAGGGCAGGGACGGGCCCCGCCCCTACGCCGGCTTTGCCGGCCCTGCCCGGGCGCGGCTGGGTCTACAGTCCGAGAAAGGCGTTCAAGGCCTCCGCCATCTCCCTGGCGCGGCGCCTGGTGAACGCGTCGTACGCCGAGGGTTCGAGGATCTCCGGCTCCTGGACCGGGATGAACTGTTGCCGCGGCCAGCGTTTCTGGTCCGGGCTCAGCCGCTCGTACGCGGCTCTCGGCGCCTCGTCCGCCAGCTGCCGGTTGTCGGCGTCCGTGAGGATCGCGTAGTTGGCCATCGCGTTCGCGTCGAGGCCTAGCCCGAGGCGCTCGAATACCTGCCGCGGGAAGATGGGGTGGACCTCGATCGCCCGACGGCCATCCCCCAGCCTGCTGGCCTCGCCGATGGCCTGCCCGCTCGGCCAGCTCCTCGCCTGCTTCGAGACCAGATACGCGAGATAGGTCTGCATGAGCGGGCCGGCCTTGGAGGTCTCCTCCAACAGGTCGTCCGCCGTGATCCGGGGCGTGTGCTTCTTCGGCACCCAGGCGCCGAGCACCGACGCCTCGCAGTTCGCCCCGGCTTTCTGGAGGTGGTGCACGTAGCGATCGATCGCGGTTTCCGCGGAGCCGCCGAACGCGCCGCTCCATGCGGCCTTGCAGAGGTACTTGACGAGCTCGGCGCGGTCCGCCACCGGGATCGAGCCGCCCTTGAGCTTCGCGTAGTACGCGACCGGGATCAGCGCGTTGATCGAGGGCAGCCATGCCCTTGCCGACCAGCCTGCCCCCTGGGCCACGCCGATCGCCGCCGTCAGGCTGCGGCGCACGACGTTCCAGTCCTCCTCGATCGGCGGCGGGCCTGCCGCCCAGTGCCTCGGTAGGTCGGCGACCTTCGCGCTCCCGCGCCGGAACGTTACCAGTGTCCGGGTCAGAAAGCCGAAGTTGATGCCGAGCGCGACGCACGCCGGCTCGCGCGCAAAGTCGCGCATCGGCCCGAGGATGCCCTCGGTCGCCTCGTGCGAGAGGCGGGCCGCGGCGACGTCGGCCGCGCTGAGCGTCAGGCCGCCTCTGTTCAGCCGCTCGAAGATCGTGATCGCCTGGTCCACCTCGTCCTCACCCTCTGAGCCCGGGGCGCCGGTCTCGATGGACTGGAAGAGCACGTCCACGTCCAGGATCCGGGCCACGCGAGCCAGCCGCGTGCGGACCGTGTTCTTCTCCGCCTCGTTGTCCGTTATGTGACCGTCGGCGACCATCCGGCGCACGGCCTCTTCGGTGACGCCGGTGACCCGGGCGACGTCGAACCCGCGCAGCGACACCAGGTCGGAGAGCGCCACCAGGCTCGGGTCGTGCGCCGCGAGCCGCTTCCGGGCACGCGCGCTGCGGCCCTTCACGACGAAGACCTCGGTCTTCACGTCGAAGAAGGCCCGCCAACTGATGGCGTCGCGCTGCCCGCCCCCCGGGGGCGGCAGCGGGGTGTCCTGAGCTTCCGACGTGACGGCGCGGGCCAAGCTGGCCAGCCGCTGCTGCCCGTCCAGGAGGTATCGGACGGGTTCGCCCGCGAGAAGCTTCTGCCGGCCAAGGCGAACGGGCTGTTTCCGCGACGGCCGCCAGAGGTAAAAGCTGCCGATCGGGTACTTGCGGTAGAGGGAGTCCAGAAGCGCCTCGACCTTCTTCGGCTTCCAGACGTACTCCCGCTGCATGATCGGAAGGACGATCTCTCCCGTTTCGAACTGGCGAACGAGCTCAACGAGTTTCTCCACGGCGGCCTCCCTCGGCGGAGTAGAAATGCTCGCCGAGGACCACGCGCGTGTCAAGGTGGGTGGTCCGACCGGGCCCCTCGGGGCGTTGACCAAGGAGCCTGTTTGAGTAAGCGGGTGCAGCCCCCGCTGGCGGCCCTGCCGCCCTCGACGGGACTGGTCACGGCGCTCGGCGTCGGCCCTGCTGGTGGTCAACACGATCGCCGAGCGGCCCGTCGCGCCGCTGTGGGGCCTCGGTCTCGTCGCCCTCCTGCCTCCCGGCCCACACGTACTGGCGCCGGTGCGGAGCCGCCGTCGGGCCGGCCGTGCGCGACCTTCTTGGAACCGGTCGACAGCACCTCGCCCACCAGGATTCCCGGCAGTAAACCCGGGCGACGGCTGACCCAAGACCGGAAAACTGGTCCAGGTGAAAGTTGAGAGATCGGGCTTCTTGTGGTCTCCTGGGGTGGCGCGGAAGGGGGCTGAGAGATGCCGAGGCGAGGTCGCGCCGAGGAGCAGATCATCGCGACGTCGGTGTCATCCCGAGCGCAGCGAGGGATCTGGGAGGGGGCTGGTAGATCCAGGCTTTCCCCCACCCAGATTCCTCGTCGCTCCGCTCCTCGGAATGACATGTTCGATGGCAAATTGGTATTAGACCTCTCCCATCCCGCCCGCGTCGAGGGGGGCGACGATCTCGTAGGGACCAAGGCGTTCGCCGCGTCTCATCTCGCTCACCCCTTGGGCTTGAGAAGATCCTGGAACGGCGGGGAGTCCCGCATCCCCTCGAAGGCGGAGTCCTTGTGGATACCCAGGGCGAAGGACATTCCCTCTGCGAATGCCTGGCCGAGCAACTCCACTGCATGACCTTTCTCGCCCAAGATGGCGGCGATCCTTGCTCGCTGGTAGGTATTCGCACCGAAGAGTCTCGGCCGCTCCATCAGGCGGAATTCCTCCGAGATTCGCTGCGCAGCCGCCCGGTCGCCTCGGCTGGCGGCCAGCACGGCCAACGATCCGCGATACTCGACGTTGTCCGGATACTCCGCGGCAAGCTCTTCATACGCTGCCCGCGCCTCTTTAGACCGTTTGGCTAGGGTCAGGGCGAGCGCGAGACTCGCGTGAGTGTTCTCGGTCGTGGCCTCCGCGGAAGGCCGGGCGCGATACCAGGCGATCGCCCGGTTCGCCATCGCCAGCGAGGCGTCCAAATGGCCGTGGGCCCGCAGCTCCTGCGCCGCCTCAAGCATGATATCCCCCGGCGACGTATCCCTTGGCTGAAGCAGAAGGCTTTCGTCCACCACTCTGCTCGCGCCCTCGAGGCGTCCGAGGGCAACCAGGGCTCTTGCCTCATACTGACGCAGTCCGAGCGATTCAGGAAAGCTCTCCAACCCCCGCTGCACGACTTCAAGCTCCCGCTGATAATTGCCCAGTGCGTGGTGGGCCCGGGCAAGGTCCCCGACGCGCCACTCCCCGAGGACATGGTGCTTCCAGTAATCGCGGTCGAGCCGGGCGTACGCGTCCACGACCTCATGCGGGCGGTTTGCAAAGAACGCCATGAAACCCAGCCAGAGGTTGACCATGGGGTCCTGCGGGGCAAGTCTCTCGGCCTCGCGGAGAGCCTGCAGAGCTTCGAGATACCGGTGGTCGACGTAGCCGCGCATGCAGTCCAGCCAGCAGCGCGCCAGGGGCGTGAGCTGCTGGCGTCTGTCCTCGAGGTAGTGAAGCGTGGATTCTGCCTCCGCGTCGTTCCCCATGGCGTGGTAGATGTACACGGCGTACAGGCGAGGTGTCCCGAAGTTCGGGTCGATTTCCTCGGCAAGCTGAAAGTGGCGGAGGGCCTCGGCATCCTTGGCTCCGAACAGCTCGAACCCCGCGATGAACTCACGGTAGGCATCGTAGGGGGGTGGTCGCTGCTCGGCGAGCTCGTGAATTGCTTCAACGCTCACGGCCATCGCACCCGTCACGCGTTGGCGCAGGGCATCAATGGCCTGCATCGGAGCCGCCACCGGGCCCGCTACAGGCTCGAGCGAGTGGAGCAGCTTGCCGCGCACCGCGTCGGTCACGCGCGCCTGAAACTGCAGCGTTTGACCTTGCAGGTAGAAAGTGCCGGTGACCACGGTGCCGGCGCCAGTCGCCTCAGCCAGGGCACGGATTGGATCACGGGCCGCCGACGCTGGAATGCCGCCAGCGGACTGGGCGAAGAGGACGGAGGTGCTCGGTACCACGTCGAGCTCCGGGATTCGCGACAGACCCTGGGTGACCCAGTCGGAGGCCATTCGCCCCAAGGGATCGAGCAGCCGATCGCCGGTCTGGTTCTCGAAGACGGCCACAACGATGCGCTTGGGTTCGAGGGGTACGACTGGTCTTCGCGCCATGCTGCGGAGCGAGTAGAAGACTCCTACCGTGATGAAGACGATCGCAAAGCCGCCCGCGGCCAACCACACCACGCGCTTGCGGCCCCCGACCCCGGAGAGTCCTCGTCTCGCCTTCGCTCCGCCCGTGTCCGCCAGGATGGCGCGAAGCTCGAAAGCCAAGTCCCGGGCCGACTGAAACCTCTCCTCCGGGTGTTTCTCAAGGCAGTGGGCAATGGCCCGCGAGAGGGGAAAGGACACACTCGGCTCGATGCCTGCCGGGGCGGGCGGTTCCTCGGTGAGGATCGCGGTCATCGTGTCCGCGACGGTGGCGCCGGCAAACGCTTTCCGGCCTGTGACCATCTCGTAGAGCACGCAGCCGAAGGAGAAGATGTCCGAGCGGTGATCCACAGGCAGCCCCCGCACCTGCTCGGGGGACATGTACGCCACCGTGCCCATCACGATGCCTGGCTCGGTGCCCTCCACCACCGTCGGCGCCGCCGCACCTTCAACCTGTTCGCGCTTCGGAGAGAGCTTCGCAATCCCGAAGTCGAGGATCTTGACGTGGCCGTCCTTCGTGATGAACACGTTCGCTGGCTTGAGGTCGCGGTGCACGATCCCTTTCTCATGCGCCGCCGCAAGTCCCTGCGCGGTCTCGACCCCTAGCTCGATCGCCTTGCGCGGTGTGAGCGGTCCGGCCTGCAGCCGCTCGTGCAGCGACTCGCCTTCCAGCAACTCGGTCACCAGGTACGGCGATCCCTCGTGGGTGCCAACATCGAACAGTGCCAGGATGTGAGGGTGGCTGAGTGCCGCGACTGCCCGTTCCTCTTGCTCGAAGCGCCGGAGGCGATCAGGGTCGGTGGCGAACTCCGCCGGCAGCATCTTGATCGCCACGTCCCGGCCCACGCGCGTGTCGCGGGCGCGGTAGACCTCCCCCATCCCGCCCGCACCGATGGGGGCGACGATCTCGTACGGACCGAGGCGGGCGGCAGCTTCGAGCGTCATCTCAACCCCTCGACCAGGTAGAGCTCGTCGAGAAAGCGCAGGTAGCCGTACGCGTAGCTGCGCGCGTCACGAGTGACCGCGAAGGAACCTATGGAAGCACCTGCGGGGTCGGGCAGCTCGAAGGTCCTCCACAGCCGCTTTTCTCCGGTCCCGACGTCGACGCCGAAAACGTCGAGACGCTCTCCCAGGCCGTAGACGAACAGCGTCCGACCGTCCTCGCTCCACTGGCTCACCGCGTCCCGCTGGTCCAGCTTCGTCAGCGACCTGGCCTTCCCGCCGTCGAGCGGGAAGAGCGTCAGAGTGAAGTCCGCGGTGACGGTCGCCACCCAGCGCCCGTCGGGGGACGTGGTCGTACCAACCGTGCCTTCGGGTGTCACCGCGCGCGGGAGGCCGGCCAAGATCTCCTGCACCCAGGTCCGCTGCGGACGTCCCGGCTCGGCACCGACGAAGATGACCCTGCGCCCGTCCGGGAGGAAGTTCCCGGTTTGGTACGTCTCGACCTGGCCGCGCGGTAGCGAGATCGTCTCGCCGGAGCCGGTCGGTAGCAGGACCAGCCGGTGCGGCGGGCCGTAGTTGATCGCGAGCGCCCAGCGGCCGTCCGGCGCGAGCGCGCACGCGGCGCCTTCTCCGAGCCGCACCGGGAGCGATCCGTCCATGCTCCTGAGGTACACCGAGTACCTCGGTCCGGCGGTTTCGCCCTGGTCGTCGAAGAGCAGCGACCCGCCGTCCGCCGAGAGCGCCCGCAGCCAGGGAAAGTCGAGCCAGCCCAGCTCCTTTTCCCGGTCATCCTCCTGGGAGCGACCCCGGATTCCGGTCTGCGCCGTCCCGGACGCGAGGAGGACGCGGCCGTCCGGGGCCACGTCATGGAGAAAGACACGGGACGGGAGATCCTGGAGTCTGCGCTGGCGCCCGTCCGGAGTCACGGCGAACAGCTGTTGCTGCATGCCCGCAGTCTGGGCCGAGAACCAGATCTCGCGCCCGTCCGCCGACCACGCGAGCCCCGCCACGTTGGTGAACTCCCGCGTGAGGGTCGTCTTGTGGCCGTCCGCGTCCACGAGCGCCACGCTGCCCCGGCCGTCCCCGAGGACCGCGTGCTCGGTGAAGCCGATGCGGCGACCGTCCCGCGAAATGCGCACGTCCTCGAAGTAGCCGGGCGTCCTGACGAGCACGCGGCCCGGGGGCATCTCCAGGCGAACCTCATTGGCGACGCGCCGGACGATGGCGAGGGTCGTCCCGTCGGGCGCCCAGTCAGCAGCGGAGACGTCCTCCGCAATGAAGCGCGGCGCGCTGCCGGACAGAGGCACTTCCGCCAGGGAACCGTACCCCCATCCGAAAAACAAGGACCCCTTCAGCAGAGCCAGCTGCGCGGTCCGGGAGACGGCCAGCAGCTGTATCCCCTCCAGACCGAGCGAGCGCGTGGCGGCGCGGTCGGTTCGGGTCTCGAACACATCGGCAGGGTGCCCACCCCATCCGGCGCTGAAGAGCACGCCCGTGCCGTCGGGCGCGAAGCGGGCAGTCCTGATGTAGCCCCGCTGAAACGTCAGGCGCGTGAACCTCGGCGCCTCCGGCGGCCGCTTCGTCTGGCGGCCCAGCAGGAAGAACCCGGCGGCAAGGGCGGCGGCCGCGAGTCCGATTCCTGCGGCGCCCAACGCCAGGAGCCTTCTGCCTGCAGGGCCTCCGCCGGCGACAGCCGTCGGGGCCGAGCCGACTCCGGTCACCGCCGCTAGGCCGAAGGCGAGGTCTCGCGCCGACTGAAAGCGTTCCTCCTGGCGTTTCTCGAGGCAGTGACTCACCACGTGGGCGAGCGGCGCCGGCACACCGGGCTGCGCGGCGCTGACCTCCAGAGGCTCCTCCCTGAGGATTGAGCTCATGGTGTCTGCCGCGGTGTCGTGGGCAAACGCCCGCCGCCCGGTCAGCATCTCGTAGAGCACACAGCCGAGCGAGAAGATGTCGCTGCGGTGGTCAACGCTCTGCCCCCGCACCTGCTCCGGCGACATGTACGCGACGGTGCCAATCACCATCCCCGGCTGGGTGGTGTCCACCACCGTGGGGGCGGCGGCCTGATCGGGTTGGACCGGCTTCAGCTTCGCCACACCGAAATCGAGGATCTTGACGTGGCCGTCCGAGGTGACGAACAGGTTCTCCGGCTTGAGATCGCGGTGGACGATCCCCTTCTCGTGGGCGGCGGCAAGCCCCGAACAAACCTGCACCGCCAACTCGACGACCTTGCGTGGAGGAAGGGCGCCGCCCTGCAAACGCTCCCTCAACGACTCGCCGTCCAGCAGTTCCTCCACCAGGTAAGGCGCACCCTCGTGTGTCCCCACGTCGTACACGACCAGGATGTTCGGGTGGTTGAGCGCGGCCACGGCCCGGGCCTCCTGCTCGAATCGCCTTAGTCTCTCGGGGTCGGCTGCAAACTCGGCCGGCAGCACCTTGATTGCGACGTCCCGGCCTAGGCGCGTGTCGCGGGCGCGGTAGACCTCCCCCATCCCGCCCGCACCGATCAGGCCGAGGACCTCGAAGTGGGCGATCCGGCTGCCCGGCTGCACGTGTTGGGTTTCCTTGCTCGAATTCTACCGCAAGCCGCACGAGGGAGCGTGCATTTCGGAGCGGACGACGCCCGGCGTTGGCGGTCCCCGCAGACGGCGCTGCTGCGAGCTTTCCCGCCCCTATCAAACCTCTCCCAGGTACCTGATAACCACTCGTCGGCCAAGAGTTCCTCTGTTGAGCGTGGAAGCCTGCGCGAACTCACTCTGAAACGGTAAGGATCTCCACACACTCGAGCAGGCGGATGGAGCTTGCGCCGATCGTATGACAGGCAAGGACTACAGCAGCTCGAACCCACGACCCTCTTGAATCACACGCTGAATATGGCCGTCACCACCCGTCACTCGAGGACACGAAAGATCCTGAAAAGTCTAAGTGTTACGACACAGGAGAATCCTCTTCGTCACTTCCGGTTTCGGCCGGTCTCGGGAGGTTTGGCAGACAATTTGGCAAACATCGCTGAGACTAGTCTCAGCGTAAGTGAAGCAGCACGCGGGAGTTGCCCTCGGCTCGGGGCGTCAGGGGCTCGGGGTTCTGACCCGCTACAGCGCGGCGGGCATCTTGATCATGTCGGTCATGCTTGCCCGCGGATTCGGTCGGTTCCACGGGGGACTGTGAGATTGCTACCGTCGCGTGTCCTTTCCGGCTTGCCGCTTAGGTTTGGGCCGGCGCCACGACTTGGCGAGCCTTCATGCGGCCGGCGACGAGCTTTGCTACCAGTTCCGTCGCGAGCTCAAATCCACCCCGGCACAACCACCGAAAACAGCTAACGGACCGAGTCGCCGCGCCGGTACTGCAGCGTCAGCTCGTCGAGGCGGCCCTTGAGGTCGGCCGCCAGCGCCGTGGACTCGGCGGCAACCGCGGGTGCGAGCTGCTCGGGTCGGCTCGCACCGATGATCGGAGCCGTGATTGCCGGGTTGGCCATCACCCAGGCGACGCTCATCGTCACCAGGTCGAGGCCGGCTTCTTGGGCGACCGCCCGGAGCTGCTCGACGGTTTCGAACATCCCCTCGTGCCAGTAGCGGTCCTGGTAGATCTTCGCTGCCCCGCCGAGGGTGAAACGCGAACCGGGCGTAGGGCCCGCCTCGCGCCGGTGCCGACCGCTGAGAAAGCCGCCGGCGATCGGGTTGTAGGGGATCACGCCGACCCCCTCCTGGCGGCAGAGCGGGAGCAGCTCGCGCTCGATCTCGCGGAACAGCAGGTTGTAACGGGGCTGCACGGAGTCGAAGCGCGCCACGCCGAGCGCCTCACTGCGTCCGATCGCGCGGGCGACCTGGTAGGCGAGGAAGTTCGAGCAGCCGACATAGCGGGCGCGGCCGGATCGCACGATGTCGTCGAGCGCGCGCAGCGTCTCGTCGATCGGAGTCTCCTCGTCGAAACCGTGGAGCTGATAGAGGTCCACGGAGTCGGTCTTGAGCCGCCGCAAGGACGCGTCGATGGCGTCGAGCACGTGCTTGCGCGAGCTCCCGCGGTCCCACGGCCGCGCGGACATCTTTCCGAAGCACTTGGTGGCGATGATGAAGTCGTGGCGGCGCCCGGCCAGCCACTTCCCGAGGATCTCCTCGGTGCGCCCGTTCGTCTCGAGCGTGCCGCCGAGCGGGTACACGTCGGCGGTGTCGAGGAAGGTGATGCCGGCCTCGGCTGCCGCGTCGAGGATTGCGAAGGAGGTCGCCTCGTCGCACTGCAGACCAAAGGTCATGGTGCCGAGGCAGAGCCGCGAAACTTGCAGTCCGGTCCGCCCGAGACGTCTCTGTCGCATGGAATCTCCCCCTTCGGCCCCGATATTACTCTCGCGGTCGGCTTCGTTGAAATACTGCCGCTGGTCTGCGTGCGCAGCACACACGGACCACGAGCTGCGAGCCGGAGCTCCCCCACACCTAATCTCCGCCATGGGTATCTCTTCAATGCACACGTCTGCCCACGGGCGATGGCAAGCTCCCAGATCCGAGCCGCAATCCTGATCGAGATCTTCCATACGACATCGAACTCGGGAGGTCTGTGGCGAGCATCGAAGCGCCTTCGAGCCGCGCCGCGGGCAACGCCCACGGCGAATCCGACAGAGGGCGAAACCGCCGCCTTCGTTTCTCGATTGGATCGAGAGTGCCCGAATCGCAAGGCGTCATCCCTTCCATCTCCGCGGAGTGTTGCGTCCGATGAGCAGATGCACGGCCACAAAGCTGCGCGGTCGTAAGGTTCTTTGAGTGAATGTCGCCATTTATAATACGAGAATGAAAGCCCACCGCCGCATTCTCGGACTGCTGGTCTGCACCGTGGCCGTTTGCAGCACGCATGCCGCTGGCGCACAGTCGTGGCAAGATGAGGCCCTGGCCCGCGGCGTGAATCTGCCAAACCCGCTCGGTGTCGGGCTTTCGCTGTACACCCAGGATCAGGACTACTCGATCGCCAAGCTCGCCCTGGGCACGCAAGCCATCGGCACGGCAGCGGTCAAGACGCTCACGGTCAAGAACACCACCAAGACTGCTCACCTCACGGCTGACTACTGGGTGCTCCCGTTCGTCGACGTCTATGCGTTGTTGGGCCAGGTGCAGGGGACCACGCGGGTAAATCTGTCCCAGGTCAACATCGGGGTGCCGCTGCCGAACCTCACCGTTAAGTACAACGGCTTGCTCTACGGCGCCGGGGCCGTCCTGGCGTACGGAGGGAAGCACGTTTTCGGGACGGCGGACGTCAGCTACAGCAACAGCAGCCTCAACAGCGCCACCGTCGCCACCTCGTCGGTCTCGTCCTGGGTCGTCACACCCAGGGTCGGGGATAAATTCGGCACGACCTCGGTCTGGCTTGGCGACAGATACGAGGACACCCAGGAGAGGCACAAGGGGATCTTCGATATCCCCGGCCTCGGGGCGATTCCGTACGACGTGACGCTGGCCTCGAAGGACAGGTGGAGCTACCTCGCGGGCGTCTCGGAAGCGTTCACGCCGCATTGGGTGCTCACGCTCGAGGGCGGGTTCGGCCCGCGCAGTTCAGCCCTCGTCCACCTGGACTACCGAATCTGACCTCGGGCCATGTGTGGGAGGAACCCCCTCCTTGAATCGACGGGCCGATCGGCAAAACCTTCGGAGCGAGCGACTCGATGCCGGGGGCACCGCTGCACGACCGTCGTCGCGTTTCTCCTGGCGACCATGGCGGCGGTTTCGACCGCCGCCTTGGAGACGGACCAGTACTACACCTGGGGCCGGCCGCTCGCCGACGCAACGGCCGCGCTCAACGCCAAGATCAACCTCGAGATCAGGCGCGTCCTCGACGCTGCAGAGGCGAGCAGGCCCGGGAACCCGCCCGCGTGCCCGGCAATCGCACGTGAGCTGCGGAGCCGCCTCCACTTCGGGATCATTCAGCCAATCGAGATCTGGGCGACGCACTCGCCCCTGGTGCCGCGCCTCCCCGCCACACCCGCGGACGAGCTCGCCTTTCGGCGCACCGACCTGTACGGGAACCATGGGCCGTTCGACATCGGCAGGTCGGTCCCCGACTCGCCTACGGTCGAGGTGGGCGGCGTGAGGTTCGGCACGGACAAGCTGAGTCACTTCTTCTCCTCCGGATGGCGCTACTACCTGAAATATCACGCCGCCAAGGCGCGTGGCCTCTCGGACGAACAGGCCCAGGAGGCGGCGATCCACTGGGGGATCATCGAGGAGCGCACCGTCACCGGGCTCTTGGTCGACGGCGTCTTCGCGCGCGGCGACCTCGAGGCCAACTTCGGAGGGATGCGCTTCTACCTCAACCTGTGCGAGGGGCCTGATCCGATGGTCGCGCTGGAGGCCAACCGGTGGAAGGTGCGCCGGCCGTTCGACTGGCGCGAGTACGAGACCCCCGGGTGGGACGAGGCGTATCACGTCTCGATCTACTCCGCCTCGCGCTGGGAAAAGGTGCGCCCGAGGCTGCAGGAGTACTGCGGGCGGCGCGACGACCCCGAAGCGGTGGCCCGTCTGGACACCTACCGAGCCAGCTATCCGCCTTCATCCAGCGACCGGGCGGTCGCGCTTCTCGTGCATGACGGCACGCTTTCCGATCCCTCCCAGTTCACGTTGGATGAAAACTGTCCGGCCGTCGCGACCGGGCAGCCGCAACCTCGGACCGACCGACCTGCGCCGGACGAGCGCCCCCGGAACGGCGCGCCAGAAACGTCGCCTCCGCAAGGCGGCGAAGAGGCACTGATGGGCGACATCGCCTCCCGCGAGGCCGACCAGCAACAGCGCGTGTACTCCCTCGCCAGCGCCCGCTACTCCTCGTTGCAGGGACTCGCCGGCTCGGTGGGCTGGCTGTTCACGAACGTGGAGTCCGACTTCGACTGCCGCACGATGTGCGACCTCCGCGGACCCACCGTGCAACTCCAACCGGGGGGCAACGGAGGCCAACTTAGCGTCGGCTACGCGAGGATCTTCGGCGAGACCGACCATTACGAACGGTTCCTGGTCACCCCCTATCTCGCTCTGGGTATCCGCGGGGTGCTGCTGCGCACCTGGCGGGACGGCTACCTGGGTCCGGCCGGGCAGACGTTCCTGGGGACGGAGGGGCAGTTCACAATCATAAGGGTCGCCTTCACGCTCGGTGTCCTGCGGCACGCAGGAGGCGCGAGCGCGCGCCACGAGTGGGCCTTCTCGTCTGGAATCGGGTGGGGTTTCTAGACTGGCCGGAGCCGGCGGCCGCACTTAGCCGGTGGGGGCAACAACCGCGGGTACCCGCGCTCTTCGCCATCGGGCGGTGGATGGGAAACCCTAACTTGGTTCACGCTTCGCCGCGCTTCCGCATCGGATACCTTCCGGCGCTCTCCTGGATGGCCTTGCCGAGCCAGTCGATCGCCAGGCCGAGGTGACGCATGTTGCGCAAGGCCTCGGTGTCGTCCGCCACCTGACCCGGCTCCAGGCCGTAACCCATGTTCCAATAGATGGAACCCGGCACGATCATCTGCGAGATCAAGAACAGGTGGTTCATGGTGTCAAAGGCGTGGGTGGCTCCACCGCGCCGAACCGCCACCACCGCTGCGCCGATCTTGCCTGCCAGAGCGCAATCGTTTGCAAGGCTCACAAACCCCGCGCGGTCGATAAGAGCCTTCATCTCAGCGCTCACATCCGAGAAATACGTGGGCGAGCCAAGGACGATGGCGTCGGCCTCCAACATCTTCTCCAGGACGCCGTTGAACTCGTCGTTGCGAAACGAGCAGCGCCGGTCCTGGTTTTCCCAGCAATTGCGGCACGCGCGACAGCCGTGGATGTTCTTGCCCCCGACCTGCGCGATCTCCGTCGTCCAACCGGCCTGGGCCAGGGGTTCAAGCACCGATTCCAGCAGCAGACGAGTGTTGCCGTCTTTTATTGGGCTTCCGTTGATGGCGATGACTTTCATGATGATCCTCCTGGGTTGAGGTTCGTTTCCAAAGTCAGAGCAACTGCTCTTTCCCTTGGTCTACCGAATGTTGAATGACAGGAACAGGAGCTGCCGACCATAGTTCATCTGCATTGACAAGGGGTCTCCTGGCCCCTAATCCTCCCCTGCTGCTTCATCGGGACGCGCGCGGAAGAATACCCACAGCGCCGCCGGCAGGGCCGTGAAGTCGGCCAGCATGGCCAACCCGAACGCCGCGGACGTGATGACCCCAAACTGCCGCATGGGGGGCAGATTCGACATGGTAAGGGCCAGGAAGCCGCCGGCATTGATCAGCGTGGCGAACACAATCGCGTGGCCGGCGACGCGGATGGCGTGGGCCAGCGCCTGCTCGGTGGAGGCCCCGTTACGGCCCTCCTGAAAGTGGTAAAAGAAGTGGATCTGGTCGTTCTCGGTGGCTCCGAGAACTGTGGTCGCGATCAGGATCGTGGCCACGTTGAGGGGAATACCGGCCACGCGCATGAACAGGAACATGACCAGGATGGCGAAGAGCGACGGCACCATGGCGTTCAGCCTGGCCGGCCCATTCTTGAAGACCAGCAGGAAGGTCACGAAGATGATCGCGAACGTCAGGGCGAAGCTCTTGGTCAGTGTCGGTACAAGGTGATCCGCGATCGTGGCCTGCAAGACCCCGCTCCCGACGATGCGGTAGGAGCACGAGTCGAGCGCCGGCGAGACCGCAGCGGCGCGCTTGAACGCGCGCTCCGTGGCCGCCTTGAGCTCCGCGAAGTCGTCACTATCGCCAGCACGGGAGGTCACGGTCAGGTAGGTTGAACTCAGGGTGGCCATGTCCACCCACTGGCGCAGGGTGGGCTCCAGGAGGAGAAGCTGCTGGAGATCATCGGCGACCTTGGCGAGCTCGGCGGGCCCTGTCGGCAGTGCGTCTCCCAGCCCGGCGGCGTAGCGCCGCAGCCTCAACACTCCGGGCAGGCCGACCACCGAGCCCACGACCGGCTCCCGCTGCAGCTCTGTGGTCAGAGAGTCGAGGGCCCCAAGGACCGCCGGGTCTACCACCGTCCCCTGCGGCGCCGTCACCCATACGGCCACCGAGGTTAACCCGAGGACCTTCCTGGAGAATGCTCGCGTGTCCCGGGCCACGGGGATGTCGGGGTCGATGTAGTCGAGTGCATCCGTTTGCAGGCGCATCGGGGCCAATACGCCCGGAATCCCCAGCAGGGCCGCCAGCCCCGCCAGGGCCAGGACCATGGATGCGGCCAGCACGACCCACCGCCATCGGTAGGACCAGCGCGGCAGGACCTGGGCCACTCTCACCATCCAGCTCCCCGCCACGGGTCGCCTCAGCCGTGTCGGCGCACCCAGAATGACCTGCAGCGCCGGGTACAGGGTGAAGCAGACCAGCCAGCCGACTGCGAGACCGGCCGCGGTCCAGATGCCGAGCTGGCGAATTGGACGGATTTGCGACACGGAAAGCGCGGCGAACCCGACGGCGGCGGCGAACACCGAGGCACTGACGGCCAGCAGCTTATTGACCAACGCGAACACCCTGTGATCCTCGAGGTCCATGCCCGGGGCCTGATCAACAAACCGGCAGTGCAGGTAGACCAGGCTTGCCGTGGCTGTAATCATCAGCGTGAGCGGTACCAGCGCCGAGACGATGGTGAAGCCAAAACCGAGCAGACCTCCGCAGGCCACCCCGAGGAGCACGGCCACGGCCAGCGACGGCAACACCGTCGCCAGCGCCCGCCACGAGCGGTACAGGCCCAAGGTGAGCAGAACCACGAAAGCTCCGAAGAGCGGGAAGAAGCGCACGCTGTTGACACCGGTTTCGCGTTCGAGCCAGGAGTCGAGCCAGGGGCCTCCGACCCGCCGCACCGCGGTGATTCCGGCCCGACCGACCGGGCTGGCGGCCACCTCAGCGATGGCACGGTCGATGCTCTCCAGGGCGGCATCGCGCTCCACCGAGCCGGTCACGTCCAGTGTCAGCACGATGCCTAGGAATCCGTCGCCACAGAGCCCCTGGGCTTTGAAGAAAGGTGTCCCTCCGGCGAAGCGGTGCAACTCCTCCGCGGGTCCCGGCGATGTCGCGGTCCTCGGGTGCAGGCGGGACCAGATGGTGAGCAACGAGTAGCTGGCGACGTGCGGCACCCGGTCAAGCGCGTTCTGCAGCGCGGCCAGGCCGGCCAGTGCCTTGGGGGCGAAGGGGTCGGGGTTTTCAAGGAGGAGCAGTACGGTCGGCTTCTCGGGGAAAACCCGCTGAAACTCCCGCGTGGCGACGACGTCGGGGTTGGTTGCCACCACCATGCGCTCCAGGGCGTTGTCCTTCGGAATGCGCAGGGCGACGACAAGCGCTCCTGGAATCAGCAGCGCGTAGAAAGCCACGATCCACCAGCGCAGAGAGAAGACCTTCTCGAGGATCGCAGTGAGGCGCGGGGATGCGGTCGGAACGCTCACTCGTCCGCTATCATAGCGGCCCGGGGGTGGCGCCCATGCGTTCGGACACGTCCGTGCATTCCTGCCGTCCGGTGGCGGCCGGGGTTGGGGGGCTCATCTGGCTTGCCGCGGTGCTGCTTGGGTCCGCCCCGGTGCTGGCCGCGGTCGGGCCGGTGACCCTGGTGCTGTGCGCCCCGGGCTACCCCGGCTCGACCGTCGAGGCGCAGCCCGCCATGGACGCCTTTGCCGCGGCCGTGGCACACGCCGCGGGCTGGCAGCCGGGCGAGCTGGAGGCCGTGTATTACGAGACCGAGCAGGGTGCACTGGAGCGGTTGGCCAGGCCCGATGCCGCCCTCCTTCTGGTGCCTCTGCCTTTCTTCCTGCAGCACCGCGCGACCTACCAGCTCGAGCCGCGCCTCGAGGCGGTGGAGCAGGGCGGCAAGGCCGCCGAGCCATGGACGCTGGTGACCTCAGCCGGTGCCGTCAAGAAGCCGGCGGATCTGGCCGGCTTCGAGCTGGTCAGCCTGGCGGGCTATGTACCTCGCTTCGTGCGTGGGCCCGCCCTGGGTTCCTGGGGGGAGCTTCCGCCCACCGTGAAGATCACATTCTCCGGAGCAGTACTCTCCTCCCTGCGGCGAGCCGCCGCCGGCGAGAAGGTGGCTCTGCTCCTCGACCACGCTCAGGCGGCGGCGCTGCCGGCGCTGCCTTTCGCGGCCAAGCTGGCGGTGGTCACCCAGTCGCCGCCGCTCCCGGTCTCGGTGCTCTGCGTGGTCGGTGGCCGCCTGACGGCAGGCAGGGTTACGACGCTGATCGACGCACTGCGCACGCTGGGCGCCAGCCCACCCGGCGCCGAGGCGCTGGCGGGTATCCGCTTGACGGGGTTCGTTCCGGCCGACCTGACCGCCCTCGCCCGGGCCCAGGAGGCCCTCGAGCGGCTCAAGGACTAGGATGCGAGCTCGTCTCCGCGTCCCGGCAGTGCCGCTTGCCGCAGTCTTGCTGGCGTCCGGCTGCGCGTCCTCGCTCCGGGAGCCGCCGCCCCTGGCAGCTCTCGGCGGCCCTGCGCCCGCGGGCCAGGCGCCGGGCGCGGCCGACGTGGATCGTCTCCTGCGGGAGGGCGAGGCCGACCTCGACCGTCGCCCGGATGCGGCCGCCGTGGCGCAGGCGCGGGAGCTCTTCCTCGCTGCGGCCCAAGCCGACGAGTCGCGCAGCGAGAGCTTGCTCGGCGCCGCAATGGCCACGGCGTGGTTGGTGGAGCACGAGCCGGACAGCACCCGGCGCGCCGCTCTGGCCACCGCGGGAGTCCAGACTTGCCAGTGGTGCGTCCGCCGGTTTGCAGAAAGCGCCGAGTGTCGCTACCGGCTCGCCCTCGCCCTCGGACAACAGGCCCGCGAGCGTCCCGCTACCGCAATGGATGCCCTGCCCAGGATCGTCGCGCTCCTCGAGGAGGTCATCGCAACCGCACCGCACCTCGATGAGGCGGGGGGGCAGCGTGTGCTGGCCCTCTTGTTGCTGCGAGCCCCCGGCTGGCCCGCAGGGCCGGGTGACCCCGACAGCGGCCTCGAGCACGCACGCAAGGCCGTCGAGCTGGCTCCGGAGTACCCGCCCAACGTGCTGACCCTCGGCGAGGCGCTGGCCGCCACCGGCAGCCGCGACGAGGCCCGTGCAGCCTATCGCCGCGCCGCGGAGCTGGCGCGAAGCCGGGCGGCCGCCGGCGATCCAGATGCGGCCGAGTGGGCGAAACAGGCCGAGGCCGGCATCTCGTGAGACCTGGGCGGCCTGACTGACCCAACTCCACCGGTCGGCGCGGACGCGTTCCAGGCGGGCAGGTCACCACCACGAAGCTCGCGATGGTTGATGGCAGGTTCCTTGCGGCTCCCCTGCGGAAGAAGGTTCGGCAGCCGATGGGGAATCGCCTGCAGGTTGGCCACCGAAACCAGGCAAGTCCGAGTGATCAAGAACCACGAAGATGGTAGCGTGGTAGCAGGGTGGGTTGGATCGTCTGCGATGGTGACGCGCGGAAGCTCATATTCGAGATTTCAGTCCCGCTGGGGGCGACCGATGCCGGGGACGACGCTCCTTGCCTGCGTCGTGCTGCTGATCGCACCTGCTGCAGCCACCCAGCCCAACCAAGATTGGAACGACAGCCCTGCCGTTGGGCTCGGCCCTCTGCAACTCCGGGCGCAGTCTCCGCTCGCAATCCTCCGCCTGTCCCCCACGCCGGAGACCCCGGTCACGCTCGCCCAGGGCCAGTGGCAGCTCGGGCTCCTCACCAGCTGGAACAACTACTTCGACGTCGACCCCCAGCGCTACACCATCGACGCCGAGACCCTGCGGTTCACCATGGGCGCCGCATACGGGCTCACGCCGCGCCTGGAGCTGTCCGTCTCGGTGCCGGTTTCATACCGCGGGGGCGGCATCCTCGACCGCTTCATCGAGGACTTCGAAGGGCTCCTCAAGGTGCCGAACGAGCAGCGGAGGCAAGCGCCCACCGACCGCTACCTCATTCTCATCCGAGGAAGCGACGGCCGCACCTTCGAGCTCAGCGGAGGCGACGCCGGATGGGGGCTCGAAGACACCACCGCGAGCGTCCGCTACCAGCTCGCTCGGGGCACCGAAACCACGCCTGCCCTGACCGCGCTGTTCACGCTCAAGTTCCCCACGGGCCGCGAAGCATCCCTGTATTCGAGCGGAGGCTACGACGTCGCAGCCGGTCTTTCGGCCGGCCAGCGCGTGGGCCGTTTCAACCTGTACGGATCGCTGGTGGTCATGCACTACGCTACGACAGAGGTGGTCGGCGTGAGGCTCAAGCCTAACCAGCTCTCGCTGTTCAACGGGGTGGAGTACCGTCTCTCACCGAGGACGTCCTGGCTGCTACAAACGCTCGTGACGTCCCCGGGTGCTGAGAATTTCGGCGATTTCTCGAAGAACACCTACGAGGTCACGGTCGGGTTCAAGCACATCCTCTCGCCCTCTCTGCTGATCGAGGTTTCGGTCCTCGAGAACCTCTTCATCTTCGACAACAGCCCCGACGTCGGCTTCCACGTTGGATTCGTATGGCGCTCGGCGCGCCGTACGAGTGGCGAGTAGCCCTCCAGATAACGTCGCAGGCGTACTGACGTCACGACCCAGGTGACACCCGATACAATTGATCTGCTCGGCTACAAAACGCTTCGTCGGCATCGCCTGCCCCTTTCTCGGTCCGGCTGAAAGACCCCATCTCGCAGCTGAGGATCGGGACACGGGATTCCGCGACTCTCAGACGAAGCCGGCGATCGGGTGAGGCACGTACGGCGTCTCCAGCGCCGCCACCTCCTCGTGCGAGAGCTGCGTGCCGAGGGCCGCCACCGCCGCCTCCAAGTGCTCGAGCTTCGTCGCGCCCACGATCGGGGCGGTCACGCCGTCCTTCTGGAGCAGCCAGGCAAGGGCGATCTGCGCGTGCGGCAGTTTGCGGGTTCTCGCCACCGCGTCGAGCGCGGCGACGACGCGCTCGTCGGCCTCGCCCATCGCCGAGTAGAGCGTCTTGCCGAAGCGGTCCGTCTCCGAACGCTTCGTCTCCATCGCCTTCGGCGGGCGGGCCAGGTGACCGCGCGCCAGGGGGCTCCACGGGATCAACCCGACGCCCTGGTCCAGGCACAGCGGCGCCATCTCGCGCTCCTCCTCGCGATACAGCAGGTTGTAGTGGTTCTGCATGGACACGAAGCGCGCCCAGCCGTGCCTCTCGGCGACGTGCTGCGCCTTGGAGAACTGCCAGGCGTGCATCGACGAGGCCCCCAGGTAGCGCGCCTTGCCCATGCGGACGACGTCGTGCAGCGCCTCCATCGTCTCCTCGATCGGCGTCGCGGGGTCCCAGCGGTGGATCTGGTAGAGGTCGACGTAATCGGTCCCGAGCCGCCTGAGGCTGGCGTCGATCTCGTGGAGGATCGCCTTGCGCGACAGCCCGCCCCCGTTCGGGCCGGGCCGCATCACCCCGTGAACCTTGGTGGCGATGACGACCTCTTCGCGGCGGGCGAACTCGCGCAGCGCGCGGCCGGTGATCTCCTCGCTGGCCCCGAACGAGTAGACGTTGGCCGTGTCGAAGAAGTTGATGCCCAGCTCGACGGCGCGCTTGAAAAACGGACGCGCTTCGTCCTCCTCGAGCGCCCACTGCCAGCGCATCGTCGAGCCGGCCACCGTCGCGCCCGGATCGCCGTAGCTCATGCAGCCAAGACAGATCCGGGAGACGGTGAGACCGGTGTTGCCCAGGCGCGCGTAGTCCATGGTCATGATGGCCTCCTCGGCGTGGGTCGGGCTTTCGTCGCCTCGCGCGAGCCGCCCCGCGACGATCTTACAACGGCTCCGGCGGCACGAAGCTGCCACGAACCAGGCCGAACGCCAACAACTCCGCCAGCCACGCCGCACCCATCACCCAAGCTGAGAAAGGACGTTCCGATCCCTTATCCCTGACACTCACTTTCTTTCGCCAGGAGCCTGGAGCCGGCCCCTGCGCGGCATGAGTACCGTGCGCACGGCGCTGGGCTTCCCCGGCAACGTCGCGCAGGCGGACGATCCGGGCAGCCGGTGGCGCGCCCTCGTCGCCCGCGCTACTCTCGGCGCCGAGGAGAGAGCGCATGGACCTCGAGACCGCCATCCGCACCCGCAGGAGCATCCGAAAGTTCACCGCCGCGCCCGTCACCGACGAGACGATCCGCGAGCTCCTCGACGTCGCCCGCTGGGCGCCGTCGTGGGGCAACACGCAGTGCTGGAGCGTGCACGTGCTCGGCGGCGTGGCCCTCGAGCGGCTGCGCGCCGCCTACCGCGACGCAGTGCAGCACAAGGCCGAGCGGCGATTCGACGTCCCGCCGCACCGCCCCGACTGGCCGAAGCCCATGCGCGCGCGCACGCAGCGGCTGCTCGCGGCGCGCGCCGCCACGACCGGGGTCGCGCCGGTCAACGGATTCCCGCGGGAGCGCGCGGGCCTCGACGAGCTCGCCACCTTCACCACCGCGTAGGCGTCGTCACTCCGCGAGCGTGGGCACCCGCAGGCGCTGGCGAGGCCGCGCTGCGCGGGCGCAGCGAGCGGCTGCGGGCGCCCCGGTTGGGCGCCTCGCCCAGCCTCCATCCCCGCAATCGGCCCCTCCCCCACCCTTGACTGGGCCTTCCACAGCCCTCCCATGCCCCAGGGTGAGAAAGGAATTTCCGCTCCTTTAGAATACGTGCGGTGGCGGGGGAGCACGGCGAAAACGGAGGTGATCGATGGAGCCATTTCGCTATCACGTCTACGTGTGTACCCAGGAGAAGCTGGACGGCGCGCCGTGCTGCGCGGCGCGAGGCGGGCAGGGAGTGCTCGACGCGCTGCGGGCGGAGCTCGGCAAGGCCGGCCTCGACGACGAGGTTCAGGTGACGACCTCGGGCTCGCTCGGGATGTGCGAGCGCGGCCCGAACATGGTCGTCTACCCCGACGGCGTGTGGTACTCCGGCGTGCAGGCAGGCGACCTGCCCGAGATCATCCGCGAGCACTTCCTCGCCGGCCGGCCCGTGATGCGCCTCGTCAACGCCGACCCGGCGGCGCTGAAGGCCGAGATCCTGGAGAACAGGCGCAAGGCGATCGCCGCCATGAAAGCGCGCGTCGCGGCACAGCAGGGGAAGTAGAGGACGGGGCTCGGGTTCGCGTTCGATCTTGTATCCCTGTTCCTCGTCCCCGCGCAGTGAGCGCGCGGCGCACTGCAGGGAGGAGTTCCGATGAGGTACTTCGCGGTCGAGAGCACGTTCCGCCAGCCGGTGCCGGTTAGCGCGGAGGAACTGCAGCGGCTGGTCCGGGAGCACCACCGCTACCTCGCGCGCGGTTTCGCCGAGGGGTGGATCCTGCTCTCCGGGCCGAAGGCCGCCGGCGGCGGAGGCGTGATCGTGATGAGGGCCGACACCCCCGCCGAGGTCGAGGAGTACCTCGCCGCCGACCCGATGAAGGTCGCGGGGGTGCAGGACTACCATCCGATCGAGTTCAAGCTGCACGATTGCCAGCCCGCCGTGCGCCCCTGGTTCGCCTGAACTGCGCGCGGCGGAACCGTTCTGTCGGCGGCCCCGTACAAGGCAGGTTCGGCGCCGTGATGACCCGGCCGCGGGCCATCCCCACGGGCAACGTCGGCGACCCGGGCTTCATGGTCCCCGGGAGCCCGGCCCAAAGCGTGCCCCCGTGGCCATCTTCTGCGATATCTCGCTGATCCGGGAGCGCGGCCTCGACATCCTGCTCGTGCTGATCGGCATCGCGGCCAGGCTCTACCCGACGGCGATCCGGCAGGGGCGGCAGGTGAACCCGTGACGACACCCACTGGATCTACACTGATGGATCGAGATCTCCCCCGGCCTGTGCGAGCGCCGGGTGACGCGAGGTGAGGCATGAGCGAACGAGAGCGCCTCGAAGGCAAGGTGGCGATCGTGACCGGCGGTGGCCGCGGGCTCGGCAAGGCGATGGCGCTGGGGCTTGCGCGCGCCGGAGCGCGCGTGGCGATCACGGCAGCCCACGCGCGGGAGGAGATCGAGGCAGTCGCCCGCGAAGACGGCGCGGGCCACATCGTGCCTCTCCAGGCCGACGTGAGCTCCGAGGCCGCGTGCGCCCGCGTCGTGGCCGAGGTGGCTCAACGGCTGGGCCGGGTGGACATCCTGGTCAACAACGCCGGGCGCGGGATGCGCTTCGTCTCCGAGCGCTTCATGACCGAGCCGACGAGGTTCTGGGAGACGAGCCCACAGACGTGGCAGATGGTGATCGCGACCAACGTGAACGGCCCGTTCTTCATGGCCCGCGCCGTCGTGCCGGGGATGCTCGAGCGCGGCTGGGGGCGGGTCGTCAACATCTCCATGAACCACCAGACCATGCGGCGGAAGGGCTTCTCCCCGTACGGACCCTCCAAGGCGGCGCTGGAGTCGGAGACGATCATCTGGTCGCAGGAGCTCGAGGGGACAGGCGTCACCGTCAACGCGCTCCTGCCCGGCGGGGCCACGCGCACCGGCATGGTCCCGGAAGACGTCCCCGAGGAGATTCGCCGCTCGCTGCTCGAACCGGAGATCGTCGTGCCGCCCCTGTTGTGGCTCGTCTCGCCGGCCGCCGACGGCGTCTCCGGGAAGCGCTTCAACGCCGTCCGCTGGGAGGTGAGCCTGCCCGAGGCCGATGCGGCGGCCGGGGCCGAGGAGCCGGCGGGGTGGGTGTGACGGGGCGGCGGCCGGTCCGTGCCGAAGCGGTCAACTGACGGGAAGTCGAGGGAGGGCGCCGATGCCGGTCAAGACCGAGTGGATCAGCTACGGGAGCCGCAGCGGCTTCCTCGCCGTTCCGGAGCGGGCGGCCTTGCCCTTGCCCGCAGTGATCGTCATCCAGGAGATCTGGGGCGTCGACGAGCACATCGAGGACGTGACCCGCCGAATCGCCGCCGCCGGCTACGCGGCGCTCGCCCCCGACCTCTGGGCCGAGCACGGCGAGAGGCCCGCCGCGCTGCGCCGGGAACGCGTCGCCGAGCTGCAGGAG
Organism: Thermoanaerobaculaceae bacterium; assembly: GCA_050018455.1. Classification (GTDB taxonomy): domain Bacteria; phylum Acidobacteriota; class Thermoanaerobaculia; order Thermoanaerobaculales; family Thermoanaerobaculaceae; genus RBG-13-68-16. The sequence goes on along the minus strand of JBEKAA010000037.1, from coordinate 8,052 downwards.
TTCATGTCGCGCATCCCGCCGACTGCCTGGCGCGACCAGGCGGCCCGCGAGGCCGAGCTCGCCAAGCTGCCCGAGCCCGAGCGGATCCGGATCGCCGAGACCTACGGCGGGCTGTTCGGCTCGATCGAGCTCCTGCCCGGCCTCGTCACCCCGCTCCGGGAGGCCGTCCGTCACCTGCGCGAGGAGCGCCCCGAGACAAGGGAGCAGCCCGTCGCGTGCGTCGGCTTCTGCATGGGCGGCGCCCTCTCGGCGCTCCTTGCGTGCGAGGAGGAGCTGGCCGGGGCCGCGGTCTTCTACGGCGCCACGCCGCCACCCGAGAAGCTTGATCGGATCGCCTGCCCGGTGATCGCCTTCTACGGCGGGGACGACGCGCGCATCAACGCCGGCATCCAGGCGTTCGAGGCGGGCATGAGGAGGATCGGCCGTCCGTTCGAGCACCACGTGTACGAGGGCGCCGGGCACTCCTTCTTCAACGACACGCGCCCCTCGTACGAGGTGCGGGCGGCGCGCGACTCGTTCGCCCGCCTGCTCGCCTTCCTGTCCCGCACCCTCACCGGGTAGGAGCGCGCCGTTGGCCGCGACGCCCGAGTGCCTCGTCATGGCCAAGCCTGCGGGGCCGCGCTGCAACCTGCGCTGCTCCTACTGCTACTACGTCGGCAGGACCGAGCTCCTCGAAGGCGGCGCCGAGCCCATGAGCCGCGAGCTGCTCGAGCGTTTCATCGCCGAGCGCTTCGCGGTTTCCCCGGGGCCGGTCACCCACTTCGAGTGGCACGGCGGCGAGCCGACTCTGCTCGGGGTGGAGTACTTCGAGACCATCGTGGCGTTGCAGCGGCGGCACCTGACCGCTGGGCGGCAGGTCAGCAACGGGCTGCAGACGAACGGCCTCCTGCTCGACGCCGCCTGGGCGGAGTTCCTGGCGCGGGAGCGGTTCTCCGTGGGGCTCTCGCTCGACGGCCCGCCGGAGCTCCACGACCGCTTCCGGGCGGCGGCGGGCGGCGCGCCGACGCAGGCACGGGTCGTCGAGGCGTTCCGGCTCCTGAAGTCCCGCCGCGTGCTCTGCAACGTCCTCTGCGTGCTGCACTCCGACAACGTGCGAGAGCCGGACGTGGTGTACGACTTCTTCAGCGAGCTGGGGGTGACGCACCTGCAGCTCCTGCCGCTCGTCGTCCGCGCCAGCACCGGCGCGGACGAGGCGGCGGCGAGCCCCGCGGCGATCGGCGAGTTTCTGTGCCGCGTCTTCGACCGCTGGATCGCGGCGGACGTCGGGCGCGTTGTCGTCCAGACGTTCGACGAGGCGCTGCGGGCGATCCACGGCGTCGAGCACGCCCTCTGCATCCACCGCGAGACGTGCGGCAACGTCGCCGTGCTGGAACGCGACGCGAGCTTCTACGCCTGCGACCACTTCGTGGACGCCGAACACCGCATCGGCAGCATCGCGGAGCGGAGCCTGGCCGACCTCGCTTCCGACCCCCGCATGCGCGCGTTCGGCGAAGCGAAGCGAGCCGCCCTTCCCCGCCAGTGCCGCACCTGCGACGTGCTGGCGTTCTGCAACGGCGGCTGTCCGAAGGACCGCTTCCTGACCACGGACGACGGCGAGACGGGGCTCAACGTCCTGTGCGCCGCCTACCGGCGTTTCTTCCGCCACGCGGCGCCGCAGCTCGAGCGTCTGTCCGCCCACATGAAGGCGGGCCGGCGCTTGCGGGAGTTCAGACCGGCCGGGCCGGGAACCTGACGCCGGCCGGTCGCGATCGTCACCACGAGGTGCCCGATCGCGTAGTCTTTCAGGACCGTCTCATACGGGATTGCGAGCCCTCTGGCCGTTGTCTTCAGGACCTGCTCGAGTTTCATCGACCCCATCTCCCGGCCAAATTGTCGATGAGCTTCCGGCGTCGGATGGCGGTCCCGCGGCGTTCACGCTGCGGATCCAGCGCCTGGACACCCTTCACGGGAAGAGCGATGAGCGGGGCAAGGACATCATCCGCAATACCGAATGTCTCGAGCGCCCAGCCGAGCCTCTTCGCCACCGCCACCACCCCGAGGCGAAGCGTGTAGGAGAGCAGCTTCGACATGTCGAGCTCAGGGTGGTGAGCCTCCAGGACGGCGAGCGCCTCGCCGAAGCCCCCTGCCCGCGACGGATCGGCGAACAGGTTGAGCACTGTCCGCTCCCGGTCCGTGACGAGCACGCGGGTGCGTTCATCGGCCCAGATCTCCTCGACACCGAAAAAACGCGCCGGACGAATCGAGACGTACTGGATCCGCAGACCATCGACCTCCCACGTGCTCGCTCGCCGTCGCTGCTTCGGGCGTCGCGAACGCATGGCCGGCGTCACGACCTTCGCTGTTGTCGTGCAGGTGATGATCTGTGGGATTTGTTCGGAGAGCCCGTAGAGCTGCAGCGCCGTCCCATGGCTGAGCGCCGGCGGCGTGTAGAGGGCCGTTGCGATCGCATAGTCGTACGGCGCGGTCGAACCCGGGAGCTTGCCCGTCACGGCGTAGAGGCCGCGCCTGAATCGACGAATCCAGCCCGCCGCATCGAGCCGCAGCAGGACGTGGTAGGTCTGCCGTGCTGCGAGTGAGCGCGCTGCGCCTGCGTCGAGGGCGTCAGCAGCCGTGAACACGAGCTTGCCACTCTCATCGAGGCCCTCGAGGAGCGCCAAGCCCTGGCCGCCGCTGTAGGAGTTGGGAAAGTGCGCCATATCACCCGTCCTACGCAATACCACTCTGAGCAATAATACGTAGCAAGGATGTTTTCACTGATCCAGCAACCCTGCCATCCTGAAGCGCACCACCGAAAAGACGGCGCGGGCCGGCGAATGCCGGCCCGTACGCCATCGGTTGATTGATTGTATTGGTCGGGACGGCGGGATTCGAACCCGCGACCCCTTGAACCCCATTCAAGTGCGCTACCAGGCTGCGCCACGTCCCGACCGGGTTACTTCAGAAGAGCGAGGATCGATTCGAGCTCGCGCCGAGCGGACTTCAGCGCGCGCCGGACGCTTTCTACTTGGTTCGCGGCCTTGGTGTCAACCTTGACCGGTTTCGGGGCGCGCTCGACGAGCTCCTCCGCCAGCCGCTTCTTGGCGCCCGCGACGGTGAACCGCTCTTCGTACAGCAGCTGCTTGATGCGGAGGATGAGCTGGACGTCCGCCTTGGTGTACGTACGCTGGCCCCCGGCGCCCTTCGCGGGCGAGAGCTCGGGGAACTCGGTCTCCCAGTAGCGCAGGACGAAAGGCTTCACGCTGGCGATATCGCAGACCTCGCCGATCTTGAACTCGTCCTTGTCCGGGAGCAGCAACTCACTCGGCATGCGCGTCCTCCTCGGGGATCAAGGTCAACCGGAATTGCAGCGTCAGCCGTTTGCCACCCGTCCAAACCGCCGGGACCGGGACCTCGAGCTCGAGCTCACGCACCTCGCCCACCTGTGCGAGGGCACGGGGGACGATGCGCTGCACGATGGCTTGACCGGCGTCGTCCGAGAGTGAGGCCGTGATCGCGGGCTCGGGCGCCGGCGCGGTCGCGGCCTCGCTCTCGATGAGCCCGGTCGCGGCGGTCTCGGGGGGGGTCTCTGGTGCGGCAAGGGTGACGGTCGGCGGTGAGATCTCGAAGACATCGGCTCCGGCGCCCTCCTGAGCTTCGAACGCCGCGCCGAACGGGTCCGGGAGCAGCGGAGGCTCCTCGACCAGGGGCATGCTCGGCGCTCCCACGAAGATCTTGCCTGTCACCGCCGGGCCCGGGCTCGACGCGCCGCCGTCGAAAATCCCGATCGGGGGAAACGCGTTGAAGGCGGGGGCCGAAAACGGCTGGATCGCGGGCGCGGCGGGTAACGCCTTCGCATTCAGTTCCGGACCCAGGGGCTCCTCTAGCGGCGGCACGACCGCGGGCTCGGCAGGCAGCGTCAGGTCGTCCATCAGCGAATCCACGGGATCGAGCGGAGGTGCCGGCGGCGCCAGCAACGGCACCGGAGGCTCAGGCGGGAGCGGGAGCAGCTCGGGGGGCGCGGCGAACGGAAAGATCTGCGCGCCGATCTCCTCATCATCGAACCGAGGCGGCGCCCCGGGCGTGACGCTCGGCGTCGGCGCCCCGAGGGAGAGCTCGCGGGACGACAACCCGAACGTGGGCACCGGCGGCGTATAGACGGCACGGTGGGCGACCGGCGGCGCGGCCATCGGCTCCGGGGTGTCGAAGACCGCGGACAGCTCGTCCACGGCGCCGGCGGGAATTGGCCCGAGGAACGGGTGCGCCTCCTCGGCCGGAATGCGGAAGCGGTCGCGCAGCGAGCGCGCCACCAGCTTCACGACGCCCTGCAGGGTTTCCTCGACGCCGATGCCGGTGCTGGCCACCGCCTCGAAGAACGGGGCGTTGAACTCGTTGAGGAGCTGGTCGAGGTCGCCGACGCTCAGCAGGTCCTTGAGATCGCGCTTGTTGTACTGGAGGACGTGCGGCAGGTCGTTCAGGTTGAGCCCCTGCAGCGCAAGGTTCTCCTTCAGGTTCTCCCACGACTCGCGGTTGGCGCGCAGCAGCTCCCGCTGCGAGTCGGCCACGAAGACCACCGCGTCCACCCCACGCAGCACGACCTGCCGCGTCGCGTTGTAGTGCACCTGGCCGGGGACGGTGTAGAGCTGCACCCGCATCCGCATACCACGCAGGGTGCCGGCGTCCACCGGCAGGAAGTCGAAGAAGATCGTCCGGTCGCCACCGGCAGGCACGACGAGCAGCTCGCCCCGCACGTCCGGAGGGTAGCCGTCGTAGAGCGTGCGGAGGTTCGTCGTCTTGCCGCCCAGCGGGGGGCCGTAATAGACGACTTTTGCGATGATCTCGCGCGCTCGCGGTCGGAATTGAACCATTACCCGCCTCGGCCACTTTTCCCTTGTATTCTAAACCTTACCGGGGTTCCTGCCAACGGGAACGCTTCACGCACCGTGTTTTCCAGGTACCGGAGGTACGAGAAGTGGAGCTTGCCCGTGCCGCTCACGAAGAGGACGAAGCGCGGAGGCGCGTTCCCGGTCTGGGTGGCGTAGTAGAGGCGCGGCGGGCGCTTCCCAGCCGGCGGCGGCTGCCGCTCCCATGCGGTCCGCAAGACACGGTTCAGCTCGCCGGTGCCGACCCGCAACCGGAACGCCTCGCCGACCTCGATCGCAGCCGGCAGCACGTGGGGCACGCCCGCGCCCGTCAGGGCCGACACGAACACGGTCGGGGTGTCCTTCAGGAACTTGAGGCGATGGAGGATTTGGTCCTTGAGGCGTTTCCTGGCCTCCTTCTCCTCGCCGACGACGAGGTCGGCCTTGTTGACGACCACCACGACGCCTCGGCCTGCCTCGTTGACGTAGCCCGCCACGTGCGTGTCCTGCGCCGTGAGCCCCTCGAAGGCGTCCAGCAGCACCAGGCACACCTCGGCGCGCTCGATGGCGCGGCGCGCCATCAGGACCGAGAGCACCTCGGGACCCTCGTCGGTGCGCCCCTTGCGGCGGATACCCGCGGTGTCGATGAGGCGGATGGTGCGGGCGCCGCAGGCCAGCAGCGTGTCCACCGCGTCGCGAGTGGTGCCCGGGACCTCGGAGACGAGAACCCGCTCTTCGCCCAGGAGACGGTTGAGGAGCGAGGATTTCCCGACGTTCGGCCGGCCCACGATCGCGACCGACAGCTCGGCCTGTTCCGGCTCCTCGTCCTCGACCGGCGGCGGGAGTACCTTTTCGAGCTCGTCCCAGAGGTCGCCGATCCCGCGGCCGTGCTCCGCGGAGATGGTGACGACCGGATACCCCAGCCCGGCGAACTCGGCCTCGCCGTGGGCGGCATCGCGGCGGTCCTCCTTGTTGACCGCCACGACCACGGGCCTCCCGGTGCGGTGCAGTTCGCCCGCGATCTCCGAATCGGCGGGAATGAGCCCTTGCGAACCGTCCACCAGGAGCACAACCGCATCGGCGTCGGAGACGGCGGTGAGCGCCTGCTCCCGCACCATCGCCGGGATCTGCACCTCGCTTTCCGGCTCGAATCCGCCCGTGTCCACCAAGAGGACGGTCCCACCCGCCGGCCGCGGGGCGTCCGCGGCCACCCGGTCGCGCGTCATCCCGGCAAGGTCGTGGGTGATGGCGCGCCGAGTGCGGGCCAAACGATTGAAGAGCGTGGACTTGCCAACGTTCGGACGGCCGACGATCGCGATGGTGGGGGGCATCGCTAACGGGTCCTGAAAATCGTCGACCTCGGCCCATGGACGGCAAACGGAGCGAGGCACGCGGAGCGGAAGGCGCGGAACAGGCCGACGTGCTCGGCCTGCGCGAGGTTTTCGGGGTGCCACTGGACACCCAGCACGAACCGGCCGGTGCGGCGCAGCTTCACCCCTTCGACCACACCGTCCGGGGCGGTCAGGATCACGTCGAGGGGAAGGGCAACGTCGGCGATTGCCTGACGGTGGCGGGAGTTGACCTCGAACTCGTCCGGACACCCGTCGAGCCATCGGCCGCCGCCGAGTCCGGACTTCCGCACCGGGTGCGCCAGGTGATCCTTGGGCTCCGGCACGTAGTGGCCGGGCTTGCCGGCGCGGTCCAGGTTCTGGATCAGCCTCCCGCCGTAGAACACGTTCAGCGCCTGGCAGCCGTAGCACACCGCCAGCACCGGCCAACCTTCGCGCTCGGCGCGCTCGAGCATGGCGAGATCGAGGGCGTCGCGCTCCGGGTCGATCCGCAGTTCGGCGCCGGGGTCGGGCGTCGAACCGTAGCGAGCCGGATCTAGGTCCGGGCCGCCGGTGAGCACGACCCCGGCGAACACGGATTCGGGCGTTGCGACCTCGTCGGTCGTCGAAGGCGTCCCAAAGACGAGCTCGGACGGGTCCCCTCCGGCGCGCGCCCACGCTGCGTCGAACCTCGCGACCTCGAACGGCCGGTTGTCGCTCCGTGTGACCAGGACCTGCACAGCAACATTCTAGGCCATCTGACTTCCCCGGAGGCACTTGCCCCGCCAGGTCCCCCGTCGTAGAGCAATGGTGTCATCCCGAGCCCTTCGACTCCGCTCAGGGCAGGCTCCGCGAGGGATCTGGGCGGGGGCTGCTTGATCTGGGCTTTCCCCCACCCAGATTCCTCGTCGCTACGCTCCTCGGAATGACATGGCCGATGGCAAATCGGTATTAGATGGTAGAAGGTAGAAGGTAGAGGAGAGACAAGACGACGCTGCCCGTTCGGCTTTGCGTCTTCCCTCTTTCGTCTCCCGTCTTCCCTCTTCCCTTCGCTGAACGTGTGAACGGGGCCTCCCCCTCTGCCCCTCGGCTCCTCTGCCTCTCTGCTGTCGTTGGATCTCCTGAGGGGTTCGACCTCCTCAGGGCGTGCCGTCGCCGGGCGCGAGGAGCTCCGGGAAGTGGCGTGCGATGGCCTTGACGAGGTCTTCAGGCTCGATCGGCTTCTCAAGGTACTCGGCGACCCGGTACTGGCTCTTTGTCTCCGCCTCCCAGCGGCGGCTCTTGTACACCGCCGTGACGATGAAGATCACGGGGTGATAGTCGGGGGCGGCGTCACGAAGCCTTTCCATGACCTCGAATCCGCTCATCATGGGCATGAGCGCATCGAGAATCACGAGTTCAGGGCGTTTCGCCACCAGGACTTGAAGTGCCTCGCTGCCGTTGGCAGCTTCGAGTACCTCCAACCCGTACCCCCGGAGCGTCTCGGCAGTGAGGGCTCGAAAAATCCGGCTGTCGTCAGCGACCAACACCCGTTCGAGAGTCATGTGAGCTGTTCCCTGTCCCACCGTCATTGCGCCACCTCCGCCCCTCACCCGACCTCCGAAGCCTCGTCAGCCGCGTGTCCAACCTCGAGGATGGTGCCCATCTCAAGGCTCAACCAGGCGTTTCGCAGTTCTCCTTCGCGAGGAAGGAGCCACCTGTTCCCGGCGAAAGGAACAGTGGTACGTGAGACGCCCTGAGGCTGACCGGTCCATCAAAGCCCTCCACCTTCCGGTCCGTCCTCCCCTTCCCGGGCCAGCATCGAGGCGAACGCCTCCACGATGGAGCCGTCCCAATAGCCCCGCCTGGTCTCTTCCCGCAGCACCTCGAGCGCTTCGGCCGGGGTT
>JBEKAA010000036.1:0-31147 GCA_050018455.1 Thermoanaerobaculaceae bacterium | reverse complement strand
GGGGGCGCGGGGGGCGTGAGGCGCCGGCGGTGTGGGAGGGGTGGCGCCGTGCCCCCCGCGGCAGATGGTCGCCCACCATACCAGCCAGCTGCGCGTTCTCGCGACGAACCCCCACGAATGATCCAGGCTAGCGACCCAGGTGAGACGGAAGAGGGTAGAGGGAAGACGGAAGACCCAGCGCACGGTTCCGTCTCCGTCGTCCCTCTTCCCTTTTCCGTTTTCCCTTTGACCCGTTGATCCTCTACCGGTGGATCAGGAACTTGACCTCGTCGTTGCCCCGCGGGTGTTGGACCGCGACAACCAGGAGCCCCTGGCCCTTCTCCAGTTTGGGGATCGCGCCCTTGAGTTTCACGGTCCCTGTCTCGTCGCTCCTTCCCTCGGCGAGCTTGGTAGGCTTCATCGCCGTGGAGAGGAACCGGGCGCTCGCGGTCGCTCCCACGACCGGCGCGTCGGAGGGCGTGATCTGGATGATGACCTCGAGGGCGAAATCACCTCCGTAGGTGAGGTCATCACCGCCGAGCACGCGCAGCCGAACACGCTCCTCGTGCTGCTGCTCGGCCAGCCAGTCCGCGATGACCTCGTCGAGCGTCTTCTGAGAAAGCTTGGCCGCGTCGATGGGGCTGCCCGACCTTCCGCTGAAGGGCGACCGCCGGCTGACCGTGGTGTCGGAGGCGTTGCCGACTGGCGGCTCGGTCAGCAGGTCGATGCGGCCGGTCCGAACGGCGTCCACGATTGTGCGGTGCTGCCGCTCCATCAGGATCTGGATCGCCGGAGGATCGGCGCCCGCCTGAAGGAGATTGGCGTACTCGGTCCGGCGCGTGGCGAGGATCTCGCCCTTGACGTAAACGAGCGACTCGATGAGCGGGTTGGCGACACCGCGGTCCTCCGTCTGGACGTGATACGTCACGCCCTCGAAATCGATGTCGGTGTTGTACCCGGTCAGCACCTGCGGCCCGCGCTCCCCACGGGCAACGATGCTACGGGAAGCTCACTCACACTGTCAATTTGGCAGGGTCAGAAGTTCGAAGGTTCGAACGTTCAAAGGTTCGAAATTTCACAGGTTCACCGACAGCAGAGGGGCGGAGGAGCAAGGGAGCAGAGGAGCAAGAGACAAGACGGCCCTTTGCTCGCTTCTAGCCCCTCTGCTCCTCAGCCCCTCTGCCCCCCTGCTGTTGTTGAACCTTGGAACCTGTGAACGTGCGAACCTTTGAACTCTTCCCCGCTCCCCGGTGCTCCCGCCTGATGGTAGACTTCGCCGGGCGGAACTCGTGCGCCGGCTCATCCTCTTCGACGTCGACGGAACTTTGATCTCCACCAACGGCCAGGCAGGCCGTGCGCTCGGCATTGCCCTCCGCGAAACCTTCGGCACGGCGGGCCCGATCCAAGGCTACGCGTTCGCCGGAAAAACCGATCCCCAGATCATCTTCGAGCTCACCGGCCTCGCCGGGTTGAAGCGCTGCGAGGTCGAGCCGCGTCTGGCCGAGGTCTTCGACCGGTATTGCTCCCGCCTCTCCTCGATGCTGACACCGGCCAACACGCGCGCCCTGCCCGGCGTGTGTGCGATCCTGGCCGAACTGGCGCGGCACGCGGACATCGCAGTCGGTCTGCTCACCGGCAACATACGCCCGGGTGCCGAGATCAAGTTGCGAACGGCCGGGCTTTCAGGCCGCTTCGCCTTCGGCGCCTTCGGCTCCGACCATGAGGACCGCAACCGTCTCGTGCCGGTCGCGAGGGCGCGCGCCCGGGATCTCTGGGGCGCCGATTTCGCCGGCCACAGTACGGTCGTGATCGGCGACGCCGAGGCCGACATCCGATGTGCGCGCGCCGGGGGGGCACGGTCGGTGGCCGTGGCGAGCAGCAAGACATCCAGGGAGAAGCTCGCCGCACTTGCGCCCGACGCGCTGCTCGACTCAATGGACTCGCCGGGGGCGCTCGAGGCCCTGCTCGGGACGGATTGACGACGTCGGGCAGGCGGCCACTGCCTACGACGGAACCACGGCTCAGCGACGGGAGGATGCATGCAGGAGTTCCTGAAGTTCCTCACGGGAGAGATCGAGAAGCTGCACCAGGCTCGCACGTTCAAGGTCGAGGTCGCTCTCGAGGGCCCGCAGGACCATCGCGTGAAGGTCAACGGCCGGGACGTCGTGATGCTCACTTCGAACAACTACCTCGGGCTCGCGAACGAGCCTCGTGTGCGCCAGGCGGCGATCCGCGCGATCGAGGAGTGGGGCGTGGGGATGGGGTCGGTCCGCTTCATCTGCGGTACCCAGGTGCTGCACAAGCAACTCGAGGCAACCCTCTCCGGGTTCTACGAAACCGACGATTCGATTCTGTACAGCTCCTGCTGGAGCGCCAACGAGGCGTGCCTCACGACGCTGACCGGGTCCGAGGACGCCATCGTCTCCGACGAGCTGAACCACGCCTCGATCATCGACGGCGTCCGGCTAGCCAAGGCAAAGCGCTACGTCTACAAGCACAACGACCTGCCGGACATCGAGGCCAAGCTCACGCAGGCCCGGGCAGAGGGAGCCCGCTTCGTCCTGGCCGTCACGGACGGCGTCTTCTCGATGGAAGGCGAGCTCGCGCCCCTGCCCGAGATTATCGCCGCGTGCGAGCGGCACGACGCCGTGCTCGTCGTCGACGACTCCCACGCGACCGGGCTGCTCGGTGCGACAGGCCGCGGCACCGCCGAGGAGCTCGGCGTCTGGGGAAGGGTCCCGATTCACACCGGGACGCTCGGCAAGGCGATGGGCTCGGCGATGGGAGGCTACGTCACCGGCCCCAATGCGGTGATCGAGACGTTGCGGCAGCGCTCGCGGCCGTACCTGTTCTCGAACTCCCTCGCCCCGGCGGTCGCGGGTGCCGCGATGGAAGCTTTCCGGATCGTTATGGAGGACCCCTCGCGAACGATGACGGTGCAGGCCAACGCGCGCTACTTCCGCGACCGCATGGGCGCCGCAGGGTTTCGCATCCCCATCGGCATGCACCCGATCGTTCCCGTCATCGTGGGCGACACCGCCCTCGCCATGGCGATGGGCAAGGACCTCCTCGAGCGCGGCGTCTACGTCTCCGGCTTCGGCTACCCGGTCGTGCCGCAGGGCCACGCCCGCCTGCGGGCCCAGATCTCGGCCGCGCACACGCGGGAGGACCTCGACCGCGCCGTGTCGGCGTTCGTGGAAGTGGCGCGGAAGCACGGCGTCCTGCACGATTGAGGTTCGAAGGTTCGCAGGTTCGAAAGTTCAGCCAGAAGCAAGTAAGAAGGCAAACGCCAAAGGTCAAAGGGAAGACAGAGAACCGGGTGCGCAACGACAATCGCCGCTCCTTGTCTTCCCTCTTACGTTTTCCCTTTCACCTTTGACCTTTTTGGCTCCCGCGAAACCTTCGAACCTTCGAATGGTCACTCCGCGAGCTCGTACTCGGAGGCGCGCTGGGTCTTGAGGTACATCTGGTCGATCAGGCCCGCGTAGCGCTCGGCCACCACCCGGCGGCGAACCTTCATGGTCGGCGTCATCTCGCCTTCCTCCAGCGACAGCTCACGGCCCAGAATCGTGAACCTGCGGATGCGCTCGTGCGTCGCGAGCTCCGCGTTCACCTGCTTCACCGCGGCAGCGATCAGCGCTTCGGTCTCGGAGTGCCGAGCGATGTCGGCGCGCCCGAGGCCCGTGACGCCCTTGGCCGCGAAGTGCGCCTCGAGGCTCTCGAAGTTCGGAACGATGAGCGCCGTCAGGTAGGGGAACTTGTCGCCGATCAGCACGGCCTGAGCCACGTACGGCGTCGCGCCGAGCCGGCCCTCGATCGGCTGCGGGGCGACGTTCTTGCCGCCCGAGGTCACGATGATGTCCTTCTTCCGGTCGGTGATGAACAGGTAGCCGTCCGAGTCGAGATATCCGACATCACCGGTGTGGAGCCAGCCTTCCGCGTCGACCGCCTCCGCAGAGGCCTCGGGCTTGCCCCAGTACCCCATCATGATGTTGGGCCCGCGGGCGAGGATCTCGCCGTCGGACTTGATGCGCACCTCCACACCGGGCAGCACCTGGCCGACCGACCCGAGGCGGTTGGCGTCCAGCCGGTTGGCCGCGATCACCGGGGCGGACTCGGTCAGGCCGTATCCCTGGATGATCGGGAGCCCCACGATGTCGAAGAACGCCGCCACCTCCCGCGCCAGAGGGGCGCCTCCCGAGATCGAGAAGCGCAACCGGCCGCCCAGCCGCTCGAGGACCTTCGAGAACACGCGCGAACGAGCCACGGCGAACTGCCCGCGGGCGAACGCCGACGCGCGCTGGCCGTTCCATTCGGCCTCGCGGACCTGGCGGCCCACGCGCAACGCCCATTCGAACAGGCGCCGCTTGGCGCCGCCCTCCTGCTGCACCTTCGAGATGATCTTGATGTAGGAGCGCTCGTACAGGCGGGGCACCGAGACCATGATCGTCGGGCGGATCTCCATCAGCTGCGCCGGCACTCGCTCGATCGACTCCACGTAGTTGATCTGGGAGCCGCGGTCGAAGAAGACGTAGTCCACGGTGCGCTCGAAGACGTGCGAGAGCGGGAGGAACGACATGCAGATGTCGCGCTCGGTGATCGGGTACAGGTCCCGGACCGTGTTCACCTGCGACATAAAGTTGCGGTGCGAGAGCATCACGCCTTTCGGTTCCCCGGTCGTGCCGGACGTGTAGATCACGCTGGCGAGGTCGTCGCCCGACAGCGGCGGTGGCACGGGCCAGCGCCGGGCCGGCGGCAGGGCCAGGTCGTGAAGGCATTCGAGCCCCTCGGCGAGGCCGGGGTCGATGCCCAGCACCCTCACGCCGGGCAGGTCGGAGCACGCATCGAGCGCCGTGCGAGCGCGATCGGCGCCGGATACGACGAGCAGCTTCGACTGCGAGTCCTTCACGATGTAGCGCACCTGGTGCGCGGGCAGGGTCGCGTAGAGAGGCACCGGAACCGCCGCGATGAGGTGGCAGGCGAAATCCAGGATGTGCCATTCGGGGCGGTTCTCGGAGAACAGCGCGACCCGCTCCCCGGCGATCACTCCGGCGTGCGCGAGACGCGCCGCGGTCTCGCGGGTGGCCCGCTCGAACTCCTTGACGGTGTACGTCCGCCACCCTTTCCGGCCGCGGATTCGCAGCAGCTCTTTACGAGCCGGATACGTCCTCACGGCGTGTTCGAAGAGATCCCGCAGGGTTTCCATGCCCACTCCCCCCAGCAATCTTGAGCGTGATTGTACGCCCCCGTGGGGCGCCGCGACCGCGGAAAGCAGCCATAATACCCGGATGGAAGGGGTGCCTCGAGTTGCGCTCCGGCTCGCCTACCTTGGGAGTTCCTTCGCCGGCTGGCAGCGGCAGCCCGGCCGTGCGACGGTTCAGGCGGCACTCGAGACTGCGCTCGAGAAGTTGTACGGGAGACCGGTGCCGGTCGTGGGCGCCGGTCGCACCGACGCAGGCGTCCACGCGGCCGGACAGGTCGCGCACTTCGATCCGCCGCTCGCAATCCCACCGCGAGGCATTCAGAGGGCGTTGAACCCGACCCTCCCGGCGGACCTCCGGGTGCTGAGGGCGTGGCCCGTCGCCCGCTCGTTCCACGCGCGCCGAAGCGCCCAGGGCAAGCGGTACCGCTACCGGATCTCATGGGGGCCGGTGCTGCCCCCCTGGGAGGCGCTCCGGCGCGCTTGGTTCCCACACCCGCTGAACGCGTCCGCCATGGCGCGCACGCTGCCTCACGCGCTCGGGGAGCACGACTTCGCGGCGTTCGCCCTCTCGGGCCACGCCGGTCACGGGACGCGCGGAACGGTCCGGATGTTGACGGCCGCGAAGCTGCACGCGCGCGGCCGAAGACTCGACATCGTCCTGGAGGGGGACGGTTTCCTCCGCGGGATGGTGCGTCGAATCGTCGGCGCGCTCATCGAGGTTGGGCGGGGCTCGCAGCCGCCGACGTGGTTTGCCGCCCTCGTTCACGAACCAACCACGCGCCCCCCGGCGCCCACCGCGCCGCCGCACGGCCTCACGCTGGAGCGCGTGTATTACTGAAACAAGAGTCAACAGTCGACAGTTGACAGTCGACAGTTCCCCCACCCACAACGACAGTCCACAGCTTCCGCCCACCCCCCCCACCCAGTCGACAGTTCACAGTTCCCCGACCAACCCAAGAGATCCATCGAGGAGACCTGGGGCTTAGCTGTTGGGCCCTGGCTGTTGGCTGTCAACTGTTAACTGTGAACTGTTAACTGTCTTGCCGCGTGCTAAACTGCGCCGGCCCATGAGGGAACTCGATCGCCTCGCCGCCCCAGGCACCCCCGAGCGAGAGATTCTCGATCGCCTTTCGCAGGACTCCCTGCCGCGACACATCGCCATCATCATGGACGGCAACGGCCGCTGGGCGCGACAGCGCGGCCTGCCGCGCGTCGAGGGCCACCGGGCCGGAATCCGGTCGGTGCGCGAGTCGGTCGAGGCCGCGGCCCGGCTCGAGCTGGAGGCCCTCACCCTCTACGCGTTCTCCACCGAGAACTGGAAGCGGCCGCGCTGGGAAGTCCGCACGCTGATGGCCCTCCTGAAGGAATACCTGGCCAAGGAGCTGCGCACGATGATCGACAACAACGTGCGCTTCCGCCCAATTGGACGGCTGACGGAGCTCGAGCCGGAGATCCAGGAAGGCCTGAAGCGCACCGTCGAGGCGACCGCGTCCAACACCGGCCTCGTGTTCCAGATCGCCCTCAACTACTCGGGCCGCACCGAGCTCGTCGATCTGGCGCGGACGGCCGCCCTCGCTGTGCGTGGGGGCTCACTTTCCCCGGAGGGCATCGACGAGGCCTGGGTCGCGGAGCATCTCAGCACCACCGGGGTGCCCGATCCCGACCTTCTGATCCGCACGTCTGGCGAGCTGCGCATCTCCAACTTTCTGCTCTGGCAAATCGCCTACGCCGAGCTGCACTTCACGCCGGTCCTCTGGCCGGACTTCACGACCCGCGACCTGCTGCTCGCCGTGGCGGACTACGCTCGCCGCGAGCGCCGGTACGGCGGCGTGGTCGAGCCCGGCCAGGACGTCGGCGACGAGGCGGCCGAATGAAGGCGGCGCGCGAGGCCATTGCCTTCGCGTTCCTCCCGATCGCGCTGGGCGCGATCGTCTTCCTGCCGCCGTGGGTATACCTGGCCATGGTCTGGACGATCACGATGCTGTCGGCCCGCGAGCTGCTGGTGCTGTTGCGCCGGCTCGGCCAGCCGGCGCCGCTCGCACCGACGCTGGTCGCGCTGGGCGTGATGCTTCCGGTGCTGTGGACGGTCGGCCTCCACAAGGCCGGCGCGGTGATGGCCCTGGTGCTGCTCGTGATGCCGGCCGTCTACCTGTTTGGGCGGTACCCGATCGGGGGCGCCGCGGCGGCGATCACCGGCGCGACCTTCACGGCCCTCTACTTCCTGGTCACGGGCGGCGCGATGGGCCTTCTGCGCACGGCGTTCGAAGGCGCCCTGGGCACCAAGACGGTCCTGATCCACTGCCTGACAATCTGGGGTTGCGACTCCGGCGCGTACTACCTGGGCAGCAACTTCGGCAAGCACCGCCTGGCGCCAAGCGTGAGCCCCAAGAAGTCGTGGGAAGGGATACTGGGTGGCGCCGCTCTCGCCGCGTTCGGGGTGTGGTTCTGCCGCACGGTCTTCTTCCCCGAGCTGCCCTTCGCCACCGGGGTGGCGCTCTTCGCCGCCGTGTCCGTGCTGGCGCCGATCGGCGATCTGATCGAATCGGTGTTCAAGCGCGACGCCGGGGTGAAGGACTCCTCGGATCTCATTCCGGGCCACGGTGGCTTCCTCGACCGCACCGACTCGCTGTTCTTCGCGGCACCGTTCGTGCTCGCTCTGTTCATCCTGCTCGGGGTCTCGGTTTGAAGCACCTGGCCGTCCTGGGTTCGACGGGATCCATCGGCGCCGCGACCCTGGACGTCGCGGCGCGGTTCTCGGAAGCCTTCCGGGTCGTGGCCCTGGCGGCGGGCCGCAACGTCGCTCTCCTCGAGCAGCAGATCCGCGCCTTCCGGCCCGCAACCGTCGCGGTCGCCGAGGAGACCGACGCCGCGGAGCTGCGGAAGCTCTTCCCCTCTGTCGAGGTGATGGCCGGTGCCGAGGGGCGTGAGGCGGTGGCGACCCATCCCGACGCCACGACCGTCGTCGCAGCGTTCGTCGGCGCGCTCGGGCTCGTCCCGACCTTCCGCGCGCTCACGCTCGGGCGGGAGGTCGCGCTCGCCAACAAGGAGACGCTCGTCGCGGCGGGCGAGTTGATGGTCGCCGCGGCGAAGGCGAGCGGGGGCTCGATACTTCCAATCGATTCCGAGCACAACGCCCTCCATCAGGCGCTCCGCGTCGGCCCGCCAGGCAGCGCCAAACGGCTGATCCTCACCGCTTCCGGCGGCCCGTTCCGGACCTTCTCGCAAGAGGCGCTGGCCGCCGTCACCGTGGAGCAGGCGCTCGCACACCCGACATGGAGGATGGGCGCCAAGATCACGGTGGATTCGGCCACGATGATGAACAAGGGGCTCGAGATCATCGAGGCCCACCATCTCTTCGGCATGGCGGAGGACCGCATCGACGTGATCGTCCATCCGGAGAGCCGCGTGCACTCGCTCGTCGAGTACGCCGACGGAACGCTGATCGCCCAGCTCTCGGTCAACGACATGCGCTTTCCCATCCTGTACGCGCTCGCCTACCCCGACCGCCTGCCCACGCCGTTCGGGTCGCTCGACCTGGTCGGCCTCGGCGCGCTCCACTTCGAGGCTGCCGATGAGACCCGCTTCCCCTGCCTGCGCCTCGCACGCGAGGCGCTGAGGGCGGGCGGGACCGTCCCGGCGGTGCTGAGCGCGGCGAACGAGATCGCGGTCGCGGCGTTCCTCCAGGGCCGACTTGCCTTCACGGCAATCCCGGCAATCGTCGGGGCGGCGATCGAGCGCGAGGCGGCCCGGCCGCACGTCCTGGCCGGCCTCGACGACGCCCTGGCGGCCGACCGGCGAGGACGAGCCTGGGCGGAAGACATGATCTCGAAATTCCCTTCGGCCGGTGCGGGTTCCCGGTGAGGATGCGGGTGGTGCGATGCTGCTGAACATCCTTTCCCTTGTGGTCGTGCTCGGAGTGCTGGTGCTCCTCCACGAAGGCGGGCACTTCCTCATCGCCCGCGCTCTCTCGGCGCGCGTCTCCGTGTTCTCGATCGGCTTCGGCAAGCGGCTGTTCGGCGCCGCGCGCGGCGGGACCGACTACCGGGTCAGCCTGATACCGCTCGGCGGCTACGTGCGGATCCACGGCCTGGGGCCCGACGAGTCCGACGTCGTCGGCCACGAGGCGGCGGCGCCCGAGCCGCTCCTCCCCAAGTGGCGCCGGTCCCTCATCCTCCTGGCAGGCCCTGCCGCCAACATCGTGGGCGCGGTCTTGTTCGTCACCGTCGCGTTCGTTGTCGGCATGCAAGTGCCGGCGTCCGAGGACCGGCGGCCCGAAGTGGCCTGGGTGGACCCGGACTCGCCGGCGGCCGCGGCGGGCATCCAGGCTGGAGATCTCGTGCTCGCCGTCAACGGCAACTCTGTCCGGACGTGGCGCGAGCTCGACATGGCGACACTCGGCTCGCCGGGTCACCCGGTCGTTCTCAGGTTCCGGCGGGGAGGCGACGAGCGCGAGGTGACGCTCACTCCGAAGTCAATTACGCGCTACGACCTCGGGTATGCAGGGCTCGCCCCGCTCCTCCCGGCGGAGGTGCCCGGCGTCCTCGCGGGCAGCGCCGCGGAGAAGGCCGGCCTTCGTGCCGGCGACCTCATCCTCGCGGTGAACGGCGAGCCGGTGAAGCACTTCTTCGACGTCATGAGGCTCGTCGGCGCGAGCCCCAACCGCGAGCTCACGCTGACCATCCGGCGGGGGAGCGAGACCCTGTCCGTGCGCGCCACGCCCGGGGACGTGGGCGGGCAAGGCAAGCTCGGCATCCCCGCCCCCAACCCGACGGTCCTCAAGCGGCTCCCGCTGCCGGGCGCCCTCGTCGAGGCCGTGCGCGAGAACGTCCGCATGACGAGAGAGACGTTCGCGGTCATCGGGCGCATGTTCACCGGCCGCTCGTCGCTGAAGCAGATGTCGGGACCGATCGACATCGCGCGGATCTCCGGCGCCGCCGCCCGCACCGGGACCGTGTCCTTCATCTGGCTGCTCGGCGTGATCTCGCTCCAGCTCGCGATCTTCAACCTGCTGCCGATCCCCGTCCTCGACGGCGGCCACCTCGCGGTGATTGCGGTCGAGTCAGCCGTGCGCCGCGATTTCTCCGACAACACCAAGGAGCGGATCCTCAACATCGGCTTCTGGCTCATCATCGCGCTCGTCGTCGTGGTGCTCTACAACGACCTCGCGAAGAGCTACCCGATCCTCGACCGCGTCATCCCCGGCCGCTCCAAGTAGAGGCGCCGCCGATAGCGGACCGTCTGCGTTGTTGCGCTCGCCGGTTCGGATCCTCACATAGTCTCCGGCTATGCTCCGGTCCGACCGGCTCGCGCGCCTAGCATCCGGCCCACTCTCGGTGTCGCGGCTACACGCCTGCTGCCGCAGCCCTGAACAGCAAACTGACGCGATACCGGCCGGCGCGGCCCGTAGTAGGATGAGTACGATGGATCTTGAACAGTTCTTCAGAGACTTCCAGGATTACCTCGCTTCTCGTCTCGACACCTACGAGCAAGCCATCTATCTCTACCTTTTTCGGCATACCCGCCTGATTG
Source organism: Thermoanaerobaculaceae bacterium (assembly GCA_050018455.1). Lineage (GTDB taxonomy): Bacteria > Acidobacteriota > Thermoanaerobaculia > Thermoanaerobaculales > Thermoanaerobaculaceae > RBG-13-68-16. The sequence goes on along the minus strand of JBEKAA010000036.1, from coordinate 20,436 downwards.
GACTCGAGGAGGCGGTCGTCGGCTTCAAGTCAGCCCGGCGTCGGATGGCTTGTGGCATTGGCGAGAAAGGCAAGCCAATGTCCGAGAACACCGCTTACGAGAAGCTCCAGTCTCTTCAAAAGAAGGGTTGCATCGTCATTCTCGATAGCAACCGTGACGGCCGCAAGATCCGGCTCGTCCTTCCTTCCGAGATTCCTGGCTTGGTAGTGGCGCCCGAAGGGCCCGCACTTCCGAACTTGGAGGAGGAAGACTTTTTCGAGGTGGACGAGAATCGCAGCCGTATTGCCGTCCGAGAGGGCCACCGCTGCTTCTACTGCCTCCGGCAGTTGACTCGGGAGAACTACATGATCGAGCACGTGGTCTCCCGTCCTTTGGGAAACAACGGCTACCGAAACGTGGTCGCCGCATGTCGTGAGTGCAACAACCGCAAAGGCCCCTCAACCGCGGACGAGTGGCTGTGCACCCTGTACCGCGAGGGTTTCTTGGACGCACCGGGTTTTCAGGAGCGCCAGTCGCATCTCGAACGTCTGCGGGCCGGCGAGATCAAGCCACCAAGAGCGGCGCAAGAAATAGCGCAACGCTGACGCTGGACCAGTCCCGATTCGCTCGACACTCTGAGCCATTGCCAGCTGGAGGCCTTCAATCCCTCGGTGCCGCAGGTGGACCATGGTTGTTGGACCACCGGCTCGGACCGACGAAGAACATGGGCATGGCTCCCGGTGACCGGGAGGGCGGGAACAATCCGCCCCGCGGGCCGAGGAGAGATGGCGCCGGAGCGTGCGGGCACCGAGCGGGCGCCCAGCGGTGGGGTGTCGCTGGCCCCGACTGAGCGCTTCTGCTTCATGCGAGGGAGGGGAACAGCGAGGGGTCCCCACCGCTGGGCGTCCCTGCTCGGTCGCTCGCTCCGGCGTGTCTCTCTGGCTGCGCTCGATGCGCAGCCAGAGAGACCCCTCCGAGCCCGCGGGGCAAAAAGAAACCAGGCCCGAAGGGCCACGAACGACAGACTCCACGCAGTGGAATGAATGAAGGAATACCCCCCGCCCAGATTCCTCGGCCTGCCTTCGGCAGTCCTCGGAATGACATCCAAAGTGGATGCACCTCTGTCTACGGGGGGGAGAAAGGAAGCCTGGCCCGCAGGGCAATTCGGACTAGCGAGCCCAGCGTCGCAGGCGCGCGAGCGCTTTCTTGACCAGGGCGTTGTCTTCGCCGGGCGGGATCTCGAGGACCACTGGCATGTCGGTGCAGCGCCTGTCGTGAAGGAGCTTGGAGAAGAACTTGCGACCCAGCTTGCCGTCGCCGGGGGGCGCGTGGCGGTCTCGGTGCGAGCCGAGCTCCACCGCGGTGTCGTTGCCGTGGAAGAGCTGGGGAGCCTCCAGCTGCCACGAGTCGGCAAGCTCGCCCAGGACGCGCTCCCAGCCGTCGCCGAGCAGGTCGTACCCTGCGCCCCACAGGTGCGCGCTGTCGAGGCACACACCGACCCGCGGGCGCCGGCCTCCCTGGGCCGCCGAGCGCAGCTCCGGATCGACCAGTTGAGCGAGCTCCGTCGGCGTGCGGCCGAGCTGGCCACCGGAGCCTGCCTGGCCTTCGAGCAGCAGCGTCGCCGCGCCGTTGCCCGCACGATCGACGGCCTCGGAGACGGCGGCCCGGCAGCGGGCCTCGGCGCTGGCGCGGTCGCCTTTGCCCCCGGAGCCCGGGTGGAGCACCACGCCGGCGAGGCCGAGCCGCCCGCCCCGCTGCAGTTCCTCGACGAGGACCGCAATGGAGCGCTCGCGCAGCGTCCGGTCGTCGCTCGCGAGGTTAAGAAGGTACGGGGCGTGGGCGAAGCACAGTCCGTCGAGCCCCGCCGTTCGGGCCGCGCCCCTGAAACGGACCGCATCCTCCTCGACAAACGCCGCCGCCGCCCAACGACCGGGAGCGCGCTGGAAGAGCTGCAGCGCCTCGCACCCGCACGAGCGGGCCGACTCGACCGCCCGCCAGGCTCCGCCTGCGGCGGACAGATGAGCGCCAAGACGCGGCACAGCACCGATATGCTACCCTCTCCGCGCGATGAGCGTGAGCCGTTTTCTCCGCTGGCTGCTGGCGTTCGCGGGTCTGGTGGCCGGCTGCGGCGTCGCCGTCTGGATGGTCCTCTGGATCAGCCTGCGGTCCTCGGCCACTCGGGTGCCGAACGTCGCCGACATGGACACCGCGCACGCGGCCGCCGTGATCCAGGGCAACGGGCTCGTTGCGCGCGTCCAGGAGGGCGTCTTCAACCCTCAGGTCGGGGTCGGCCGGATCGCTTCGCAGCGGCCGCCCGCGGGTTTCGAGCTCAAGCGCGGCGCCACGGTGTTACTCTACCCCTCCCTCGGAAAGGCCGTCCAGAAGGTCGGTGACCTCACCGGCCTGCCGGTGTCGCTCGCCGAGGCGGAGCTCGAGAGCGAACACCTGTCGGTCGATCGCCAGTGCGAGGTGGACGGCGAGGCCGACGGCGTGCTCGTGCTGGCGCAGATGCCCGCCCCAGAAACGCTCGTCGCGCCCGGCTCAGCGGTCACCCTGCTGGTCAACCGGACACCGCGGCAGAAGCGCTACGTGATGCCCGAGTTCGTCGGGGTCGCGGAGCCGGACGCCACGCGAGTGATCCGCGCCCTCGGGTTCCAGCTCGCGACGGTGCAGGGCGTGAGCTACCCCGGCGTCTCGCCGGGCACCGTGCTTCGCCAGGACCCGGCGGCGGGCGGCCCGGTGATCGAGGCCGCCGTGCTCGGACTGTGGGTGAGCAGGTGAGCCGCCTCCGCATCGCGCCGTCGCTGCTGGCGTGCGACCTCGCGCGGGTGGCCGACGAGGTGCGCTCGGTCGAGGCCGCTGGCGCCGACCTGCTGCACTTCGACGTCATGGACGGCCACTTCGTCCCGAACCTCACGTTCGGTCCCGGGCTGTGCGCCGCTGTGAGCCGCATCACATCTCTGCCGCTCGATGTCCACCTCATGGTGAGCAACGCCGATGACCTGGTCGAGCCGTTCGTCAAGGGGGGAGCGAGCCGCATCTCGGTCCATGTCGAGACGGTGACGCACCTTCACAGGACTCTCCAGCGCATACGCGAGCTCGGGGCGACGCCCGGCGTGGCGATCAACCCCGCCACCCCCCTCTGCGCCCTTGACGAGGTCTGGGGGATGGTCGGCTTCATCCTCGCCATGTCGGTGAACCCCGGGTTCGGCGGGCAGCGCTTCATCCCCGGCGTGTTCGACAAGCTGGGGAGGCTCCGCTCGGAGCGAGACCGGCGCGCGCCGCGTGTCGAGCTCGTCGTGGACGGTGGCGTGGAAACCGCCAATGCCGAGGCACTTCGACAGCTCGGGATGGACGTGCTGGTGGCCGGAACGGCCGTCTTCGGCGCGCAGGACCGCGCCGGGGCGATCGCCCGGTTGCGCGGAGAGGAGAGAGCATGAGACGGTGGTTCCTGATCGCTGCGGTCCTGGTGCTGGCGGCGTGTCACTCGTCCTCGTCCAAGAAGAACGGCGAGCAGGCCTTTCTGGACGAGGTGGGGACGCAGTCGAAAGAGCAGATCATGGCTCGTGGGGATGCCCTCGCCGACAAGAAGAAGTGGGAAGACGCCCGCAAGTATTACACGTTCCTCTCGGACACCTTTCCGAACGACCCGCTCGGCAGAAAGGCCACCCTCAAGGTCGCGGACAGTTTCTTCGCCGTCGGCGACACCGAGGGCTTCACGGAGGCGCAGCTGCGCTACAAGGACTTTTCGAACCGTTTCCCCAGCGATCCCAACCGCGCCTACGCCCTCGTGATGCTGGCAAAGTGCAGCGTCAGGCAGCACAAGGGGCCGCTGAGAGACCTCACCCCGCTGCGTGAGGCGACGGAGAGCCTGAAGCAGATGCTCCAGCTCTTTCCCAAGTCCCAGTACACTCCCGAGGCGAAGCAGCTGCTCTCGAAATGCCTGGAGGACCTGGCTCAGCACGAGTATCTGGTTGCCACTTACTACGCCAACGTCCGAGCGTGGCTCGGGGCAAAGCAGCGGCTCGATTATCTCTTCGCCAACTACCCGGAAACCGAAGCCGCCAAGACAGCAAGACCTCTGGCAGACAAAGTCGACGAACAGCTCAAGTCGGGCCCCACGCCCTCCCCGACGCCGAAGCCAAAGGCACAAACGCCAGGTCAGCATTGACGAACGTGCGGTGTCTGCGCTATTTTGATGGTGGAGTCATCACAAGCATGCCTAAGAGGAGGACTGCCATGGTCCGCGCCACGTTTGCCGTCTTAGCCGTGCTGTGCGTCAGTTGGGCCGCAGCGGAGCAAGCAGACAACCCTCCCCCGCGCCCGCTGCACAAGGTGGGCGATCACTGGACGCCCTACGATCCGCCCAATCAGTTCCCGCCCGACGCGAACGTCTACGTCATCCAGAAGGGCGACACCCTCTGGGCGCTTGCCAAGAAAAACCTCGGCAACCCGTACCTGTGGCCACAGCTCTGGGAAAAGAACACGTACATCCGTGACGCCCACTGGATCTACCCCGGCGACCCCCTGGTCATAGGCGTGAAGGCAGCGGAGGTCGCGCCTCCGGCTCCTCCGGAACCCGCGCCTCAGCCCTCGCCAGCGCCGGCGGCAGGCGCCGCGGGAGCCGGTGCCGCCGGGGAGGGCGCCGCCAAGGCACCGGGCGCTGAAGGGCCGGCGGGAACCCTGGTTCCGGCCGGGAGCGAGGACGACATCTACTGCTTCGCCTACCTCGACGACCAGAAAGCCCACCCTCAGCTCACCATAACCTCCGCCGAGGATATCGAGGACTCAAGCTCGTTTTCGACCAACGACATCGTCTACCTGTCGGGCGGAGAGGCCGAAGGCGTCAAGGCCGGGCAGGAGTACTTCATCGTCCAACCGGTGCGCAAGCTTCGCCACCCGGCGACCAACGCGGTGCTCGGGCTCGTGCTCCAGTACGTGGGGCATGCTCGAGTTCTCTGCACGCAGGACCACACCGCAACGGCGGAGGTCCTCGCCACGTGCGACGCAATTTCCGTCGGCGCGTGGCTGAAGCCGTTCGAGCCCATCCCCATCCCGATGACCGTGGTCACCAAACCTGTCGATCGCTGCGACCCTTCGAGCACGAAGGCCAGGGGATACATCGTCTACACCAAGGACGACACCGTGACGGTCGGGCAGGATCACTCGGTCATGATCGACCTCGGCGAGGCCGACCAGGTCACTCCGGGCGCGCAGGCCATCGTCTACCGTGACAACCCTGTCGCCGGCGCGCCGCGCCTGTTGTTGGGCGAGATCGCGGTCCTTACGACCGGAAACCACTGGGCCACGGCCAAGATCTTTCGCTCTCCGATGTCGATCCGAGTCGGCGACCGGGTCGAACTCAAGTGAGCCCCGGGAGCGTCGAGGAGCGCCGCGCGGTGCTGCGCGAACTCGGGGACGCCTTCGGCACCGTCACCGATGCGCTCCTCGATCGAGGCCTGCAACTCGAGGAGGCGCTCAACGTGTTCGAGGTGCGGTACGTCCGCTCGGCCGTTGAGCGCCACAGCGGCAACCTGTCGCAGGCCGCTGCCGCCCTGGGCATCCACCGCAACACCCTGCGGAGCAAGCTGCAGAAGAACGGGCAGCGGCGCCGCAGGAACCCCTGAGCGGGGCCCGAGGTGTTCGGCGGACGCCAGGCCGCTGCGGTCTGGGGCTGCTTCGCGATCGGCGTCCTGCTGGTCTCCCTGACTCAACGCCCTCAGGGAACACTCCAGCGCGTTTCGACGTGGGCCGAGTCCACGCCGGGGGGCTCGGTCCCGCTCGAGGGCGATCCGTTTCGTGGCCCCACGCCGTTCGAGCAACGCGTGATCGCCGCCGCGACCCGCGTCGGCATCGATCCGGCTCTCGTGCTCGCCGTCGTCGAAGTGGAGTCCGGACAGGCACCGGATGCGGTCTCCGCCAAGGGTGCCGTCGGCCTCATGCAGGTGTTGCCGGAAACGGCAGCCGAAATCGGTCTGCCGAACGCCGCCGATCCGGCCCGGAACCTCGAAGCCGGATGCCGTTACCTCGCCGACCTTCTGGACAGCTTCGGCGGTGATGTCGAGCTGGCTTTGGCCGCCTACAACGCGGGCCCGGGCGCCGTCCGCCACTGGGGTACGGTGCCTCCCTATCGTGAGACCCGGAACTTCATCGCGCGTGTTGCTGCCGTCTACGAAGGGCTGACCGGGCTCGACCTCGCGGGAGCCACGCGGTTTGCCTATGAACCATCAGCGGCCCTTTGACTCGTCGTCGTCCTTTGGGGCGTCCTGCTTGGGGGCCTCGTCGCCCTTGAGAGCGCTGCGGAAGTTGCGGATCCCTTCGCCGATGCCCTTGCCGAGCTGGGGAAGCTTGCCGGCACCGAAGACGAGCACGACAATCAGGAAGATCAAAAGCAGCTCGGGCAGACCGATCGTGCCGAACATGTGGCTCCCCTCCGGCGTGGATTATAGTCCGGCGACTGCTGGCCCTCCTAAAGCCTCGCACAGTTGAGCGGGTGCCCCGAGCCCCTCGAGCGCCGCCAGCGCCCGCGCGCGCACTGCCGGAAGCCACGCCAGATACCCCGGACGTCCGGCAGCGCCGAGGCGCAGGAACGTTCCGATGACCTTCAACCCACGCTGCGCGGCGCACTCAAGGTAGCGCAACCGCCACCCGTCGGGCCAGCCGAGGCGCTCCGCGGCGCGTTCCACCCAGGCGGTCTCGTCACCGGCGACCTCGGCGCCGCCCCGCTCGCGCAGGAGCGACGCGAGGTCGTACGTGTCCGGGCCGCCGCGCATGTCCTGGAAGTCCACCGCCCTCACGGCACCGCCGCACAGGAATAGGTTGTTGAAGTGGAAGTCGCGGTGGACGAGCCGGTACGGGTGCGAGGCCAGCCGCGCCGCCAAGTTGTCGAGGAACGTTCCGACCTGCGGGCGCCCGCGAACCGAATCATTCAAACCATGCTCCTCGAACACGGCGAGCTCGCGACGGAAGAATGCGGCGTCGAACGGCCGGGTCGGCAGGTCGGCGAAGCGGCACCCCTGGAACACGGCCAGGGCTTCGAGGGCGGGCGCCAGCACCGCGCCCCCGAGGCGCGCGGCGGCCCGGTCGAGGTCCTCGTCCCCGAGGTCCTCGCTCACGGTGACCAGGCCTGCTCTCCCGAGCGGGCGCGGGATCGGCAACCCCCGGTTCCACCCCCAGACCTGAACGGCGTGGTCCCGCGCCGCCTGCTCCTCCTGCCCCGCCTGATCCGCCGGGTACAGCGCCGCCACGACCGTCCCCCCGCCGGTCAGCGCGACCCGGAAGAAGCGCCGGTGCGACGCGTCCCCGGCGAGCTCCAGCAGGGAGGCAGCGCCAAACCCGAGGGTTTCGAGCGCCGGACCAAGGTTTGCCACCGGGCGCATAGTACGCTCAGCCCGGCGGAAATTGAGCGCGGGTCGCGCCGGTTCCCCATGTCGTGAAGACGCGAGGATCGACCCCGAACGCAAACGCCCTCCTGTTCTCATTCGCCGGTACGCTGCAGGAACGGATGGAGGCGGACGAGGTTCTGCAGGCCGCCTGCGCGAGGCTTCAGACCCTTGGCTTCTCCGCGCTGGTGCGGGTCGAGCTGCTGTCGAGCGCCGATCCGTCCCGGGTCGTGTGCGCCGACCGCCGTGGCGCCGTGCCACAATGGAGTTTGAAGGACGTCGAGATCCTGCACTCCGCGGGGATAGCCGGTGAGTCGTCGAACGATGCAAATCCGAGCGCACCACAACCTCGTCGGCGCCAGCCGCGCTGAGCTCGCGGCGCTGCTCGCCGAGCTCGATCCCCGTCCGTTCCGCGCGGAACAGGTCTACCAGTGGGTCGCGCGCCGGATGGCGGGCGGCATCGAGGAGATGACCAACCTTCCCAGGGCTCTCCGCCACGACCTTGGCGAGCGCGCCGTGGTGCAGGACCCGGAGGTTGTCGAGGTCCACCGGGGCGGCGACGGCACGGCGAAGTTCGCCCTCGCGCTTCCCGACGGCGCCGTGATCGAGGCGGTGGCGATGCCCATGGAAGGGCACGCCACCATCTGCCTGTCCTCGCAGACGGGGTGCGCGGTCGGCTGCATCTTCTGCGTCACAGGGGTCCTCGGCGCGGGCCGCAACCTCACGGGCGGTGAGATCTTCGGCCAGTACCGCGCGATCCTTCGCGCCGAGGGTCTCGTCGGGACGCCTGTGAACGTGGTGTTCATGGGGATGGGCGAGCCGCTCCTCAACCTGCCCGGAGTCGCCCGCGCCGTCGAGCTGATCGCTGAGACCGTCAGCCCCCGCAGGGTGACCGTCTCCACCAGTGGGATCGTGCCCGGGATCAGGAAGCTCGCAGCTCTCGAGCGCCGGCCCAAGCTCGCGGTCTCGCTCAACGCCACGACCCAGGAGCAGCGCGAACGGCTGATGCCGATCGCGGCGCGCTGGCCGCTCGACGAGCTGCTCGACGCGTTGCGGTCCTTCCCCCTCGAGCGGGGCCGGCGGATCACCTTCGAGTACGTGATGCTCGCCGGGATCAACGACTCCGACGAGGACGCGCGCCGGCTCCCGCTCCTGCTGCGGGGCATCCCCGCCAAGGTCAACTTGATCCCATTGAACCCCGACCAGCGCTACCTCGGCGAGCTCGAAGCGCCGGACGAAGCGCGCATCAGCGACTTCGCCGGCATCCTCGCCGCCGCTCACGTCAACGTCACCGTGCGCTGGAGCAAGGGCCGCGAGGTCGCGGCGGCGTGCGGCCAGCTTCGGGGCCAGATCGCCGTCAGGCCTCAGGCCGGCGACGCCCCCGGCGGCCGGTAGGTACTCCCTTTCCGGAGGTTCGGACTTCGTGCCCTACCGGAGGGGGTAGAACAGGTAGCGCGTCACCGTCCGCACTTCCCGAGAGGACCCTACCAGCTGGCGGTGTGGTCGCGCTGCAACGTGGAATGAGACACCATCGCATCGTGTTCCTGCATCAAAGTCGAGAACCAACGAGCACCGCGAAAAGAGGAGGAGACAGGAATGCGAGTCACCGAGCACAAGGACTTTTCGCACCCCGACGAGGTGAGGACGTTCGAGAAGGGCCGGATGGAGGTTCTCAACACCGGCGGCGGCACGGTCGGCCGCCTAGTGCTGGAGCCGGGCTGGCGGTGGTCGAAGCACGTCAAGCCGATCGCGGGCACGGAGCTCTGCGAGGCCCCCCACTTCCAGTACCACGTGGCCGGGACCATCCACATCGTCATGGCGGACGGTACCGAGTTCGACGCGGGGCCGGGAGCCGTCACCTCGCTGCCGGCCGGGCACGATGCCTGGGTCGTGGGGAAGGAACCGGCCGTGGTGGTCGACTTCTTCGGCGCCACGACGTACGCCAAAGGCTGAGCGGCCGCAGCACCCGGCGTGGCCCGTCACGGGTCGTGGGCGGGCCACGTCAGGAGGTTCCGCGCCAGGTGGCTGGGGCACCTGGCGCCTATGATCGGGGGGAACGCTCGGCGAGGTCGCGGATCCGGGCGTTCTCGAGGACACATCCGCGCATGTTCTCGGCAGCGGCCTGCAGCATCGCCCTCCCGAGATCCTCGCCCGAAACGTACAGGCTCCGGAACGGCTTCAGGAGACGGAAGAGCGGACGGATGACCCGGTACACGCGCGGCGCGCTCTCGGACGGCTCGGCGTCGATGGCGGCCGGACGCCAGCAGACCGCTTCGAAGCGATCGATCAGCTCGCGTTCGGTCTGGGCCTTCACGCGCGCCCACATGAAGCGACTGGTGGAGCCGGTGCCCCGGCCGCTGATGAAGTGAAAAGCTGCGGCGGGGCTGTGCGCTCGCAGCGTGCGTGCGGCGGCGAGGGGAAAATCATGCGTGATGATCCGGTACTCCTTCTCGCCCGATACCTGCGTCGCCGAGATGCCGAGGCAGAACAGGCAGGCATCGACCGCCGCGAACGCTCTCGCGACCGCCCCGTAGTCCTGAAAGTCGCGATGCACGAACGTGCGGAGCTTGCCGTGGGTGAGTGGGAGCGGGCGGCGGGTGACGGCGCGCACCTCCTCAATGGCCGGGGACGAAAGACACGCGCGGAGAACGCCGCCGCCCGCGGTGCCGGTCGCGCCGAAGATCAGCACGTTCATACCCGGGATTGTAGGCGCAGCATCGAGGCCTGCGCGCGCTCCAGCGCGGACGCGCGGCGGCACGTTTTAGCCGCTGTGCGGGTAGATCTCGTCCGCTATCCAATACCACGCGAGCGCGACCGCGAGAAGCGTTCCCGCGAGCCACAGTATCCATCGCCAGGGCCGCCATCCGGCTCGAAACGCCGTACGCTGCATCGCGATCTCGACGGCGTACGCAACGCAGTAGAGGGCGTTTGCGACGAGCGCGAGGCTCACGAGGGCCAGGAGCGATTCCAAGGTCAACGCCACTCGGAAGTGAGGCCACGTCAAGACCAACCAGGCCAACACGACAACGACGAGGACACCGTTGTAGGGGACGCGGCGGGGTTCCCAGAACCGGGCTGCACCTGCGACGATCTCCCGGATGGTCATTCCTGAAGCCCCGCCGGAGGCCGCCGAACCGCTCGACTGTGCCCGTGCCATGGGATGCCTCCTGCCGCGTCGTGTGTCGGATGACGACAGCCAACAGAGTGTATCCCTCGGTGCGGTGGCCCGGGCGAGGCGCTCTTGGCAAGTGGCACGAGACCAGGGACGATGACCTCTTCCAGCGTCCTCGTGCGACGCAAACGCCTACCGTTTGCAAGGGCCTCGGGACGATGCTCGCACCATCCCCTGGCAACCCGCACGGCAGGGAGACCGACGGTCCCTCATGCCTCCTTCCGCTGGCTCCGCTTGAGCCGGCCGATGACCAGGAGCAGCCGCACCGGGCCGTACCCGAAGACGGCCATGCGCAGGAGCTGGAGGACGCGTACGACCGGCAACCCGGCGAGCGTCAAGTGCGCTCCACCGCGACTCACCGTGCATCCGACCTGCGACGCCATAACCGCCAGCATCGCCCCCACGATCGCAATCACCCGCCGGTACCTGGCGATGCAGGAACCGGGATCGGTTCAGATCTCCTGGGACTAGCCGTCCGCCTTCCTTCTCGTCGTTCCAGAACATGAGCATCCGGAACACTGTTCTTGTCGTCTTGTCACCGCTTACCGGCCACCTCCGAGTCGCTTCGCCACGTCCGAGGCCAGCCGGGAGAGGGAGGCCAGGCGCCTCCCCTCGGGCGAGTCCTGCCGCGAAGCGCTGTTCCCCGGGTATCGAGGTAAGCTGGCAGGCGAGGAGTGCATCGCCATGACCAGCACGCGACGCGCGTTCGTCCTTGCAGCCCTGCTCGTGGTCCTCACCGAACCCCAGCTGGTGTTGGCCGGCGCGCCCCCCCCACTGCCTGGCCAGTTCCTGGGCGGGCACTTTCTGCCCCCCGGCGCCGTGGACCCCGTCACGTTGCTGGCCCCCCCGCCCGAGATCGCCTCGATCGCGGGCCGGGCCGACCTCGAGGCGGTACGGCAGGCGCAGGCGTGGCGCTCACCCGCCCAAGTCGCGTGGGCCAAGCGGATCGCCGACGGCGACGTGTTCGACAACGCCGACGTGCTCGGCCACTGGTTCACCGCGGCGAACGTGCCGTTCACCCAGCACGTCATCGAGCTCGTCGAGGACGACGTCAGGGGAGTCGTGGGGCGCGCCAAGGAGACGTTCAACCGCCCGCGGCCGCCGAAGGTCGATCCGCGCATCGACCCGTGCGTCCACCTTCCCTCGGGCGGCTCGTACCCGAGCGGGCACGCGTCCGCCATCTACGCCCGCGCCGAAGTGCTGGGCGAGGTGTTCCCCGAGCAGCGGGACGCGCTGTTCGCCTGGGCCGATCGCGCGGCGTGGGGTCGCGTCCTCGGCGGCGTGCACTTCCCGACCGACCTCGTCGCGGGCCGCGTCCTCGCCAAGATCGTGATCGACGCGATGAAGAAGAACCCCGAGTTCCGCGCCGCCATCGAGCGCTGCAGGGCCGAGGTTGCGCCGTTCCTCGCGAAGAAAGCCGCGTGACGCCGCAGACCGCCTCCCGATGCCGTATGGAAGACGTACGAATGAGAAGCGCCCGGCGAGATGCCCTAGTCGGGCCTCATCCCGCTCGGAGATGACAGGACGTCAACGAGAAGCAACCCGACCGAGACGGCTACGAGCGCCACTCCTACGCCGAAATAGAGAACCTGCAGGATGCGAGCAGGGCCGGCGGGTGACCCGATGACCAGCACCTCGACGAACTCGAACACCATGACCCCGAGGCCGGCGCCGATAGAGGCGAGAACGGCGAACCGACTCTTGCGAATGAGCAGCACGGTCGCCAGCACGGCGCTGCCTCCGACAATGAGCAGTAGCGAAAGACCCGGGATGGTGTAATCGGCGAAGACTGAACCCTTCAGCTGCTCGACCGGCGGGGCGTCGATGCCGGCCAGCAATGCAATCCCTCCCGGAACGGCGGACACCCCGAGGAACCCCGCAAGGACCACCGCGATGATCTTGAAGGCGCGTCGAAGCCAGCTCATGCCGCCCATGCTAGCTCCGTCCGCACAACGCTTGCCCTACGTGGCGCCGGGCCGGACGCAACTCGGGTCAGACCTCGGCGCCGGGCTCACCCGTCTTCGGCTCCAGCAGTTCTCGCGCTGCTTGAACGTCCCTCTCCGACACCATCACTTGAGCATACCTTCCGAACTCCATGCGCGGGCCATTCCCCGAAAGGCCCCGCGAAGACGACCGCCTGCACACCACTTGCCCACAGCGCTGAGATCGGCATCGACACGAGCCACTTCCCAACCGCAACCCATCTAGCGAGTTGGGCGGGCATCCGCCCTGGGAACAACGAGAGCGCACGCAAACGCCGAAGTGGCCGGACACGAAAGGGCAGTCGGTGGCTGCGAGCCGCGCTGTCCGAGGCCGCATGGTCGGCAGCGAAGACAAGGGGCAGCGCGTACCAGACCTTGTTTCGTCGCCTCGCCCACAGCAGGGGCAAGGGCCCGAAGAAGGCACGCGTCGCCGTGAGGCATGCCATCCTTGTCGCTGTCTGGCACATCCTCAAAGACATGACACCCTACCGCGAACTCACCCCCATCGAACGGACAGGCTCCGATCCCGAGAAGGTCAAGCACAACCTTGTCAAGCGGCTGGAAAAGCCAGGCTTCGTCGTGACACTCCAACAATGAAAAGCCGCGTATTCGGGGAGACTTTCTAGGCAACGACGCTGAATGCGAAGGCCTTCCCTTGTTCCTGTGGAGCGCGCCCTCGGGGTGTGCTCTCACCAGATCGATTCGGCCAGGTTTGCGTAGGGGCGGCCCTTGCGGCCGTCATCGCTGTCACGTGGCAGGAAACCGGCCGCCCGGCGGGCGGCCGCTGCGTCAGGCGATGGAGGCTCGGGGGTGGTGCGGGCTCGGGGAGATCCTTCGCGAGGTTTCGTCTTCCCTTTGACGTTTGCCCTTCCCCCTTTGGCTCACCCCTGGCCGCTGGCCGGACTGGGGGAGTTCTCTCCCCGGTTCAGCCCGGCTTCTGGTGCTCCGGGGCCTGGGCCAGCGCCTCTCGAATCTCGCGGGCGAGACGGGCCATGGCGAACGGTTTCTGGAGGAACCTGACGTTGCCCTCGCCGATCTCCCGGCGCACAGCCTCGTCCTCCGTATAGCCCGACATCAGGATGACCCTCAGCGACGGCCAGCGCTCCTGCAGGCCGGCCGCCAGCTGCGACCCACTGATGCCGGGCAGCATGAGGTCGGTGAGCAGCACGTCGAAGGGCGGCTCCTCCGGCAGCCTCCCAGCCTCCTCGCCGCTCGCCGCTGTGATGACCTCGTAGCCGAGGCCCCGCAGGATGTCGCGCAGCCCCTCGCGCGCCGCGTCCTCGTCCTCCACCACTAGGATCCGCTCCCCCTTACCCGCCGGTATGTCCGCGATCGCCTCAAGAGCCCCCTTCACGGCGGCGAACTCGCCTGATCCAACCTTCGGCAGGATGACCCTGAACGTGGTGCCGCTGCCCATCGCGCTCTCGACCTCGATCCGGCCGCCGTGCTGGGTCACGATGCCGTGCACGACCGAGAGCCCCAACCCGGTCCCCTTGCCCGGCTCCTTGGTGGTGAAGAACGGCTCGAAGATGCGATCGCGGATCGCCTCGGGAATGCCGATCCCGGTGTCCTCCACGGTCAGCCACACACGCTCGCCGTCGAGTGCACCGGTCCGGATCATCAGCTTGCCGCCTTCCGGCATCGCGTCGGATGCGTTGAGGGTCAGGTTCATCAGCACCTGCTCCAACTGTCCGCGGTCGGCGGTCACGGGCAGGGTTTCGGGCGCCAGCTCGATCTCCAGGGCGATGTTCGCGCGCACCAGGCGCCGCAGCATCCTCGTCGCGTCCGTCACTGCATCGTTGAGGTCCAGGGGCTCCGGCCTCGTCGTCTCGCGCCGCGAGAACAGCAGGAGCTGCCGCGTGAGCAAGGCGCCGTGGCTGATCTGCTGCCCGAGCTCGAGGGCCAGCGTTTTCACCCGCTCCGGGTGGTCGGCGTGGGTGCGCAGGAGCTGCGCCTGGCTGAGCATCGCTTGCAGGAGGTTGTTGAAGTCGTGGGCGACTCCTCCCGCCAGGCTGCCCACGGCCTCCATCTTCTGTGCTTGGAGAAGCTGGCCCTCCAGCTGCTTGCGGTCGGTGAGGTCATTGACGTGCGAGATGAAGTAGAGCGGGTGCCCGGCGCTGTCCCTCACCAACGAGACGCTGAGGAAGGCCCAGACGGTGTGCCCGTCCTTGTGGAGGTACCGTTTCTCAGTCTCGTAGCCACGGACCTCCTCGGCCAGAAGTTTGCGATGAGCCTCCACGTCACGTGCAAGATCAGCGGGATGGGTGATGTCCTGGAAGGTCTTGGTGAGTAGTTCCGGTTCGGCATAGCCGACGATTTCGCAAAGGGCGCGGTTGACCCTTAGCCAGCGCCCATCGAGGGCGACAAGTGCCATGCCCGTAGCAGCGTCGTCGAAAGCGCCACGAAAACGCTCTTCGTCCTCGCGCAACGCCTCCTCGGCTCGCTTGCGCTCGATCGCCTGCGCCACCTGAGTGGAGACGTAGCTCAGCACCTCCTTGTCCGCCTCGCTATACCGCACCTTCCCGCTGTAGCTCTGCGCCGCCATCACGCCGATGACCCTGCCCTGCACCTTGAGCGGCACACCGAGCCAGTCAATCGACGGCGCCCCAATCGACTCGACCTCCCCACGGCGGACGAGGTCATCGAACACGTCCGGGGTCGCAAGCAACGGCGTTCCGGTGCGCAGGATGTACTCGGTCAAGCCTCGCCGCCCGCGGCGCGGCGCTGAGGGTGGGGTTTCCTCGTCAATGTAATATGGGAAGCTGATGAGGTCCGCTGCCGGATCGTACAGGGCAATGTAAAGGTTCTTTGCCTCCATCAGCCGGCCGATGATGCGATGCACCGCGGCGAAAAGGTCGTCGAGCGTGGCCGCTTGCTGCGCCGCGTCGGAGATCTCGTAGATCGCGGTTCTGAGGCTGTCGGCCTGCTTGTGCGCGGTGATGTCCCTCACGATCGCCTGTAGGAACGCCTCACCACTCAGCTCGATCCTCTTGAGGGAGACTTCCGTTTCGAAGACGGAACGGTCGTGGCGGCAGTGGAGCCACTCGAACGACTGGGGCTCACCGGCCAGCGCGGCTTGCATCCGAACTTGGGCTGAAGAAGCGGAGAGCGAGCCATCGCGCTGCGTCTCTGGAGAGAACTCCGCAGGGGAGTGGTTCAGGATCTGATCGCGGTTGCATCCGAAGACCTCCAGCGTTCGCGCGTTGCAGTCGACGAACCGCCGGTCCTTCATCAGGAGGATCGCATCATTGGCCGACTCAAAGAGCGTCCGAAAACGGATTTCGCTCTCGCGCAGCGCCTCGCCCGCCCGCTTGCGGTCCGTAATGTCGGTGATCGTCCCGACGTATCCGGCGAAGTGTCCCGCCGCGTCCAACACGGCGCTGGCCTGTCCGACAACCCAGGTGACCGTACCATCCGGGCGCAGGAACCGGTAGTCCGCCAACGACTCGTGTTCCGCCAGGGTCGAGTCGCGCCAGCCGGCGGCCAGGCGGTCGCGGTCCTCCGGGTGCACCGCCTGCAGCCACCCGTAGCCAAGCGCCCGGTCGGCAGTCAATCCGGAGATCTCGGTCCAGCGCCGGTTGACGTACGTGGTGGCGCCGTGCTCATCGGTCCGGAAAATCCCGACGGGTGCGGTTTTGGCCAGCAGTTCAAAGCGGGCCTCGCTCTCGCGCAACGCATCCTCGGCTCGCTTGTGTTCGATCGCTCGCGCCACCTGGGCGGAGATGTAGGTCAGCACCTCCTTGTCCGCCTCGCTATAACGCACGCTCCCGCTGTAACTCTGCACCGCCAGCACGCCGATGAGCCTGCCCTGCACCTTGAGCGGCACGCCGAGCCAGTCCACGGAAACTCCACCCAGCGGCTGGATCTCGCCCCGTTCTTCGAAATCCCTCAGAACCTCCGGGGTTGCCAGCAACGGCTGGCCGGTGCGCACGACGTGACTCGTCACCCCCCTCTCGGCCGGGAACGGGTCCGGACGTTCGTCCACCTCATCGACGAAATAGGGGAATGAGAGCAGATTCGTGGTCGAGTCGTAGAGGGCGATGTAAAGGTTCCGCGCCTCCATCAGCCGACCGACGATGCGATGCACCGCGGTGAAGAGGTCGTCGAGCCCGGCCGTCTGCTGCGCGGCTTCGGAGATCTCGTAGATCGCTCCCTCCAGGTCGTCTGCCCGCTTACGCTCGGTGACGTCCTGTATCGTGCCGCGCATCTTCAGGGGGCGTCCCTGGGAATCGAATTCCAGTTTGCCCATTCCGTGGACCCAGCGCACGGCCTGGTCCCTATGACGGACTATCCGGTATTCCTTGTTGAACGTCTGCCCCTTGCCGAGGACTTCGTCTCTGAAGTAGTCGACCATCATCGTGCGGTCGTCGGGATGTATCAGGGCTGCCCACCCGTCGACCGAACGCTCGTACGCTTCGTCGATCCCAAACACGGAATCGAGCACGTCCGAGCTCTTCCACAAACCGGTGGGAATGTCCTGGACGTAGCTGCCCAAGCCGGCGATGGCCTGCGATTCTCGGAGCATCTCCCGGCTCTCGTGCAGCACCTCCTCCGCCCGTTTGCGCTCGGTGATATCGCGGACGAATCCCTCGCAGCCCAGCACGCGGCCCTGTCCGTCCGTGCAGAACCGGGTGTTGAGCGACACCCAGAACTCCGTGCCGTCCTTCTTGCGCGCCCTGCCCCCGCGATCGTGGACCCGGCCCGCCTTTCTGAGCTCCTTGAGCACCGAATCACGCTCGGCGGAGTCGGCATAGAGGTCGCCTGCCGGGCGGCCGATCATTTCCTCCGACGATGCGTACCCAAACATCCGAACTGCGGAGGGGCTCACCATCACGAGCCGGCCCTCGAGATCGGTGCGGAAGTAGGCGTCCTGGACGTTATTGAGGATCGCCGCCAGGCGTCGTTCGCTTTGCCGCAGCGCTTCCTCGGCCTGTATCCTGTCGGTCACGTCGCGGGCAAGACCACGAACCACGGGCGTTGCCACGCCTTCGGTTCGCAGCGTGTTGTCGTATTCCCAGATTCGCCTCTCGCCGCTCCTGGTCACGATTCGCATCAACCCCTTCGCAGCGCCCTTCTCCCTTACCGTCGCGAGGTAAGACTCGAACTGATCCTTCACATCGGGCGCCAGAAAATCGCGCAGATTCATGGTGAGCAGCTCGTTGATTGAGTACCCCGATACGCGGGCTGCGACCGGGTTGACGCTCAGGAACCGGCCTGTGAGGTCATGCGTGCAGATCAGGTCGTGACTCTGCTCGACCAGATCCCTGTAACGATCCTCACTCTCCCGCAGCGCCGCCTCGGTCCGCATTCGCTCGCTGATGTCCTCGACGAACCCCTCGAGACGGAGGAAGGCTCCCGAGGCGTCGTGCACTCTCCAAGCGTGGAGCACGCCCGTGAACAGGGAGCCATCCTTTCTCTTGTAGAGGTTCTCCACTCGAATCGCGTTCGGAGACGCGAAGATCATCTCGACGATCGCGCGCCGCCGTTCGGGCACGGCGTACAGACCCTGAGCCACGTCGCCCACCGTGGCCATCAGCTCTGCCGGGGACGCGAACCCGAACATCCTGGCGTACGCAGGGTTGACATTGATGATCCTGCCTTCGGGCGTCGACTGGAAAACGCCCAGCACAGCGCCCTCAAAGAGCATGCGGTAGCGCGCCTCGCTCTCGCGTTGCGCGGCCTCGGCGGCCCTCACCTCCAGCGCGAAGGCGACGTCGCCGGTAAGCTCGGCGAGGAGCTGGGTCACCTCGGTATCGAAGGCGGAGGTCTCGCCCGCGTAGACCGTGAGCGTCCCAATGACCTTGCCGCCGACCGAGAGGGGACACGCGGCGGAGGAACGGTAGCCGTGTCGGCGTCCGTCCTCCCGCCAGGGCGCGACGCTCTCGTCCGTCTCCCAGTCGTCGACGACGATGGCGCGACCGTCGCGGATTGCCGTGCCGGTCGGGCCCCTTCCGAGCGGCGTGTCGTCGAAGCGGATCGTGACGGAGCCCAGGTATCCGTCCTCGTGGCCGGCCCATGCTTCCGGGATGACCGTCCCGCTCGCTTCGTCGGCGAAACCGACCCACGCCATCCGGAACTCGCCGTGCTCGACCAGGATCCGGCACGCCTCCTTCAGCATCTGATCCCGGTCGCGCTCGCGGACGATGAGCTGGTTGATCTCGGAGATCGTCCGCAGGATGCGGTTGAGGGAGCGAATGCGCGCCGCGGCGACCTTGTGCGGCGTGATGTCGCGTACCGTTGCGAGCAGGAACCGCTGACCCCGAACCTCGGCGCGGCGAGTGCTCACCTCGGCCGGGAACGTCGAGCCGTCGCGACGCCGGTGCACGGTCTCGATGAGCAGCGACCCGTCCTCGACGGCCCGCCGCACCGCCTCCACGACGCCATCTCGCGTTTCGGGGGCGCGCAGGTCGGCCACGGACATCCCGAAGAACTGCTCCGCCGAGTACCCGTACAGCTCCTCGGCGCGCAGGTTCGCCTGCAGCACCCTGCCTTCGACCGAAAGCACGAACACCGCGTCGTTGGCCTCGTGGACCATCTCGGCCAGTCGCCGTTCGTTCCCGGCCGCTGCCTCGCGGGCGAGCGCCCGGTAGCGGTGCCACATCCCGTAGCCCAACCCGCTCACGGCAAGGAGCGCTGCCGCGAGCCCCGCGAGCGCTCCCGCCAGCCAGCGCCGGTACCCGGCCAGCGCCTCGTCGCGGTCCACCTTGACGACCAGGCCCCACGGCGTTCCCCGGACGTGTCTGGCGCATGCGAGCACGGACGCGCCGCGGTAGTCCACGTACTCGCCGAACTCCTCGCTGCCCCCGAGTGCGACCGTCGCCGCGAACCCGGGCGTCGAAAGCGGCCGCCGGAGGGTGAGCGGCTTCGCCGTGCTGTGGCGCAGCGGCGTGACGAACACCGCGGCGTCGCCGTCCCTCTGCACGAGCACGGTCTCGGCGGTGTCGGTAAGCACGGTTTGGTCGCCCAGGAAGGGATAGAGCCAGCTTTCCGGGTCCGAAATGAGGAGGACCGCGCCGGTCATCTGCGCCGAAGCGCTGCCGACGATCGGCGCAACGAAGTGGACGACCGGTTTCGTCCCGTTGTGGAGGTCGATGCCCGTGAGCGGCCGGCCCGCCCTCAAGCACTCTCGCGCCAGCTCCAGATCGGCCGCATCGGGCTCACGATCCTGGCCGACTCCGGCCACGGGCCGCCCATCGGCCGCCAGCACCACCACGCCGAGATAGTCGGCTTGAGCCATGACCAACCTCAGGATTGCGTCGAGGTGGGCCCGGGTGTCTGCACTCGACCGCAACGCTTCCTCGCCCGCGGAATCGCCCACCATGCCGGCGACGGTTGGAAAGGCGGCCACCAACGTGGCATCGCCGAACCGCTCCCCGACCCAACGTTCGACCGCGCCACTGCGATCATCCGCCATCGCCGAGAGCTGGTCGCGCCAGCGACTAATGAACCGGGCTCGCTCCCGCGGGGCGAGGACCCGGCCGAACCACAGGCCGAAAGCAGCCAACGCCAGGAGCCCCGAGGCCAGCCACCACGTCAATGAGCGGCGGACCTTCGTCCAGGCCGCGCCCACCGCCGACTCCACGCCGGTCGTGTATGTCTTCCCTCCGTCACCGGTCGCAGGCTGCGGCGCGGCTCCGGGGAGGCCGGCGGCACGAGACGCACCAAGGCCATCCGCCTGATTCCGTGGAACCGTTTCCCTGGTCATCGCTCCCCACCCGGCCCAATTGGCTGACCTGCGCTCAGTATAGGCTCGAACCCTCGGCGCTCTCGGTGGACCCGATGGTGTCCGAAGCCCGCCACCGTCTGTCCGTATGATTATTGCCACGGGTGGGGTGTGACTCAACGTCTGTCTGCCGAGGTATGGCTTGAGGATGAAGTGTCCCCCCACTCGTGCAAGGGGGTAGCGGAGTCGCCAGATACC
>JBEKAA010000035.1:0-31548 GCA_050018455.1 Thermoanaerobaculaceae bacterium | reverse complement strand
TGCGCGACCGCAAACCTCGCTCCGACACAACCGACACAACCAGCGATCACGTCCACTCGCCTCACCAGCTGACCGGCGCAATGTCAAAAACACTCGCTTTCTCGTGGCCGGCAACAGTCGTCGGCTCGCCGCTGCGGATCCTCCTCCCTCACGAGCGCGAGGCGATGCTCTACGACGTGTTGACAGCGTTTCCTGACCTGCAGAATTCTTATGGGACACACAAGAAGGCCGAGCAGGCGCTTCGCGACCACGAAGCAAAACACGCGGAGCACATGGCTCTATGGCAAGCAGTTCGGCAGTGGCTCACCCGACATCATGCGGGACTGATTGGCGACCTCCCAGGACTTCTACTCGACAGGCTCAGTGGAGGCGACTTGCTGGTCCCCTCCTATCGCCACGTCATCGTGGATGAGTTCCAGGACCTCACACCTGGCGAGCAGGAGCTGGTTCTCATGTTGAGACGTCACGGCGGCCAGCTTGTGGTTCTGGGCGATCCTCGACAGTCGATCTATAGGTTCAGGGGCAACGATCAAGAAGGCCTGGCGAAACTGAAACACCTTCTCGGTCCCACAGTTGGCTCGGTCACAGACATTGAGATGACAGAGTGCCAGCGCTGCCCCGCTGATATTGTCCATGCCGCGAATCAGTTGATGGGCCTCTACTCCGCCAAGGCCATGGTCCCGTGCAGCAGTATTCCCGCGAATACTCACGTTGTCGTCTGGGATTCGCCACAAGGCGAGGCTCGGGGTATGGCTAATGCGGTCGTGGCGAGTTTCCGCGCACACTCCACGGACCGGCACCTTGTGATGGTCACTCGTCGGCAGTTTGGGTACTGGCTCCGCGATCAGGTCGCTGCGATAGCACCAGACCTTAAGGTGGAGCTGAGTTTCTCGGAGAGCCTCCTGGAAACCTGGGCCGCGCGGGAAGCGTTCCTGTTGTTCTGCTTGCTCGTCG
This sequence comes from Thermoanaerobaculaceae bacterium, assembly GCA_050018455.1. Taxonomy (GTDB): domain Bacteria; phylum Acidobacteriota; class Thermoanaerobaculia; order Thermoanaerobaculales; family Thermoanaerobaculaceae; genus RBG-13-68-16. The sequence continues at coordinate 30,594 of JBEKAA010000035.1, read as the reverse complement.
ATCCAGATCTACCAACGTGGCGGGCCTGGCTCGGCTACCAGAATTCCTCCGCTGGCAAGAACTACAAGCCTCCGCGAAGAAACTCCGACGCCTATCTCAAGCTCCTCACCGCCTGCGGGGACAACATCACCGCAGAGACGATCACCCAGGTAGCCAGTGCACCCATCAAGCCACCGGGCGAGGGTGGTAAGAACGTGTGGGAGCGTGCAAAACGGTTCGTTGAGCTAAGCGCGGCGATCGTGTGGGACAGTGACGATGGCCACACACTTATCGGACAGCTCTTCGATCCTCAACAATGGATCACACCAGATACCGAAGACGCGGAGACAACCACACTCGATATGCAGCTTTGCTCGTCCAAGGCCGGCGCGATGCTTGAGGAGCTCAAGAGCCTGAAACCACAAGCCGGTCCTCAGTACTGGCTACGGGAAGTCGCCCGAAGGCTCAGGTACCAGATTGCGACGCGAGAGCCCTTCGTTCCTGACGAGACCGCGGATATCCGGGTGGCCACGCTCTGGGGCGCCAAGGGAGTCACGGCAGACCACGTCTACGTCCTCGGCCTGTGCGATGAGGCAATCCCCGGGGCACGCCGTGACGAGTATCCAGGCACGGACCTTGAGTATGAAGAAGAGCAACGAAGGCTTTTCTACGTCTCCATCACTCGATCCAAGAGGACCTTGGTGCTTTCCCGCGGCAGAGGAACGAGACGAGGCGATGCAGCGCACCTCGGCCTGACAATCGCACCGGGACAAAGCCATCAGGTCAATCTAGCTATGTCTCGCTTCCTGCGGGACATCAACAAGTTCCTTCCGAAAGCGCAACGAGGGGCAGACTGGCCTGGGTGTACCTGACACACGAAATCACACACCTAACAGTGCTGTGCGACTCACCTTTCGCGCGCTCTATGAGATACACGGATGGCGGATCGTGCTAGATTTGTTCGTGGGGGTGTTGCCCCCACACCACATGATCGACGAGACCGCCTTCTACCACGGTGCCGCGCTCGTTCGCTTGCTCGACGACAGCCGCTGCGCGACCGTGCGCAAGCATCCCTGCGGCTACGTTGTGAACGACGCTCTGTTCGTCTACTTGAAGTACACCACCAAGAAGCGTGGCCCCTGGGGCTTCAGCGCGTCGGGCCTAGATCTCGCACGGCTCGCGGCCGTGCGGGCGGAGTTCTCCTTCGTCTGCATCGGCCTCGTCTGCGGCGGCGATGGCGTTTGCGCCGTGAGCGCGCCTGAGTTTGAGGCGATTCTTGGCGGATCGCCCGGTTGGGTGAGCGTCCGTCGCCAGTTCCACAAGCGCTACACCGTCTCAGGCGCGAAGGGCGCCCTCGACCGGAAGGTCGCGATGCAACGCTGGCCGACATTGCTCTTCGCGGAGACATCAGAAGTTGAGGAGGAAGCAGAACTGGAGGAGACACCGACAGGACCATGAGCACGCGATCCATCACCTACGGTGGGCAACACACGAACGAGGCGCTCGCCGCCTTGCGCCCCGACCTGAACTCTGCAAGGGCCGAGACCCAGGCGGTCGCCAAGGGCACGGAAATCCTCACCGCCGCGGTCGACCCGCACGGCGGCCCGCCCAGCGATCCGAGCGACGGCCTCCTCTACGGTCTCATCCAGAGCGGGAAGACAAGCGTCATCATCGTGGCCTCCGCAATGGCGGCCGACAACGGATTTGAGTGCCTCATCATCCTCACGTCCGACATCAACCCGCTTTACGGCCAGACGCTCGACCGCATCCGGCGTGCGCTCCGCGGCCTCACGGTCGTAGGAAAGGGAGGGTGGACCGACCCCACGTCCTTCGCCCGACAGATCCGCAGCGTGCCATTCGCCGTCGTCTGCTCCAAGAACGGCAGCACTCTGCGCGGCCTCCTCGAAGCCTTTAAGCGCGCGGGCATTCACGGAGCGAAGGGCCTGCCGACGCTGATCGTGGACGACGAGGCGGACCAGGCCAGCCTCAATACATACGCCAGCAAGGACGACGGCCGGTACAGTGCGATCAACGACGCCATCAACGAGCTGCGGGCATTCTTCCCGGTCAACACGTACCTGCAGGTCACCGCGACCCCACAGGCCCTTTTCCTCCAACGCCCCGATCATCCGTATCGCCCGTCGTTCACGGTCATGACAACGCCCGGCGAAGGGTACGTCGGGGGCGACCGCTTCTTCGCCCCCGACAGCCCTCTGCTAGCCTCGGTGGAGCTCGACGAGGTCGACCAGCTGCGATCGAACTACCAACCCGCCAGCGCCCGCTCGGCGAGTGCCGAGGCCGGCATTCCAGAGGGCCTGCGCAGGGCGCTTCTCACGTTCTTGGTCGGTGCGGCGGCGCAGAACCAACGTCACCCCGCCGAGTCGTTCGCCTTCCTCTGCCACGTCAGCCACGCGAAGATCGACCACAAGCACGTGGTCGACCTGATCGATCGGTTCAAGAGCGAGACGGCGGCGGTCCTGCGCGACGGGCAGAGCACGAAGGCCCAGCGGCTGGTCAAGCAGCTGCGGGTAGCGTACGACGATCTGCTCCGCACCGACCCTGGACTTCCGCCATTCGATGCGGTCCTGGCGCGGGTGAAGTTTCTGCTTCCGGGTGCAAACATCAAGCTCATTGACTCCTCAACCAAGGAGGCAATCAACCTCGACCACGTGTTCAGCATCTTCGTCGGCGGCAACAAGCTCGGCCGCGGAGTAACGATCCCAAATCTCATCGTCAGCTACTACGGTCGCAACCCGAAGAAACCTAACTCTGACACCGTCTTACAGCATGCCCGGATGTACGGCTACAGGGAAATGAACCTCGGCGTAACGCGCCTCTTTCTCCCCGACAACCTCGCGGAGCACTTCCGCACGATCCACCAGATGGAGAGTGCGCTCCGTGACCACCTCACACAGTACCCCAACGGCGATGCCGTCGGTCTCTTCCTCCAGTCGCCGCTGCAGGCCACGAGAAGCAACGTGCTCGAACCGAGCAACATTGGCGTTTACGTCGCCGGCAAGTTCTACAACCCAGCCTACCCCGTACGCACACCAGACGTTCGACAGGAGACGGAGGCGCTCGATCGGCTGCTCCAGAGCTTTCCCGCTGACGGCGACGCACGCGGAGTACCCCCCGCTTTCCTCATCGAGCTCCTCGGCCACTGCAAACCCGACCCGAAATACGGGACCGGCGCATGGAACACGCAGATCATCCAAGCTGCGGTGAAGGCCCTCGCTACGCCGGACCTCTTCGGCGAGCGCGCGTACATCGTCGTCCGCCGCGGTCGACGGCTCAAGACGCCCAGACGCGAGACGCAGGGTATCCACGACAGCGGCGAGGAGGCGCTCGCCCGACCCGACGGCCCGACCCTCTTCCTGTTCCGCCAGGAGGCCGCGGGGGACCAGGTCGAGGTTTGGTGGCCTCAGATCTGGTTCCCCGCTGGCGCCTATTGGTTCTCGTTCAGCTTTGAGCGATGAGGGGCCGACCAATGAAAGCAGGGACGGTTCGCCGACGGCCTGGGCGCCATACGGCGATTGACCTCTTCTCGGGCTGCGGCGGAATGTCTCTCGGGTTGAAGCAAGCCGGGTTTGACGTGCTCGCCGCGGTCGACATCGACCCACTCGCGGTCGAGACGTACCAGGCGAATCATGCTGGCGTCCACGTATGGCAGACCGATATCCGCACGCTCGACGCACAGCAGATGATGGCCGATCTCGGGCTCCGGGTCGGTGAACTCGATCTCCTGGCCGGGTGCCCGCCCTGCCAAGGGTTCTCATCGATCCGCACGCGGAACCGTTCGTCGGTTGCAGACGACCGCAACGACCTCATCTTCGACTTCTTGCGGTTCGTCGAAGCGTTTCGGCCTCGCGCCGCCATGCTGGAAAACGTCCCCGGGCTCGCCGCCGACCGCCGCATGGCTTCGGTCGTGTCAACCCTCGAGTCGTTCAGTTACACGGTCTCGGCCGCGGTGCTCGACGCGGCCAACTATGGGGTTCCGCAACGCCGGCGCCGGCTAATCCTCCTCGCTGGTCTCCACGGGAAGATCCCTTTCGGTCGGCGGTCGCGCCAGCACCGTTGCGTCCTCGATGCCATCGGGCACCTCCCAGCGCCTGCGCGGTCGCGTGACCCGTTGCACGGAATTCCCGAGAGGCGGAGTGCGGCGGTTGTGGCGCTCATCGAGCGGATCCCACCGGACGGCGGGAGCCGGACGGACGTCGGGTTGGCCTTCCAGCTCAAGTGCCATCAACGGATCGAAGGCTTCTACGATGTTTACGGCCGCATGGCGTGGCAGGACGTGGCGCCGACGATCACGGGCGGGTGCGTCAACCCGTCGAAGGGCCGGTTCCTCCACCCCGAGCAGCACCGCTCGATCACGCCGCGGGAAGCCGCCCTGTTGCAGAGTTTCCCGCCCAGGTACACGTTTACCATGTCGCAGGGTAAGTACCGCGTCGCGGAGCTGATCGGGAACGCGCTGCCACCCGAGTTTATCCGGCGCCACGCCGCCAGCATCATTCGCTACCTGAGTCGCTGCGGCTGCGACCTCTCTTCCCCGGCCCGCACCGCCATGGCGGGCACGCCCGACGATGACTGACAACCTCACGCCACCCCAGCGAAGCTACGCGATGTCCCGTGTCCACAGCAAGGACACACGCCCAGAACTCCTCCTCCGCAAGTCGCTCTTCGGCCGTGGGCTGCGCTTCCGCAAGCACGTGAGGACACTCCCAGGAACACCTGACATCGTCTTCCCCGCGGCACGGGTGGCCGTCTTCGTCGACGGCGAATTCTGGCATGGGTACCAGCTCAGCCGATGGCGCTCAAAGCTATCTGACTGGTGGCTTACCAAAATCGAGGGGAACGTGGCGCGCGACCAGCGGCTCCGCACACAGCTCCGACAGCAGGGTTGGACGGTAGTCCGCCTTTGGCAGCGGCAAATCATCGCGAATACCGATCGTGCGGCCGACCGAGTCGAGGCGGTCGTACGCCACCACCGATCGCGCGTGGTCCATCCCCATTGCTCGGGCGTCACCAACCTGGGCCAAAATCAGAGGAGGAGAGGTCCGACCGCTGACCAGGCGACCGGAGATCCTTGACTCGATTGGGTTCGGGACTTCGCCACTTCAGAATAGGCGGCACTGAGAGCTGCAGCATCCCTTTCTTGGTCAACCAGTCGCGGACCTAAACCGATTTCGGGGGCACGTCAGCGGGCACTACAATGCGAAGGGAGGGCAGGAGCGACTGCCTATGGGCCAGTGCATTTTCTGTGGGGACAAAGCCGGGTTGTTCAAGAAGGAGCACGCCGAGTGCAGGCAGAAGCATGAGGAAGGGGAGAAGGCAGTCTGGGCGCTTGCCCTCAAGGGCACTGAGGAACCCGATAGCCTCACGAACGCGGTCCAAGAAGTCGAGAAGATCTCAGCCTCCGCGTGGCTACCAAAAGACCGTCTAAAGCAGCTCCTTGTGGCTGCGTGGGAGAAAGGAGCCGAGACGGCCATTGACCGCGGTGTGCTGACCAGGGAGGAAGAGAACCTCCTTGGGAAGTACGCCCATGATTTCCACCTGACGCAGGAAGACCTGAATGCCCATTCATGGCAACAGCGGATCGCTGTTGCTGGCGCACTTCGAGACCTGGACGAGGGCAAGTTCCCTGACCGGATGCACCTCACCGGCGATGTGCCGTTCAATCTCCAGCCCAAGGAACAGCTCGCGTGGCTGTTTCATGCAGTGTGCTACGAACAGCGAACGCGGACAGAGTATGTCGGCGGGAGCCAAGGGTTCAGTGTCAGACTGGCAAAGGGGCTCTACTACCGCACCTCGGCCTTCAAAGGCCGGCCGGTCGTGACCTCGTTCATGTCGCAGGTTGGCTCGGGAGCGCTCGGGCTGACGGACAAGCACATCTACTTTCATTGTTCAAAGAGCGCCTTCCGCATCGCGTACGCGAAGATCGTGGCCTTCGACCCGTACACGGACGGCATCGAGATCCACCAGGACGCCGCGTCGGCAAAGCCGAAGGTGTTCGTAACCGGTGACGGGTGGTCGGTGTACCACCTCGCAGCCAAGCTCGCACACCTGGCCTAGCTCTGGTGAACACCTGGAGTGAGGCGCCGCCGCCAAACCGCGTCGCCCACTGGGTCGGCGCTAACGCCGGGCGACTGGTCTAGACTTGCGAATCGTGAATTGTCGCCTGTCAGACAGTGCGCGGTGTGGTCGGCCGGATCTGGCAACGCCGAGAGACGAGCGAGAGGTCTGAAGGATGCCAGCGAAGAGCGTCGTCATCGAGAATCCGGTCATCAACTCGCCGTTCGACGAGCCGCAGCGGCATTTTCGGTTTGGCGAGGATGGCATCACCGACGAGATCATCCTCGGCCGGCGCCAAAGCGAGTACTTCGTCCCCATCGCGAGCCCGAAGAAGAGAGGCCAGCGTGTGCTCTTCGAGACCGAGTGGCTCGAGGAACGCCGCAAGGAAAACGAGTTCATCAACAAGGTCAGGGAACGGGTGACACGGTGGCGCCAGGGCAAACACGTCGGCATGACCAAGACCACGCGTGCGCTCCTCGACTACTGGACCCGCGATGGCCGTGACCGCCGGCTCTTCTTCTGCCAGATCGAGGCGCTGGAGACCGCGATCTACCTTGGAGAAATCGCCCACAAGTACGGCGACGCCTGGATCGAAAACGACCTCCGGAGGGCAGCCGAGGACAGCGGCTCGACCCTCTACCGCGTTGCCTTCAAGATGGCGACCGGCTCGGGCAAGACCGTGGTCATGGCGATGCTCATCGCCTGGCAAACGCTCAACAAGCTCGCCAACGCGCAGGATGCACGGTTTGCGGATGCCTTCCTGATCGTCACTCCCGGCATCACCATCCGCGATCGGCTGCGCGTGCTCCTGCCGAGCGACCCGGGCAACTACTACCGCCAGCTCGACGTGGTCCCGGCCGACCTCATGCCCGAGTTGGGCAAGGCCAAGATCACGATCACGAACTTCCATGCCCTCCGCCAGCAGGAGACCACACCTGCGGGCAAGCTGACTAAGGCACTGCTTCGACAGGGCGGCAACGGCGACGCCTTCACCGAAACCCCAGAGCAGATGGTTCGCCGCGTCTGCCGCGAGCTCGGGACAAAGCGGGGGGTCGTTGTCATCAACGACGAGGCACACCACTGCTATAGGCCAAAGGCAGCTGACGAGGACGAAGACGTCGAGAGGCTCAAGGGGGAGGAGCGGCGCGAAGCCGAGAAATGTCGCGAAGAGGCGCGCGTCTGGATCACTGGCCTGGAGGCGGTGAACGCCAAGGTCGGCGTCAAGACCATCTTCGACCTGTCCGCGACCCCTTTCTACCTCCGCGGCTCCGGCTACCGCGAGGGCACGCTTTTCCCGTGGGTCGTTTCGGACTTTTCACTTATCGATGCGATCGAGTCAGGAATCGTCAAGGTGCCTCGCGTCCCGGTGGCGGACGACGCAATGACCGGTGAGCAGCCGATGTACCGCGAGCTTTGGACCCGCATCCGCGACGGCTTGCCGAAGAAGGGCCGAGGGACGGAGGCGGTTAAGGGTGAGCCCAAGCTCCCGACCGAACTGGAAGGCGCTCTCCAGAGCCTCTACGGGAACTACGAGAAGGCGTTCGCGCTCTGGGGCGCAAACGCTGAGGCGCGCGAGCGGGGCCACACTCCGCCCGTTTTCATCGTCGTGTGCAACAACACCAACGTCTCCAAGCTCGTCTTTGACTACATCGCGGGCTGGGAGAAGACGCTGCCCGACGGTTCGGCAGTCAACGTGCCCGGCAAGCTGGGCCTCTTCTCGAACGTGGGCGCGGATGGCCGCTGGCTGCCGCGACCCACGACGATCCTCATTGACAGTGAGCAGCTTGAATCCGGCGATGCCATGAGCCGTGACTTCAAGCAGATCGCGGCGCAGGAGATCGAAGAGTTCAAGGGCGAGTATCTCCGCCGCTTCCCAGGCCGAAGCGCCGAGGAACTGACCGATGAGGACCTTCTCCGCGAGGTGCTCAACACCGTCGGGAAGATCGGCAAGCTCGGCGAGCAGATCCCGTCACCCTTCCGTTCGCCGCTTCCGTGCTCAGGTGCCGGCCAGTCCCTTCCAAAGCCGAGCCCAACCCAGCCGCCCCGTTCGCCACCGGCGCAGGCCCGGCAGGGGAATCAGCCTCCGACCGCCCGGCAGCAGGCGACCGTGCCTCCTCGCCCGATCATGACCCCGAAGATGCCGCAGTCCGCCAAAGTGGTGCACGCCCGAGCACTGCTGCAGGGATGGATGACTCCGATGTCATCGATGTTGAGCCGATCGAAATCATTGGCGACGACGAGGACGATTTCTGCCCAGCGCCGGCTGCCGCTCCACCCCAGCCGGCAGGCCCGCCAGGTGTCCCAAACAACGGATTGCCACTTCCCCCAGGACCCATCCTCCATCCTCCGACGCCCTCGCGCCTGGCACGTTTTGTCGCTCTTGCCGCCGCACTGGCTGGACTTGCCATCGGGCTCACCCTCTTCAAGACCGCACAGCTGCCTGATGCCGCCTCGACCAAGAACGTTCCACGCTCGCCGACCAGCCGCGCCGCCAGCACGACCTCCCCCCCCACGACGCCTGCGCGATCGCTACCGGGTCGTCGGCTGTCTTCGTCGCCCCCAATCAAGACAAGTGCCCGGAGATCTCCTCCCCGCAGCGACGTCCTGGTTCCTGCTCGCCCGCCCGTGCCGTCGAGGCACGACTTGCGTGCGCCGGTGCCCGTTCAACCGCAGTCCGACCCCGTCCCCACCTTCTCCTACGGCATCACGGTGTCGGCAACCGCTCTCGCCAGGAAAGCAGAGCTGCTCCGCCCCCTCTACTACCCCGACTGCCTCAGGTCGTTCCTCGCCCCCTACCGGGGTGAGAACGTTTCAGTTCACCTCATCGTCGATCCCACCGGGAGCCCGCATGTCCTTCTCGTCGAGGCGCGCTTCCCCTTGTCCGAGTTCGTGCGCGCCCGCTTCCGCGAGGCTGCAGAACGCACCAGGTGGCGACCTGCGGCCGACGCCTGGGACACTCCGCTGGCGTCTCGCGTCGTTCTACTCGTCCCCATCAGGTAGGAGGAGAACTCATGAGCTACGGGGCCCCCGAGCGCAAGTCAAAGGTTGACTGGGAACGTGAGGTCGAGCGGGTGGTTTCGGCCCTGAACGCCGAGGTGTCCGCTCTCGACGCCTGCCTCGGCGCAGTGCTCTCCAACAAGCAGCAGGCTGCCCGCATGCCGACAGCTATCGCCTACTTTTCGAATCCAACCCCGGCTACCGTCTCGCACTTCAACGCGCTCGCTGAGCGCTACAAGGAGGAGGAGGCGAGGGCCACCAGGGCGGTCGCCGAGCACCGACAGAAGGTCAACATGCTCCTCGCCCAGGCCGCACGCCTGGCCGGAGAGATCGAGCGGGCGATGGGGGTCGACGAGCGCCAGCTCCGGTCGCTTCGCCGGACGAACTTCGGACGCTACAACGGCGAGTTCCTCACCGCCTCGAATCAGTGGGATGCGGAGCTCACCTTCCTTGGCTCGCTTTTCAAGAAACTGACGGAGGCAATGCGGACCGCGGGCGAGCGAGTCCGTAAGATCGAGCAGCAGCACGCCCAGCAAGCGCAGTATGCCGAGATCCCCCACGGGATTCAGGAAGACAGCGGTGCTCCCGGCCGCCCCCTGCACTCCGAGCCGGGGCCCAAGAACGGGCCAGTCTCGCTCCCACCCCTCGTCCGATAGGAGGTCACCATGAACGGGATCATCAGGTACCAGCCCAACAACGTCGACACGGCGCTGCAGGCGCTCCACTCGGTCCTCGAGTTCGCCCCTGACCCGGCCCTGCTCGCCTTGCGCGACGCGTGCGAGCGGACTCTCGTCGTCAACATGGTCCGTACACCACCCTGGTGGCAGGCAGACCCTAGTCGCTATCACGAAGAGCTCGCCCTCGCCCGCCGCAAGCTCGAACAGGTCACGGTGCGCATCGAAAACGACACCCTGCTGGTCTTCGAGGGCAACGTCGAGCCCACGCCCGGTCACATCCGCACCATCGAGGTGCACTTCCCCATGGGCTTCCCACAGGCGCCTCCGCAGCTCTGGGTCCGCGGGCCGCAAGCAGAGTCAATCGTGCTACCCCTGCAGCTCGACCGGGTTTGGCACCCCAATAAGAACTCCGACTTCGCCATCCGCGCCGCTACTGACTTCCTCCGCGGAACTTGTGCGTAGCGAGGATGAGCAGAAAGGAGAGAACCGTATGGCCAGGAAGTCCTCCGACGCGAAAACGAGAGTGACTCGGCCCCGGCCATCGTCTCTGGTTGCGTGGTCACCTCCGGCTCCGCCGAACCTGAGCGCGCTCGATCCCTTCGTCGCGCGCGCCAACTTGCCAGAGCGCCTCTCCCGCCTGATGACACTCTGGCGCGAACTCCTGCGCCTCGACGTCGACCACCTCGCGGCTGAGCGCGCTTCGGCGCTCCTAGCTTGCTGCCGACTCGCCATCACCGAGATCGCGAGGTACACAAGAAAAGCCGGCCAGGCGGCGGACGGCCTCGCTGCCCGCGACCTGGCCCAGTGTCTCGTCGAGCTTGCCCAGGTCGACTGGGATGGCGTCGGCGAAGATCTCAAGGTCGCGTGGATCGCGACGGCACTCGATCTCAGCCGCTGCGCCGAAGAGGAATCCCTCTGCCAGCACCTGATTTCGGCGGCCGCGCTCCTGGCGGGCTCTGGCCAGTATGCCGACGAGGTTCGCGCATTCGGTCTGGTCGTCCGCTCCCGCCGTTACTTCATCAGCGGCGACCTGTTCCTCGCTGCTGTTGCCGCACGCGAGGCGATCCTCCTTGCACCCGGAAACCTCGAATTGGTCAGCGCTGCCCGGGAGATCTTGGCAAAGACCAACTTCAATCTCCACCAGGATGATGACGAGTTCGACACGCTCAAGGGGTGGTTCCTGGCGTGGGGTGACCAGCAGGGCGGCCTCCTGCAGCAGGCGGGACGCTACATGATGGAGGGAACCTCGAAGCGGGCCGAGGAAATGCTGCTCGCGGCCAGCCGCCTGATCATTCTCACGGATTCCCGCGATCGGGACCTCGCGCTTGCCCTGTATGCTGCCTTTCGCGCAGTCGCGCTCTCCGACTGGCGTGACCCCCGCTACCCTGAGCTCGGCACCATCCACGAGCGCGAGCAGCGGCTCCTCAACGTTGGTTCAGATCCCCCGCTGTCCGCGTCTTCCTCGCTCCTTTTCCTAGTCGAGACGCGCAGCGCGAACGGCCTTCCAACCACGCCGGAGCAGTGGGAGCAGGCGATGGCCGAGTTCGCCCGCCTCCCGGCCGATCGGTACCGGGCACTCGTGAGCGACAAGGAGACGCTCAACGCCAACCGCTTCAAGGCGCCGTTGGAGAAGAGCACTGTCCTCGACCTCTATTGCCGTTTGCTCCGCGAGGTGCTCGACCAGTCCTGCCAGGATCTGCGCCCGCAGGTGATCCCCCTGCACCAGGGGAACGCAGTCCTGGGAAGGGAACTCAACTGGTTGCTCCTGCAGTACGACTCGGGTTCCGACGATCTCGCGGACCTTCACTTCGCCGTCCGCCCCGCGGTCGTTGGGGAGGAGCTCGAGCTAGCGCTGTTCCCTGTCTTCTCACTTCCACCGCACGAGGTGCGCGATCTTGCCCTGGTCTCGGCCCGCCTCCGCTTCGGGCGATACGAGCACCTGGCCGGGTACCCCACCGTGTCTCAACGCGTCGTGGAGGCGCTCATCGACGCGGGCGAGCGACTCGAAAGCCACGCCGATGCGGACCGGCAGCGTCCGGTCTCTGCCATGGTCCCGTGATTCTGCGGGAAAGTCCGGGACTCTGGCGAATGACCTCCGAAAAGCACGCTGCCATCCCTTTGAACCGGGTTATGTGGCCCCACCTTCGATCCGAGGAGGTGGCCCACAGTGGCATCCGCCAAGCCGCGCAAGTCTGTCGCCAAGCCGACCAGTCTGAGGTCAGGGAAGGTAGGGCACTCAGCTCTCGTTCCTCTGGCGCGGCTGATCGTCCTCTGGCTCGAGCGCGACCCGGCAACCACACGGGGTGACCGACATGTCGAACCAGCCAAACCGCGATAGCCTCAACCTCGCGTTCTACGGCCGCTACTCCTCAGAGCTCCAGTCCGACAGCAGCATCGAGGATCAGCATCGGCGCTGCGAGTCGTGGGCACGCCAGAACGGGCACACGATTGCGGCCACCTTCGAGGACCGTGCAGTCTCCGGCGTATCGGTGGCCAATCGCAGTGGATTCCAACGCCTCATGGATGCAGCGTTCTCATCCAACCCGGGCTTCGACGGCATCATCGTCGATGATCTCTCGCGGCTCTCCCGTGACATCGGGGACACCCACACCTTCATCAAGCGGCTCAAGTTCAGGAAGCTCCGTGTTATCTCCGTGGTCGACGGCATCGACACCAATGAAAGACCCTCGAAGGTCCAGGTGGCGGTCAAGGGCCTCCTCAATGAGGTCTACATCGACAACCTTCGCGAACAAACCAAACGTGGGCTTGACGGCTGCTTTGCTCGCGGCATGAGTACTGGGGGCCGACTCTTCGGCCTTCGCTCGGTCCCAGTCGACCCCAATGACCGCGAGTCAGCCATGAAGCGTGAGATCGACCCCGAAGAGGCAGAGCTCGTGCGGCAGATCTTCCGTCGCTTCGCCGCTGGGGAAGGCGAGAAGGCGATAGCCAAGGACCTGAACACCACACGCGCCGGGGGCAAAACGTGGAGCCCAAACGTCCTCTGGCATATGCTCCGCAACCCAGCCTATGTGGGCCGCTTCACATTCAACCGCTACGAGTGGGTCAAGAACCCAGACACTGGCAAGCGGAACTACCGCGAGCGCCCAGAGACCGACTGGACGGTGACCGAGAGGCCGGAATTGCGCATCGTGGAGCAGGATCTCTGGGAGCAAGTCCAACAGAGAATCGCAAATCGATCCCGTATCACTGCAGAAAGGCGAGTCCTCAGCAAGAAGACCCATCTTCTCTCTGGGTTGGTCTACTGCGACTGCGGACGCCGAATGACTCTAAGCGGCCACTCCTATTCCTGTCCCGCCTACTTTGAGAAGGCGATTTGCGCCAACACCACTCGCTTCAGCAGACCATCTCTCGAGGCCCTGGTAATCAGAGCCCTAAGGGAGCGACTCTTGCCCAAGATCAAGGACCTCGAGTTGGAGGTGAATCGGATCTTGGCCTCAGGAGGCAACGAGGACAAGCTGGCTGATCTTCGTAACGAGGTCTCCCGGCTCGAAGCCAGTGTCAAGAACCGCGTTGCCAACGCCTCACGAATGGCACTCGACAAGGAGATGCTCCACTATGTCACCGGGCTCATTGCCCAGGAACACTCGAAACTCAAGGAGTGCCGCGAGGCCATCACCGCACTCGAGCGTCAGACCAAGTGCCTCACAATCGACACAGGACTCATCAAGGATGCCCTCGAGAACCTTGACAAGGTCCTCGACACCGACCTCGACATGGCCCGCGAGTTTCTCGCCGCGATGGTCGGGCGCATCCTCGTGCACCCCCTCTCAAACACCAAGGGACACAGGCAAGGGATTCGCTGCCCTCTGTGCGGCCTTTCGATCAAGAAGCTGACGCCGCAGCACGCCGCCAGGCACGGACTCTCGGTCGAGGAGATGGCCACGGCCCACCCGGAGTTCGGGGTGAGTCAACCGGTTGAGATTCGTATTGGGCTGAATATGAAAGACCTCCTCACCAAGGAGGAGGTCGTACATTGTATGGTTGCGGGGGCAGGATTTGAACCTGCGACCTTTGGGTTATGAGCCCAACGAGCTACCGGACTGCTCCACCCCGCGTCGCTCCAGCCCGTGAATTGTAGTCTCCGGCCGCGCGAAGTCAAGGGGCGATGCGCCAATTCGGCAGGCAACATCAAGGAGAAATTGCTGTCGCTCAAGCGGAAACCGGGCACGCGCCTTGCTTGGAGGCACCCCGGAGGCGCCCAATGTCGGAGACTGCGGACGTCCGGGAAAGGGCCGTCAGGGACAGCGCACGCTGTCAGGCGCTGCTCGCGGAGGTCGGCCGCGCCGTGATCGGGCAGCGAACGCTGGTCGAGCACATGCTGCTCGGCGCGCTCTGCGAAGGGCACGTCCTCCTCGAGGGCGTGCCGGGGCTCGGGAAGACGCTCGCCGCGCGCAGCTTCGCGGCCGCGGTTCGAGGTGCGTTCACGCGCATCCAGTTCACGCCCGATCTGCTCCCCGGCGACCTCACCGGCACCGAGGTGTTCGATCCCGACGGGAGACAGTTCGTGCCCCGTCTCGGGCCAGTTGTCACCAATATCCTGCTCGCCGACGAGATCAACCGCGCGCCAGCCAAAGTGCAGGCGGCCCTCCTCGAGGCCATGGAGGAGAGGCAGGTCACCATCGGCGGGCGCACCTTCCCCCTGCCTCGCCCCTTCCTCGTCCTGGCCACCGAGAACCCGATCGAACAGGAGGGGACGTACCCGCTCCCCGAGGCGCAGGTGGACCGCTTCCTGTTCAAGGTCCTGGTCGACTACCCCGGCCACTCCGACGAGCTCGCGGTGGTGGACGCCCACCTCGCCGCGGAGCCGACGGCGGTGCGGCCCGTCGTGAGTACCGACGAGATCTCCGAGATGGCGGCTAGCGCGCGCGCCGTTCACGTCGACACTCGCATCCGCGAGTACGCCGTGCGGCTCGCCCGCGCCACCCGCAACGGCGGGCGGGACGGCGTACCCGCGCTCGCGTCCTGGGTTCGGTACGGCGCCTCGCCGCGCGCCGCGATCGCGCTGGCAAAGGCGGCCCAGGCGCTGGCCCTCGTCCGCGGCCGCAGCTACGTCATCCCGGAGGACGTGAAGGAAGTGGCGCCCGCCGTCCTCAGACACCGCCTGATCCTCTCGCTCGAAGCCCAGGCCGAGCAGGTGGATGTCGAGCGGCTGGTGCACGAGTTGCTGCTGGCGGTGGAGCTGCCGTGACGTTCGCGGCCGTCTGGCGCCAGTACCTCGGCCAGGGCGGGCCCCGCATCCAGCCGCCGCCCGACCTGGCGCGGCGCCTGACCCGCGTGCAGCTCCAGGCGGCGAGACGTCTCGCGGCTTCCTGGGCCGGGGCGTACCGGTCGGCATTCAAGGGCGAGGGGATCGAGTTCGCGGGCGTGCGTGAGTACGCGCCGGGAGACGACGTCCGCACGATCGACTGGCGAGTCACGGCCAGAACCGGCCGGCTCGCCGTCCGCCGCTACAGCGAGGAGCGCAACCGCACCGTGCTCTTCCTCGTCGACGTCGGACCCGGGCTGGCGGCCGGCAGCGGGGATCGCTCCCTTTTCGAAGTCGCCGCCGATGTCGTCGCGCTGGTAGGCAGCGCCGCCGTCGCCGGCGGTGACCGCGTGAATCTGATCGCCTGGAGCGACCGCCAGGAGCTCGTCGTGACGCCGAGGCGCGATCGGGCGGCCCTCCTTCGCCTGATGTGCGCCCTCTTCGCCCTTCGGCCCACAGGTCGCGCCAGTGACCTGACCAGGGCTCTCGCCGAGGTTCCGCGGACGATGCAGCGCGCGGGCGTCCTCGTCGTGATCTCGCCGTTCCTGGTGCCCGGCTATGGGAGCCGGCTCGCCGCCCTCGCGCGCCGTCACGAGCTGCTGGTGGTGCGACTGTGGGACGAGCGTGCCGGACAGGGCACCTCGCACGCCCTCATCCCGGCGCGAGATCCACGAGGATTCCCCGGATGGGCCGCGGGATCCGAGCCCCCGTTCCCCGAGGAGCTCGCCGCGGTCCGTGCGGATGTCGTGACGGCCGGACCGGACACCCTGCTGGCGCCGGTTCTGACGCGGGCCTTCCTGGGTCGCGGTCGGAGGCGGGGTGGTTAGCCCGGGCGCGGTGCTGCTCGCTGCCGTCCTCACCGTCCCGTTCGGTGCGCCGGTGTCTGTCCGCGTCGGCGGCGACGCGCGGCTACCGGCGCCGGGGACGATCGTCGGCGACTTCCTCGTAGCCGCCCCATCCAGCCCGGCGCTTGACGGTGGGAGCATCGTTGTCCTGCGCCCGCTCGCTCTCGGCACGCTCAGTGTGCCGCTTCCCGGCGAACCGCGCCCCGCCGTCGTCGAGGTCCGGGCGACGCTGGCGCCTGGCGCGCCCGCCGCACCCGTGCTGGTGCCGCCGGCCCCGGTGCTGCCGTGGCAGATGCCGTTCGCACTCGTCCTCGCGGTGGCGCTGGCCGCCGGTACCGTGATGGTGTTACGACGCCAGCGCCGGACGGACCCGCTGCTGGAGCTGCAGCAAGGGCTGCGTCCGCTCTCGTTCGAGTCGGCTTGGCAGAACCCCCAGGCGGCCGACGCGCTCGCCCGGCACTGCCGCGCCTTCCTCGAGCACGTTACCGGTTCGCCGTGCGCCGCCATGACAACCCGCGAGCTCTCCCGTCTCCTCGCGGCTCGTTTGGAGGCCGCGGTCGCCCGGCCGTTCGGGCTGGCGCTCGTGCTCGCCGATGAAGTTCGCTACGCCCGCACGGCAGCACCCGTCGACGACGCCGCACTGCTCGTGCGAGAGGTGCTCTCTGCGGCACCCGCGCTCGCTTCCGCCCGAGGAGGCGCACGATGAGCGGATTCGCGCGGCCGTGGCTCCTTCCGCTCGCTCTTCTCGCGCCTGCGTTGCTCGCGTGGCTGACGGTCCTCCGTCGTCGCCACCAGCGAGTGCCGGCGATCACCCTTGCCCCGAGACGTGTGAAGGTGACCACCTTTGCGCCCCCGCTTGCGCTTCTCGGGCTCGCGGCTGCCTGGTTCGCCGCCGCCGGCCCCGAGCGATTGTTCGTCCGGGATCTCCCGTCGTCAGGGCGGGACGTGGTCGTGCTTCTGGACCTCTCCGCCTCGATGGGAGCGGGCGGGCCGGACGGCGATGCGCTGATGTCCGCCCGCCGCGCCGTCCAGCGCCTGGCGGCGGCACGCGGCGAGGATCGCCTCGCGCTCGTCGCGTTCGGCACGAAGGCCGCGGTGATCTCGCCTCTCACCCGCGACCATGCCACGCTGCTGGCCCTCGTCTCCCGGCTCGAGCCCTCCGTGCTCGGCGGCCGGACCGCCATCGGCGACGGACTCGCGGTCGCGCTTGATCTGCTCGGGGGGAGCGTGCGCGGCAGCGCCGGTATCGTGCTGGTCACCGACGGAGAGAGCAACGCCGGTGCGGTCGAACCCCTCACCGCCGCCCAGGTCGCGGCCGACCGCGGGATCGCCGTCGACACGGTGGCGGTGGGCGGCGTCGCGGGCAACGAGGGGCCCGGCCGCGTGAATGAGCTGCTGCTGCGGGAGATCGCCGGTCGCACCGGCGGTCACTTTGTCCGCGCTCGAGATGAGGGTTCGCTCGAGGCGGCGTTCGCCGACCTAGCGCGCCTCCGGCCGACGACCCGACGAGCCGGCGTCGGCGTCACCGTGGACGACCGCAGTGCCGCCCCGGCTCGTCTGGCTGCCGTTCTTCTCCTCGTGGCAGCGCTTCTCGACGCCGGCGGCAGGAGGGCGTGGGCGTGAGCTGGACCGACCCCGGTTGGCTCTGGCTCGCTGCTGCCGCCCTCCTGGCGCTGCCGGCGATCCCCGTCGTCGCCCGCTGGCGGTCGCTCCAACAGGCGCGGCTCGCGAGCCGTCTGCTCTGGCTGCGCTGGCTCGGTGGCGTACCGGCGACGGGTGCGGCGCGACTGGCGCTCTGGCTGCTCGCGGCGGCCGCAGCCGCAATTGCCGCGGCCGGACCTGGATGGGGGCGCGGGGAGCTCGCCGTGTCGGGTCTCAATATCGCTGTCGCCCTCGACGTCTCGGCTTCGATGCGCTGTGCGGATGTTCAGCCCGACCGGCTGAGCCGCGCCACGGCGGTGTTGCGTCAGGTCATCGGCCGAATGCCGAAGGCAACGTGGGCAGTGGCCGCAGGCGCAGGCACGGCCCGCGCGTGCGTTCCTCTCACGTCGGATGTCCGATCCGTGGCGGCGGTCCTGGCAGAAGGAGATCTCGACCGGGGTCTCGTGGCCGGCTCCAACCTGGCCGGCCTGCTTTCGACCGCCGGCTCGCTCCTGGAGCTCGGGGGCCCCGGACGCACGGTTCTCGTCGTCTCCGATGGCGAGGAGCTCGAGGGCGACGCGGCCGGCGTCGCCGATGCCTTGCGGCGCAGCGGGATCGCGGTGGTCGCCCTCGCAACGGGAACGGCCTCCGGAGGCCCGGTCCCGCGCCGCGACGAAGATGGCACCGTCAGCTACCTGAAAGACGGCAGCGGCGCCCTGGTTCGCTCGCACGCCAGACCTGACCTGCTCGGACGGCTGTGTACCATCGCCGGCAACGTCGTCGATGCCTCCTCGCCCTCGGCAACTCGCGACCTGGTCGAGGTGCTCCGCGGCTCCGCAACGCGGGGGGCACTGGAGACGGTTCCCGTGCATTCGCTGCCGTTCGGGCTCGCCGCGGCGCTCCTCGCGACGGCGTCGTTCATGCTCTGGCCGTGGCGAAGGGGGGCATTTGCCGTCGCGCTGCTCCTTCCGGGCGCCCTCGGCGCGGCACCTCCACCCCGGCCTACTCCGAGCGCCTGGCACCGCGTGCTCCCGGGATCCGCGTCCATCCTCGCCCGCCGTGCGGCTTCGGCGATGGAACGCGGCGCCTGGAGCGAGGCGAGTCGAGCGTACGCCGAGGCGCTGGCGCTCCGACGCGATGACGCCAGCCTGGAGATGGGATGGGCCACGGCCGCGGCCCTGGCCGGCGAAGAAGGAGGCGACGAGGCCCTGGCCGCCCTCGCCGAGGTGCCAGAGTCGGCGTGGCAGGCTCGGTACAACCTCGGGACTGTGCGGTTGGCGCGCGGCGATGCCGCAGGGGCCGTCGAAACGCTTCGACAGGCGGTCGCGACCGATCCGGAACGCGAGGAGAGCTGGCACAACCTGGAGCTCGCGCTGGCCGCTTGCCGGCACACCGAGGCGGGCGAGGGACGCGAATCGGCGACGGTTCACAGCCGGGGGAAGCTCGTGGAGGCGGCGGCGCGAGCGGCCCTCGCACAGCTCCCCGTGAGGCAGCCGGTTCCTGCGAAAGCGGCGGTCGGGAGAGAGTGGTGATACGCAGGACTGCGTTCGCGTTGTTCGTCGCGCTCTGCGCGTCCGCCGCCGCTGCGCAGCCCGTCGCTCAATTCCTCAAGGGAACCGTCCCGGGCACGCTGCGCTATCAGGTGGTCATCGAAGGCGCCTCGCGCGGCGAGATCAGCGGGGAGCTCGGCGACCTCACCAACCTCGACGTGCTCGCCGGCCCAATCCTCGCCCAGGAGATCGCGTGGCGAGGCGCACAGCCCGTGGCGATCACGGCGCTCACCTGGGTGCTGCGCGCCCGGACGCTGGGGCCGATAGCCGTCGGACCGACCAAGGTCCGGTTCGGCGACACGACGGTCGCCACCAACCCGGTCACCGGCACCGCTCTCCCGAGCGGACGGACCCGCGGTGACGGCGGCCAGCCCGGGTTGCGAGTCGACCTCTCCACATCCATCCTCACGATCGGCGAGCCGCTGGTGGTTCGATTCTCCGTGGCGACCCCCGACGGTTGGGCCGGCGCCGGGTGGGAAATTCAGGCTGCTTTCCCCGACTCCTGGAGTGAGCGTCTCCCGCAGAACGACGGACAGCTGACCGCAGGGCGCACCGTGGCGCCCGGCTCGGTTTCTCTCGGCGGCTGGCTCGTCATCCCCGTCCACGCCGGCCGACTCGAGATTCCCCCTGCCGTGGCTCGGGCCGCCGACGCAGGAGCCGAGGACGAGAACCCCGCGCTCCCCGCCCGCACCGTCACCTCGGCGCCGGCCTCGGTGGATGTGGTCCCGCTGCCACCCGCGCCGGCACCGTTTTCCGGGGCCGTCGGCGAGCTCGAGTTCTCGCGGCGACTGGTCGACTCCGAGCCCGTCGCCGGTGAGTTGGCGTTGCTCGAGATCGAGGTGCGGGGGGTCGGAAACCTGCCGCTTCTCGATCATCCGCCGGTCCCCCTCCCGGCCGGAGTCCGCAGCTTCCCGCCCGAGGAATCTCATTCATGGCAGGCGTCGCGTCGCGGTCTCATCGGTTGGCGGCGCTGGAGGATCCCGCTCGAGGCCTCACAGCCAGGCCAGTACGAGCTGCCTCAGGTGACGTTCTGCAGCTACCGCCCGGGCAAGAGCTTCGCAACCCACGTGTGGCCCGCGCTCCCTCTCGTCGTACGGCCAGCCCCCGTATCCGCCTCGCCGGCCCCCGAACCCGTGCGCCAACCGCGCCCCGTAACAGCGCGCCTCGCCCTCCTGGTCGCGGTCGCGTTCGTTGCCGGCGGCGTCACGATGCTGGCAGCGCGGCGCCTCGCCGCGCGCCGGGCACCGGCCTCCCTCACGGGGGAGGCCTGCGGAGATCCCACCACCGAGCTGCGATCGCTCCAGCTGGCGGTGGAGGAGTGGGCGCGCACCTCCTGGGGCGTCGCTGTCGGCGAAGGGCCCGGGAGACTCGCCGCGGCCGGTTGCCCCGCGGCCGATGCACGAGAGGCGGTCGGACTCGTTCAGGCGTGCGAGCGGTTGCGCTTCGCTCCCGGCCTTTCGAACCCGGCCGATGTCGTCGCAGATCTCCGGCTTCGGGTGGGGCGTTTGATGGCGACACGATCGCGCTCCGCTGATAGACTGAAAGGGTGAGCGCGTTCCCACCGAGGATCTGCGTGCTTCCGGCAGCGGAGCTCGAGGTTTTCCTGGAACGCTATCGCCACGACACCGGGGTGCCCGAAATCATGGACCCCGGTCACTTTATCCAGGAGGTGCTGCAGCAGGCGAACGCCTTCGTACCGTCGGAGGCGGGCTCGGTGCTCCTCGACCACCCGTTCGAACGCGCCGGGGACCTCGGGGGAGCCGCACTGTATTTCATCGCCGCATTCGGGCCGTCGGCGGAGTCTCTGCTCGGTGCCAGCATCCCCACCACAGCGGGGGTCGTAGGGCACGTGTATCGCAACGGTGAGTCGCACCTTGGCGTGGAGCCACGCAAGGATCCGTTCTTCTACCCCCGCTTTGACGAGACCCACGCTTTCCGGACCGAAAGCCTCCTGGCCGTCCCGATCCGGATCGAGAATAGCGTGTGCGGCGTTCTCGAGATGGTCAATCGTCTCGATGGCAACCCATTCGACGAGCGCGACCGGGCCCTGCTCGAGATCTTCGCGTCCTACACGTCGGTCTCGATCCAAAACCTCCTCGACGCGCGGCGCGCCGGTGCCGCGGCCCGCAGCGACGACCTCACCGGCCTCGCGAATGATCGGTTCTTCCACCGCCGTTTGGCGGAGGACCTCGACCATGCCGACGCCGCGTCCGGTCGCGTGGCCCTTTTGTTCATGGATCTCGACAATTTCAAAAGTGTCAACGACCGCCACGGGCACCTGGCAGGTTCCCAGGTGCTCAAGGAGGTCGGGTATCTGCTTCGCAGGGCTGTCCGTTCGCCGAGAGTCACTCTGGCGCGCTACGGCGGCGACGAGTTCGTGATCATCCTCCCCGGGTTCGACGTCGAGACGGCCACGCATGTTGCCGAGGAGATCCGTGACGCGATCCGCTCGCAGGCTTTCCTCCGTGGGCGTTTCTCATGGGCGAGTGGACCGGTGGAGTTCGCCGGCCCGCTCACCTGCTCGGTAGGAGTGGCGGTGTACCCAGACCACGTTCCCCGTATCGGCACCTCCGATCACCGTCGCAACCAGCTCCTGCGGGCCTCGGATCAGGCCATGTACGCTGCAAAGGCGGCCGGCAAGGACCGGGTTGTGCTGGCCGGGTTTGAGCCCGCCACGCCAAATTGACGCTCCTGACGCCGAATTGAGGCTGCAGTTCCACCGAAATATGGCACGGATATTGCTCGGTTGCTCAGGCGGACCGGGACGACCGGCCCTTGGAGGGTGCAGTCAATGAACGCGATTAAACGGCAAACGATGCTCTCGATGAGTGTGGTGGCTGTCGGCGCCACGGTATTGGGTATGGTCCTGGCGGGCGGACTGGGTATTACACCCAACGGTACCGCCGCCAAGGGAACGCCCGCTGGCGCGGCCCCCGCTCCGCTCGCGCCGCCCGCTGGGTATCCGGACTTCGCCGCGCTGGCGGAGCGGGTGAACCCGGCCGTCGTGTCGGTTTATACGGAGGAGCGCATCAACCCCCAGGATATGCGGCGCTTCCATCAGGACATGGATCCGTTCGAGTTCTTCTTCGGGCCCGGCACCCCCCGTCCGGACATGCGACGCCAGCAGAAGCGCACCGGGGCCGGCAGCGGCTTTTTCATCTCGCCGGACGGGATGATCGTCACCAACAACCACGTCGTCGAGGGTGCCGACAAGGTCTGGGTCCGGCTCAACGAGAACAGCGACCGGATCGAGGCCAAGGTTGTGGGCCGCGACCCCGCGACGGACGTGGCCCTGATCCGGGTCGATACGAAGGGCCCCTTCACCCCGCTCCCGTTGGGTGATTCCGATGCGGTCCGCGTGGGCGAGTGGGTGATGGCCGTCGGCAACCCCCTGGCAATGGAGCACACGGTCACGGTCGGCGTCGTCTCCGCTAAGGGCCGCGCCCTCGGGCTCTCGGAGGCCACGAGGTCGTTCGAGAACTTCATCCAGACCGACGCTGCCATCAACCTCGGCAATTCGGGCGGTCCGCTCGTGAACCTACGCGGCGAGGTCATCGGGATGAACACCGCCATCAACGCGGCCGGGCAGAACCTCGGCTTTGCCGTGCCGGTCAACACCATCAAGGCGGTCATCCCGCAACTCAAGGACAAGGGCAAGGTCGTGCGCGGCTTCCTCGGCGTCACGATCACGAACATCGACCAGAAGGCACAGGAGTCGTTCAAGCTGCCTTCTCGCGACGGCGCTCTGGTCGAGAGCGTGAGCAAGGGCGGGCCGGCCGACAAGGCCGATGTCAAGGCGGGTGACGTCATCGTCGCGGTCGGTGGAGTCCCCATCAAGGAGACCCGCCAGCTCATCGACCGGGTCTCGGCGG
This sequence comes from Thermoanaerobaculaceae bacterium, assembly GCA_050018455.1. Classification (GTDB taxonomy): domain Bacteria; phylum Acidobacteriota; class Thermoanaerobaculia; order Thermoanaerobaculales; family Thermoanaerobaculaceae; genus RBG-13-68-16. The sequence goes on along the minus strand of JBEKAA010000035.1, from coordinate 7,695 downwards.
GCGCACCCGGCCAGAAGGTGGACCTCGAGGTCATCCGGGACGGCAAGCGCACTATGATCCCGGTAGTCCTGGGAGAACGTCCAGCGACTGAAGGCGAGCAGGAAACCTCGACCACGAAGGAGGACACGCCGTCCTCAAAGCTCGGCGTCGAGATTGATGACCTCTCGGCCCGGTCGCGTCGTCAGTTCCAGATTCCGAATGACGTCGACGGCGTCGTCATCACCGACGTAACGGAGCTGTCTCCCACCGACGACGCCGGCCTGAAGGCGGGTGATGTGATCATGCGCGTTAACTCGCGCGACATCTCGTCGCAGCAGGATTTCCACGATGCGATCGCCAGCGTGCGCTCGGGAAGCATGGTGCGCCTCTACGTCTACCGGGCGCAGGCCGAACAGAAGAGCTTCGTCTTCGTCCGCATGCCGTAGGGTCCGGCCATCGTTGACCAGGGGCCGCCCCTCGGGGCGGCCCCATCATTTCTTGGTGTGAGGAGCCTGTCGGAGCAACGGGGCGAGTCGCACCCCTTTACTCCGACAGGCTCCCAGGGTGCTGGTATCTTCGCGTCGTGGAGGCTCTTGCCTCGATGATCGGCCGAACGCAGACGACCGGGGGGGGGCTGGACAGAGGTCGCGGTTTGGCACGGGCCGGTTTGTGCGCTACACTGACATCGGCGCGCGACTGCGGATGCGGTGCCCGTCCCCGGTGTTTTCCCCGCTTGCTGCGCGCTTGCTCGTCCGTGTTGCTGTCGCAGCCTCCTGCAGGCGGCGACTCGGTGAGCCAAGGAGTCTGACAAGCATGGCCGAAGAGTTCAGCGATACTCCCTCGCTTCCTGCCTCGGAGCAGAACGAAGCTACCGGCTCGGGGCGACGCCGCCGACCCCGTCGGCGCCGTAACCGCCGTCACTCAACGACCGCCGCGGCAGCTCCGTCCCCGTTCGACGGATACCTCTGGCGGCGTGAGGACGGCAGGGCGTTCCTGATCTCCGCAACGAACAAGTTCCACCCGACCGGCGAAGACCCCATGGTGGACCCCGGTCTGCTGTCGCGATGGCACCTCGAAAGCGGCCTCCGCATCGGCGCTTCCGTACAGCCCCCGAACGGCCACCAGCGCCCGACCGTCTCCGACATCCACACCATCGAGGGCCTGACGCCCGACGAGTACCGCCAGCAGGCGATGCCGTTCTCCGATCTCACCTCCATCGACCCAACGCCGCGCTTCACGCTCGAGACCGAGCCGGAGATCCTCGAACCGCGCGTCATCGACCTCATGGCGCCGATCGGAAAGGGCCAGCGTTGCCTCATCGTTGCACCGCCCAAGGCCGGCAAGACGACTCTGTTGCAGCAGCTTGCCCACGCGATTGCAGTCAATCACCCCGAGGCACAGATCTTCGTGCTCCTCGTGGACGAGCGCCCCGAAGAGGTGACCGACTGGAAGCGGAACATTATCAAGGGCGAGGTCTACGCCTCGTCGTCGGACGAATCCATCCAGAGCCACATCGAGATTTCGGAGATGGTGCTCGAGCGGGCCCGCCGCCTGGTCGAGCTCGGTCAGGACGCGGTCGTGTTCATGGATTCTCTGACCAGGATGTCGCGCGCCTACAACAACAATCAGAAGAGCTCCGGAAGGATCCTCTCGGGCGGGATCGACGCGCGGACCATGGAGAAGCCCCGGCGATTCTTCGGATCGGCGCGCAACATCGAGCACGGCGGTTCTCTCACCATCGTCGCAACGTGCTTGGTCGACACCGGCTCCCGGATGGACGAGGTCATCTTCCAGGAGTTCAAGGGCACCGGAAACATGGAGATCGTCCTCACGCGCGATCTGTTCGAGCGCCGTATATTTCCGTGCATGAACATCCCCCAGTCGGGCACCCGCAAAGAGGAGAAGCTCTATCCGCGCGAAGAGGTCGAACGGATCTACTTGCTTCGCCGCGCTTTGGCGGCGCTGCCACCCCACGAAGCGATGCAGGTGCTGCTGTCGAAACTCAAGCAGTACCGGACCAACGCGGATTTTCTCGCCAACATCCAGGCAAACGCTCGCTGACCGCTCCCAACCGGACATGACCGGCGCCCGGCCGGGCGGGAAGGCGTATTGCAACCCGGCCAGATACGCGTTCGCCGCACAACCCCAGTAAGCAGCCCAGGTTAGGTCTCAGACACAACGACCGGCCTCGGGCGCAGGCTGCGTTCCCAGTGCAGGTTTTCGGACTCAGCGCGCAGGCTGGATCGCGATCTGCTTGGTCACGGTGATCCAGGTCTTGACCTTCTTGCCGTCCTTCGTGGCGGGCCGGTAGCGGTTCTGCTTCGCGGCTTCCACGCAGGCATCGTCGACGCCGGGCCGGGCGGGCTGAAACTGGCGCAGGACCTTGACCTCGTCCACGCTGCCTTTCTCGTTCACGAGCACGCTGAGGATCACGTACCCGCTCACAGCAGTGGACCCCAGGTTGACCGTGCGAGGCACCGTCACCTTGCCCTCGACCAGGATCTGGGGCTGGACATCGACCTGGGAGAAGTCCACCAGATCTCCCTCGCTCACTCCGGCCCCGAGCCCGGTAGTCGCCGGCGCCTGCTCCGGAGGCTGGGCCGCGGTCGGCGCCGCCGGGACGGCAGTCGGAACGGCGGGTCGCTGCGTCGGAGCAGTCTGAGGCGCCGTCGTCGCGACCACAACGGTCGGTACCGCCTGCAGAGCGAGCTTGGTCTCGGCCTGAGCCGTTTGCAGGCGGGCCTTCGCCGCCTCGGCCTCCTGCTGCTGCTTGACCCTGGCGAGCTCGTCCTCCTTCTGCTTCTGTTCGGCCTCTCGGGCAGCGAGCTCGCGCTGCAGCCTCTGCTGCTCCTCGGCGGAGACCTGCTTCGCGCCCGGGCTTCCCGGCTTCTGCTTGTCGAGTTGCTTGCGCAACTCCTCGGTCCTGGCCTTCTCGGCCTCGAGCTCCTTCCGAAGCTGATCTTCCTTTTCCCGCAGCGCCTGTGCGACCTGGGTGTTGACCAGCTCCTGCAGCATTTTCTTCTGTGCCTCCTGGTCGACGGCTGGCGGCGTCGAGGGCCGGCTCATGAGGAGGTAACCGATGACCAGGAGCAGAACCACGCCGCCGGCGATGGCCGCGTATAGGGCGGTCCGGTTGGGGGCCTGGGGCGCTTCCGGGGCCTCGGGAACATCGGTTTTCGGGGGCTGGTAGTGCGCTGCCACATCGAGCGACCTCTCCTGCTGGAGCTCCCGATCCTCCTGCTCGATTTCGTTGCGATACAGCCTGTCCATGAACAGGGCGAGGTTGAAGGTCGTGGGCGAGTAGGCTCCGCCGTAGAGAAGCTTCTCGAGCTCTTTCTTGAAGTCGGCGGCCGACGCGTAGCGGTCGTCCGGGCGCGGTGCCATGGTCTTTCTGAGAATCGCGAGGACGTCCTGCGGGATCGGACCTTCCTCGAAAGCGAGCGTCGGGGCCTCGAGAGCGGCCGCACGTGCCGCCGGGTCCGCCGGAAGAGGATTCCCGGAGAGGAGCTGGAACAGGATCGCTCCGAGAGAGTAGACATCGGAGCGCGGGGTCGCCGGCGCGTTGGAGAGAACCTCGGGCGCGAGGTACGGTGCCGCGAACCTCTTCACCACCACCCTGTCCAGGTTGGCGCGAAGCCCGCGTGCAATTCCGAAACCCGCGACCTGGGCCTCTCCGTCGTTGCCAACCATGGCGAGGTTTGGAACCAGGAAACCGTGGATGAGCGGCTGTCCCTGCACCTCTACCGCGGAGGCTGCCGCCAACGCGGCGGCGAGCTTTTCGACGATCAGAAGGGCGTTGTCGATTGCGATCGGGAACTGCTCCTGGGCCGCACGAGCCATCAGTTGGTCGAGAGGCTGCGAGGGCACGTAGTCCCACGCGACAAACGGAGCGCCGCCCTCGCTGCCGTGCGTGGCGTTCCGCACAACGTTGCTGGCCTTGAGGACTTGGGCGATCTGGTTGGCGGGCCCGATCTCCGCGGTCAGAGCCGTGCGGTCCAGACCCACCTGGTCAAACCGCCGAAGCCACACGATCCTCTTGAAGCTGTTGCGCTCCATCTCCCCGGCGCGCCACAGAGTCCCTAGTGCATCCTGACTCCGCTGCTTGAGGAGAAGAAACTTCCCGAAACTCGAGTACTTGTCGGCCATGGAAGGCCCTCCCGAACTTCAACGAACGCTAGCATTCGCCTTCGGACAGGTCAACGGCTACGCCTGATTGCGCCGACTCGCGAGGTGTGCCTCGAGGATGAGACGGGCCGCGAGGCTGTCCACCAGCTCCTCCCATCGCCGATGCGGCACGCCCGCCTCGGCCAGCTGAGCCTCGGCAGCAGCCGTCGTCCCGCTCTCGTCGACAGTCTCGACCGGGCCTTCGAAGCGTCGCTCGAGCGCGGCGACCACACGCGAGACCCGGACCTCGCCCCGGCTGTTCCCGGCCCTCGTGTGAGGCATACCGACGACCACGCCTTCGGCGGCCCACGTCTTGCCGAGTTCCTCCACGGCTTCGGCCAACCGCTCCGGCCCGGAATATGCGATCGCGCGCAGCGGGGTGGCGAGTTGCTCATCCGCGTCGCACACAGCCACGCCCACGCGACGCGACCCGATGTCGAGCGCGAGCCATCGCATTCTCAACGAGGATACGCCCGCTCTCGTAGACTCCGGGCTAGAATGTTGCCGCTGACGGGGAGGGCGGTTGGCACCAAGGCTTGCAGGATTCATCGAATTCGCGGTGCCGGTTCGGCGTTCCGGCGGCCTCGCTGCCGTGGTCGGTCTGCTAGCTGCCCTCCTGGCCTGCCCGCCGGCTGCTGCGCAGGCGCCAACCGCCGGGGATCTCGTCACGCTCGACGCGGTCCACCAGCAATGGGTGCAGGACACGCTCTGGTGCGGTCAAGGTGACGTCCGCGCGAGCTACCAGGACATCACACTTCGCTGCGATCAGGTCGAGGTCGATCTCGCCACGATGCGGATGCACGCCACCGGGAACGTCATTCTCGACCAGGGTCAGGCCCGCATCGCCTGCAGCCGTATGGACTTCGACCTGCGGTCGAAGACCGGCACGTTCTACGAGGTCGATGCGTTCTTCCCGCCCGTCTATCACTTCCGCGGCCAGGAGATGGAGAAGCTCGACGAAGACCACTATCGCTTCCACCGGGGCACCTTCACCAGCTGTGACCTGACCACCAAGGCGCCTCCCTGGAGCATCGACGTCGAGGACGCGCTCGTGCGGCTGGAAGGGTACGGCCACTTCCGCGATGCCACAATGAGGGTTCGGGGTGTGCCGATCTTTTACACGCCGCGTCTCCTGTGGCCGGTGAAGCGGGACCGCGCAGCCGGCTTCCTGGTGCCGTCGTTCGGATTCTCCAGCCAGAACGGCCTCTACGTCGGCAGCTCGTTCTTCTGGCCTTTATCGCGCTCGTTCGACACCACGCTCCTCCTCGACCTCTACTCGAAGAACTACATCGGCCTCGGAAGCGAGGTGCGCTGGGCGCCGGCCGACCACGGCTACGGTGAGCTCGCCGATGAGTTCATCTGGGATCGCACTACCAAACGCTGGGAGTGGAAGGCGAGCGGCAAGTACGACCAGCTCTTTCCGGACGGCTACACCGTGCACGCCCAGCTCCAGGAACTATCGGACATCAACTTCTTCCAGAACTTCGAGGGAACCTCTCTCCAATCCGGGGTTCGGACCCTATACTCTTATTTCAACCTCGCGCGGACGTGGGGGCCGCAGGCCTTGACGTTCCGGGCCGACCACAATCAGACGTTCTTCACGACTCCTTCCACCGACACGACCAGCACCACGACCTCCGAGGTCACGCTCGATCGGCTGGGCGAGATCGAGTACCGGCTGCGCTCCACTCGCATCGGCTCGACGGCGCTCTACGTCGCTGCCAACGGTCTCGTGGACGAGCTGCAGGTCGACAAGTCTGCGACACTGAACGGTCGTTACGGACGCCTCGACATTTTCCCAACGATAAGCCTGCTCACTCCAGGGCTCGCCTGGCTCAACATCACACCGACGATCGGAGCCCGGGAGACGTACTACACGGCGCAATACTCGCCTGACGACACGCATTTCATCGACGAGCCGGTCTCCCGCCACTACGGCACCGCGGTGGTTGACATCGTCGGGCCATCGTTTTCCCGCGTCTGGACCGAAGCGAACGGCGACAAGCTGAAGCACCTGATCGAACCGCGCATCGAGTACACCTACATCTCAAATCCCGGCGGTAACCTCGACAACCCTACCAGTTCCCCGATCCCTGTCTTCGACGAGCGCGACTCGGTGCTGGTGACCAACCAGGTGACGTGGACGTTCGGTAACTATCTCCTGCTCAAGAGCGGCGCGGTCGGAAGCCGGCAGGTGGCGAGTCTGGAGATCAGCCAAGCCTACTCGCTTTCCGACCCGCTCACGGCTGCCCGGCCGATCTACGACTCGGTCACGGGGGCACTGGAAAGCACACTGCCAGCGAGCCAGAAGCTTCCACTGGACGTCTGGTTGCGGATCTCGCCTTTGCCGACGGCGACTCTCGACTCCCGCGTCGACTTCGATCCCGTGACTCACAAGCTGTCCACCACCTCGTTCACCGGCGGGTACACCAGCGGGCCCAATGGTCTGAACCTGACGTGGTTTTCGAGCTACGATCCCACTGGTCAGGTCGCATCATCGCAGACACGTCTTTTCTTCGCATTCGGCCCGGCGGGCGCTCCGTGGCGGCTGGAAAGCCAGATTGCATATGACCTACACCTGAAAGAGCTCCTCGACCACAGGTACATTTTCCGGTGGCGAGGAAGCTGCTGGAGTGCGGTGTTCCAGTATCATGACTACCGAATTGCCCCGTATCAGCAACGTGACTATCGAATTTCGATCGACCTCACGGGCCTGGGGACGTTCCTCGACATCAAGGGAGGACTGTCCCCAGGCCCATGAGGTCGGTGGTCTCGATGCCCTCTCGCACTGAACCGGTTGCGAGCCATGCCCTCGTGGTGTAAGCTCTCCCTCCGCCAGGTCGGGGCGTAGCTCAGCCTGGTAGAGCACACGGTTCGGGACCGTGTGGTCGGAGGTTCAAATCCTCTCGCCCCGACCACTATCTATTGCGGGGGGCACTTCGGCCCCCCTCCCTTTCCACCTGCCTCCCCCCCCCGGGGGGGGCCGGCTCGCGCGAAGTGAATTCGCGCTCGCACGTCTCCCGACCGCGAAAGTGCCCCCGAACCCTCCGTTCGCTCGAACCGAATTCGTGCTCGCTCCCCAAAGGAGGCGCGACGGTTGGCACGGTTCTCGCTTGGTGATTCCCGAACCTGGCGCCGACGGGCGCCGGGTTCTGGTCGAGTCGGTCCGGGGGCGGCGTTGCGCCCGCAACGGTGTCGGGAGATCGGCGGAAGCCAAGTTCGGATCGCTCGTGGCACAATACAATGGCTGTGGCGCGGCGGTGCCGCCTTGGCAGGCCAAGACGGCACCACGCGGCGCGGCGTAGTTCGATCGGCCCCACCGCACGGTATCCGCGCTGGTGGCGTAGAGGGGAGACAAAGGGATGGGTAACCGGCTAATAAGGTCCTCCGCGATTCTCAGCTTCGTACTCTCGGTGGCAGCTATTGCGTCTGTTTACTAGGAGGAAAGGAGAGCTGAGATGCGCAAGAATCAGGTGATCGTTGGGGTGTTGCTGTTGGCCACGGCCTTTTTGGTTGTGGGCTGCGCGAAGCCGCCGCAGCAGGATATCGATG
>JBEKAA010000034.1:0-32020 GCA_050018455.1 Thermoanaerobaculaceae bacterium | reverse complement strand
GTACATCGTCACGATCACCGCCACCAGCCCAAGGAAAAGAGGCGGCAGCGGGGTCAAGCCCAGGAGGGGTGCGAAAGGCAGGAACGGCACCACCGGTGTTACCGCCACGACGCCCAGGGGACAGAAACGCGACGTGGGTAGAAACTACTTCTCCGGCGACCGCCCTCGATGACCGACCTTTGCGCCGCCGCCACTCGGCTCGCTCGAAAATGACGGTGCGTCGCGGCCCGTGCCGCGCAAAGCGAAAAGAGCCGCCACAGCCGCAACGACCTTGCCGTTCGGCACGACCTCGTCCACCGTGGAAGCTACGGCCCGGAGTTGGTCGTGACCCGCCACATCTTGTGCACTGTGACCGTAGACACGTACCAGGACCGGCATGAAGTCGTGGGAGGGCAATTCGTCAGTTTCAGGTTAAAGGCCCCTGCTGCTTGGTAGGCATAGGAGGACCGCAACGACCGTCCGCGCACCCGTCGAGCGTGGGTGGCGGAGACGCAACTACCTTATCAACAATGGCATGGACATGTTATCAGCAATGCAATGGACATGGAGCGAAGGTCGTATATTCCGAAGTTGCGAGCCCCCGCAACCACGCGAATCCCACGGGCCGCGCACTCGCGTGGCCCGTTGCTTTTTGAAGCGTGGCAGTGGTGCCGTCGCCCAACCTGCCGCCCGAAGGACCAAATCAACCTCCGCCATACCCCGATAGCGGGCTCGGGCGACCCGTCCGGCAGGCTCGTCCCGGGGCTTAAGGAGCGAGCTACACTCTGTGTCGACAGGTTGAATGACTCCCTGCATCAGAGTGTCGGGGGGAGGTGAATGGTACAGGCACCATCGAGGTCCGGCTCACCCCGGTGCGGAACGTGGGTGACCCGGGCACGGGTTGCGTCGGCTCACGCCCGTGGCCGACGGCCAGGCTGTGAGAGACGGCACGACCGCGGGCACGTGTTCTCGAGAGGAGTCGCCTGATGTCCACGATCGTGCCGGTGATCCTGTGCGGCGGCAGCGGCACCCGCCTCTGGCCGCTTTCGCGCGAGGCGTACCCGAAGCAGTTCCTGGCGCTCGCCGCCGAGCGACCGCTGCTCCAGGCCACGGTGCTGCGTCTCGAGGGCCTGAGCGACATCGCGGCGCCGATGGCGGTGTGCAGCGACGAACATCGGTTCATCGTCGCTGAGCAGCTCCGCGACGTGGGCGTGGTGCCGGCGGCGATCATCCTCGAACCCGTGGGACGCGGCACAGCCCCTGCGGTTGCCGTGGCTGCCCTCCGCGCCACGGCGGCGGGGGCCGACCCGCTCCTGCTCGTCCTCGCGGCCGACCACATCATCCGCGACGCGGCGTCGTTTCGGGCAGGCGTGGTAGCCGCCGTGCCCGCCGCAGAGGCGGGGCACCTGCTGACGTTCGGAATCGCGCCGACAGCTCCCGAGACGGGGTACGGCTACATCCGCTGCGGCGGGACGTTGCTCGGAGAGGCGCGACGCGTCGAGCAGTTCGTCGAGAAGCCGGATCGCCCGACCGCCGAGGCGTACGTGGCGTCCGGAAACTACCTCTGGAACAGCGGCATGTTCCTCTTCCGCGCCTCGGCGTTCCTGGAAGAGCTCGCGCGCTTCCGTCCCGAGATGCTGGCTTCTTGCCGGGAAGCACTGGCGGGGGCAAAGAACGATCTCGACTTCCTGCGCCCGGCGCCCGAGGCTTTGCGAGCCTGCGCGTCGGACTCGATCGACTACGCGGTCATGGAGCGGACCGCCCGTGCCGGGGTGGTGCCGCTGAGTTGCGGTTGGAGCGATGTCGGTTCCTTTTCCGCACTGTGGGAGACAGGCCTGCACGACGAGTTTGGGAACGTCCTCTCGGGTGACGTCCTCGCGGTGGACACGAAGAACTCCCTGGTTCTCGCGCAGCGGCTGGTGGCGACGCTGGCGGTGGAGGACATGGTCGTGGTTGACACCCCGGATGCCGTGCTGGTCGCGCGCAAGGATCGGGTCCAGGACGTGAGGGGCATCGTGGAACGTCTCAGGGCCGCGGGGCGCGACGAGTGGAGGCACCACCGGAAGATCTATCGTCCGTGGGGCTCGTACGTCTCCATCGACGCGGCCGAGCGCTTCCAGGTGAAACGCATCACGGTCTCGCCCGGGGCGGCGCTCAGCCTCCAGAAGCACCATTACCGCGCCGAGCACTGGGTGGTGGTCCAGGGAACGGCGCGGGTCACCCGCGGCGACGAGGTCTTTACCCTCGTCGAGAACGAATCGACCTACATCCCGCTCGGCGTCATCCACCGCCTCGAGAACCCGGGGCTCATACCACTGGAGCTGATCGAAGTGCAGTCAGGGTCGTACCTGGGCGAAGACGACGTCGTCCGCCTCGAAGACAATTACGGACGCAACGAGCCCGAGCGGTAGCGAACGTGCCCGGCGTGGAGTTGGCCGAGGGTGGTGAAGTCCGAATGTGGTCACCCATCCGACCTCGCGAAACCGAGGCGGCCGCGAGACTGGCGACGGGCCGCCGGTCTCCTGATGTAGGTGATGACGAGGCTCAAGAGGCAGAGCGTCAGCGACTGACTGAGAATGGTGACCAACTCCGCCTGCCGGGAGGCGATGCCGACGGTCCAGCTGAACAGAGCGCGGAACGAGCTCCGAAGGGCGGCGGTGGACTCCGCCGCGGTCAACCCGAGAATTGTTGCAACGGCGCGAAGAGCGTCCATACGGCACCTCCGTGGCCAGCCGGTGCCGATGGGCGCTGCGGTCATTTCCTAAGACGGGCGGCCCGCATGAAGTGTTGGCATCGAAGAGCAAAGGAACGCAAAGGTCTGGGTTAAGAAACCTCAAGCAGGCTGCTCCGGACCACCATCGGAGGTAGAGTGAACATACCATGACGGCGCCGAGCGTACTCATCATCGACGACGACACCGAGCTCTGCGAGCTGCTCGTCGAGTATCTCGGCCGCGAAGGTTTCGCAGTCGAGGCCGTACACGACGGAGAGACGGGCGCCGCCCGGGCGCTCGCTTCGGAGTGGGCACTTGTCATACTCGACGTGATGCTGCCGCGCCGGTCCGGCCTCGACGTGCTGCGCCGCATCCGCGCCGTCTCCGGCGTGCCGGTGGTCATGCTCACCGCCCGCGGCGACGAGGTCGACCGCGTGGTCGGACTCGAGATGGGGGCCGACGACTATCTCGCGAAGCCCTTCAGCCCGCGGGAGCTCGTCGCACGGATGCGCGCCGTGCTTCGGCGTAGGCCGAGCGCCGTACGCGCCGCCGGCGACAGGGAGCGAGTCCTTCGCGTCGGCGACCTTGTGCTGGACGCGGGTGCGCGCACGGTTCGGCGCGGCGGCGAGGAAGTGCGCCTCACCGGGGCCGAGTACGCGCTTCTCGAGGCGCTGGTGCGTGCCGCCGGAACTGTCGTCGGCCGCGAGGCCTTGTCCCGCGCCGTTCTCGGCCGACGTCCGGCGGCGTTCGATCGCAGCCTCGACGTGCACGCTTCCAGCGTCCGCCGCAAGCTCGGGCCCCTCCCGGAAGGCGGCGAGCGGATCAAGGCAGTGCGGGGGAGCGGCTACTTTTACGTCGCGCCCGCCCAGACCTCCGAAGGCGCGTCATGAAGCTCTCGTTCAGGATTTTCCTGTGGTTCTCGCTGGTGATGGCGGCGGTGGCGGCGGCGCTGGTCGTGTCGTCGCCGTGGCTGACTCGGACCCGACCCCGCCTGGAACGCTGGCAGCAAGCCTCGGAGACCGCGCTTACCGGCTGGGCAACGGAGGTGGCGGCCGCCGTCAAGCAGCGCGGGCCCGACGTGATCGAGGCCGTCCGCCGAAACCGAATTCGGGAACCGCGGTTGCAGGTGTTCGTGCTCGATCGCGACGGCCGCGAGATGGGTGGGCGAACCGTCCCCGACGAGGCCCGCGAGATCGGAGAGCGAGCGCTCGCAAGCGGCGCGGCGGAGGTGGAACGCCGAGCGACTCTCCATCTTGCCGCCCAGCCAGCGACCGCGCCGGACGGACGACGGCTCGCGGTCGTGGTTGCCCTGTCGCGACCACCGGGTTTGCTCGATTTGCTGGAGCCGCGCGTGCTCGCGCCCCGCGTGGCGGTGTTAATGCTGGTGCTCGGGGTTCTCGCATTCGGCCTGGCCGCGCACCTCGTGCGACCGCTCGCAGCGGTGCGCCAGGCGACGCGCAGGTTGACGAACGGCGATCTGGCGGCGCGCGTCGGGCGGCCGGTGGCCGGCCGCCACGACGAGATCGGCCAGCTCGCCCGGGACTTCGACGCCATGGCCGAGCGTCTCCAGGCGCTCGTCAGCGCGCAACGCCGGCTGCTGGGCGACGTCTCCCACGAGTTGCGCTCGCCTCTTGCGCGCTTGCGCGTCGCTGCGGAGCTGTTGCGAGAGGGAGCCGGCGGAGGAGCGAACGACGCCATCGAGCGGATCGAACGCGAAGTGGCGCGAATTGACGAGCTCGTCGCGCAGCTTCTGACCCTCTCGCGTCTCGAGGCCGGCGTCGAGGTGGAGTATGCCCCGGTCGATCTCAAGGTGCTGCTTGAGGAGATCGGCGCCGACGCCGCGCTCGAAGCAAGGAAGCGGGGCTGCGAGGTCCAGGTGGACGCACCTGAACCGGCCGTCGTGGCGGGTTCGGCTCGCCTGCTGCACAGCGCCGTCGACAACGTCGTGCGCAACGCAATCCATTACACCGCACCGGGAACCACGGTCGATCTTATGCTCATTGTCGAAGGCAATGGCAACGGCCGGCACGCGCTGATCCGAGTCAGCGACCATGGCCCAGGGGTCCCGGAGCCGGCGCTCGAACGCCTGTTCGACCCGTTCTTCCGCGTCGAGGAGGCGCGGGAGCGTGGCGCCGGGGGTACCGGCCTCGGCCTGACGATCGCGGCCCGCGCTGTCCATCTCCACGGCGGCAGGATCACTGCCCGCAACGGGCCGTCCGGCGGTCTAGTGGTTGACATCGTTGTGCCAATTATCGGCTCTGCAGGGACAAGCTAGGAGCCTGTGTACGTTGGAACCGACGCGGGTTGTATGCGGTGGGTGGGGGTGGAGCAAGGCCGCTTGCTGGGCTTGAGGTGGAGGTGGCTGGCGCCAACATGGCGCAGGAGCTTGCGGGCGAGGTCCTTGACTTATTGAGGTGACCTCAAGACTCAACATCGGACTGCTTCCGGCGCCTGTCCACCGGTCCGCCAGGCTTCGGGTGCGGAGTCACCGACGGTCGGCTGGACTCGCCGTCGAGCCATCCGTATCCGACTTTGGGTGGTGCCCTTCCTCGGAGCCTCGGGAGTTCTACGAGCCGTCCGCCGGCATCGAGACGGCGAGCAGCCGGCTGCCGGGTGGCCCGAACGGACGCAACGTGGCGCCGGGGAAGCGAGCTTGCGCTTCGGCGAGGGGCACGGCGGACACGAAGAACGCGATGCTCTCTGCCCGAACTGCGATCGGCGCTTTGCTCTGCCACTCCGGTCCCGTCTCGAACCGGAAGACCCGCGGGTACTCGGAGCGCCCCCGATAGGGGCCGTATTCATAGAGGTAGCGCACCATCGGGACCTCGTAGTACGCCACGAAGACTTTGTGCTCGTGCAACGACGCCCAAGGCAGCCGGTCGAGCTGCAACGCCACATTCGTTCGGTGGAGCGCCTCGACGGTCTGCCGATGGACCATCGCACGACGCGAACCGGCGATGACGACCAGCGCTGCGACGCCGGCCCCCAGCAGCTTTCGGTGTCGTAGGAGGAAACCGGCATCCGGTCCGGCAGGAAGCCACGCGCGCACGAGGGAGCTGGCCTCGGCTGCCAGAACGACCATCGCGAGCGCGGAGAGCATCACCAGGTATGCGCTCCAGCGGCTTGCGATGTCCCACGGGTACAGGCCTAGGGCGGAAGCCATGATCGAGGCGGCCTGAACGCCGACGATGAGGGCGGTGAGCATCGTGCAGCGGCTGCGCAAGTCCCCGAGTTCAGGGTCGTGCGAGTCGCGCGCGAGCCTCGCGTAGACGCGTCTGCGCACGAAGACCGCCGCGAAGATGCAGGCCGTGATCGGCAGCGCCGCGGGCGTGAACAGGTTGCGCCCGATCAATTCGAGGGCGTTGACGCCGTGACCGAGGATGGCCGTGCGAGTGTACCCCGGGGAGGTAATGCCGAGCGGCCCGCCCCTCATCTCGTTCCACAGTTGGTAGCGGAGGGTGACCCACCACACCGGAACGGCGATCAGGCCGACCGGGACGAGAAACGCGACAACGCACGACGCTGCCGACCTCCGGTGGGCGTCGCGTGCGCAGAGCGACACGAGCGCAGCGCCGAGGACGAGTGCCACGAAGATGAAGCTGTACCTCGAGGTGAGGAACGCGGCGCAGGTGAGACCGAGGAGGAAGGCGCGAGCGGGCCTCGGCCGCTCCTGAGCGTATGCGAGCGCAAGGGCTCCCACCGTGACCCCGGCCATCTCCATGCTGTAGGCCCGGATCTCGAGACCGAAGTAGAGCGCTGCCGGGTAGAGCGACGGCACGGCGCATGCGCCGAGCGCGAAAAGAACGGAGCGGGTCAGCCGCCACCCGAGTAGACCGAGGGCCAGCGCCCCGACGATGAAGAACACGAGCGGCAGGGTGCGCAGCCAGACCAGACCGCACCCGCACTTTGTCCATGCGTGCAACAGGATCGAGAATCCCCCGGGATCGAGATTCTCAAGACAGTTCATGCGGACGACGTCGCGGACGCCGCCGCTCCGACAAAACGACGGCGAGTACCTGGAGATGCCCTGCGAGACCCAGAACTGCGTCGCCTCGTCCCACCACATGCCCGGGTAGTCGAGATTGTGGATGGCGAGAAGGAAGAAAGCCGCAAGCAGCAACCCAGCCGTCAAGCAGACGAGGGCGGCCCAGGCGGCGGCGCCGTTCAATCCGACCAGCCCTCGTTCTCTCGGAGCGCGACTGACCCGGTTGCGGACATGGAGTCGGTGAACTCCTTCGAGACGGTCAGTAGAGCCATCCTCGGCCCAGCCCCGTTCTCTGAATGAGCCGCTTGGTCGGGTGGGCGATCGCGGCGTAGGGTGCCGAACGCTGCTCCAGTTGATAGCTGGCGAGCATGAGCGCGCGCGCTCGCTCCCTGTACAGGACGCTGTGGGCGATGGCCCATCGCAGGTCCCGGACGATGTCGTTCCTTCCCTCCCGCTTGGCGTACTCGACGATCTCTTCGGCGAACACCCGGGATCCCGGATACCCGTAGGCCAGGCGCCGGATGTTTCTCCGCTTGAGCGGCTTCGAGAAGCAAGCATAGTCGCCGAGGGCGCCTGCGATGTCGAGCGTCGTCATCGTTCGGACGCACTTCTCGCACGCGCAACAGTTCGCGATGGCGTCCCGGCTCTCCTGAACGCCGGTCGCGAGGAAGCAGACGCGCAGGAGGGCAAACGTCTCCGGCCACCGCGAGATGGCGACCGTCTTGGCGACACGCGTGAGATGACCCCCGTCGTGGATCGTCTCCATCGTCTCGGTCGCCAGAAGGTGGTCGAACATCGGGTGCGAGCCGTCGGGAAAAGGGCCGAGCTGGGTGAACTTGTACGACGAGGGCACGTAGTAGCGCGAGAACAGCCGCCCGAGCACCAGCGCGGGTGCGGTGACGAACGCCGCGAACGCCTGTTTCTGGATGGGGAGGCCGAGGAAATGCATGAGGTTCGTGCGCACGACGACGAACTCCAGTCCCAGCCGCGCCATCATCGGCTCGTACAGCCTCTGCATCTTGAGGAAGCTGCCGGTGTTGGAGAGGTCCGCGTCCGGGTCGAAGCCGTTGATCATCAGACAGTGCGAGATCCGGTACGGAGGGTAGGCCTCGTTATGCCCAAGGTGCGTCCAGAGGGTGTGAAAGGAATCGACGCCCCCGGAGAACGCGGTTCCCACTGCGTCCCTACCCTCGCCGGGTTCGCGGCTTCGCAGCGCGTCGCATTGCACCTCGACGGCGCTGAACATGGCCGGCTTCCACGTGGATTGGAACCTCTGGTAGTCGCGCATCCCGTGCGCCAGGCGGCACGAGAGATCTCCGTGGATCGTGAGGTTTTCCCCCAGTCGCATGGCCAGGGGGAGCAGGGCGACCGCAAATCCGTCTGCCCGATCGGTGACAAACGCACCGAACCTCTGCGGGAAGGTGAACCAGAGTGCGGCAGGGTACGTGGCGTCGGGGTGCTCCAGTTCGACCGCGGCTTCGACGCTGATCTCGTTCCCGCTTTCCCTCAGTTGTGGCCGGTGGATGATCATCACTGCTCCTCATCATTAATTGTTGCGCCACGCCGCACCGTCTAGGATTCGGCGCCGCCAAACCGGGCCCAATCCACGGGTAGGATCATCGCCCGCTTGCTGTCCTCAGAGGCTATTCCAAGCTCCGGACACGCGTCGCACCCGATCAGCTTCGTGCAGTCTGGTTTCCAGCAGCGAACGGGGCCGAGCTGGGCGAAGAACAGCCTGGCAAGGTGGTCGATGGTGCGCCCCTTGAGGAGCACGAGATCGCCGCGCCGGAGCGTGGCGCGGAGGAACCTCCCCGCCTCCCGGAGGTCGCTGAAGGCGCGGACGTTCTCCGGGCCCATGCCGGAGGCCAGTGCCCCGTGCTTCCCGTAGCCGGCGGCGCCTCCGACGAACACCGCGACCTCGGCGACCCGAGCGATCTCCCTTCCGAGGTTGTAGACGCGCTTCCGCCGCATCGTGCTCCCGTAGTCGGACACGTCGCTGATCACGGCGACACGGCGATCGACACGCGCTTCGGCGAGGATTTTGAGCCCGGCCTCGAACGTGTCGATCGAGCCGTCGTACTCATCGCGCAGGACGACCGCTCCGGCCGGAATCAGCACCGGCTGCATACGGCTGAGGAAAGGCTCCACAGTGGCAAGCGCTGCGGCCGCCTCCTGGAGCGGAACCCCTAGACTCCGCGCCCCCGCCAGCGCTGCGGCCGCCGAGGTGCACCAGTGGGTCCCCACGAGGCGCGTTCGCACGTGGCAGGATTCCCCGTCCCCGGTGCGCACATCGAACTCAAGTCGCTCCGGCCAGCGTGAGGTGGCACCCTCGACCCAGACGTCGAAAGCAGAGGAGGTACCCGACCTCACAACCGTGCCGCGGACCAGATCGGCCATCGCGGCCACCCGTGGGTCATCCGCATTGAGGACCGCCACCCCGCGTGGTCGCAGGGCCTTCAGGAGGACGGCCTTCTCGCGGGCGTGCGCCTCGCGGTCGGGGAACCCCTTCGTGTGCGTGCGAAGCAGCGTGAGCACAAGCGCGATGTCGGGCCGGACTATGCGGGCGAGGCGGCACATCTCTCCCGGCGCCCCGACGCCGATCTCGATCACGGCGAAACGGTGCCACGGGCGGACCCGGAGGACGTTGAGCGTGAGCGGCAGCCCCGTGTTCTCGTTGCCGGACGTCCTGAACGTCGCCCCTTTGGACCCCAGTATCGCCGCCAGCATCTCCTTCGTCGTGGTCTTGCCGTGCGTCCCGGTGACCGCGACGAACGTTGTTCCCCTGAGCGCCCGACGCCAGAGGACCGCGACCCAGTAGAGGGCCTGGGCGATCAGGACGTTGGCGGCGCGGACGACGAACTCCCGCGCTCGGACGGTATGTGGCTCGGAGCTCACGGCCGGCATGATAGGGCAGCGTTCGATGGGTCCGCGCCCGCGCTGCGCCGGCCCGGGCTTAACAGCGCGCTCACGGGGGCGCCTGACCCTGGGATCTCTCGAACTTCCAGCGCGTCTGCGCCCCCGCACCGTGGTCAAATCGGACGAAAATCCAGGGCTGCCGGCCGGGACGTAGCGCCCTGACGACGCCGATGCGCCGGAAGCCTATCTTGAACCATGGAGGGAACGCCCACGGGTTGTCGGGCAGGACGGCAGCCAGCACGACGGTGTGCCCTTGCGCTTGAAGGGCCCTGAGGCATTGGGCCCCTGTGGCCGGCCCCAGCCCCAATCCGCGGTACTCCGGCTGGCTGAAGGCACGGTAGATGTACGCGACGCCGTCGTCCAGAAGCAACCGGCAGCTCAGGTACTCGACCCACGCCTCGCTGGAAGCGGCCCACACGACGTGGCGTAGGGATCCCGAACACCACGCTCCCCAGCACTGGTGCCCGCGCTCGAGCCGTTTGCGAAAGATGCCCGCGCCGCCCTGGCCGAAATTCTCGTACGCCGCTTCGTCCTTCCGCGAGAGTGGCCGTATCTCCGCTTCCACGCGAGGCGAGATCTCCGGCACCGGCTTGTCGAGCCGCCTCTCCAGCAGCACCAGCCGGCGATACCCCACGAGGGACAGGCCGCCGAACCACACCCCGTCCGGCCCCTTCTCGCGGTATACGCGCAGCAGCCGCGTCCAGATCGGGGCCTTGCCCTCGCGCATCGCGTCGGACCTCCTGATCGTCTCGAGCCGAAGGGTAGCACTGCCTTCTGAAGAACCCCGGGGCTGGGTGTGCGAAATTGACCGGCGGGAGGCCTCCCAGCCGAACACTCATGCGTAGTCCAGGCTAGAATCTGGGCCAGGAATCACGTTCGAAGCGGACGGCTGCGGGTTTGGGTGGGTGCGTCCGGCGCAAACCCGGCCGGGCAGCGCGCAGGCGCGGCGGTCCTCTGGCCAAGGGGGGCGTGTGGGCGGCGACGACATCCAGGCGTTTGTCGACGAGGAGATCTTTCTTGCGAGCTCGGCCCGCAACCGTTGGCACGCCGAGTACCTGGGCTGCGCCTATCGGGCCGCGGTTGAGCTGGCGACGGCGCAGGTTGACCGAAACCCTCTGATCGTCCTGAAGGCCGATCTCTGGAACGAATGCCTGGGCGGAACGCGCGACATCGTCGGCCACTTCCAGGAGAAGGGCACGTTCCGATTCTTCGGCCTCGACCTCCTGTACTTGGTCTGTGTCCAGGGGAGCTCGCGGGTTCCGACGATGCCTGTCGTCCAGGCCGATATCAGGGCGCTCCCGTTCCGAACTGGATCGTTCGACGCTGTGCTCGATCTCTCGACGCTAGATCACCTTCCCGAGGTCGGTGTGGCGCAGGCGATCGGCGAGTACCGGCGGGTCCTGCGGGACAGCGGCGCACTGCTCCTCATATTCTGGCAGCGCAACTTCGTGATCAGGCAGAGACTATTCCTGAAGGAGCTGTTCGGGCGGCGCGAGAAATTGGGCCAGCATTACCTCGCGCGTACCTATGTCAAGGCGAAGCTCGGACGAGGCCTCGTCGTCGTCAGGGAGTTCGCGGCCGGATCGCTCCTCATCCCCCCGCAACGGCTGACGAGTCTCCTCCTGGGAAGGCTTCCGGCCGGGGCGCTGATGCGGCTTCTCGCGTGGCTGGTGCCCATCGAGCGCTCCAGCGTGGCGCGGCCGCTGCTCAAGCACATCGCCGGGCTGTACGGGATCGTGGCGCTCCGGCGGCGAAACCGCGACGGCAGCCTAGAGGGAGGTAAGGCGTTGGATAAGCCCGCTGACACAGGCTGGGCGCTCGGAACCTCTCTCGAGCGACCATGAGATCGACAAGAAACGGAGTTGCTCGCAAGTGGTAACATATAAATAGGAGTCGCGTTCATCGGAGGTTTGGCGTTGAGCCCTCGTACGTTGGCCGTAGGTTCTAGTCTCGTGGTGCTGTTGGCCGCGTGTGCCTTCACGCGCCATGGCACGCTCACGGGGACCGAATCGGGGGTGGTCATCCCCATGTCGATTGTGATCAAGGAAGACTCGGCGACCATGCGCGGGACCAACCCTGAGAACGGCGAAAGCCTGGAGGGCCTCTTCCATATCGATAGCGATGAACGCCCGCGAGCTCCTATCGGTTTGCCGGGGCCACCTCCGCCGGTCGGGGGAGCGGTGAGTCCCGGCGTCGGACCCCGTCCAGCCACGGGCAGGCCCGAGATCCTGGAGATGGCGGGCCGTCTCGAAGGCGACAAGGGCACCAGTTTGCGGTGTGCCCTTGAGGTCAAGAAAGGCCTGAAGCTCAAGGGGGAGGGCGTGTGCCGGGCTCTCGAGGGTCAAGACGAAATCACGCTCTACCGGATTTCTTTCTAGTCTCCATCCGGGTGTTGGTCTCTCGGCCGCAGTTTCGTTCACAATGGCACGAGTGACGCCCGGGGCGTAGGACAGCCCCGTCAGGGCTGCCCGGCCGTCTCGAACGGGACGCCACCCGCCGCGTGTCGCATTCGGCCGAGCAGCGTGGCGGTGAGCGCGAGCGCGATGGGCCCGATGAAGATGCCGAGCAGGCCGAAGGCGGCGAGACCCCCGAACACGCCGAGAAAGACGACGAGGGTCGAGAGCTCCTCGGCGCCCCGGATCAGCATCGGGCGCAGCACGTTGTCGGCGAGGATCGAAGTCACGACCAGACCCCAGATGAAGAGAAACGACGCGGAGCCGGGCCGGCCTGCAGACCAGAGATAGATCGCGCCCGGAAGCCAGGCAATCGCGGTCCCCCCGACCGGCAGCAGCGACAGGACGGCCATCGCTGCCCCCGCCAGGGCGGGCGACGGCAAGCCAGCGATCCACCAGCCGACCGCGCCGCTCACCCCCTGCGCGAGCGCGCACAAGAGCGACCCGGCAAGCCGCTTCCGCCCCGTGGCGTCCGTCGGCAGCAGGTCGAACAGCCCGGTGGCCATTTCGTGCCCGTCCTTGAGGAAAAAGAAGAGCAGGAAGATCACGAGCACGAAGGTGAGCACGGCGTCGAACACCCCCAGGACCAGCTTGCCGCTGACCCCGGCGGCGGCCGCGGAGGCCTTGGCTACGAAGCCGGCGGCCATCTTCTGAAAGTCCTCGGGAGAGATCCCGAGGTTTTGCTGGATCCCGTCCAGAGCCAGGGCGACCTTGGGCAGCGCGACGACATCGGAGAACGAACGGACGTGGAGGTCCGAAAGCTTCGCCGCGACCCGGTTGGCGGCGTCGATCGCCTCGGTCGCGAGGACTCCGACGAAGAGCCCCGCCGGCAGGATCACGATGAGCGCGGTTCCGACCGTGAACAGCGCAGCGGCGAGGCCCCTGTGCCTCGGCATCTTGCGCTCGAGCGCCTGCCACGGCCCCTGGAGCGCGACCGCCAGGATGATGGCCCACGCGATCGCGGCGAGGAACGGCGTCAGCACGCGGTAGCAGAGGTAACCAAAACCTAGAGTGGCGAGCAGGAAAAAGGCGATCGTGTACGCGCGGGAATTCTCGTGTCGATCCATGGCGGCCCTCCGGTGCCGACACGGCAGTTTCCCACACCGAACGGCCGCCGCACACGGAGAGGCCGCACCAACCGGGCTGGGGCTCTCGGGCCGGCCGCCGTACGTAAGCGGCAGGCCAGGCTACATGCGGCGCAAGGTTTCGCGCAGCGCGGTGACCGCGTGGTCGATGTGGCCGGGCTCGATGGTGTACGGCGGAAGGAAGCGCACGACGTTGCTGCCGGCTGGGATGGCCAGGACTTTGCGTTTCTGCATGCCGCGAAGGACGTCGTCACGGCGGTCGCTCACCACGAGCCCGAGCATCAGTCCGCGGCCCCGGGCCTCGACCACCAGCCCGTGGGCGATCTGCCGCAGAGCAGCGAGGAAGACCTCTCCGATGAGGGAGACCCGCTCGAGCAAGGCGGCGTCGAGCGCTGCAAGGACGAACCGGACGCCGGCAAGCGCCAAGGGGTTGCCGCCGAACGTGGAGGAGTGCGCGCCCCGTGCGAGTCTATCGGCGACTGCTCGGGTCACGATCGTGGCGCCGACCGGAATGCCGCCCGCGAGACCCTTGCCGAGGCAGACGATGTCGGCCGCGACGCACTCGTGCTCCGCGGAGAGGAAACGACCGGTGCGGCCGGCGCCGGTCTGCACCTCGTCCGTGATCAGCAGGACCCCCTTGTCGGCGCAAGCCCGCTGGACCGAACGCAGGTAGCCCTCCGGGGGCATGACGATGCCGCTCTCGCCTTGAATCGGCTCGACGAGAAACGCAGCGACGCCCTCGTCGAGAGCGGCCTCGAGCGCCGCAGAATCCCCATACTCGACGTGCGTGAACTCCCACAGCAACGGCTCGAACGGCTCACGGTACTTTGTCCCCCAGGTAGCGGAGAGCGCGCCGAGCGTCTTGCCGTGGTAGGCGCCGCGGCACGCGACGAAGCGCCGCTTCCCGGTCGCCATCGCGGCGAACTTGAGTGCTGCCTCGACCGCTTCGGCGCCGGAGTTGGACCAATACACGAGGCCAGGCTTGGCCGAATTGACCCGCGACGCGAGCTCCGCCGACGCCGACGCCCGCACGTCGTTGGCAAAGCTGCAGTGGAGGTTCGGAAGCGCGCACAGTTGCGCGACAAGAGCCTGCTCCAGGCCTGGATGCCTGTAACCGAAAATGTTGACACCGTAGTTGCTCGCGAGGTCGAGATAGCGTTCACCGGTGTCGCTGACTAGTTCGGCGCCCTCCCCACGCACGAGGGTCAGGCCCCTCGTGGCGTAGAGGTTGGCCATGAACTCCCGTTGCATGGCTGCGGTGTCGGGCATGACGCGGCTACCCACGTTCTGAGCTCGCTTGCGGGAGGGTGGATGGCAGGACCTCGGTTCCGATGCCGTCGAGCGCGTTGCCCAGCGGATGCTCGGCACGGCCATCCGCGATCACGATCCGCGTGCCGCGGCTTTCGAGGAGGCGGCGAAGCGCATGGAGTTTGCGCTTGAACCTCCCTGCGGCGATTGCTTCCCAACGTGTCAGCTCGTCGAGGTCGAGCGAGGGGATCACCGACCCGGGATCCCCGGGATCGCGCAGGATCCCCGGAGCCTCGAGGAGCTGGATGACCGTGTCGGCGTGGAGGTCGCGCGCCAGCACCGCGACGATGTCGTCGTTCTCGGCGTTGATCGCGGCGCCGTCCTCGTCGGCGATCGGCACCGTGAGCACGGGTGTGTGGCCGAGGTCCAGGAGCGCTCGCAGCAATCTGACGTTTGCGGATTGCGGCTTGCCCGAGAGGTCGTGCAGGATGCGCGTCCGGCCGTGCTCCTCGACGCGGATGCCGCGGTTGCGGCGTCCTTGGATCAGCCGGCCGTCGAGACCGCACATGCCGACGGCACCGACGCCCGCCTGCTGGAGGGCCTCGACGATCCGCTTGTTGCGCAAGCCGGCGTAGGCCATCAACAGCAGGTCGATGGCCGCCGGATCCGACAGCACGCTCGCGTACCCGGAAACCGAGGTCACGACCTGCGGCGGGCGGCCGAGCCGGGCGGCCAGCTCGTCGCGAACCGCGTTGGCGCCGTGTACGACGACGACTCGCGTCGCGAGTTGCGCGAGGTCTCGGGCGATCCCGGCCAGGTTGATCGCCCCGCCTCCGCCGATCTTGAGGATGATCACGAGAACACCTCCAGTGCGCCGTTCGCCATCGGCTGCCAGACCTCCTCGCCGGGTAGAGGCTCGGAGCACACCGCGACACGCCCGTCGTGAGCCGCAACGTGCACGGTGAAGTAATCGGGCCGCTCGCCGAACGACGAGTGGGCGAGGATCCGTTCGCCGTCGCTCAGCACGATGTTCATCGCCCTGACGTACCGGCTGCGGGCGTGGATCAGCGCCGTCGCTCGAGCCAGACCCGCCGGGAGATCGCCGTCAGCCAGACGGCGGATCGTGTTGAAGACCTTCTCGGCGCCGATGCGGCCCTCCTCGCGGATACGCACTCCGTGCAGCTCACCGTTGAACGCGAACACCGTAGCGCTTGCGAGAAAGGGCATGTTGTTCTCGACCGCGATCCCCTCGTTGCGGAACGCCGAGCGAGCGTGGGCGACGAGCAGGCCGGTCTCGCCGAACCGCCGGTGGTCGTCGTCCCAAATCGGCGTGAGGCTGTGGTAAACTTGCCAGCCGGCCCCGTCGCGCCAGGCACAGCCCCACCCGTCACCCTGGTACTCGCGGCTGGCGCGCGCCATCGCGGCGAACGCGCGGAGCAGAGGTCCGATCCCGAACGGCTTGCGGTCTTTGACGGCGAGCAGGCGGCACATGGCTTACACGGGATGGAGGCCCGCGAACTTCAGGCCCGCGGTTTCGTCGAGGCCGTGCATGAGGTTGAACGCCTGCACGGCCTGGCCCGCGGCGCCCTTGCCCAGGTTGTCGAGTGCGCTCATCACCACCAGCCGGTTGCCGTCCGCGTCCCGCTCGAAGCCGATGTCGCAGAAGTTCGTACCGGCGAGCAGCTTCGGTTCCGGGTAGCGGAACGCCCCATCGCGCTCCTTGACGATGCGGACGAACGGCTCATCGCCGTACTCCTGTCGGTAGAGCTTCCAAATCTGCTTCTCGTCCACGCCGTCCTTGAGGAACACGTGACAGGTGGCGAGGATCCCCCGCACGAGGTCGATCGCGGTCGCCGAGAAGTGGATGCGGGAGTCGCCGTCAAGCCCGAGCTCCTGGAGCATCTCCGCGGTGTGGCGGTGGCCGGTGGGCTTGTACGAGCGCACGCAGTTGGCGCGCACCGGGTGGTGCGAGGCGGGCGACACGCCGGCGCCGCCCTCGCTCGACCCGACCTTGGCCTCGATCACGGTGCAGCGGGTGTCGGCCACGCGGTGTTTGAACAGCGGGTGAAGCGCCAGGATGACCGCGGTCGCGTTGCAGCCGGCGCTGGAGACCAGACGCGCGCCTCGCATCGCCTCGCGATGCAGCTCGGGGATGCCGTAGACGAATGCGCCGAGCAGCTCGGGCCGCGGGTGGCTAAACCCGTACCAGCGAACGTAGTCCTCGGCGCGACGGAGCCGGAAGTCGGCGGAGAGGTCGATGAGCCGCACCGCTTTCGGTAGGACGTCGTCGATGACTTCGACCGCGGAGCCATGCGGGAGGCAGAGGAACGCCGTGTCGCATGGCTGCAGCTCGTCCATCCGGGAAAACTTCAGTGTCGTGAGCTTGCGCAGGTTGGGGTGCGCCGCCGCGGCAGGCTCGCTGGCGCGGCTTTCCGAGGTGACCTGCCGCACCTCGACGCCGGGGTGAGCGAGGAGCAGGCGGAGCAGCTCGCCGCCTGCGTAGCCCGAGGCTCCGACGATCGCAACCGGGACCGCGCTCACGCGGGCACCCCGGCGCGCGCCAACGCGAAGTCGACGATCCTCGCCGGGATGTCGACACCCGTCGGCGCGATCGAGTTCTTGAACTCCATCGTGTAGTTCACCTCGTTGACGAGGAAGCCGCCGCCGTTCTCGAAGATGTCGAGAGCGACCACCCCGCCGCCGACCGCCTTTGCGCCGGCGAGCGAGATCGCCGCCAGCTCCGGCGTGACCGGGCACTTCGTCGCGGACCCGCCCCGGGCGGTGTTGGTGATCCAGTGCTCGGAGTTGCGGTAGATCGCGGCGATGCACTCGTCGCCGACCACGAAGCTGCGAATGTCGCGTCCGGGCTTGGCGACGTACTTCTGGATGTAGAACACCGAGTGGTGGTAGGAGCCGAGCGTGGTCTTGTGCTCGAGCAGCGCTTCGGCGGCGTCGCGGTCGTTGACCTTGGCGAGCAGCCTCCCCCACGAGCCGACCGCCGGCTTGAGCACGACCGGGTAGCCCATCGTTTCGATCGCCTCGATCGCCGATTCCGGCGTGAACGCGACCCGCACCTCGGGCTGCGGCACGGCGTGCTCCGCGAGCGCGATCGAGGTGAGCAGCTTGTCGCCGCATGTCGCCGCCACTGCCGAAGTGTTGACGCAGGCGACGCCCTGGCTCTCGAACAAGCGCAGCGCGTGGAGGGCGCGCGAGTGGTTGATGCAGCGCTCCACTACCACGTCGAGATCGTTCCGGGCTTTACCGAGCGTGAAGGTAATCTCGCGATCGTCGATCATCACCACCTCGACGTCCGGCCGCCTCGCGAGCTCGTCGAGCAGCAGCTTCTCGTCCTTGCGGATCAGCGAGTGAAGGAACCCGACTCTCATGACGCGAGCCTCTCGACGCGCTCGATGCGGGTCTCCTGTTCCAGCGCGGCGCGCACGATCAGCCGCAGCTCGTCGAGGTCCACGGTGCGGCCGCTCTGGCCGACCTCCTTGACTCGCTTGAGGAGGGGCCGGGCCAGTTCGTCCGGGAGGTCCGAGTAGCCGATCCGCGCTAGCGAAAAGCGCAGCGACGCCATCCCCGCCATGTGATCGAGCGCAATCTCCGGTTCGCGGCCGACGATTGCCGGGTCGAGGCTCTGGTAGTGAAGCGGGTTGCGGATCGCCGCCTGGGTGTGGACCCCGGCGCAGTGGGTGAAGGCGTTTCTGCCCGTCACCGGCAGGTTGACGGGAACGCTCACGCGAGCGTACCGGCTGACGAGTTGGTACAGCTCGGGCAGACGTGTCAGGTCCCATCGGCCGGCCTGGCCGAAGTCGGACGCGAGCACGGTGAGGAGCGTGCCGAGGTCCACGATCCCGGCTCGTTCGCCGAGGCCGAGCACGGATGCGTCGATGATGCTCGCCCCGGCACGCATGGCGTCAAGGGCGTTGGCGAGGGCGAGACCGCGGTCGTTATGGCAGTGGACCGCGATCTGCGGCTCGAAACCACGTTGCGCCAGCTCCGCCCTGAGGTGCTTGACGTAGTCGAACATGCTGCGGTTGGTACCGGGGATCATGTAGCCGGTGGTGTCGGCAATGCTGATCACGTCGGCGCCGGCGGCGCAGGCCGCCGCGGCCGCGCCCACAACGTTCGAAAACGGCGAGCGGACCGCGTCCTCGGGCGTGTAGCGGACGACGAGATCCGGCTTTCGCGACTTGGCGAGACGGATCACCGCTTCGATCCGTGCGACTGCCTCGCCGAGGTCGGTTGCGCGATCCGCCAGCCGCTCCTCCGAGACACAGTAGAAGACACCGAGAAAGGCCACGCCGCAGCCGAGTGCCATCTCGACGTCGGCTTCGAGGGAGCGGGCGTGCGCACCGACGAGCGCCGCGAAGCCCCGCCCGGCGATCGCCCGTACCGCCTGGTGGATCTCCTCGGTCACCGCAGGATGACCGGCCTCGATGACGTCCACGCCGATCTCGGCAAGCAACTCCGCGATCGCGAGCTTGACGTGGAGGTCGAAGCAAACCCCGGGCGTCTGCTCGCCCTCCCGCAGGGTGCTGTCGAGGATACGCAGCATCACTGCCCCCAATCCTCTTCCTCGGCCGGAGCCTCGACCAGCACAAGCGGGTCGATCGCCTGCACCTCGAGGTCGGAGCCGCAGTCGTCGCAGCGCACGACCTCCGATGCGCTCACGTCTCCAGGCAGCTCGACGCTTGCATCGCAGACCGGACAAGCACTGTGAATTGGACTCATTATTCCTCCTCAGTGACGCGCCACAATGAGCCGAGCCGTGACACGTTGTCAATTTACTTCAAGAGATTGACAAAAATTGTCGGTTGCGTTAATTTTCTATCATGCGAACGACGGCAACGGCGGTGGAGGATCTCGTTCGAGAGTTGCCTCTGCTCGAGGAAGGGCTCGCGTGCGGTTTTCTCAACCTCTCTGCGCTGGCCCGCCGCCTGCGGCCGCAGGTGGAGGAAACGCTGGGGAAGGGCGTCTCGGATGCAGCCGTGATGATGGCCCTGAAGCGGCTCGCCTCCCAGATGACTGCGCAGGACCGGTCGATCGTGAAGCTGCTGCGCCAGATGCGCGACCTCACGGTGCGCTCGAGCCTGGTGGAGTTCACCTTTCGTAGCTCGCCGACGTTGCTCGAGCGCCAGCGCGACCTGCTGCAGAAGATCGCGAAGGAGCGGGACGCGTTCCTGACCTACACGCAGGGAGTGTTCGAGGCGACCCTGATCGCGAGCGCGAGGCTGGCGGGTCGAATCGAGGCGACGTTCCGCTCCGAGCGACTGGTGAGCCGCCTCGACGACCTCTCGGCGATCGTCATCCCGCTCCCGCCGAAGAGCGTCCAGACGCCGGGAATCCATTACACGCTGCTCAAGCAACTGGCGCTGGCCGATCTCAACGTGGTGGAGGTCGTCTCAACGTACGGGGAACTGACCATCGTGCTCGCGAAAGACGACGTGGACCGGGCCTTCTCTATCCTCAAGCGCTTCCTCTGGCCCTGAGCCGGACATCCGGTGACGTTGTGCGACTGTGCTCGCTGTCTGTGCGGGCCGGGTGTTCGACCATTCGAGGGAGGACCCAAGCCGGGGAACGCAAGAACACAGAAGGTCGGATTTCGGCGGTGCCTCTACCGCAAAGCCTCGGCGACGAGGCGGTCCTGCTCGGCTTGGAAGACGCGGTGTGAGCCGGTCGCCGGGCTGGGGCTCTCCGGCCGGCCGACGTACACCAGCGGCAGGCCCGGCGCGAGCTCGCGCAGGCGCGGCGCCACGAAGGTCCACGCGCCCATGTTGGCCGGCTCCTCCTGGACCCAGCGGATCTCCCGCACGGAGGGGAGCGAGCGCAGGAGTCCACGAAGCTCCTCGGATGGGAATGGAACGAGACGCTCCACCCGCGCGATCGCGGTGCGGCCATCCGGATTCTTCGCTCGGTGGCCGAGGAGGTCGAACGCGACCTTTCCGCTGCAGAGGAGGAGACACTCGGGGGCGGCCGGCGCATCCGAGTCCGCCAGGACGGGCTTGAAGGACCCATCGAATTCATCGGCGCGACTCTTGGCGGCATCGGCGCGCAACAGGCTCTTGGGGGTCATGACCACCAGCGGGACGGCGTGCGGCGCGTGCGCCTGCGCCCGCAGGAGGTGGAAGTACTGCGCGGAGGTGCTCGGGACGGCGACCCGGATGTTGCCGCCGGCCGCGAGCTGGAGGAACCGCTCGAGCCGCGCGCTGGTGTGCTCCGGACCCTGGCCTTCGGAGCCGTGCGGGAGCAGAAGCACCAGCTTGCTGCGCTGCTTCCACTTCTCCTCCGCCGACGCGATGAACTGATCGATGATGATCTGGGCGCCGTTGGAAAAGTCGCCGAACTGCGCCTCCCACAGCACGAGAGCGTCGGCTCGCGCTACCGAGTAGCCGTACTCGAACCCGAGCACCGCGTACTCGGAGAGCAGGCTGTCGTAGACCAGGAACGGAGCCTGGGCCGGGTCGACGTGCTGGAGGGGCGTGTACTCGGCGCCCGTGTTCTGGTCCACGAGTACGGCGTGGCGCTGCGAGAAAGTGCCCCGGCGCGAGTCCTGGCCGGACAGCCGCACGGGGATCCCCTCGGCGAGCAGGGAGCCGAACGCGAGAAGCTCGGCCGTCCCCCAGTCCACATCGGATTGCGCGAGCATTTCTCGGCGCTGGGCGAGCAGCCGCGCGAGCTTCGGGTGAACGTGGAACCCGTCCGGCACCGACGCCGCGCGCTCGAGGATGCGAGAGAGCGTCGGTAACGGCACCGGGGGGGGCGGCGGTTCGGAGGGCAGTGCCGCGGGCATTTTGGGCGCCAAAGAGATCGGTGGGAGGCTGCTCTCGTGCGTGGCCGCGAACGCCGCCTCCATGCGGTCCTGGAAGTCCTTCAAGGCCGCTTCGGCCTCCTGCAGGGAGAGGTCGCCGTGGTTGACGAGCCGCTCCGTGTAGAGCTTGCGAACGGAGCGGCGGTCGCGGATCTTGGCGTACATGATCGGCTGCGTGTACGCCGGCTCGTCCCCCTCGTTGTGACCCCACCGGCGGTAGCCGACGACGTCCACGACGACGTCCTTCCTGAACTCGCGCCGGAATGCGAGCGCGAGGTCCATGACGTGAGCGCACGCCTCCGGGTCTTCTCCGTTCACGTGGAAAACCGGGGCCTGAACCATCTTGGCGACGTCGGTAGCGTACACGGACGAGCGCGCATCGGCGGGGGAGGTCGTGAAGCCGATGCCGTTGTTGACCACGATGTGGATCGTCCCCCCCGTGCGGTACCCCGAGAGCGCGCTCATGTTGAGGGTCTCGGCGACGACGCCTTGACCGGCGAACGCCGCATCGCCGTGCACGAGGACCGGCAGCACCTGCTCGTGACCGGTGTCGCTGCGCATGTCCTGCAGCGCGCGCGCCATCCCCTCGACCACCGGGTCGACCGCTTCGAGGTGGCTGGGGTTGGAGGCCAGCGTGATGTGCAACTGCCCGCCGGCGGGGCTCGTGTACGTGCCGGTCGCGCCCAGGTGGTACTTGACGTCGCCGGTCCCTTCGCGAGAGAGCGGGTCGACGTTCCCTTCGAACTCCCGGAAGATTTTCTCGTAGCTCTTGCCGAGGACGTTGGCGAGGACGTTGAGGCGCCCGCGGTGGGCCGTCCCGAGCACGACCTCCGCGATGCCGGCCGCAACGGCCCCGGAGAGCACGCGGTCGAGCATCGGGATCAGCGACTCCAGCCCCTCGAGCGAGAAGCGCTTATGGCCGACGTACTTGGTGTGGAGGAACCGCTCGAACGCCTCGGCGGCGTTGAGCATCGCAAGCGTGCGGCGCTTGCCGGCGGCGTCCAGCCATCCGGCCGGGTCCGCACCTTCGACCCGCCTCTGGATCCAGGCTTTCTGGTCCGGCTCCTGGATGAACATGTACTCGACGCCGAGCGTCCCGCAGTACGCCTCGCGGAGGATGCGCAGGATCTCGCGCAGCGTGGCGCGCTCGTGGCCGCCGACGTTGAGCGTGTAGAACTCGCGGTCGAGGTCCCAGAGCGTGAGGCCGTGCCGCTCGAGCTCGAGCTCCGGGTGGGTCGGGATCTCGGTCGAGAGCGGGTTGACGTGGGCCACCAGATGGCCCCGGACCCGGTACATGTTGATGAGCGCCAGCACGCCGGCCTGCTTGCGCACGAGCGCGTCCACCCCGCGGTCTGAGAAGTAGGGGTTGACGTCGGGGGCGAGGCGGACTGGCTCGTGGGGCACGGCGAGCGACTCGAACACCTCTTCGTAGAAGCGCTCTCCGCCGGAGAGCAGCGCGGCGACCCGGCCCAGGAACTCGGCGCTCTCCGCGCCCTGGATGACGCGGTGGTCGTACGTGCAGGTCAGGCTCAGCACCTTGCTGACTCCGATGTGGGCGAGGGTCGCGGGGTCCGCAAGCTGGTACTCGGCCGGGTAGCCGATGCTGCCGGCGGCCACGATCATGCTCTGGCCGACCATCAGGCGCGGCACGGACTGCGTGGTGCCCAGCATCCCCGGGTTGGTGAGGGTCACGGTGGTGTCGGCAAAGTCCTCGGGCGTGAGCTGGCCGGCCTGCGAGCGGCGGATCAGCTCGTTGTACGCGGCGAAGAACATCGCGAACTCGAGCGTCTCGGCGTGCTTGATGCTCGGCACCACGAGACCGCGCGTGCCGTCGCGCCGCTCGACATCGATCGCGACGCCGAAGTTGACGTGCTCGGCCGTGAAGCGGTGCGGCGCGCCCTCGATCTCCACGAACAGCGACCTCATCCCCGGCATCCGGTGCAGCGCCTTCACGAGCGCCCACGCCAGCAGGTGCGTGAAGCTCACCTTGCCGCCTGTGAGCTCAGCGAGGTGCTGGTTCATGAGCGAACGGTTCTCCTCGAGCAGCCGGACGGGGATCGTCCGGACCGAGGTGGCGGTGGGCACCGACAGGCTGGCCTGCATGTTCTCGACGAGCCGTTTGGCGGGCCCGACGATCGGCACCGCGGTGGGAACGGGCGCGAGCGCCTGGCGGCCCGAGGCCTCGACCGGCGCGGTCGTGGGGGTCGAGAGCACCGGAAGCGGCGGTACGACGCGCCCGACGGCGGGGCGGTAGTCGGAGAAGAACTCGCGCCAGCTCTCGCTCACCGACTCCGGTCGCTCCTTGAACTCGCGGAACATCTCGTCGATGAGCCAGACGTTGGGGCCAAACGACGCCGAGCTGGGTTTTTCGTCGCTCATGGCGCTATGGTAAATCCTACAGGTCCAGAAAGATTCCCAGCTGAGACCCAACCCCGAGTCTGCCTAGCCTGGTGAGGGCACGATGGCCAGAGCGAGTAGGTGAAGAAAAAAGCATCGGCCGGTCTTTGTGGGCCGCCGTGGCAAAAAGAAGATGTGGCCTGTCGCTGTCTTTCGCGACCATCCTCGTGAAGCCGGCAGGCCCGCCTGCGGGTAGCGGAAGCCCGTCCGGGTTCAAAGTCGTAGCGGACGCCGTACAATCGCGGTGCAATGAGCGAGACGTTCATCGTGCTGGTCGGGGCAGTGGCGCTGGCGACCCTGGCGTTCGGCAGGGCGCTGCGCTCTCAGGTCGTGCGGCGTGTGGCCGGCAGCCTCGCGTTCCTGGCGGTCGCGGCGGCGGCGCAGTGGGTCGTGCGATTGACGGGCGCCGGCGGAAAGTGGGAAGAGTGGGCGGACGCCGTCGTGCTCCTCGCCCTCGGCTACCTCGCGATGCGGCTGGCGCTGCTCCTGGTCTTCGAGTGGCTGCTCATCCGTCGCTTTGACCTCAGGGTGCCGCGTCTCGCCAGCGACCTCATCGCACTGGTCCTGTACCTCCTGCTTGCGGCGGCGATCCTGAGAGCGGCCCTCGGGCTCGAGGTCGGCACCCTGCTCAACTCCGCCGCCCTGCTGACCGTCGTCGTCGGCTTCGCCCTGCAGGAGACGCTCGGGACGCTGCTGTCGGGGCTGGCGCTCACCTGGGAGCAGAAGCTCGTGGCCGGTTCGTGGATCGAGCTCGACGGCATCGTCGGCGAGGTACAGGAGCTGGGGTGGCGCTCGCTCGTGCTGCGCACCACGCTCGGGGAAAGGGTGATGTTCTCGAATTCCCAGGTGGCGCGGACGCGCGCTCGAATCCTCGGGGAGGGAGACCAGGCGGTGGCGGTCCCCGTGCGCATCGGGGTCGCGTACGAGGCGGCCCCGCACGCCGTCAAGGAGGTCCTCGGCCGGGTGGCCGCCGACCTCCCGCTCGTCCTCGCGCACCCGGCCCCGAAGATCCTGGTGCACGAGTTCGCAGAGAGCGCTGTGGTCTACGAGTGCCGGCTGTGGACGAAGGAACCGTGGCGAGCAGCCGAGGTGACCGACGGCTTCCTGACGCGCGCCCACGCGGCGCTCGCTCGGGCGGGCGTGGAGATCCCGCTTCCGCAGCGGAACGTCCGCATGGTCGAAGCGAAGCCCGGTACCGACCGTGTCGCGATGGGTCTGGAGGCGCTGGAAGTTTGCGATCTGTTCGCGGGGCTCCCCGAAAGTGCGCTGAAGCTGCTGGCGGGGACCGCGCGCTGGCAGGAGTTCGCGCCGGGCGAGGCCGTGGTCCGCGAGGGAGACGCCTCGCGCGCCCTGTTCGTGATCGCTCGCGGCGAGGCCGTGGTCGAGCGGGGGGGCAAGGACATCGCCCGCGTTTGCAAGGGACAGGTCTTCGGGGAGATGGCGTTCCTCTCGGGCGAGCCGCGCACCGCGACGGTTCGAGCGGACTCCGCTCTCGCGGTCGTCGAGGTGGACAGCCAGGCCCTGGGTGCGTTGCTCTTCCACCAGAGCGAGCTCGCGGTTGAGCTGGCCGACCGGATGGCCGCGCGTCAGCAGGAAATGGCAGCCCACCAGGCTCGCGCGGGCGAAGCCTTGGAGCGGAAGAGCCTCACGAGTTTCCTGCTGGAGCGTCTCCAGCGTCTCGTCGTGCGCTGAGGCGCGGCCGCCCTTCCGGACGTGTGAAATGAGGCTCGGGTGCGAGGCGTTCGGGATGAAGGCCGCGGCGGCGTTGGTTACACTGCACGGGATGGACGCCGTGGACCGCCTCATCGCTCACCTGAAGCCGCTCGAGAGTGCGCTCGTCGCCTTTTCCGGCGGTGCCGACTCGTCGTTGGTGGCGTGGGCCGCGCACTCGGCGCTGGGTAGCCGCGCGCTCGCCGTGACGGCTCGCTCCGAAAGCCTCGCCCCGCGCGAAGCGGAGGCAGCGCGGGCGCTGGCCCGGCGCATCGGCATCGCCCACGAGGAGATCGCGTACTCGGAGCTGGCGATCCCAGGGTACGCGGACAACCCGCCCGCCCGCTGCTACCTCTGCAAGGGCGAGCTGTTCCGGCGCCTCGCGACGATCGCCCGCGAGCACGGCCTGGCCGTCGTTCTCGACGGGACCAACGCCGACGATCTCGGGGACTATCGCCCCGGGCGTCACGCGGCCGAGCAGCTTGCGGTGCGATCGCCGCTCGTCGAGTTGGGGTGGGGCAAGGCCTCCATCCGGAAGGCCCTGAAGGCGCTCGACCTGCCGGTGTGGGACAAGCCGTCGAACCCATGCCTCTCTTCCCGGGTGCCGTACGGCGAGCCGATCACGCGGGAAAAGCTGGAGCAGATCGGGCGCGCCGAAGCCGCGCTCAGGGAGCTCGGATTTCGGGAGCTGCGGGTGCGCCACCACGGAAGCACTGCGCGCATTGAGCTGCCTAAAGACGAGATTCCGCGCGTGCTCTCCGGCGGCATCGCGGACGAGATCGTGGCGCGGGTGCGGGCTGCTGGGTTCGCGTTCGTCGCTCTCGACCTCGAAGGACTTCGCTCGGGTTCACTGAACCGCCTCCTGCCCGCCGCCAAGTCGACAGTCGACAGTTGACAGTTGACAGTCAAGAGTCAAGAAGCCGACAAACTAACAAGCATCAGGTGTCGCTTCTCGACTCGGTAGCTCGGGTGGGTGGGGGAACTGTCAACTGTGAACTGTCAACTGGGCGGGTGGGCGGGGAAGAGCTGCTGCCGGAGATTGATGCTCAAAATCTATTGAGTTGGTTGACTTTGTGAGTCATGACGCTATCATGACGGACCGGGGAGGGGGGAGTGAACCAGTACATACCCGTCCTGCTTTTCGCCGTCATCGCAATTGCATTCCCGATCGTAACACTCGCCATCGCCAAGCTTGTCAGCGCTGGGCGGTACGACCCTGTCAAGGTCGAGCCGTACGAATGCGGGAACCCCGTCACGAGCGAGGCCCGCGACCACCGCTTCTCGGTCCGCTTCTACCTGATCGCGGTCCTCTTCGTGGTGTTCGACGTGGAGACCGTGTTCCTGTTCCCGTGGGCGGTGATGTTCCGGAAGCTCGCGCTCTTCGGATTCGTGGAGATGCTGGTCTTCCTGGGCATCCTCGTGGTGGGGTACGTCTACGCCTGGCGGCGGGGAGCGCTGCAATGGGTCTGATCGAGAACCGCTTCGAACCCAACATCCTCATCACGAGCTACGACACCGTCATCAACTGGGCACGCCGCGGCTCGGTGTGGCCGCTGCAGTTCGGTCTCGCGTGCTGCGCGATCGAGATGATGGCGGCGATGGATCCGCGCTTCGACCTGGCCCGCTTCGGGATGGAGGTTTTCCGCGGCACGCCGCGTCAAGCGGACCTCATGCTCGTCGCCGGCACGGTGACCGAGAAGATGGCACCGATCGTCACGCGCCTCTACCGCCAGATGGCCGAACCCAAATGGGTCCTCGCCATGGGATCGTGCGCGACGTGCGGAGGCCCCTACAAGACCTACGCGGTGACCCAGGGCGTCGACAGGCTCATCCCCGTGGACGTGTACGTGCCGGGGTGCCCGCCGCGACCCGAGGCCCTCATCTATGGTCTGATGCAGCTCCAGCGCAAGATCGACCGCATGACCATCGCCAAGAAGGCGGTCTGAGCCCTGTGAGTACGTCTGCCCAGCCCCAGTCCGTTCATCTCGTGACACGGGCTAACAGCCGACAGCTGACAGCCGACAGCAGAGACGCGCAGGCAACGCGCGCACCTCGGTCTTCTCCTGCTGTTAGCTGTGAGCTGTCGGCTGTCGGCTCTCTCTGCAGGAGGCGCCCTTGACCGAGCAGCCCAACGTACCGCCCCAGGCGCCGTCAGCGCCCCCGGCCCCCGCGGCGCCCAAGGCGCCCTGGGAGGAGAAGCCCGTCACGCCCATCCCGCAGGACGCGCGCGACCACGCTCTGGTGAAGGAAATCGCTGCAGCTCTTCCCGACGTGGTTCTCGAGGCGGTCGAATTCGCGGGCCAGGTCACGGCGACCGTCGCGTGCGCGCGGATCGTCGAGGTGTGCCGCGCGTGCAAGGAGCGGCTCGGATACTCGTTCCTCGTGGACCTCACGGCGGTCGACTGGCAGGAGCGCACTCAAGGGCGTTTCGACGTCATCTACTGGGTGCACCGGTTTTCGGATTCTCAGCGCCTCCGGCTCAAGGTGAACGTCGCCGACGGGGTGGAGGTCCCCTCCGTCACGGGTGTTTGGAAGGTCGCCAACTGGATGGAGCGCGAGGTGTTCGACATGTTCGGCATCTACTTCTCGGGCCACCCGAACCTCGAGCGCATCCTGACTTGGGAGGGGTTCAACGGCCACCCTCTCCGGAAGGACTTCCCCATCGAGGGGATCGACACCGGCGCCGCGGTCTACCCGGACGTCTACCCGCCCGGCGGCGGCCCGGTGGCCGGCGGGGAGGGCGAGTGATGGGCAACCTCGAGCCGGTCAAGCCCTTCCCCGACAGCGAGGAGATGGAGATCTCGTTCGGCCCGCAGCACCCCGCCACCCACGGCGTGCTGCGGGTGATGGTCAAGCTCGACGGCGAGCGGATCGTGGACGCCAAGCCCGTGATCGGCTACCTGCACCGCGGGACCGAGAAGATCTTCGAGCGCGAGACGTACAACGGGGCGATCCCGCACACCGACCGCATGGACTACACCGCGGCCGCAACGAACAACCAGGGGCTCGTGGGCGCCGTGGAAAAGATGATGGGGATCACCGTGCCGCCGCGCGCGGCGACCATTCGGATGATCCTGGCGGAGCTGCAGCGCATCGCGTCCCACATCATCTGGCTCGGCACCCACGCGCTCGACATCGGGGCCCAGTCGCCGTTCTTCTACACCTTCGAGGAACGCGAGAAGATCCTGGACCTCTACGAGGAGTACTGCGGCGCGCGCCTGACGCTGAACGCGATGAGGGTCGGCGGGCTGCCCTACGACCTTCCCGAGGGGTGGACGAACCGTTGCCGCACGTTCGTGGACCAGTTCCCGTCGCGCGTCGCCGAGTGGGAACGCCTGCTGACCGCGAACCGCATCTGGAAGCTGCGCACGGTCGGGGTCGGGGTCATCTCCGCCGAGAGTGCGATCGAGTGGGGGCTCACCGGGCCGCCGCTGCGCGGCTCGGGCGTCAAGTGGGACATCCGCAAGGTATTCCCCTACGACCACTACGACGACGTCGATTTCGAAATACCGATCGGAGCCAACGGCGACACCTACGACCGCTACCTCGTGCGCATGGAGGAGATGCGCCAGTCGGTGCGGATCGTCCAGCAGTGCCTGGCCAGGCTGCCCGAGGGTCCGGTCATGGCCAAGGTGCCGAAGGTCATCAAGCCGCCCAAGGGCGAGATCTACTTCTCGGTCGAGGGCCCCAAGGGCGAGCTTGGCTACTACGTCGTGTCCGACGGCGGCGCCAACCCGTACCGCCTGCACGTGCGTCCGTCCTGTTTCATCAACCTGCAGGCTCTCCCCGAGATGGTGCGAGGGCAGCTCGTGGCCGACCTCATCGCGGTGATCGGCACCCTCGACATCGTGCTCGGTGAGATCGATCGGTAGGGAGCGGCGATGGCGAATCCCTGGGTTCTCTTCCTGCTCGTGCCGCTGGTGAAGATCGTCGTCATCCTCGGCGTGGTCATTCTGCTGGCGGCGTACCTGAGCTTCTTCGAGCGAAAGATCCTTGCCTACATGCAGATCCGCATCGGCCCCAATCGCGTGGGACCGCGCGGGTGGCTGCAGCCGATCGCGGACGCCCTCAAGCTGTTCGTGAAGGAGGACATCCTCCCGTCCCGCGCCGAGAAGTTCGTGTACATGCTCGGTCCCGTGCTGGTCACCGCCCCGGCGCTCGTGGTGTTCTCGGTGATCCCGTTCGGGACGGGGTTCAGGTTGTTCGGCGCCGAGGTGACGCCGTACCTCACCGACGTCAACATCGGGATCCTGTTCATCCTGGGTGTCTCGTCGGTCGGGGTGTACGGCATCATCCTGGGCGGCTGGGCGTCCAACAACAAGTTCTCGCTCATGGGCGGCCTGCGATCGGCCGCGCAGCTCGTGTCGTACGAGGTCCCGATGGGTCTCTCGGTGGTGACCGTGCTGCTGATGGCGAACTCGCTGTCGCTCGTGAGGATCGTCGAGGCGCAAAAAAACGCCGGGGTGTGGTTCGTCTTCCCGGGCCTCATCGCGTTCTTCATCTACTTCGTTTGCGGCGTCGCGGAGACCAACCGCAACCCGTTCGACCTCCCGGAAGCCGAGTCGGAGCTGGTGGCGGGGTTCCACACCGAGTACTCGGGGATGAAATTCGCCTTCTACTTCCTGGCCGAGTACGCCAACATGGTCGTGATCTCCTCGATCGCGACCGTGCTGTTTCTCGGGGGGTGGCTGCCGCCCTTCCCGAACTGGCTCGCCGGCGTGTGGGCGTCGCCGGCTCTCACCTGGATTCCTCCGGTCATATGGAACGCGGGCTGGTTCGTGGTCAAGATGTTTGCCTTCCTGTTCGTGTACATCTGGTTCCGCGGCACGTTCCCGCGCTACCGCTTCGACCAACTCATGGCGCTCGGCTGGAAGGTGTTCATCCCGGTAAGCCTGGTCAATCTCATGGCGGTGGCCCTCGGCGTGCTGTTGATCGGAGGCCCGCGATGAGCTTCTGGGGCTTTCTCGCGTCGGTGGTGCCCATCGAGCTCGCCCAGGGGCTGGGCGTCACTGGGAGGTTCTTCTTCAAGCGCAAGGCGACGATCCAGTACCCCGAGGTAAAGCTGCTCCCCAAGGACCGCTTCCGCGGGATGTTCGGCTTCTCCGAGGAGCGCTGCATCGTCTGCCACTCGTGCGCAAAGGCGTGCCCGATAGCGATCATCCACATCGCGGATCACTTCGAGGAGGTCGAGGTCGAGGGCAAGAAACGGAAGAAGAAGGTCCTCGACCGGTACGACGTCGACGTGAAGCGCTGCATGTTCTGCGGCCTGTGCGAAGAGGCGTGTCCGACCAAGCCCGTCGCCATCTGGCTCACGACCAGGAGCTACGAGACGGCCGCTTACGAGCGCAACGAGCATCTGTACTTCAACAAGGAGCGGCTGCAGAGCTGGGACGGCGTGCGCGCCTACCCCGGGGTCGTGACCCCGGCCCAGGGACAGATGCCTGACGACCCCACCGGCGGGTCGGGGGAGTCCGAGCGATGACCTGGTTTGTTGTTCACTTCGCGCAAATGGTCTTTTACTGCCTGGCGGCGTGCACAGTCGCCGGCGCCGTCGGAGTCATCACATTCCGGAGCCCCGTCCACGCGGCGCTGTCGCTCCTCGCGACGTTCCTCTCGGTGGCCGGTCTGTTCGTGCTGATGGAGGCCGAATTCCTCGCCGCGGTCCAGATCCTCGTCTACGCGGGCGGCGTGATGGTGCTCTTCCTCTTCGTGATCATGTTGGTAAATGCCCGGACGATCCCGCAGGAGCCGCAGTACCTCGGCCGGCTGGCGCCTGCCGCGGCGGGCCTCGGCGCACTCCTCGCGGTGCTGGTGGGCGTCGGGCTCTGGGCCGCCGCTCGCGGTGGCCCCGCCGACGCCTCGGCGCTACGGCAGGTGCAGGGCGTTGCCCTCGGCAACACGGAAGCAGTCGGGTGGAGCCTCTACCGCGACTACCTGCTGCCGTTCGAAGTGGTCTCCATCGTGCTCCTGGTCGCGATGATCGGCGCGATCGTGATGGGCCGCAAGGAGACGGGAAAGGAGGGCGGCGCGTGATCACCACGACGCACTACCTCATGCTCTCGCTGGTGCTCTTCACGCTCGGTGTGGTCGGGATGGCCGTCCGCCGCAACTTCATCACCGTCTTGATGTGCGTCGAGCTGATCCTGAACGCCGCCAACATCAACCTCATCGCCTTCTCCCGCCAACTGGGCGACCTGACCGGGCAGGTGTTCGCCGTGTTCGTGATCACGATCGCCGCTGCCGAGGCCGCCATCGGCCTCGGCATCATCGTGGCTCTCGTTCGCCTGAAGCAGACCACCAACCTCGACCAGGTCAACGTGATGGAGGGTTAGCCGATATGAAAGATCTGCTCTGGCTGATCCCTCTCTTTCCGCTCCTAGGTGCCATCGCCAACGGCCTGATCGGGAACCGTCGCGGTTGGGGGCACAAGGCCACCTCGGCTGTCGCCCTGATGGGATCCGGGCTCGCGATGCTCGCCGCCTTCGCGGCGATCTACGACTGGGCCACTACGGTGGGCACCCACGCGGTGCATATCAGCCGTGTCTTCACCTGGATCCCGGCCGGACTGGGGCTCACCTCGGACGGCGTTCTCGCAAATCTGACCATCGAATTCTCGTTGCGTCTGGATGCGCTGTCGGCGGTGATGTTGTTCTTCGTCACCTTTGTCGGATTTCTGATTCACGTGTACTCGGTGGGGTACATGCACTCGGAAGGCGAGCG
>JBEKAA010000033.1:0-47110 GCA_050018455.1 Thermoanaerobaculaceae bacterium | reverse complement strand
ATGCAGCAATAGTGGCTGGGAGCGGTTGGCCCAGCCATTGGTGTTAGGAGAGGATAGGGCGGGCTTCGGCCCGCCCGTTTCTTGACCCCTCGCTCCGAGGCCCCAGGAGCCGCGATCTCTCCCCGAGGAGGGGTAGGACTACGGGCACCGAGGAGGACAGAAGCGCCCGCCCGACTGGACTGGGGGTCGAGTGGGGCGGGCAGAGCACCGCGCAAGGTGAGGGGATGCGTCTAGCGGGGCTCGCAGGAATTGTAGCGCCGCTAGAAGAGCCCGCCCCGGATAGCCTTGGGGGCGTCCAGGTGACGCGACACCAGGAGGAGACGCAGTTGGGCATGCTGTCTCCAAGATCCTGAATCGCCCGGAACTGTGCGACGAGCTTTGTGCCAACGTAATCCCGTGGGTGGCCGTCGTCCAGAGCATGATGGCGGCCTACTTCCCCGGCGAACCTGCCGCCTAACAACCAATAGAGGCGACCGTGTCAAGAGGCAAACCGGTTTCTTGACGTCCCCGGGAGGGGGGCGTGAGAGCACCGGCAGGCGGTGCGGGGTGCCGAGGGTGGCCGTCACGTCCACGTCGATGTGCTTCTCATCGGGTGACAGGCGAGTGCGCCTGCACCAAACACCCAAACGGGCTGGGCGTGCCGGCGGAGACGCCATCGAGAGCGCCGGAGCCGGCACGGGTCCTGCGTGTGGTAGGACACACTAGAAGCCACGCGGTACGGTGGCAGTCGCGTTCGAGGTTGCAAACTCTCTTCGATGAGGACGGTGCATCCGGCGGGCGATCGCGAAAGCGGTGAGAGGGCAGATTCCGCATTCTTGGGGTGTACGGGCTGTGTACCCGGAAGATGCGCGAAAAGAGCCTGTCACGTAAATTATGCCGGAGGAGGGATTTGAACCCTCACGGGCTTTGCAGCCCCGGGGATTTTAAGTCCCCTCCGCCGCCTGAAACACGTGTGGTGAGTCAGAGGCCGCGGGAGACGGTCCAGAAGTTGTTGGGGGCAACGCGGGAGCCCAGGGCTGATCCGGCGCCGGCCCTGGTCAACGAGGGGTTCGCACCGCTTGCCAGTCGATCCTGGGGACAAATCGCGAGGGCTCACTTCACGGGTGGCGATGTGGTGGCCACTGCGACCCGGCTGCGACCAATTTGGATGACGGGGTGATGCTCAGTTTGTAAGTAATTGATTCTATTGGAGCCAACGCGCGGGATCGAACCGCGGACCTGCTGATTACGAATCAGCTGCTCTACCAGCTGAGCTACGTTGGCCCTCCAGGGCGCGAACGATACCACGGGCGGGCGGCGACCGCCAAGGGTCCAGCGCTCTCACTTGGTGGGGTTGTAGACGTAGTGTCCGTCGCCGTTCACGTATCCGAAGCGGCGCTCGATCTTGACCCGGGCGAGGCCGTGCGTGAAGCCCCACGCCTCGTCGAACTGAGGGTTGATCGCGAATTTGCCGTCGGTGTCGATGAAGCCGTATCTGTCCTTGAGGGCGGCAAGCGCGAGGCCGTCGTGGAAGTCGCCCGCCTTCTCGAACTGCGGGTTGATGACGAGGGCGCCCTTGGTGTCGATGTAGCCGTACAGGTCGCCCACCCGCACGCGCGCGAGTCCTTCGGAGAACGGCGACGCCTCCTTGAACTGCGGGTTGACGGCGAGTTTGCCGCGCCCGTCGACGTATCCCCAGAGGTCATCCAGCCGCACCGGCGCGCGCCCGTCGCGGTACGCCCCGGCCTTCTTGAATTGCGGGTTCACCGCGTACTTCCCGTTCCTCTCCACGTACCCCCACCGGTCGCCGATCTTGACGGCGGCGAGGGCGTCGGAGAACTCCTGCGCCTCGTCGAACTGGGGGTTGATCGCGAAGCTGCCCTTCTGGTCGATGTGCCCCCACCGCCCGCCGAGCCGCACCGCGGCGCGGCCGTTGTGAAACTCGTCGGCGCGGTCGAACTGCGGGTTGATGGCGAGCCTTCCCGTGGGGTCGATGAACCCGAAGCGGCCGTCGAGCTCGACCCAGGCGAGCCCCGCCGCGAACCTCCCCACCGAGTCGTACTGCGGGGTGACGACGAGCCGGCCCCTGCTGTCCACGAACCCCCACCGGCGGGAGAGCTTGACCGCGGCGAGCCCGGCGGAGCTCTCGGCCGCCTCGTCGTACTGCGGCGCCGCGACGATCTTGCCGGTGCGGTCGGCAAAGCCCCACTTGTCGTCCACGACCACCGGGAGCAGGGCGGGCCCGGCGTCGGAGTCGGCCGGGCGTTGGGCGGAGGCGGCGCGGGCGGCGAGCGCGGCGGCGCCGAGGATGAGCAGCAGCCGGGTTGCGGTGCGAACGGTCATCGGGGTCCCCTTTCTCGTGGCGGGCGGCGCGCTCCTGCGAAGCCGGCCCGATCGTGCAGATCTCAGTCGATGCAACTCTTGGCGATTCTAGCGCGGTCGAAGGGCCCAACCGCTCCTGATACCCTGCGCGGCAATGAGCCGCGCGCCCCGGTGGGGGCTCGTCGCCGCGTACGCCGCGATCTGCGTGATCTGGGGGAGCACCTACCTCGCGATCAAGGTGGGCCTCGAGAGCTTCGACCCGTTCTTCTACGCCGGCATGCGGTACGTGCTCGCCGCAGCGGTGACCTTCGGGGTGGCAAAAGCGCGCGGGGTGCCGTTTCCCGGCCCGCTCTCGCGCTGGTGGCCTGCGCTCGGGATCGGGGTCCTCTTCATAGCTCTCAGCAACGGGATGGTGTTCTGGGCGGAGACGCGTCTCGACTCGGGGCTCACGGCGCTGCTCCTGACGACGAGCCCGTTGTGGACGGCCGGGCTCAGCTGGCTGGTGCCCGGCGAGCGGCGCCCCCGGGCGCTCGGGTGGGCCGGGATCGGCGCGGGCCTGATCGGGACCGTGGTCCTCTTCGAGCCGTGGCGCGCCGGAACGGTCGATGTGATCGCCGCGCTGGTGGTGGAACTCTCGGTGGTGATGTGGGCGGCGGGGTCCCTTTGGGTGCGGCGAATCCGCGGCGCGTACCACCCGGTGGCGCTCTCGGTCGCGCACATGGCGGCGGGGGCGCCCTTGCTGCTGGCGGTGTCGGCGGTCACCGGCCACGCGATGGTGGGGCCTCTTACGGTGCGGGCCGTGGCGTCGCTCGCGTACCTGGTCGTGTTCGGCTCGGTGATCGCGTTCGCGGCGTACTTCTACCTGCTGCAGCACTGGGGGGCGACGCGGGTCTCCACCTCGACCTACATCAACCCGGTGGTGGCGGTGGTGCTGGGGGCGCTGCTGCTGGGGGAGCCGGTCACGGCGAGCATGGTGGTGGGCGCGGCGGTTGTGCTGGCGGGCGTGACGCTCGTGCTTAGCGAAGAGCAAGCGGTCGGCGGAACCTGATAGTCTCCGCGGGGGAGGTTTCATGGCTTCGAAGGTCCAAGGGCGTCACTCCAAGGCGATCCACGGCGGGCTCGACTCCGCGGCGCACCGCGGCGCGGTGTCGGTCCCGATATACCAGTCGTCCACGTTCGCGTTTCCGAGCGCCGAAGAGGGCGCCGCCCGCTTCGCCGGGACGTCGTCGGGCCCGATCTACACGCGCCTCGGCAACCCGACGATCGCGGCGCTCGAGGAGTGCGTCGCGCGCCTCGAAGGCGGGTGCGGGGCGATCGGTACGGCGACCGGCATGGCCGCCGTCAGCACCGTCTTCCTGGCACTGCTCAAGCAGGGGGACCACGTCGTCGGGACGCATCCCCTCTACGGGCCGTCGCGCGGGTTGCTGGAGAAATACTTCTCGCGGCTCGGCGTGACCTCGACGTTCGTCTCGGCCGCGGACCCGACGGCGCTCGCCGCCGCAATCCGTCCGAACACCCGGCTGGTGTACGTCGAGACGCCGGCCAACCCGAACCTGGACCTGGTGGATCTGGCCGCCGCTGCGAAGGCCGCCCACCAGGCCGGCGTGCCGCTCGTCGTGGACAACACGTTCGCCGGCCCCCACCTGCAGCGGCCGATAGAGTTCGGCGCCGACGTCGTGCTGCACTCGTTGACGAAATCACTGAACGGCCACACGGACGTGGTGGCCGGGATCGTGGTGGCCCGCGAGCCCGAGCTGCTGGTGTCGCTGACCACCGTGGCGCGCTCGTTCGGGTTCACGATGGACCCGCACCAGGCGTGGCTCGTCCTGCGCGGGATCCGCACGCTGGGGATGCGGGTGGAGCGCGCCCAGGCCAACGCGCAGTTGCTGGCAGTGTGGCTCGAGTCGCATCCGGCGGTGGAGTGGGTGCGCTTCCCGGGGCTGCCGTCGCACCCGCAGCACGAGCTTGCGAAGCGCCAGATGGACGGACCCGGGTCGGTGATCGCGTTCGAGCTGCGCGGCGGGGTGGAAGCCGGGCGGCGCCTCATGAACTCGGTGAAGGTGATCACGCTGGCGGTGTCGCTCGGCGGGATCGAGTCGCTGATCGAACACCCGGCATCGATGACGCACTCGGCGGTGCCGCGGGAGGAGCAGCTGCGGCAGGGGATCACGCCGGGCCTCGTGCGCCTGGCCGTCGGGTGCGAGGACCTGCCGGATCTCAAGGACGACCTCGAACAGGCGCTCGCCGTCGTCGGGGCGCCCGTGCCGGCGTCGTCGCGCTGAGGTCTTTCAGCCCCGTTCGCGGTCGGTTCGGGCCTTTTGTTGGCGGCCATTGGGGCCGCCATCGCCCGTGTGAAACGGGCGGTCGATGCGGCCACGACAAAGTGCTGGTGTCGCTGTGGAGCGCGCCCTCCGGGCGTGCTCCTGTGTGTCCTGGTAGGCGAGATGCGGGCACGCGCGGAGCGCGCGCCCCACAGAAGATGCTCCAGCCGGAATGTCTGCGGTGGAACGGCTCTCGCGGCCGCCCTCTCTCTGGCCAGCGCGGCGTGCCGCGATGTCATCTCACCTTGTGTTGAGGTTTCACAAATTCGGTGGTACAACTCGCGTGCTGGTCCATCCCCGGGAGGCCGTTTTGGGGCCGCACCTTCGAAGCACTGCCGGACCGACGAT
Source organism: Thermoanaerobaculaceae bacterium (assembly GCA_050018455.1). Taxonomy (GTDB): domain Bacteria; phylum Acidobacteriota; class Thermoanaerobaculia; order Thermoanaerobaculales; family Thermoanaerobaculaceae; genus RBG-13-68-16. Next base: position 42,140 of record JBEKAA010000033.1, on the reverse strand, counting down.
CCAGGAAGCGGAGGAGCCGATGGAGCAGAAGCTCTCGCCCGGAGTCCAGAGGTACGTCGACGGGGCCAAAGAGTTGGTGGCGCGGCGGGCCGAGTTCCGCGCAGGGGTGCGGAAGCTCAAATTCGACACGATCGCGGTGCACGGCGCGTACGGGGCGGACGAGGTGTACGCGAGCGGAAACGGCGGCGTGATCGAGCCGATTTTTCCGTCGACCTCGCAGGCGTACCGCGACAGCGACGAGATGGAGGCGGGCCTCGGGTACCTGATCCCGACCTGGTGCTACTCGCGCATCCACAACCCGACCGTGTTCTACCTGGAGGAGACGCTGGCGCTGCTCGAGTCGTACGGCTGCGAGGACGACGCCTCCGGCCTGTGCACCGCGTCCGGGATGTCCGCCATCAAGCAGGCCGTCGAACCGCTGGTGGCGCTGTCGGGCGCCGCCGGCGAAGCGATCAACTTCGTCTCTGCGGCGCAGGTGTACGGCGGCTCGTTCCAGCTGTTCAACGTGCGGATGCGGGAGCGCGGCGCGCATGTTCGGTGGGTGACGGAGCCGTGGGACATCGAAGCGTGGCGCGGCCTCGTCGACGAGAACACCCGCTTCCTCTACGCCGAGATGCCGTCGAACCCGCAGCAGTCGTGCTTCGACGTCGCGGCGGTCGCGAAGCTCGCGCACAGTCACGGAATCCCGCTCATCGTGGACTCGACGATCGCGACGCCGGCGCTGATGCGCCCGCTGCAGCACGGGGCGGACGTCGTTGTGCACTCGCTCACCAAGACTGTGGGCGCCGGCGGGTTCACGATCGGCGGCGGGATCGTCGCGCGGCACAACCTCACCAGCCGGCACCTCGCGGACGAGGCCAAGGCCAACTATGCGCTCTGGCTGAAATTGTGGCCGTTCCGCGACTCGGGTTCCTGCATGTCGGCGCACTCCGCGTTCTTCCTGCTGAACGAGCTGCGCACGCTGCGGCTCAAGATCGGGTGGATGTCCGCCAACACGATGACCGTGGCGCGATTCCTCGAGCAGCACCCGAAGGTGGAACGTGTGGACTACCTCGGCCTGCCGCACCACCGGCAACACGAGCTCGCGAGCCGGTACCTCCGGCTGGTCGACGACGGGACGCCGGCGTTCGGGCACCTGATGTCGTTCAACATCGCGGGCTCGGCGGCGGACACCCGGCGGTTCTTCGACGCCCTCCAGCGCATCTACCGCGCCACCGACCTCGGCAGGATCAAGTCCGTGGCGACGCTGCCGGCCATCTCCACCCACGCGCAGCAAGGGGAGGAGGGGCGCAAGCTGGCCGGGATCCCGCCGACGATGGTTCGGTTGTGCGTCGGCGGCGAGCACCCGGACGACGTGATCGCCGATCTGGATCAGGCCCTGAGGCAGATTTGATGCGGCCGTCGTTTCCGGATGCCTGTGCGCCGGCGGCGGCTCAACGGTTGTGTGTAAAGTCGACAGTTGACAGTTCACAGCTGACAGTAGAAACGAGTGCGCCTGCCGTTTCCGCTTCTGACTGTCAACTGTCAACCGTTAACTGTGAACTTCCCTGGTTGTGGGTGAAGTCAACAGTTGACAGTTCACAACCGACAGTAGAGACGATAACGCACGCCGCCTTTGCTGCTGACTGTCAACTGTCAACAGTGAACTTTCTTGAGGAGGATCGCATGCGACTGGTATTTCTGGGTTTCGGGACGGTCGGGCAGGGGCTCGCGGAGCTGCTGCTCTCCAAGCGCGGCGAGCTCAAGCGGACGTACGGCTTCGACTGGACGGTCACCGGCATCGCCGACACGATCAAGGGAAGCGCGTACGATCCGAGCGGGATCGACCTCGCCAAGGCGCTCGCGCTCGCGGCGAAGGGCGAGTCGCTCGCGGCGCTCGATCGGGGCGGCAAGGGGTGGGACGCCCTCGCGATGGCCCGACACGCCGAGGCCGACGCACTGCTCGAGGCCACCTACACCGACATCAAGACCGGCGAACCGGCCACGAGCCACATCAAGGCGGCGCTCGAGCGCGGCGTTCACGTCGTCACGACCAACAAGGGCCCGCTCGCGCTTCACTACCGCGAGCTCGCGGAGGTCGCGGCGAAGCACAAGGCCGAGTTCCTGTTCGAGGGGACGGTGATGAGCGGCACGCCGGTTCTGAACCTGGTGCGCGAGGCGCTGGCCGGCGCCGAGATCCTCGAGATGCAGGGGATCCTCAACGGCACCACCAACTACATCCTCACGCGGATGGAGGAGGGGCTGTCGTACGAGGAGGCGCTCAAGAAGGCACAGGAGCTCGGGTACGCCGAGGCGGTCCCGGACGCCGACGTGCTCGGGTGGGACGCCCTCGCCAAGGTGACGATCCTCGCCAACGTAGTGTTCGGTGCCTCGCTGAAGCCGACCGAGAGCCTGTGCGAGGGGATCACGAAGATCACGGCCTCCCACATCGCGAAGGCGAAGGCCGACGGCAAGAGGTACAAGCTGATCGGGCGGGTGTGGCGGGAGGGTGGGGCCGTGAAGGCTGCCGTGGCTCCTCGCCTGGTGGACATGAGCCAGCCGCTCGCAGGGGTGATGGGCGCGACCAATGCCGTGGCGATCAAGACCGACGCGCTCGGCGAGGTGACGATCGTCGGCCCCGGCGCCGGGAGGGCGCAAACCGGTTTCTCGATGCTCACCGACTTGCTGCACATCGCTCGGAGGCGCTCGTGAAGATGCTGCTGGCAGGCCAGTGGGTGGACCGCGACAAGACGATCGAGGTGCGCGATCCGTTCGACAACTCTCTGATCGACACGGTGCCGCGCGCCACTGCGGCCGATGTCGAAACGGCGCTCGCGGCGGCCCTGAAGGGGTTCGAGGTCGCCCGACGAATGACCGTGCACGACCGCGCCCAGGTGCTGTTCAAGACGGCGGCAATCGTGCAGGGCCGGTTGGAGGAGTTCGCCGTTACGATCGCGCGCGAGGGTTCAAAGACGATCCGCGAGGCGCGCAAGGAAGCGCGGCGCTGCGTCAACACGCTGACGATCTCCGCCGAGGAGGCCAAGCGGATCCAGGGCGAGACGATCCCGTTCGACTCGTTCCCGGGCGGCGAAAAGCGCGTCGGCTACTACCAGCGCGTGCCGATCGGTGTCGTGCTCGCGATCACCCCGTTCAACGACCCGCTCAACCTGGTGGCCCACAAGCTTGGACCCGCGGTCGCCGCCGGCAACTCGGTGATCCTCAAGCCGGCCACAGTGACGCCGCTCTCGGCGCTCAAGCTCACCGAGGCGTTCGTGGAAGCCGGCCTGCCGCCGCTCGTGTTGCAGACGATCACCGGGCACGGCGCCGAGATCGGCGACCTGCTCGCGAAGGACGGCCGCGTGCGGATGATCTCGTTCACGGGAGGACTCGAAGCGGGGCAGCGCATCACTACGCTCGCCGGGATCAAGAAGATCGGGATGGAGCTGGGCTCCAACTCGCCGGTGGTCGTGTGGAAGGACGCCGATATCCGGTGGGCGGCCGAGAGCTGCGTGTCGGGGGCGTTCTGGGCTGCCGGTCAGAACTGCATCGGCGTCCAGCGCATCTACGTCCACAAGGACGTCTACGCCGCGTTCCGCGACGGCATGGTGGAGTTCACCGCCAAGTACAAGATCGGCGACAAGATGAAGGAAGAGACGGACATGGGTCCGATGATCACCGAGGGCGAGGCCAAGCGCGTCGAGCGCTGGGTCGCCGAGGCGAAGCAGGCCGGCGCCAGGGTGCTGATCGGCGGCGGCCGCACCGGCGCCCTGATGGAGCCCACCGTGCTGGAGAACGTCCCCACGACCGCGACGATCCACCACTCCGAGGTGTTCGGGCCGACCGTGAACCTCTACCCCGTCGCCACCGTCGAAGAGGCGCTCGCCGAGGCGAACTCGCTACCGTTCGGCCTACACGCGGCATTGTTCAGCCGCGACGTGGACACTTCGTTCAAGCTCGCGCTCGGCCTCGACGCCGGCGGCATCATGGTCAACGACTCGACCGACTACCGCCTCGACTCGATGCCGTTCGGCGGGATCAAGAACTCGGGGCTGGGCCGGGAGGGGATCAAGTTCTCGTTGCAGGAGATGACGGAGCCGAAGGTCATCTGCTGGTACCTCCCCACGATGTAAGCGGCTCCCCTCAAGGCGCCGCCGGCGTCGGACCTCTGGCTACGTTGCGCTCGCCGGTTCGCATCCTCACGTACCCTCCGGGTACGCTCCGGTGCGACCGGCTCGCGCGCCTTGCGATAGGCCCAACGGCGGCGGCGCGGCTACCCGCCATACTGTGCGGCACCCTGCCTTCGAACGACCTGTCATTGTGAGCCCGGCCGCAGGCCGGGTGAAGCATTCTCGCGGTCACGGCGGGATTGCTTCGTCGCTGCGCTCCTCGCAATCCTCATGAGCGGCGGGCTCACCCTGGACCATGAAAGTGGCAGCGGGGAGGGCAGAGTCGGTGAGCTAATCTTCCGCGCAGTGAGATCCGATTCGAGGGCGGCCGCAAGGGCCGCCCCTACACAAGAAGAGGCAACTCCCACGCGAATGCCCCTGCGCTTTCGGGTGTAGGGGCGAGGCTTGCCCCCGCCCGCTCTTGACGCATCGCCACAGACAGAGAGGATTTTCTGGACAATGAGAGCGAGTTCGTTGCGACCACCTTGCGTGTTTCGCCCTTACTGACCCCGGACTACGGGCGACTGTTGCTACGAATTCCAGCCGAAATACAGCGCAACGACGCCGACTGTGTCGATGAGACCGTGCGCCAGGATGCAGGTCCACAAGTTACGGCCCGACAGGATGTACGCCGCTCCAAGGATCAGGCCCGCGGCCCCCGAGTCCACGATGCCGGACGGACCCTTGTAGTAGTGCCCGTACCCGAAGAGCACCGAGGCGAGGACCATGGCGCCCCAGTACGCCGCGGCCGAGCGCCTGCCGAGGTCCGCGGCCCGCCCGAGAAGGTAGCCTCGATACGAGATCTCCTCGCCGAACGCCGCGAACGTCCAGACGACCAGCAAGCCCAGGAGAGCCGACTTGATGTTCCCGGTGATCCCAGCGGCCATGCCCGGGAGCGCCGCCGGCGGCCAGAAGCGACCGGTGAGCGGGTCGATGACAAGCTCGCCCAGGGTAATCCGCAGAGCTGCCGCCGCCAGCGCGATCAGGGCGATGCGGGCCCACGATGCCGGCCGCTTGAGCCCCATCGAGGACCAACCCCCCTCGCGCAGTCGGAACGACAGCAGGCCGAGCACGAACAGGATGGGGACCTCGTTCGGAACGAGGTGGAACACGTTGTGGCCAATCACGATGCCCGCGCCGACGAGCAGCTCGGCCGCGCTCACGAGACGGGACTCCCTCCAGCGTCCGTGCGTGGGTCGATCCGGCAGGGTCACCGAGGCAGTCATCGTCGCGGTCGTCTACGGACCGGCGCGAGAACGGGTTTCAACGGTGCCGGCGATCGCAGGGTCGCCGGAAGGCGTTGATTGGCCGCATAGTCATTTCAGGTCTTGAGTTTGCGGCCGAGGGTCGCCTCCACTTTCTCGATCTTGGCGGTGAGGCGCCCGGAGACGCCGCGGCGCCAGTCGCCCTTGAAGGAGATGCTGATTCGCTCGCAATCGTCTGCCATGCGCTCGAAGCAGACCTTCACCACCGCCATGACCTCGTCCCACTCGCCCTCGACGCACGTGCCCATCGGGCCCAGACGGTATGGAACCATTGCCTGGTCAATGATATCGAGGGAGCGCGAGACCCAGGGAGAGACGCTCGGGCCTTTGTCGAGAGGGGTCAGGGAGAACTCGGCAAGCAACACGGTTCACCTCCCGCTTCGCGGTCGGCTCGCGTCCGGGGGCGGACGTGAGCCGGATCACACTGCGTTTTCAGATGTTTGCGTCGCCACGGGGCCTCACCTTGACACCGGCGAAACGACTGTGGCACGATCATAGACCGCTGCAAGGTCAGTTTCGGCGTGTTTGCCGGCTCGCTGCGATGGCGTTCGTGAAGGAGGGATGAGGCGTGGCTGAGAAGCGACACAGCACCATCATCATCATTCCTCACGCCCACGGCAAGGTTTTCAAAATCCAGCTTTCCCCGGTGCTCCTGAAGACCTTGGCTTTTCTTGGAATAGGGGTCGCGGTCCTGTCCGTCGTCTCCGTCGTGGCGTCGGGCAACTTCCTCCGCCAGCGCGCCCTCTTCCGCGCCCTCGAGGGCGAGAACAAGCAGCTCAAGGGCAACAACCAGCGCCTGTCGCAAACCCTGACCCAGGTCCAGACGAGGTTGACGCAGTTCGAGCAGCGCACCAAGGCCCTTGCGATCGCGGCCGGGGTGGCCAACCTCTTTTCCGATTCGGGTTCGGGCAGCGACACCCGCGGCGTGGTCGGAAGCGGCGGCCCACTGAATAAAATGGCGGCCGAGCCCGAGGCGCTCGTACAGCGGCAGGAGCAGCTCGACCAGCAGCTCGCGAAGGTCGAGAAGCGGCTCTCCGAGCAGGCTCTGGTCCTGTCCCACACACCGGTCGTGGCTCCGGTCGTGGGCGTCATCACGGACGGTTTCGGACCACGGATCGACCCGGTGACCCATCAACCCGCCTTCCACGATGGGCTCGACATCTCGGTGGCGTTCGGCACCGTGATTTCGGCCCCGGCGGACGGCGTCGTCACGTACGCCGACCGGGACAGCGGATACGGCAGGCTCCTCAAGATCAACCACGGCTACGGCTACACCACGATCTACGGGCACCTCGACCGTTTCCTCGTCAAGGAAGGCGCCCGCGTCACACGTGGCCAGCCGATCGGCAAGGTGGGGATGTCCGGGCGCACGACGGGGCCGCACCTTCACTACGAGGTCTGGAAAGACGGTGAGAAGCAGAACCCGCTCTACTACATCCTCGACGCCTACTGACCGAAGCAGCTGACGAGCACGAGATGGTTTCCCCTCAGGAACCGACGATAGGTGTGCGCCTGTGGCCTCAGGTGTACGCGGTCGCCCGTCTGCGCGCCGTCCCGACGTTCTTTGCCACGCTGCCGCCAGAGGGCGCCCCGGTCGCGCTGATCGTGGGCCACGACGAGGTGAGCCTCCTGGCCCCGGAAGATCTCGTGCGGGAGTACTCCGCGATCGCCGATGACGTGCGGAACGGATGGCGGGCGTTGACCCTCGAGGCCGTCTTTCCGCCCGGGACGGTGGGTCTGCTTGCGGTCGCGGCGAGCGCGCTCGCAGAGGTCGGCGTCCCCGTGATGGTCTTCTCGAGCCACGACACGGATCATTTCCTCGTGCCGGGGGAAATGCTCGGCCGGGCACTGGCCGCGCTCAACCAGGCCCGTCTAGGGCGCTATTATTCGTGGGGGTTCGTCGCGAGAACGCGCAGCTGGCTGGCATGGTGGGCGCACGTAGAGGCGAGGAGCCGAGTCGTATCCTCTGCGATACGTCGCAGGCTCCGAACCTCGAGTACGGCCGCCAGGCCGGCCAGATCCGCGTTCGCAGCAGAACCCTCATGAATAGTCCAGGCTAGCCTTCTCACAGCCTTGCCAGAACCTTGCGGTGCCCTTGGACGTATTGCTAGGTGTCGAATCTGGAGGCTGTCATGACGGGGAAACGGAAGCGCTGGATGGTAGCGACGGCAGTTGCCGTCGTGGCGATCGGAACGACGGTGGCCCTGGCCTCGCGGGCCAAGAGTGCGGCCCCGGGGAAGGACGATACCCCCGTCACCAAGGCCGCGATCGGCGACGTGCAGGTCGAGGTGCTCGAGGTGGGCGCTGTCCAGCCCGAGGTGAAGGTCGACGTCAAGTCGGCGCTATCCGGTAAGGTGGTCGAGCTTCCTGTCCGCGAGGGCGACGTTGTCAAGAAGGGTCAGCTCCTCGCCGCCATCGAGCCCGATGTCAACCAGGCTCAGACGCTGGCCAGCGTCCGCAGGAGCGTGAACCAGGCCGAGATCGACTTCGCGGACGCCGAGAAGGACTACCGGGCCAAGCAGGAGCTGCTCAGAGACGGCCTGATCTCGGTGGAGGTCCACCGCGCGTCGGAAACCAGGTACATGTCCGCCAAGGAAGTTCTCGAAGCGGCGCGGGAAAAGGCCGCGATCATGACCTCCTCGGGCGTGCCGGTCAGCACGAGCGCAAGCCAGCAGATCAACATCACGGCACCGATGGACGGAGTCGTGATCACCCGGCAGGTCGAGCTCGGCGAAGCCGTGACCGGCGCCGGGTCGTTCAACGCCGGGACGGTGATCGCGACAGTGGCCGACCTCGGCACGATGCTCGTGAAGGCCGGCGTCAATGAAGTCGACATCGGCAAGGTCCGGCTCGGCGCCCCCGCCACCGTCACCCTCGACGCCTACCCCAAGGTCCGCTTCCCCGGCAAGGTCTCGCGCATCGCCCCGGCGGCGCGGCTGGACAACCAGGTGAAGGTGTTCGACGTTGAGATCGCGCTCGACTCCCAGGGCAAGGAGCTGCGCACCGGCATGACCGCCAACGTCTCCATCAAGGGCGAGAAGGCGACCAAGGTGCTCTCGGTGCCCGTGGAGTCGGTGTTCCACCGCGAGGACGGCGAGATCGTGTACCTCAAGAGGGCCGCGCCGCTTTCCGGGGACGGCAAGACGGCCGCCCCGAAAGCGACGCCCGACCCGCGGGACGCGTGGAAGCAGAAGTTCGAGGAGCGCAAGGTCGAGAGCGGCATCGCCTCGCTCGCACAGGTCCAGATCATCTCGGGTCTGGTCGTGGGCGACGAGGTGGCGCTCGAGGATCCCACCAGGCCGAAGAAGAAGGAGGACCACCCGTGAGCGAGCCGCTGCTCAACCTGTCCGGCGTGTGGAAGACGTACGACGCCGGCGACCTCGCGGTGCACGCGCTGCGCGGCGTGGACCTCGTGGTCGGGCGCGGCGAGTACCTCGCGATCATGGGGCCGTCGGGGTCGGGCAAGTCCACGCTCATGCACATCCTCGGCTGTCTGGACACGCCGACGAAGGGCAGCTACCTGCTGGCCGGGGAAGAGGTCGCGGACCTCTCCCGGGGGCGCCTTGCCGAGCTCCGCAACAAGTTCATCGGGTTCGTCTTCCAGGCGTTCAACCTGCTTCCGCGGGCGAGCGTGCTGCGCAACGTCGAGCTGCCGCTGCTGTACGGCGGCCTCGGCCGCGATGAGCGCCTCGTTCGGGCGAGGAAGATCCTCACCCGCGTCGGCCTCGGGGATCGCGGCCACAGCCGCCCGAATCAGCTCTCAGGCGGGCAGCGCCAGCGGGCGGCGATCGCCCGCGCGCTGGTGACCGACCCGGCCCTGCTGCTGGCCGACGAGCCCACCGGCAACCTGGACCAGACCACGGGCGCCGAGGTGATGCAGCTGTTCGACGAGCTGAACCGGGCCGGCCAGACCGTCATCCTGGTGACGCATGACCCGGCGGTGGCGGCGCACGCCAGGCGGATCGTGCGCATCGTCGACGGCCTGGTCGAACGAGGCGAAGAGGCGGCCGCGTGAACCTGCTCTCGGCGGTGGCCGACGGCTTCGTCGAGGTGCGCGCCCACGCCGGGCGGACCGTCCTGCAGACGCTCGGCGTCGTGCTCGGCGTCGCCTCGGTCGTGAGCTCGATGGGCCTGTTCGCCGGCGGCCGCGCCCAGAGCTTGAAGTACTACTCGCAGTCGGGCGGCGTCCTCAAGGTCACGGTCTTCCCCAAGGACGTCCGTGCGGTCACGACGACCGCCCGCGAGCGCGCCAGCCGCGGCCTGACGATCGACGACATGGACGCGATCAAGGCGAGCGTGAAGGGCTTCGACCTCATCGAGCCGGTGATGGCCAGGGAGCTGCAGATCCGCACCGCGACCCTGACGCGCGCCTACGAGGTGAGCGGGGTGGGACCGACGTACGGCGAGCTGCAGGAGCTCCTGGTGGACAGCGGTCGCTTCATCAACGAGAACGACGTGGCCGCCCGCGAGGCCGTGTGCGTGCTGGGCGCCAACCGCGCCCGCGAGTTCTTCGGCACCCTGGACCCGGTCGGCCAGAAGATCCGGCTCGGCGACCACCTCTACACCGTGGTCGGCAAGCTCACCTATCGCGAGTTCTACTGGAACAAGGGGGAGAAGTACAACTCCCTCGACTGGATGAACGACTTCATCATCGTCCCCGTCACCACCCTGCAGGGGCGCGAGCTCGGCGCCGCGGAGAGGAAGATCGGCAACATCGCCCTCCGCCTCGTGGACCGCCCGACGGCGGACACGGCGCTTCCGGCCTTGCGCCGGATCCTCCTGCGGCGGCACGGCGTGGAGGACTTCCAGGTGTACGCCCGCTACGAGCGGATGAAGGAGATGGACCAGCAAACCCAGGTCTACGATCTCACTTTCAAGGCGGTCGGCCTCATCTCGCTCATCGTGGGCGGGATCGTGGTGGCCAACATCCTCATGGCGTCGTTCCGCGAGCGCGTGTGCGAGATCGGCGTCCGCAAGGCCGTGGGTGCCAAGGGATGGCACATCGCCGTCCAGTTCCTGGTCGAGAGCGTCGTGGTGAGCGGAATCGGCGGAACGCTCGGGCTCGCCCTCGGAGTCGGCTTCGTGCACATCATCGCGTGGCTTCTCGATCAGTACGCCGTGCTCACGCCCGGGATGATCGCGGCGGCGGTCTCCTGCGCCTGCGGCGTCGGCGTCGTGTCCGGCTTCATCCCGGCGATCGTCGCCGCCCGTCTCGACCCAGTCGTGGCGCTGCGGTATGAGTGAGGGAGCCCAGACGATGCCGGAGCTCGCTCCCGCCGCCCCAGGTCGAAACGGCTCCTCGCGCAGCCGCTCGCGCCTCGCGTTCGGCGAGGCGCTGCGGACGAGCCGCTCGGAGATCGCCGGTCACTGGCTGCGCTCCCTGCTCACGCTGGTCGGCGTCTTTCTGGGCTCGCTCGCGGTGGTGATTATGGTGTCGTTCGCCGAAGCGCTCAGGGTCATGGTGTGGCAGGGGATCAAGAGCCTCGGCTACAACGGCGTCATGTTCATCTCCGAGCGCGCTCCCCAGCTGCCGCTCGAGCGCAAGAAGATCACCGAGTCGCGCGGTCTCGGCGTGCGCGACGTCCGGGCGCTCGGCGAGTGGAGCACCAGCTACGAGGGCGTGGCCGCGATGAGCCTCATGCAGGCGGTGGTGCGCGCCCACGGCCAGGAGCAGCGGGTGTGGGTGTTCGGCGTCAACCCGGCGTACGCGACGGTCCGCAACCGCACCGTGTCCGCCGGCCGGTGGATCGACGGCGGCGACGAGCTCGAGCACCGCAAGGTGGCGATCGTCGGGCACGATCTCGCCACGACGCTGTTCGGCACCGATACCCCCGTCGGGAAGCAGATCCGGATCGGGGACCAGGTGATGCACGTCATCGGCGTCGGCGACCAGCTCGGCAACACGTTCGCGAACGACGGCGGCGACTCGTGGACGCAGCGCGAGATGGAGGGCGTGGTCATCCCTCTCGAGACGTTCCGGGCGTACCTCCAGGGCGGAGAGCGGATCGGGGTGATCATGATCAAGACCCCCGAGACGGAGAACCTGGGCGCCGTGCGCGACGAGACCGAGCGGCTGATGCGACGCGCTCATCACGGTGTCGGCGACTTCGAGGTCGAAAACGTCGCCGCCGACATCCTGCGCGCCGAGGCGCAGATCAAGGAAGTCCTGCGCAGCTGGACGGTGATCCTCACGTCGCTCGCGGCGATCTCGCTGCTCGTCGGCGGCGTCGGCATCTACTCCGTGATGAAGATCTCCCTGACCGAGCGGCTGTACGAGATCGGCCTGCGCAAGGCGATCGGCGCCGGCGACAACACGATCCTGCTGCAGTTCCTCATCGAGTCGAGCACGCTCTCCGCGCTCGGAGGCGTGCTGGGTTGCGGAGTCGGGGCGATTCTCTGCCGTGCCCTGGCAGGTTTCTTCCCGACCGGGCTGCCGGTCTCGCCGCTGGGACTGGCACTGGGGGTCGGTTTCGCGATCGCGGTGGGTCTGTTCGCCGGGATCTTCCCGTCGCTCGCGGCCTCGCGCCTCACCCCGGTCGAAGCCCTGCGCGGCTAGGCTGCGGGGCACCGCCGGCGTCGGACCTCTCGCTGCGTTGCGCTTCGCGGCCTCGCGTCCTCATGTAGCCTCCGGCTACACTCCGGCGCGGGCCGCTCGCGCGCCTTGCGATAGGCCCAACGGCGGCGGCGCGGCTACCCGCACGCTTCCGACGGCAGAGGGGCAGAGGGGCAGAGGAGCAGGGGAGCCGAGGGGCAAAGGACTGCTCGCAGGTTCTCACACGTTAGAACGTTCGCACGTTCGAGAGCAGCGAGGGCAAAGGGAAAATGGGAAAAGGGAAAATGGAAGACTTGGAATACCGTCGTGTAGTCCCGTTGACCTTTTCCGTTTGCCCTCTTCCCTTTTTCCGCCGAACCTTCGAACGGACCTACCCGCGTCGCAGCACGAGCACGCGCTCGATGCCGGCGCGGTCCAGACCGCGATGGACCTCGACCAGTCCGCTCGCCGCGACCCCGGCCTGCAACCCGGCGCGCTGACGCGGCCCCATCTCGAGCAAGGCGTGGCCGCCCGGCGCGAGGAGACGCGGCAGGTCCGCGAGCAGCGTGCGCAGCAGATCGGCGCCGTCCTCGCCGCCGGTCAACGCCACGTGAGGCTCGTGGGCCCGGATCTCCACGGACAGCCCCGGGATTTCCCCGGCCGGGACGTATGGGAGGTTCGCGACGACGAGGTCGAACGGGCCGCGCGCGTGGGCGGCCAGGTCCCCGATCGTGACGCGCACCGCCGCACCGAGAGTTCGAGCGTTGCGGCGTGCGACCTCGACTGCTGCCGGCGAAAGATCGGTGGCGGCGACCGATGAGTCGGGCAGCTCGAGCGCGAGGGTCACCGCGAGACAGCCGCACCCGGTGCCGACGTCGAGGACCCGCGGCCGCTTGGGCTGCGGCAAGGTCAGAACGCACTCCACGATCAGTTCCGTCTCGGGACGGGGGATCAGCACGGCCGGCGTGACCGAGAACACCCGGCCCCAGAACGGACAGCACCCCACGATGTAATGGGCAGGCTCCCCGGCGGCCCGTCGGGCGAGCCATCCCCGGAAGAGGGCTTCCACGTGCGCGGGGACCGCCTCGTCACGATGGGCGAGTATCCAGGCCTCAGAGCGGTCAAACGCGTGGGCGAGGAGCCAACGCGCTTCGCGGGGCGGGTCGGGGAGCCCGTCTCGGCGAACCAGCGCGGCGGTGCCCAGGGAGTGCAGGTCGCCGACGGTCATTGCGGAACCTTGCGCGCGGCCCGGCTCACGATGAGGCGCGCCGCCACGGTTCCCGCGACGACACCCGCGCCGATGCTGAAGAGCACCGGGGTCCCGAGCGCGCGGGTCGCCAGCGCGACCGCGGCGACGGCCGTCCCGGCCCATGCCGTTGCGGGCATGAGCGCGGCGATGGGCGGGAGGGGGCGGAATCGGCGGGCGTAGAACACCAGCGCGGTGGCCCAGAACAGGCCGCCCCACCAACCGAGGCCGAACCCGACAGACGCCTGGACGAACCAGCGAACCGCCGGCTCGTCACTCGGCAGCAGCCTCATCGGAGGCATCCCGAACGCCACGGCCATGCCGGCCGCCGCCATCACGAGGGCAGCGCCGAGGGCGAACCTCGCCTCGGCCAGCATTCTCGGGCGACGGAAGAGACGGCGCCATCCCGTAGGGGGAGGCGCGGGAATGGAGGCGGGTTGCGTGGACTGGGCGTCCGTCGCGCCCCGGCGGTCCTCGGAGGCGCTCATCCGGCGGAAGCCAGTTCGCGCTCCAGCCGTTCGGCCTGGAGGTGGGCAATCAGGGGCTCGAGGAGCAGGTCGAGGTTGCCGTCCAGGATCTCGGCGAGGCGGTGGCTGGTGAGCCCGGCCCGGTGGTCGGTCACCCGAGACTGCGGGAAGTTGTAGGTGCGGATCTTCTCCGAGCGGTCCCCGCTGCCGACCATCGAGCGCCGCTCGGCGGCGAGGTGGGCCTGCTGCTCCTGCTGGGCGATCTCATAGAGGCGGGCCTTCAGGATGCGCATGGACTTGAGGCGGTTCTGCGTCTGGCTGCGTTCGTCCTGGCACTGGACGACGATCCCTGTCGGCAGGTGGGTGATGCGGACGGCGGAGTAGGTCGTGTTGACGGACTGCCCGCCGGGGCCGGAAGAGCAGAACGTGTCGATGCGGAGGTCCTTGAGGTCGACCTGGACCTCGATCTCCTCGGCCTCCGGCAGCACCGCCACGGTCGCCGCCGAAGTGTGAATCCGGCCCGACGCCTCGGTCGCCGGGACGCGCTGCACCCGGTGCACGCCCGATTCGTACTTGAGCCGGGAGTACGCACCGTCGCCCTCGACCAGCGCCACCGCCTCCCTGATCCCACCCATCCCGGCCTCGGAGAGATCGGTGACCGTGACGCGCCAACGCCGTCCTTCGGCGTACCGGGTGTACATGCGCAGCAACTCGCCCGCGAACAGAGCCGCTTCCTCGCCGCCGGTGCCGGCCCGCACCTCGAGAACCACGTTGCGCGTGTCGTTGGGGTCGGCCGGGAGCAGCAGGAGCTTGAGCATGTTCTCCCGTTCGGCCAGCTCGCCGGCCAGGCGCTTCACCTCGTCCTCGGCCATCATCCGGAGCTCGGGGTCGCTCTCGCCGGCCAGCAGCTCGCGGGCCCCCCGCTCCTCGTCGAGGAGCTTCTTGTACGCCTGGTACGCCGCGACCACGGGGTCGATCTCGGCCAGCTTCTTGGAGACTTCGAGCAGGCGCTTGCGGTCCGCGAGCACCTCGGGGCTCGCCTGCTCGTCCTTGAGGTCCTGCCATCGGCGGATCACCTCGTCGAGACGTTGGAGCATGCCGTTCACGGGGCAAGCCTACCTTTCTCAGGAAGTTCCGGCAAGCGTCACGGCCCTTCCGAAAACACGACCAGCCGGGAGGCGCTCCCCCGGCTGGCCCTTGTCGCGCGATTCGAAAGGCGTCTTACGCCTTTTCGGGCTTGGTCTCGGGTTTGTCGTAACGGCGGTGGAAGCGCTCCACCATTCCGGCGGAGTCGATGAGCTTCTGCTTGCCGGTATAAAGCGGGTGGCAGGCGGAACAGATCTCCATGCGGATCTCTTTCTTGGTCGAGCGGGTCTTGAAGGTGTTGCCGCACGCGCAGCGCGCCTCGACTTCATGATACGCGGGGTGAATCCCTTCCTTCATTTGAACCTCCACGACCCCGAAACTGCGGGGCAAGGGATGATACACCCCCGGCGCCGGGCGCGCAAGGTTCACGCCGTCCCGGTCGGCGTGTGGCACCATGGCAATGCGATGGACGGTGAGCACACGGCGAGGAGCACGACGCTGCGCCGCACGCGCACGATCGAATCCAACGAGAGGAGACCGAGATGACACCGACCGAAACGCTCAAGCACGAGCACACGATCGTCCTGATGGTTCTTCAGGGCGCGGAGCGCGAGGCGCTCGCCATCCAGGGTGGTGCAGAGGCCCATGTCGACTTGATCGAGCAGATGGTCGACTTCTTCAGGACCTTCGTGGATCGCTGCCACCACGCAAAGGAGGAACGGCACCTCTTTCCCGCGCTGCAGGCAAGAGGGTTCTCCGCCGAGTCGGGTCCCGTCGCAGTCATGCTGCACGAGCACGAGCTGGGACGAGCGGCGGTGCGGGCGATCGCCGGGTCGCTTCCCGGCGCGCGGACCGGCGGCAGGGTGGCGGCAGCAGCCCTTGCGAAGGATTTGCTGGCATACGTCGAGTTGCTGCGCAACCACATCTTCAAGGAGGACAACGTGCTGTTCCCGATGGCCGATCAGGTGCTGCCTGCTGACGAGCAGACGCAGCTGGCGGACCTCTTCGACAAGGTCGAGGAGGAGGAGATCGGACACGGAGTGCACGAACGCTACCACCAGCTCGCGCACGAGCTGGCAAGAGCCTGAGCCGGCGACAGCCCCCCGTGCCGGCGGCGCGCGAGTGTGAGCGCGCTCGCAACGGAGCCCCGGGCCGCCACCGTACAATCATTGCGAATGGTCCCCGCGCTCATGCTGGTGGCCGCCGTCGCGGCGCCGACTCCGGCCGCCGTGGCGCCGGGCACGCCGATCGTGGCGATCAGCGTGATTCGCGACGACATCTTCGACACCTCCGACCCGGCGACGTCGACGTGGCCGTACCGGTGGGCGGACGCCTTGCACGTGCTCACGAGGGAGCGCTATATCCGAGGGCTGCTCCTGTTCAAGGTGGGCGACAAACTCGACCCCGCTCGGCTCGCCGAGAGCGAGCGGCTGCTCCGCGACACCGGCTTCCTGAGCCCGGTGCACATCACGGCTCAAGCGGCGCCTGGCGGCGCCGAGGTGGTGGTGCGCACTCACGACGAGTGGACCACGCTGGCGGGTCTGAGCTTCGGCCTGGCTGGGAATCGCCATCACGTCGGGGGCAGCCTGGCCGAGGACAACTTCCTCGGCCTGGGCAAGCAACTGCTCGTGCAGTACGACTCCTCCACCGAGCGGACCACCACGACGCTGCGGTACAAGGACTCGCTGTTCCTCGGCAGCCGCTGGCAGCTCGAACTCCAGCACAAGAACGCGTCAGACGGGAAAGCGGACGGGTTCACCCTCGAGTACCCGTTTTTTGCGCTCGCGACGCCGCGCGCCGGGGACATCCAGTGGCAGCGTACGACGCAGACGGAGTACCTCTACTCCGAAGGCCAGAAGGTGGTCGAAGGCCAGTCAGTCGGGAGCGGGTTCCAGCTCTGGGGTGGAATCCGGATGCCGTGGGACGGGGACACGACCGACCGTCTGACCCTGGGCGTGTTCACGGACAAGGTTGAGTTCTCCGACTGGAAGACCACCGGCGGCGGCGCCTACCCAACCCCGATCGGCCACGACATGCAGGGTGTGCTGATCGGTTGGGACCACCAGATGGATCGCTGGCGGGTTGTCAGCGGTTTCCGCGCCTGGCAGCGCCAAGAGGACATTCCTCTGGGGCCGAACTGGACCGTCACGGCCGGAGTCTCGTTGCCGGCGCTCGGAGGGGACCGCACGCGGGTCAGCCTGAACGGGGTCCTGAATTTCGGGTTCCTCGACGGCGGACAGTACTCGTGGCTGAACCTGGGCAGTTCGGGCCGGCTCGAGGGGGGCACCCTGGACAACCAGGTCAGCCACGTCGACGCGGGGACGGCGAGCACGGGCGACGTCGGGTGGCGCGCCCGGGTATCTGCGGACCTCGGCCACAACCTGGACGGCGACCAGCAGCTCGCGCTCGGGGCGGACACCGGGCTGCGGGGGTGGGACCCGGACACCTTCGACGGGACGTCGCGAGCGGTGGCGAACCTCGAGTGGCGTCACGTCCTGACGGGCGAGGTCCTCCACCTCGGGATCATCGGCGGCGTGGTGTTTGCGGACGCCGGCAAGACCTGGGCTCCGCGGGTCGGCCCCTCGACCGACGGGATCCGGAAAGACTTCGGCGTCGGTCTGCTGATCGAGTCCACGCGGGCCGCTCTCCTGCGCGTGATCCGTGTCGAGGCGGCGGTACCGGATCGGGGCGGGAAGCCGGTATTCCAGATCTCGGGCACCTCCCTGTTCTGAGCGCCTGAAGGCGCCGCCGATAGCGGACCGTCTGCGGCGTTGCACTCGGCGGATCGGATGCTCACGTAGCCTCCGGCTACGCTCCGCTCCTCCCGCCTCGTGCGCCTTGCATCCGGCCCACTCTCGGCGGCGCGGCTACACGCACGCTGCCGTCGCCCGGCCTCTTGGTCCAAGGGAAAAAGGGAGACGGGAGAGGGAAGAGAGAAAACGAAGACGCCGGAAGGGTTTTGTCGTCCCTCTCCCGTCTACCTTCTACCCTCTTTCCTTGGCTTCGTGCCGATTCGTTGTCGTTCCTGAGCCCTGACCCCGGTGCACGGACCTGTGTTCACGCGCGTGAAATGTACTCGCCGGTGCGGGTGTCGACGATGATCTTGATGCCGGTGCCGATGAACTGAGGCACTGCGACCGTCACGCCGGTCTCGAGCTTGGCGGGCTTGGAGCCGCCGGCGGCCGTTGCGCCCTTGAGAGGGGGGTCGGTCTCGACGACCTCGAGTACGACCGTGTTTGGCAGCTCCAGCCCAACGGGCCGGCCTTCGTAGAAGTCGACGGTGATGACCGTGTCGGGCAGTATGTAGCCGCGGGCGTCACCGAGCACGTCGTCGGCGAGCGACAGCTGCTCGAACGTCTCGGTGTTCATGAAATGATTGCCCGAAGGATCGGAGTAGAGGTACTGCATCTCGTGGGTGTCGAGGCTCGCCTTCTCGACCCGGTCCTCGGACCGGAACCGGTGCTCGATCTGGTTTCCGCTCTTGATGTTCCTCAGCTTGCACTGCACCATCCCGCGCCAGTTCCCCGGGGTGACGTGGATAACCTGCATCACCCGGTGGAGCTGACCGTTGTGCACGATGATGTTGCCGGCACGCATCTCGGTGGCGACCAACTGCATAGAACGACCTCCGCACCCGGCGATCGCCGGGGGCGCGAAGTATACCACCGGACACGGGGTTGTATGGTCGGGGGCGGGCAGTGTCTTGTTGTTGAGACCAAATCCGGGTATCGTTGTTCGCGGAGGCAGCTGCAATGGATTTGAGACTGCGGGGCAAGCGGGCCCTGGTCACGGGATCGTCGCGCGGGATCGGCCGGGCCATCGCGCTGTCGCTGGCCGACTTCAAGGTCGACGTCGCGATCAACTTCTTCCGCCACCGGGCGCCGGCCGAGGCGGTGGCGAAGGAGATCGAGGCGCGCGGAGCGCGGGCCCTCCTGGTCCGCGGCAACGTCGCCGACGAGGCTCACGTGTCGCGCATGTTCGACGAGATCGAGTCCGCCTGGGGCGGGCTCGACATCCTGGTTTCCAACGCGGCGTCCGGCGTGCTCAAGCCGGTGTCCGAGCTGACGCTGCACCACTTCAACTGGACGATGGACATCAACGCGGGCGCGCTGCTGCCCCTCGTGCAGCACTTCCTCCACATGCCCCCGAGGGGACCGCGATCGGTGGTCGCCGTGTCCTCGCTCGGCGCCGTCCGCGCGATCCCGAACTACACGGCGGTTGGCGCCTCCAAGGCGGCGCTCGAATCGATGGTGCGCCATCTGGCGGCGGAGCTCGCGCCGCAGGGCGTGCGGGTCAACGCCGTGTCGGCGGGCACCGTCGACACGGACGCGCTCAAGCACTTCCCCAACCGTCAGCAACTTCTGGACGAGTCCGCGCGGCGGACGCCCGCGGGGCGGCTCATCACGCCGCAGGACGTCGCCAACGCCGTGGTGTACCTGTGCACCGAGTACGCCTCCATGATTGTCGGCCAGACGGTCGTGGTGGACGGAGGCTATTCGATTCTTGCGTGAGGAGCCCCTGGGAGCCTAACCGTGAAACCCGGACCCCGGACCCCGGACCCCGGACCCCTGATCATCGGCCACCGCGGCTTCGCGGCCTCCTTCCCGGACAACTCCCTGGAAGGAGTCGAGGCGGCGCTCGCGGCGGGAGCCGACGGCGTCGAGGTGGACATCAGGCCGTGTCTGGACGGCACGTGGGTCTGTCAGCACGACCGCTCGCGGGGAGGAAGGGCCGTTGCCGGCTGGCCGCTCGATTCTCTGCGACGAGAGGGCGTGCCGACGCTCGCGGATGTCGTGAGATCAGTGGCGACCGACCGGTGGCTGTACGTCGACATCAAGCCGCTGGCCGCGGCCGAGCTCCGGAAGGGGCTCCCGGAGCTGACGGCTCTGCTTGGCCCCCGGCTCGGATCCACGCGCATCATCTCGTCGGCCGAGCGGCTGCTGACCCTCGTGAAGGACGCGCTCCCGGGAGTCTCGCGCTCGCTCGTCTTCGACACGCCGCCTGATCCTCTTCCGCCCGGTCTGGAGCTTTCGCCATTCCACCGCCTCGTGGAGTTCTTTGTCGGCAGCGGGCGGCCGCTGCACCCGTGGACGGTGGATCTCCCAACCCGCATGCGCGAGCTCGCTGCGCTGGGTGTCGCCTCGATCACGACGAACGAGCCGGTGGTGGCGCTGGAGGTGCTCCGTGGCTGAGAACGTGCGAGTCGGCCTGCTCATCCCGAACCTGTTCATGCGGGTGCCTGTGGAGGCGGCGGTGCGAGGGCTGACGGCGGAGGTTGTAGCGCTCGCCGACGCGGCCTCGGCTGCGGGGTCCGGGTGTGGCGTTGTCATCGCGGACCTCGATGCCCTCGGCGCCGACCCCGTTGCGACGGTGCGGGCGATGGTCAAAGCCGGAACGACGGTGCTGGCGTTCGGGCCGCACGTCGAGGGCGAGAGGCTCGCCGCCGCGCGCGCCGCGGGCGCGGTGGTTTTCCCGCGCTCGGCGTTCCTCGAGCAGTTGCCGAAGCTGCTTGACACGATCTTCGCTCCCGGGAGCGCCGGTTGAGCCGGCTCAAGACGCAAACCGGTGTCGGCCGGGAGGCCATTGTCAATGGTCCGGGGTCGGTGTCAGAGAAGGCGTGGTCAGTGGCCCGAAAAGGCGGGCAGAGGAGCCAAGACTGTTCGCATGTTCAAAGGTTCGAAAGTCCAGGGACCTGCGGGGTCAAAGGTGAAAAGGGAAAGGTCAAAGGGAAGACGAAGACCCGGAAAGACCATGGCCTTGTGTCTATGTCTTCCCTTTGACGTCTTCCGTCTGACCTCTTACTAGCCCCTGTCGAACCTTCGAACGATTCCTGCTCCTCTGCTCCCTTGCACCTCCGCCCCTCTGCTGTCGGGACCCCGACTCCCGTATAATCCGACAACGGGGGACGCCCATCATGGACCTTGCCCGGCTCGTCGAGCACCTGTCGGACCCTGCCTTCTATCCCGAACCCACCTCCGCCGTCGAGGTCATCCAGACGCACATCTCGTACATCTTCCTGACCGACACGCACGCGTACAAGGTCAAGAAGCCGGTTGACTTCGGGTTCCTCGATTACACGACGCTCGCCAAGCGCGCTCAAATGTGCGAACGGGAGGTCGCGCTCAACGGTCGCCTGTGCCCCGACATCTATCTGGGTGTGGTCGAGCTCCGGGAGCGCGACGGTGAGCTCTCGATCGGGGGCCTGGGGGAGACCGTCGAGGTCGCGGTCAAGATGGCCCGGCTCCCCCGCGAGCGCATGCTCCGCAACGTCCTGGCGCGCGGAGAAGGGAACGACACCCTATTCGAGCGCATCGCCATCACCCTCGCCGACTTCCACCGGCGGACGCCGGTGCCGGCTGCGGTCGGGGGGATGACCGGGTTGGAGAGGCCGAAGTTCAACTGCGACGAGAACTTCGCCCAGACCGAAAAGTACGTGGATGCGCTCGTCCCGCGCACGACGTTCCAGTTCATCAAGAACTCGACCGACCTCTTTTTCCGGCGCAAGGCCGGACTCTTCGCCCGGCGCGTCGAGGAGCGGCGCATCGTGGACGGCCACGGTGACCTGCACCTCGACTCGATCTGCGCGACCGAGCCGGTCCGCATTTTTGACTGCATCGAGTTCAACGAGCGATTTCGCATCCAGGACGCGGCCGAGGAAGTCGGTTTCCTCGCGATGGATCTCGAGTTCAACGGCTACGCGCCGTTCGCGCGGTCTTTCGTCGACGCCTATGTGGACGCCTCCGGCGACTCCGAGCTCCTCGAGTTGCTGGCGTTCTACAAGACCTACCGCGCCTACGTGCGTGCCAAGATCAACTCCTTCGCGGCGGACGATCCCCACATCCCGGCGGCGGCCCGCGACGCGAGCCGCGCCACCGCCTCGCGCTACTACGAGCTCGCCGCGCACTACGCTTCCGCCTGCAACCCCCGCCGTCTGATCGTCACATGCGGTCTCACCGGCAGCGGCAAGAGCACGCTCGCCCGCAAGCTCGGCGAGCTGCATTCCCTGCAGGTGATCCGCTCCGACGTCATGCGCAAGGAGCTCGCCGGCCTCGCCCCCGACGAGCGCCGGTGGTTGCCGTTCGACCAGGGGGAGTACTCCCCCGAGATGACCGGCCGCACCTACGCCGCGATGCTCGAACGCGCCGAGGAGCTGCTCGAGGTGGGGCACTCCGTGGTCCTCGACGGCTGCTATACGAAGAGATCGCAGCGCCGGGGGGCGGTCGAGCTCGCGCGTCGCCTGTCGGTGCCGTTCCTGCTCCTCGAGTGCCGCACCTCCGAGGACGTGATCCGCGAGCGGCTCGAGCGCCGGGCCAGGAAGAACGGGACGGTCTCGGACGGGCGCTGGGAGATCTACAGCGGCCAGCTCAAGGAGTTCGAGCCGCCGGAGGAGATCGCCGGCGACGAGCGCGTCGTCCTGGACCGTTCAAAACCGGTCGAGGAGCTTCTCCACGAGCTCTCGGCGGTGCTGCCGGCGGCCTGGCACGACGAGCCCGCCTCCCGGGTCCCCGCCGAGACGACCTGACGGTGCGGCACTCGCATCGCCGTAATACTGGCCGACAGCTCTCCCCCACCCGCCCGACCAGCCAACAGCCAACAGCCAACAGTTGACAGTTGACAGTTGACAGTCAGAAGCCAACAACCAATAGCCAACAGCCAACAGACAGCAGCTTCTCGGCCTCCCGGTTTGTTGGTCTTGGGTGGGTGGGGGAACTGTCAGCTGGAAGGGTGGGCGGGGGAGAGCTGTCAACTGTGAACTGTTTCCCGGCTGGGAGGGCGGGTGGGGGCGGCCTGTCAGCTGTCGTCAAGGGGGAGCTGTGAGCTGTCAGCTGGGAGGCCGGGTGGGGGAGAGCTGTCTACTGTCGGTGTGCGATAGTGCGCGGCATGAGCGACGACCAACCCACGTCCCGCTATTGCTTCGTGTGCGGCCGCGACAACCCGGCGAGCCTGCACGTCCGTTGGGTCAACGACCGCGAGGCGCGGCAGGTGCGCGCGGTGGTCACAGTCCGCGAGGAGTACAACGGCTACCCCGGGATCGTCCACGGCGGGGTGGTCTCGGCCCTGCTCGACGAGACGGCCGGGCGGGCGCTCATGGTGGACGGCGACTTCGAGCGGCTGTGGGTGACCGTCAAGCTGGAGGTCGCGTTCCGTCGCCCGACGCCGACCGGCGTGCCGCTCACGGTGGTGGGTTGGGTGGAGCGCGACGATGCCCGCCGGTCGATGACCGCGTCCGAGATCCGCCTCGCCGACGGCACCGTGACGGCGAGCTGCCGGGCGCTAATCGCCCGCCCGCCGGAGAAGCTGCTCTCCGGGTGGCTCGCCGAACGCGAGCACTGGCGCGTCGACCCCTGACCGGCGCCGCCGGCGTCGGATAAAGGACGACGGAAGAGGGAAGTAGGAAGAGGGAAGACGGAGGACGTGGAGGACACTGACCCGTCCTCTGCCGTCTACCTTCTGCCCTCTTCGCGGTTTCTCAGCGTGCCTTGGCGGCGGGGAGGGCGAGCAGGGGCCTGAGGTACTGCCCTGTGTAGCTGGCCTTGACCTGGGCGACCTGCTCGGGGGTGCCGACGGCGACGACCTCCCCGCCGGCGTCGCCGCCCTCGGGACCGAGGTCGATGACGTGGTCGGCGGTCTTGATCACGTCGAGGTGGTGCTCGATCACGACGACGGTGTTGCCGCGCTCGACGAGGGTGTGCAGCACCGCGAGCAGTTTCTTGGTGTCGTCGAAGTGCAGGCCCGTCGTCGGCTCGTCGAGGATGTACAGGGTCGCGCCGGTCGCGCGCCGGGCAAGCTCGCGGGAGAGCTTGATGCGCTGCGCCTCGCCGCCCGAGAGCGTCGTCGCCGACTGGCCGAGGGTGATGTACCCCAGGCCGACGGCGACGATGGTGTCGAGAATGCGGGCGATCTTGGGGTGGGCGGAGAACAGTTCGCGCGCCTGCTCGACGGTGAGGTCGAGCACCTCGGCGATGTTGAGTCCCTTGTAGCGGACCTCGAGCGTCTCGCGCCCGTAGCGCTTCCCCTTGCAAACCTCGCAGGTGACGTAGACGTCGGGCAGGAAGTGCATCTCGATCTTGATCTGCCCGTCGCCGCCGCACGCCTCGCACCGGCCGCCGCGGACGTTGAACGAGAAGCGGCCGGGCTTGTAGCCGCGCGCCCGCGCCTCGACGGTCATCGCGAACAGCTCGCGGATCGGGTCGAACACCTTGGTGTAGGTCGCCGGGTTCGAGCGCGGGGTGCGGCCGATCGGGGCCTGGTCGATGTCCACGACCTTGTCGAGGAACTGGATCCCCTCGATGCGGGCATGGGCGCCGGGCTTCTCGAGCGCCTTGTACAGCGCGCGGGCGCACGCCTTGTACAGGATCTCGTTGATGAGCGTGGACTTCCCGGATCCCGACACGCCGGTCACGCACGTGAAGGTGCCGAGCGGGAACGCGACGTCGATCCCCTTGAGGTTGTGCTCGCGGGCGCCCTTGAGGACGAGCTGCTTGCCGCTGCCCCGGCGGCGGGAGGACGGCACCTCGATCGTGAGCTCGCCGGCGAGGTAGCGCCCGGTGAGGGAACGTTTCGTCGCGATGATCTTGGCGGGCGGTCCCTGGGCGACGACCTCGCCGCCGTGGATTCCGGCGCCGGGGCCGAGGTCCACGATCCAGTCGGCCTCGCGCATCGTCTCCTCGTCGTGCTCGACGACCATGACGGTGTTGCCGAGGTCGCGCATCCCCCTCAGGGTCTCGAGCAGCTTGCGGTTGTCGCGCTGGTGAAGCCCGATCGAAGGTTCGTCGAGGACGTACAGGACCCCCATCAGCTTGGAGCCGATCTGGGTCGCGAGCCGGATACGCTGCGACTCGCCGCCGGAGAGCGTCCCCGATGTGCGGTCGAGGGTGAGGTAGTCGAGGCCGACGGAGGCCATGAAGCCGAGCCGGTCCTGAACCTCCTTGAGGATCTTGCTGGCGATCTTCTGCTCCCGGGCGGACAGGGCGAGCGCCCCGAACCACCGCAGCGCCTCCTGCACGGGGAGCTGAACGACGTCGTGGATGGTGGAGTCGCCGACGCGCACCGCCAGCGCCTCGCGCCGGAGCCGCTTGCCGCCGCACGAAGCGCACGGGCGCATCGACATGAAGCGCCCGATCTCGGAGCGCGTGTCGTGCGACGTCGTCTCACGGTAGCGCCGCTCGATGTTGGGGACCAGCCCCTCGAAGCGCCCTCGGTACTCCCAGCGCGAACGCTCGCCCACGAAGGCAAAGTTGAGCTCGTTCTCGGTCCCGAACAGGATGGCCTGACGGACCTTTTCGGGCAGCTCGCGCCACGGCTTGGTGAGCGAGAACCGCATCGCCTGGGCGATGACCTGCAGCTGGCGCCAGCGGAACGACCGGCGCCCCTCCTGGACTCCTACGAGGGCGCCGGCGGCCAGCGAGCGCTCGGGGTCGGCGATCAGCTTGTCCGGGTCCACCTCCTGGACGACGCCCAGGCCGGTGCATGTCGGGCAGGCGCCCTGCGGGGAGTTGAACGAGAACAGCCGCGGCGAGAGCTCGGCGAGCGCGAACCCGCACTTGGGGCAGGAGTGGCGCGAGGCAAGGACGTACTCCTCGCCCTGGGCCGGCGCGACGCGAACGACGCCGTCGCCGACCTTGAGCGCGGTCTCCAGCGAGTCCGCGAGGCGGTTGCCGAGGTCGGGGCGCGCCTCGAGGCGGTCGATCACGACCTCGACGGTGTGCTTCCTCTTCTTGTCCAGCTCCGGGGGGTTGGCGGCGTCCACGAGCTGGCCGTCCACACGGGCCCGCACGAATCCTTCCCTGACCATCTGGTCGAAGAACTTCCTGTGCTCGCCCTTGCGGCCCTCGGCGAGCGGCGCGAGCAGCATGAAGCGGTTCCCGGCGGGCATCGAGAGGATCCGGTCCGCCATCTGCTGCGTCGTCTGCCCCTGGATCGGGATGCCGCAGTCGGGGCAGAACGCCTGGCCGATCGAGGCGTACAGCAGCCTGAGGTAGTCGTAAATCTCGGTGACCGTCGCCACCGTCGAACGGGGGTTCTTGGAAGTGGTCTTCTGCTCGATCGAGATCGCGGGGGACAGGCCGTCGATGGTGTCCACGTCGGGTTTGTCCATCTGTTCGAGGAACTGGCGCGCGTACGCCGAGAGCGACTCCACGTAGCGCCGCTGCCCCTCGGCGAACAGCGTGTCGAACGCGAGGGTGGACTTCCCCGACCCCGACACCCCGGTGACCACCACCAGCCGGTTGCGCGGGATGTCCAGGTCGATGTTCTTGAGGTTGTGCTCGCGTGCGCCGCGAATCGCGATCGTGTCTCGCATCGTGCTCTCAAACCCGGCCTGTGGCAGGGCTCTTCCCCAGCCCGGGGCCACCGGCGGGAACCCTCTATGGTACCTCTCCGGCGGGCGCCGGTGAAGCCACGAGCTTTTCACGTTGACTGGAGGGATGCAATGTCACCTTTTCGGGCGGGCAGTCGTCTTACTTCTTACTTCGTCGGGACGGCTTGGGCCGCCGAGGTGAGCCCGGGCGGTATCATGGCCGGGGGGTGAGGTCCCATGCGATTCTCGGAGGATGAGGTCCGAACCAGACCTGCCTTCGCGGTGGCGCTGTCGCTCGCTATCGTCGCGGCGGTCGGGTGGGTCGACTACCGCACCGGACGCGACCTCAGCGTAGACATCTTCTACCTGCCTGGAATCGCCGTCGCGACCTGGTATGGCCGGCGTCGGGTCGGCATGGTCGTCGCCGTGGCCGCGACTGGGACGTGGCTGTTGGCTCTCTTCTACGCGCGTCCCGTCGAACTGGGCCCTTTCGTTCCGTACTGGAACGCGTTCGGCATCCTGGGGTTCTTCCTGGTCACCGTGTTCAGCCTCTCCAAGCTGCAGGAGGTCCTCAACCGGGAGCGGAACCTTTCCCGCCAGGACCCGACGACCGGCTTGGCCAACGCCAGGGCGTTCATCGAAACTGCGACCCGCGAGATCGACCGCGCCCGCCGCTCCGGGCGGCCGTTCTCGCTGATTTTCGCCGACTGCGACGACTTCAAGGCGGTCAACGACCGCTACGGCCATACGAGCGGCAATGAGGTGCTCACAGCGATTGCCCACTGCATCCGGGGAGCGGTGCGGGACGTTGACCTGGTGGCGCGGCTTGGGGGCGACGAGTTCGGGGCGCTGCTCCCCGAGACGGACGACGGTGAGGCCCGTGTCGTCGTTGAGCGCGTGCGCGCCGCGCTGCGGCAACCACTCGTCGGCGGGCATGGCATCTCCGTAACGCTCAGCGTCGGCGTCGCCACGTTTGCCGGCAATTGGCCCGGCGTCGAGGAGGCGCTGCGGGAGGCCGACAACCTCATGTACGCCGCGAAGGGCTCCGGCAAGGACACCATTTGCGCCAAGCTGCTGGCGCCGCCCGCTTCGCCGCCGCCTTGGCCGGAAAGCCACTGCTGACATACTCGACGCGCGCGCTGCCGAGCGTGCCGCCGACGGAAGTCGTGACGCCGATCTCGCCTGCGGGCGACGGTGCGACCGAGCCGGCGACCAGCGTCCTGAAGCGCTTTGCGAGAACGCGCAGCTTCGGCTCGCCCACGTGCATGAGGATCTCGTCAAAGCAGCGGGACTCCGTGACGTCCTGGGCGGCGTAGCCGGAAATCCGCTCGGCGCCCCGGTTCCAGTAGGTGATCCGCCGTTCCGGGTCGACAAAGTGGACGCGGTCGTGCAGGTTCTCGATCACCTTGCGGAAGAACTCCGGCGCATTCCCCGTTCGTTCGTCGCCCTTCGGCATAGGGCTAGCGTTGGCTCTCCACCACGACGCGGAACCCGGTGTACGCGAGGGTTGGGCGGATGTCGCTGCGGGCGTCGGACGAGAGATCGGCGCTTGGGCCCAGCGCGATGCCGGAGCCGTCCTTGGCCACCGCCCACTCCGCCGCGTTGCCGTCGAGGTCGAATACCGGGTCGTCTCCTGCGCCGGGAAGCGAGCCCACCGGGAGGAGCAGCGGCGCCTCGCCGGGCAGCGCCTTGGCCGCCTCGAGCAGTCGCGCGCGGTCGTCCGGGTTGGGCACGTACCCCGCCCATCGGTCGAGGGTGTTGCCGCCTCCTCCGGCGGCCTCGGCGAGCTTCCTGGCTTCCTCTTCGGTGGGCAGCCGAAATGCGCGACCCGTGCGGGCCGCGAGCCACTGCGCGTACGCCTTCGCGCGCTCGAAACCTACGCCCGTCATCGGCATGGCCATGGTGCCCGCACTGATCGAGACCTTTGGGTCGAACGCGGCGAACTGAGCGCGGGTGACCTCGAACCTCCCGACCTCGAGACCGCGGAAATGCACGGTTTCGGGGATCAGCGTTCCTTTCTCGATGCGGCCGAACGAGCCGCCCGCACGGGCCGCCCTGGACCGCTGCAGCAACCCTGCGAGGAGCGAGCCGTCCTTGACCCCTGTTTCACCTGCGGCCTCCTTGCCGAACAAGTAGCGGTCGAACCACGCCAGGTCCTCCGCGAGCTTGCGCCTCTGGTGAGCGATCTTCCGGAGCGAGTGGGGCTCGCCCGGGAAAGTGAGGAAACGCACCGGGGCCGCGCCGATCTGCTGGAGCGCCCGGAACAGCGACCACGA
This sequence comes from Thermoanaerobaculaceae bacterium, assembly GCA_050018455.1. Taxonomy (GTDB): domain Bacteria; phylum Acidobacteriota; class Thermoanaerobaculia; order Thermoanaerobaculales; family Thermoanaerobaculaceae; genus RBG-13-68-16. The sequence continues at coordinate 13,824 of JBEKAA010000033.1, read as the reverse complement.
CTCGTGCGGGGGCACGTTGCGGTCCTCGGTGCCGGTGTAGACGATCGTGGGTGTGGTCACCTTGGCGAGGCGGAAGAACGGCGACTTGTCCATGTAGGTTTGTGGGACCTCCCATGGCGTTCCGCCGAAGTAGTAGTTGTCGAACGAGGCGCCGAAGTCCACGTTGGCCCAGTCGGAGAACCACTCGACGTCCGCGGCGCCGATCGAGGCGGCCTTGTAGCGCGTCGTCGTGGTGATCAGGGCCGCGCTCAGGATTCCGCCGTTGCTCCAGCCGGTGGTGCCGAGGCGCTGGGGGTCGACGAGGCCGCGCCGAATGAACTCGTCCACGCCCGTCTCGATGTCCGGAACCTCGAGCTCGTAGTAATGGCCCGCGATCGACTCGACCCAGTCGAGGCCGTAGTCGGAGCTGCCGTGGTAGTTGACCTGCAGGACGAACGCCCCGCGCTGGCGCCACAGCAGGATCGGGTACGCCCAGCTCTGATCCCACTCGTCGTGGTCCGCTCCCGCGGGCCCGCCGTGGATGGCGAGGATCAGCGGGGCGGGCGTCCCCTCGCGCCACTCCAGCGGGTAGTGGAGGAGCCCCTCGACCTCGTCTCCGCGGGCGCCCTTCCAGCGCACGACCTCCACCTTCCCCGTGGGCTTGTCCTTCCACGACGCGTTGAGGTCGGCAAGCTTCTTCTCGCCGACCACCCGCGCCCCTTCGACGCGGGCGCCGTACCACTGCGCGGGCTGCGTGGCGGTCGAGCAGGAGTAGACGAGGGTCGTGCCGTCGCGGCCAAGATCGAGCCAGTCGATCGAGCCCGCATGGGTGCCCGCGAGATCCTGCCGTCGCCACCCCTTGGCAGTCCGGACGATGCGGGCCGCGCGGAAGTGCACGCCGTCGGCAAGCAGCGCGACCACGCCGTCCACGGTCGGCGCAAAGGTATCCGCGAGGCCGCGATCCCAGGCGAGGTCGACCTTTTCGGCCTTCTTCGAAGCGAGGTCGAAGTAGTACAGCTCGTTGACCGTCGCCGTGCGGTACCTGGGGTGGCGTGTGTACTGGTCGACCAGGTAGAACCCTGCCCCGCTCGGGGTCCAGCGGACGCCCTGCGGCAGGACCTTCCCGTCTTCGAAGAGGCGCGTCCGCGCGCCGGTGGCGAGGTCCACGAGGAACGTTTGCGGCGGCACCCGCTGGTCGAACTCCCAGGAGAGGCTCTGCTGGGCGGTGACGACCGCGACGGCGCCGTCGGGCGCCACCGCGAGGGCGTCGATCCAGTCCCGGTCGGTCGTGAGGCGCTCGGGACGCCCGCCCTCGAGCTTGACGCGGTAGAGACGGACCGGCGGCTCGTGCTGGGCGTCGTCGACGAGCGTCGCATCGTCCTTGCGTTCCTTGCGCTCGCGCTCCCACGTCGACGGCGACTCCTGGGCCGCCACGACCAGGGAAGCGGCGCCCGCCCAGCCGAAGTGCGAGACGTCGCGGTCGAACCGGGTCACCGGGAACGCCTCACCGCCTCCCACGGGGATGACCCACAACTGGTTCTTCCCGATCTCATCGTCGCCCTTGCCGCCGGGCGCCTTCCGCGTCGAGAGGAACGCGACGTGGCGGCCGTCGGGCGAGAACGCGGGCTCCGCGACCGTGTCCTGGCCCCTCGTGAACGGCGCCGAGGTCCCGTCGGCCAGGCGCGATAGCCAGAGGTTGGACACACGCTGTTCCTCGCCGCCGACCTTCTCGACGGTGGTGCGGACCCAGGCCGCAAGAGTCCCGTCCGGCGACACCGTCCACGAGGAGGCGCGCTCCGCGAGCAGGATGTCGTCGACGGTCCAGGTCCCGGGTTCGGACGCGGCGGCGTGTGCGGCCGCGCCAGCGAGCGTCGCTGCGCCGGCGAGGATCAGGGTGCAGACGTGGCGGCTCCTGAGCATCGGTATCGCCTCCCCCTCCGGGTCGACGCCTGCAAGACGTCGGGCGGCCGGGCTTGTCGGGGGGAGGGTAGCAGGGAGCGGCGCTCCGGAAAACCGAGGCGCTCCCCGTGTGAGACGAGCCTACGTGTGGCGCAGGATTTCTGTGAACTCGCTCGAGTCGTTGTCGTCCTTGGCGCCGACGGCGGTCCCGCACGCCGAGCAGCGGTACTCGTACTTGTTGCCGGTCGGCAGAACCAGGAGGAGGTGGCGCCGCACCGGTTTCGCCGCCCTGCACCTCGGGCAGAACAACTCGGAGACCTCGAACTGGTCGAACTGCGATCGCTTCTTCATCGCCTCAAGCGTCGCGCGCCCCGCGCCCCCCGTCAAGCTCCCTGCCCCGGTACCGATCACTCCCTTTCAGCTACGTGCCTACCTGGCAACCGCTCTCTCAGCTCGCCTTGGCGAGGACGAGGACTTCCTTGCTCAGCCGCCCCCGCAGGTTGTCCTTCTGCACCTCGAGGTCGTAGCGACTCTGGAGGTTCATCCAGAACCGGTCGGAGGTGCCGAAGTACCGTGCGAGCCGGAGGGCCGTGTCGGCGGTGATCGCGCGCTTCCCGTGCACGATCTCGTTGATGCGCCGGGGGGCCACGCTGGTGTCCTTCGCGACCCGGTACTGAGACAGGCCGAGGGGTTTGAGAAACTCCTCGAGAAGAACCTCCCCGGGGTGCACCGGCGAGAACCGCGCCGCCCTGGGAGACTCCCGTCGCCTAGTGGTAGTCGACAATCTCGACTTCGTAGACATCGCCGTCCCTCCACACGAAACAGATCCGCCACTGGTCGTTGATCCGGATGCTGTGCTGGCCCTCGCGCTCTCCCGACAGTCGCTCCAGTCGGTTGCCGGGGGGAACCCGAAGGTCGTCGAGAGCCTCCGCCGCATCGAGCATGGTGAGCTTCCGCAGCGCGGCGCGCTGAAGATCCGCCGGAACGCGGCGAGAGCGCCGTCGCTCGAAGATCTTCCGGGCCTCGTCGTCGCGGAAGCTCCGGATCATCGGAACGAAGCATAACGCGGCGCGATAATACTGTCAAGCGTTATGGCTGGACGAAGGCACTCGTGGCTATCTCCGTGGGCAGTGTCGCAAGGCGTGAGCGTGGCGCGTCTTCCGCACTTCGGCTACTTGCGCACCTGACACCAAGTACCTAGTGCACGAGGAGGAGGTGACGCCGCACGGGCTTCGCCGCCCTGCACCTCGGGTAGAACAGCTCGGAGACTTCGAACTGGTCGAACTGGGATTTCCGGCTCATCGTTGTAAGCGTGGCCCGCGCCGTGCGTGCCGTCAAGCTCCCCGGCTGTCGTGCACGCTACGCGGGGCCGGGCTCCTCCCCGCCGAGCGGTTTCGAAACGTCGACCAGCCCGTCCTCGGCCGGTGTCAGTACGAAGCCGCGCCGCTCAAACAGGGCGAGCATCCGGCGGTTGTCCGAGGTGGTCTGGGCGACCATCCGCTTTGCGCCCCAGCCTGCGGCGATCTCCAGGCAGTAGTCGGTCAGCAGCGCGCCGAGGCGGCGGTTCTGCCAGGCGTCGGTCACGAGCACCGCGTACTCGACGCTCTCGTGGTCGGGGTCCGCGACGAGCCGGCCGACGCCGACGAGGCGGCGCTCGTCGCCGTCCTCGGCCTCCGCCACGATCGCGATCTCGCGGTCGTAGTCCACGAAGCAGTAGCGGATCGCGGCCTGGTGGGTGGACCACTGGAACATGTAGCGGAAGCGCGAGTAGATCGTCTCGCGCGAGCAGGAGGCGAGCATCGCCTTCCACGCCGGCTCGTCCTCCGGGCGGATGGGCCTCAGCACGAGGCGCGCGCCGTCGGGCAGGGAGGCAGGGCGCACGTACTCGTCCGGGTACGGGCGCAGCGCGAGGTGGGCGTAGGGTTTGCCCGGGTGCGCGATGGCGGTGCGGTCCACGATGACGCGGGCGTCGAGGGCGACGACACCGCGCGGCGTGGCGAGCAGGGGGTTGATGTCCAGCTCGCGGATCTCGGGGCAGTCCGCGACAAGGTACGACAGGCGTATGAGGACTTCGATCAGGCGTTCGACGTCCACCGCGGGCCGCCCGCGGAAACCGCGGAGCAGCGGCCAGGCATGCAGCGACTCCAGCATGCGCCGGGCAAGGCGCTCGTTCAGTGGCGGCAGCCCGAGGGCGCGGTCGCCGAACACCTCCGCCGAGACGCCCCCCAGACCGGCCAGGAGCACCGCGCCGAAGACCGGGTCCGTCTTCGCCCCGAGGATCACCTCGACGCCGCCGTCGGCCGAGGCCATCGGCTGCACGGTGATCCCCTCGATGCGGGCGCCGGGGACGCGCTCCCGGGCGTTCCCGACGATCCGCTCGAACGCCGCGCGCACCGCGGCCCCGTCGGCGAGGCCCAACACCACCCCGCCCACGTCGCTCTTGTGCGTGACGTCGGGCGAGAGCAGCTTCGCGACCACCGGGTAGCCGATACAATCGGCGATCGCGACGGCATCGTCGGCCGTCGCGGCCGCCTGCGGACGCGTGACGGGGATCCCGTACGCCTCCAGCAGCTCCTTCGAGGCGGCCTCCGAAAGCGTGTCGCTGTGTGCCGGGATGAGCGCTTCGAAACGCCTTCTCAGCTCGGCGCGGTCGAGCGTGAACGTGACCGGGACGTCGCGGGGCGTCTCGTACAGGATCTCCAGGTTGCGCGCGTACGCCACCAGGGTCATGAACGCCTTGACCGCTTCCTCCGGCGTCCCGTAGGAGGCGACGCCAGCCCTGGTGAGGATCTGGAGTCCCTCCCGAACGCTCCTCCCGCCCACCCACGCGGCGAGGATCGGCTTCGTCGTCGTGCCGGCGAGCGCCCCGATCTCCTTGGCGGTGGCACTGGGGTTGGTCATCGCCTGCGGCGTGAGAATGGCGAGCACCGCGTCAACGCCGGGGTCGGCGAGCACCGCCGCCGCCGCCTTGGCGTAGCGGCGCGAGTTGGCGTCGCCCAGCACGTCGACGGGATTTCCGTGGGACCAGGCCGGCGGGAGAATCTCGTCGAGCTTCGCGGTCGTGTCGGGCGAGAGCTCGGCGAGGACGCCGTCCCGGGCGATGAGGGCGTCGGTGGCCATGACGCCCGGTCCGCCGGCGTTGGTCACGATCGCGAGGCGCGGTCCCGCGGGTCCGCGGTGACGGCCCACCAGCTCGGCGCAGTTGAACACCTCGCCGATCTCGAAGACGCGGGCGATGCCGGCGCGCTCGAATGCGGCCTCGTAGATCGCGTCCTCGGAGGCGAGCGCCCCGGTGTGCGAAGCGGCCGCACGGGCGGATTCCGGAAACCGCCCCGCTTTGTACGCCACGATCGGCTTGGTGCGCGCGAAGGCGCGCGCCGCGGTCATGAACTTCCGCGCGTTCCGCAGCGACTCGACGTACAGGATCACGGATTCGGTCTGCTCGTCCTCGCCGAAGTAGTCGATGAGGTCGCCGAAGTCCACGTCGAGCATGTTTCCGATCGAGACGAAGTGGGAGAAACCGATGTCCTGATCGAGAGCCCAGTCGAGAACCGACGTGCACAGCGCTCCCGACTGCGAGATGAACGCCACCTTCCCAGGCTTCGGCATCCCGAGCGCAAAGGTGGCGTTGAGATCGAGGGCGGGCACGATGATGCCGAGGCAGTTCGGCCCGACGATGCGCATCCCTTCGAAGCGGCGGGCCTCGGCGAGGATGCGCTCCTCGAGCGCCGCTCCTGCCGGACCGATCTCGCGGAACCCGGACGAAACGACGACGAGGCCCCGGATGCCCGCCTCGCCGCACGCTCGGACGACCGCGGGCACCTCCTCGGCCGGGGAGCATACCACCGCGAGGTCGGGCGTGCGCGGAAGCTCGCGCACCGACGGGTAGCACGACACGCCGGCGACCGCCTCGCACGCGGGGTTCACCGGGTAGACGACGCCCCGGAACCCCGAGCCGACGAGGTTTCTGAGCACCGTGCCCGAGACGCTCTTCGGGTTTTCCGTCACGCCCACCAGCGCGATCCTCTGGGGCTTGAAGATCCGGTCCAGCCTGTGAACGTCCACCGCGCCTCCCGCCCCGACATGGTACCCCGCCCGGGGTCCGGCGGTCGCCCCGGCGGCCCGGTTTCTGCCCGATCGCGGTAGCATCGTCTCTGGAGCATCGGACCGTGCTGGGATCGGCCAAAGCGGGGAGCGGTGACGGGAGCCGGGCGCGCCGGGTCGGCCTCGCCTCGGTCGCGCTGCTGCTGGCCAAAGGTGTGCTGGGGCTCGCACATCCCGCGGTGACGCTGCTCTGCGCCGGGGCCGAGCCCGGCGCGCCGGCTGCGTGTCTCGCGTACGCCAACGCTTTCCGCTCGGTGAGCTACCCGGTGCGGTGGGCGGCGCCGGAGCGGTGGGAAGGCGCGCCCGGCGGGGTGGTGGTGATCCCCGGCGCCGAGGCGGACCGTCTCTCGGACGAAGTTCGGGCCAGGGTGGTTGCGTTCGTGGAGGCGGGCGGCGACCTCGTCACCGCGCTCGACACCCCTCTCGCGCGAACGCTGGGTCTGGGGTTCGCCGACGCGCCGATCGCGGTGGCGGGTGTCCGCGATGCGGCAGCGCCCGACCTCCCGATCCGCTGGCGCGCCACGGCTCATGTGCGTCCGTTCACGGTGCCGGAGAACGGGACGGTCTTCTCCTGGACGGAGACCCACAAGTTCCCGCTGGTCGCGGCGTTTCGCCGCGGCAAGGGGAACGTCCTCTTCCTCGGCGTCGAGCTGGATGACTCCAACCCTCTCGGCACTTCGCGGTTCCCGTATTTCCTGCAGGCGGTCGGGTCGGCGTTCGAAGTGTCGCCGCCGCTGGTCTCCCGACGGCTCGTGGTCTACGCGGACCTCGGAGACCACAAGGGGCAGGACCCCGAGGCGATCGCGAAAGGCTGGCGGCGCCGGGGGATCCGCGAGGTGCACGTGGGGACGTGGGACGCCTTCGAGGCCAAGTGGGGTCTTTACGAGCGGCTCATCGCGGCCTGCCACCGGCGCGGGATCCTGGTCTACGCCTGGTTCGAGCTGCCCGAGGTCACGAGACCTTTCTGGGACGCGCACCCCGAGTGGCGTGAAAAGACCGCCACCGGCGCGGACGCGCACGTGGACTGGCGCCGCCTCATGGCGCTCTCGATCCCCGAGTGCTTCCAGGCCGTGGCCGGCTGGACCGTCGACCTGCTCGAACGCTTTGACTGGGACGGCGCCGATCTTGCCGAGGTCTACTTCGAGTCGCCGATGGGGTTGGAGCAGCCCGAGCTGTTCACGCCGATGAACGATGCCGTGCGCGAGACGTTCCGGGCGCGCTCGGGTTTCGATCCGATGGACCTGTTCGACGAAGAGTCGCCGCGCTTCTTCGAGCGCGACCCCGCCGCGCTCGACGCGTTCCTCTCGTATCGGCGCGACGCAGCGGTCGACCTGCACGAGCGCCTCCTCGGGGTGCTTGCGGGGGCCCGCGAGCACAAGCCGTACCTCGACCTCGTGCTCACGCTCGTGGACGCGCTCTACGACACCCGCATGCGCGACCGCGTCGGCATCGACACGCAGCGGATCGTTGCCCTGGGGAGGCGCTTTCCATTCGAGCTCCAGGTCGAGGACCCGTTCACTCTGTGGGTCCTGGGACCCGAGCGCTACGCGAAGATCGCCGCCGACTATGCGCGAATCGTCGCGCCCGGACAGCGGCTTGCGGTGGACGTCAACGTCGTCCCGCGCGAGGGAGACGTCCGTCCCACGGCCCAGCAGACGGGTCTCGAGCTCTACCGCCTGGTCGCCGAGGCGCGCCTCAGCTTTCCGAGGGTGTGCCTGTACTCCGAGGCGACGGTTTACCCGCAGGACGGCTCCCTGCTGCCGAGCGCCCTCGCGGCCACGGCGAGCCTGACGCCTTCCGGCGCTCGAGGGGCCGTCGTGGAGAGCGACGGCACCGTCGAGCTCTCGTCGGGGGCCGACTCGGTCGCCGTCCGGATCGACGGCCGCGATTGGCCCGCGGTCCGGGGTGGCGGCGTGCTCCTACCGCGCGGGCGCCATCTCGTTGAGTGGGGGGAGGGTCCCGGCGGGACAACCCGCCTGCGCCTCCTGGACATCACGGGAGTACTGCTGGACGCGACCGCGGAGAGCGACGCGCTGAACGTGCGCTACGCGTCGCCCGCCCGGGCGTTCGTGCTGCTCCCGTTTCGGCCGCGCCGGGCCGACCTGGACGGAAAACCACTCGCGCTCGCGATCGCGCAGAGCGAATCGGGCTTCGTGCTCGCCGTGCCTCCGGGGGAACACGTTCTCGTCGTCGGGCCGTAGCGCGCGGCTACCCCTTGTCGGCACGGCCTGCGGCGGCTACCCTCGCGGGGAGTGAGGAACGAGCGCACCAATAGGCGGGAGTACCGCCTCTACCGGGCGGTGCAGGCAATCGGCCGTGCCATGCCGTTCTGGATGCTGCAGAAGGTCGGCGCGGCGCTCGGTGTCGTCTTCCTGCTGGCGTCCTCCCGCCGCCGTACGGTGATGCGAAACCTGTCGCGCGTGTTTCCGAGTCGGTCCGCGTTGTCCCGTTTCGGGGTCGCGCTGCGCTGCGCCGCACACTTCGGCCGGATCACGTTCGATTTCATCAAGTGGTCGCACGCGCCCGCCGAGACGATCTGCCGCAAGGTCAGCTGCGAGGGTCTGGAGAACATTACCGAGGCCGTGCGCCGGGGCAAGGGGTGCTTCGTCCTGTCGGCGCACTTCGGCCACTGGGAGGTGGCGGCGCAGTGGCTGGCCGTCAACGGCTTTCCCCAGGGGATGGTGTACCGGCCGCTCGAGAACCCGCTGGTGGAGGAGGAACTTGCGCGGACCCGCACCCGGTTCGACAATACCCTGATCCCCAAGGACGGAGCGCCGCGGGGGATCATGAAGACGATTCGCCGTGGAGGGCTCGTCGACATCCTCCTGGACCAGAAAGCCGACCTCGAGCACAGCGTGATCGTGACGTTTCTGGGGATCGCGACGCCGACCACGCCGTCGCTCGCGAAGATCGTGCTCGCGACCGGTGCGGCGGTGGTGCCGCTGTTCTCCTACCCTGCCGGGACCGGCTACCGGTTCCGCCTCGACGCTCCCGTCCCGGTCGAACCGGGCGACACCGTCACAACCCTCACCCAGCGTTACAACGACGCCGTCTCCCGCGAGATCTTCGCCCATCCGCACCTGTGGTTCTGGTTCCACGACCGCTGGACGCCGCGCAAGCGCCGCAGCACGGGACTGTAGACGTCACCTTCGCGTGCGCGGACGGATCAGGTTGTGGAGCACAACGTATATCGCGACGCAGATCACGAAGTCGATCGCCAGCCCGATGTCGAACGCGAAAGGCGTGTGGCGCGCCGCCTCGGGCAGGCGAGGCGAGACGATCAGGAAGTACACCGCGTTGCCGGCGAGAACCGAGGCGAACGCTCGCAGGAGCCTCGATGGCGTTCGTGACTTCCCGGCGCTCAGGCGAACTGGTCCTTCTTGAGCACGACCTGCTCGTAGAAGTCGATGCCCGCCGCCGACAGCCGCGCCGCCTCGGGCCGGTTCGAGCCGTCCGCGGCGCCGGTGACGACCACGCCGCCGAGCTCGGCGAGGTACTCGAGGTCCGGCCGGATGCCGCGCCCTTGGGCCTGTTCGGCGGCCGCGGTCTCCAGTTCGGTGAGTGACAGAGGCTGGAAGCCGTGCTCCCGCCACTGTCGGTAGAGCCGGGCGACGATCGCGCGCCGGAGCGAGGAGTCGAAGGCGGCCCTCGGGGCGGCGCGGAACACGGGACCCGCGATCGGGAACACGACCCGTCCCGCGGTCGGGTTCACGAGCAGCGCGAAGGCGATCCAGAGCGAGATCGCTCCGAGCCCGACGGTGAAGACGGCGATCGGGAGGTCGAACGCCCGCGTACCGGCAAGGGCGTTAGCGACCTTGCAGACGTAGAGGAGGTCGATGTCCAGCAGGAACGCGAGCAGCAGCCCGCTGTAGAAGCCGAAGCCGTAGGTGATCACGACGAAGATCACCAGCGAGGCCGCCTCGACGGCGTGGACGATCGCCGCGTCCGGGACGAACCCCCTGGCGAGCGAGTCGAGCGCCCACCAGTTGAGCGTCCAGTTGAACGCGAAGGCGGTGAACAGCGTGCCGCCGTAGAGGTTCTTGTTGGCGAAGCCCATCAGGCCGGCCAGGAGCTGGCAGCCCGCGCCGAAGAGAAGGCACATCACGGCGGCGGTCTTCAGACCCGCGGGCGTCAGGCGGAACCCGAACGCGATGGGCGTGAGCGCGGCGCACCCGAGCGCCAGGCCGATCAGGCCAAGGGGTGTCGGCTCGGCGAAGACCTCGCGGTGGGGGGTCGCGGCAAGGTCGATCTTGCGGATCATCATGTGTCCTCCCGTGCTGCGTCCAACATCCGGCGACTGTGCCGCGCGGGCGTCACGCCGCGCCGTCACTTCTGCGGCGGCCAGCCGGCGCCGAGGGCGCTCCAGTTGAGGATCGCGTTGGTCACGAGCGCGTACGTCCCCTGCGTGCTCACCCTCCACATCGGGTTGCAGGCGAAGAGAACGACGTGGCCCTTCCCGAGTGGGGCGTCCACCACCACGGGCTTCCCCGCGATCTCCTCGCCGCCCTCGAGCATGCCCGAGAGCAGGATGCCGTCGGTCGACCTGGGGAACGCCGCCACCACCCTCGGGCGGTCCTCCGGCCTCGGCAGGTACGCCTCCGCGAACACCCGGTAGTCCTCCGGGAGCTGGAACCCCTCCTCGCCGGGGCCGGGCGTCGGTTTCGGCGGCACGGGGACGTACGGCCGTCCCTGCGGAACGTCGGGATCGCTCGCGCCGCCGCGGCCGCTCGGACGAGAGACTTCGCGCTCCGAACGTCTCACGGCACCGACCTCGAACACGAGCGAGCCGTCGAAGTACACGGGCACCGAGTCGTCGTACCCGTACGCGACCGGGCTGGTCCGATCGGTGAGCTGCGCCTTGAGCAGCGACCCGGAGGCCTTGAGCTTCGTCGTCTCGACCGCCTTGACCCAGCGCGCAAGGCCAAACTCGGTCGCCCACCGCGCCGTGTCCTGCACCGTGATCAGGACCCCTCCCTGCTCCACGAAGCGGGCGAGGTTCGCGACGCCGGACAAGCCGAGTCCGGGGCGCATGTCGTCGGTCTCGTCGACGCCGAGGTTGGGCGTGAGCGCGGTCCTCTTCCACGGCAGCGGCGGGCCGGGAGGCAGGCCGTTGACGATCTCCTGCGGCGTGGCGCCGGCGGGCGGAAAGACGATCACGTCGTACTTTTCGCGCAGGTCGGGATCCCGCGCCACCGTCTGCGTCGACACGTACGCGTATGGGAGCTTGAGATCCTCGAAGGCGAGCCGGAACCACCCTTCGTCCTGTGTCGAAAGCCACGTGTGCAGCAGCGCGATCCGCGGGAGCGCGAGTTCGTGGGTCCTGACCTTCGGGAGCTCCGACAGCGTCTCGACGCGCAGGGCACAAGCGCCGAGTGCCCGGACGACGGCGTCGCGGTTGTCCCCGTCGAGCGGGATCAGCACGGTGCCGGCCGGACGGACAGGGCTGCCCTTGATCTCCTCCTCGGTGACAAGCATCTTCACGCTCGGCAGGGCCGTCCGCAGCCTCACCAGGTCGGTGTCCGCGGTGTTTGCGACCGCGACCGCGGCGCCCTTGAGGGCCGGTGTCGAGGCGACCGCCTGCCATCGGTGCATCGGCACCGCGAGCACCTCGGGGTTGACGATGCGCCTGAATTCCAGGTTGCGCGCGTAGCCGAGCGTCCACCCGGTGTCGTCGTAGACTTGCTCCTCGCCGCGCACGAACTGCGTGTCGAGCAGAGCGTCCGCAAGCCGGGAGAACGGCTGGTCCATGCGGACGATGATGCTGCCGGCGGGGAAGCTCACGGGCTCGTCCTTCGCCGACTCGGGCTTGTCGGCGGTCCCTTCCGGTTTCGCAGCGCCGTCCTTGCCGGCCGGCCTGGCGCCCGCGGGCGGCCACCCCGGCTTCACCGCGAACGCCTTGTCCGCCACGTGCACCTCGACGCCGTTGGCCTCGAGCAGGCGCACCATGTCGCGGAGCTGTCCCTGCCGCTTTTGCGCCCCGTCGAAGAGGTAGGCGGCGGGCCCTTCCGTGCGGGCCTTCGCGACCGATCGTTTCCCCAGCGTCCAGTACTGCTGGAGGAAGTGCTTCGGGTCGCGAGCCATGTCGCCGAGCGCGAGCAGCACGCCGCTCTGCTGGTAGTTGACGTTGTTGCGCAGCGACCAGCGCACGGTCGGGAGCGGCGGGTTGGGCCGGTACCAGGCGCGGTCGCTCATCCCCCGCACCGTGCGGTCCTCGGTCGCCGGGTCGAAATTGCCGAACGTCTCGTAGAAGCGCCCGATCGAGTTCCGGCCGAGCGCGACCCAGAACATGTAGTTCGGGGCCCAGCCGTCGTAAAACCCATGGGTCCACACTCCCGGAAGGCCGCGCGAGGTGAGCTCCTGGACCTCGGTGTCGGCCATCCGGGAGAATTCCGCAATGGCCAGCGGGTCCAGCCAGGCGTTGTACGGGCCGGTGCCGGTGGAGATGTACAGGAACGGGACCGACTCGTGGAGGTCGTGGAGCACTTGTGGGTGCCAGGCCATGAAGACGCCCAGGACGTTCCTGGTGAGCGCGAGGCCGAGCCCGATCGTATCGCGGTTGTTGTCGTGGGCGACGTAGTGTCCCCAGTATGCGAGCGGCGGCATTTGGGAGCCCGGGTTGGCCCTGCGCCAGCGAACCAGATCGACCATGCGGTCGCGCCCGTCTACCTCGAGCACCGGCGTGATCAGGGTGATGACGTGCTCCCGGATGCTCCGGATCGCCGGCGTGTCCTCGACGGCCAGACGGTATGCGAGCTCCATGAGCATCTCGGGGCTGCCGGTCTCGGGCGAGTGCATCGCGCCGGTGAGGTAGTAAACGGGCTTGCCCTCGGCGACCAGCGTCCGCGCCTCGCTCTCGGAGAGCGTGCGCGGGTCGGAAAGCCTCGCATTGATCGCGCGGTAGCGATCGAGCGCCGCGATCGTGGCCTCGTCGGCGACGGCGACCGCAATCATCTCGCGCCCCTCCTCGCTGTGGCCGACGGAGAACACCTTCACGCGCGGCGACGTCTCGGCGAGGGCGCGCATGTAGGCGTGGACGTCCTCGGCGTAGGTGAGCCGGTCCGGCGCGCCGGCGATGTGGCCGAGGAACTTCAAGGGGCTAGGCACTGTCGCCGAGGCCGGCAGGTGATCCACCAGATCGGTTGCGAACTGGGGGCCGGTCGTGGCCTCGCGGATCAACCGGGTGTACTCGGCGTCCCACTCGGGGTGGTTCTCGACCGCCTCACCGGCGTAGGCGGCCGCCGGCGCCGGGGTCGGAGGCGGTGCTGGCGCGGCGGCGCACAGAGTGGTCGCGGCAAGCACGAGTGGCAGCAAACTGGCCGGGGTCCTGTTCATGAGCACGCACGTTAGACCTCGCCGCCGGGCGATTCAAGGCGCGCCCGACTTTCTTGGCACTCCATATCGGGGTTGCTTCTTCCACTGCGTGGAGGCTTTCCTTCTTTTGCCCCGCGGGCTCGGAGGGGTCGCTCGGGCCGCGCATCGAGGGTTGGCGTGTTCCACTGCGTGGAGGCGATCTTTCGTGTCCCTCGGGTTCCGCGACGTTCGGGCCTTGCTCGCCTCCGGGGTTCAAGGTTGGTTCCACTGCGTGGAGGCTCTTCTTCTTTTCTTGCCCCGTGGGCTCGGAGGGGTGGCTCGGGCCGCGCATCGAGCGCAGCCTGAGCGACACGCCTCCGCATGCGACCGAGCTGGCCAGACCGGCGTGCGGAGCCTCGCTGTTCCCTGCCTTCGCTGCGCTCCTGCAGGGCCAGCGTTTCCACCCGCCGCTCTGGCCGCTCGGTGCCCGCACGCTCCGGCGCCATATCTCCTCGGCCCACGGGGCGGTTTGCCCCCGCCCTCCCACGGTTC
>JBEKAA010000032.1:0-35579 GCA_050018455.1 Thermoanaerobaculaceae bacterium | reverse complement strand
TCTGCGCGACCGCAAACCTCGCTCCGACACAACCGACACAACCAGCGATCACGTCCACTCGCCTCACCAGCTGACCGGCGCAATGTCAAAAACACTCGCTTTCTCGTGGCCGGCAACAACAGGACTGCGCGGGCACGCCGAGAGAGCCCGGAGGCAGCCTTCTGCGAGCGCAGCACAGCCTCCAGCTCCGCTCTCTCCTCAGCCGCCAGCTCGACGATCCGAGCGCGATTGGCCATGGGCCCTCCTCAGAGTAAATCCCATAGCCATATTATCCTGATTTCTGAGACGAAATACTAGGTAGAAACTACACGGCCGGCGTCCGAGCTCGCTCGCTCTCCGAGGAGGGCGAGCGCCTGCAACTGTCGTGGCGCCACAGCGAATCGCATGGTTGGAGTCCGTTCATTCATGGGGTTCATCTTTCCGAATTTCTCGCTCCGCCTGATTCCAGTCCTGAACTGCTCCACCGTCCTGGCGGCCTCGCTGCTCGTACAGCTCATAGGCTCGCGTGGCGATCTTCGGCGTCAAATCGGACGGTGTCTTGGCCTTGGGGGGATCGAGAATCCGATACGCCAGCAGCTTCACGCGGTCATTCACAAGGAACCACACCAGCGCATAACCCCAAACGAACAGTGCCCAACCCCAGCCGAGGGGTGTCATGAAGAGCCCATACACCGCGATCAACGTCGCCACGATTTGCGTGCCGACCACGGCCGCCCACAGGATCCGTGCGGGGCGTATGGACCAGAACGGGCCGCGCGTGCGCGTGAGGAATATCGTCAGGTGCCCCGCCACGGACAGCTTCAGGTACATCAGCGTCTGGATGTGCACGCGGTCGAGATGAAACACGCGCTCACCGAGATAGAACAAGCCGAAGGCGGAGACGACCCCGATGACGCCCAGCACCGTGGCGATCCCCAGCACTAAGCGCATGTTCCAGGCCTCGGGTTGGTCCTTGTAGTGAACGTTGTCGTAGGCAATGGACAGGATGGCGCCGTCGTTGAGCAACGCCAGCATCACGATCATCACTGCGGTCACCGGATAGAAGTTAAACACCAGGATCGACAACGTCATGAACAGCAGCACGCGCAGCGTCTCCGCGATGCGGTAGATCGCATAGCTGTTCATCCTCTGGAAGATGCGGCGGCTCTCCTTGATCGCGTCGATAATCACCGAGAGGCCTGGCGTCATCAGCACGATGGCCGCCGCAGCGCGCGCCGCGTCCGTCGCTCCCGAAACGGCGATGCCGCAGTCGGCTTTCTTCAGCGCGGGGGCGTCATTCACCCCGTCACCCGTCATGCCGACGATGTGACCGCGCTTTTGCAGGACATCCACAATGTGGAACTTGTGCTCGGGGAAGACCTGCGCGAAACCGTCGGCCTTCTCGATCGACTCGGCCGTCGCCGTGGACTCCTCGTGCTTGGAGTCGCCCATGCCGGCCGCATCGAGGATATTCGTGCCCATGTCCAACTTCTTGGCGGTTTCCTGGGCGATGGCCAGTGCGTCGCCCGTCACCATCTTGACCTTCACGCCCATCGCCAGCGCGGTCTCGATGGTTGCCTTGGCATCTTCGCGGGGCGGATCAAACAGGGGCAGCACGCCTACAAACTGCCATTGACCCTCGCCCTCGGCCCGCGCCACGCCCAACGAGCGAAAACCGCGCACCGCGAATTCGTTGACCGCCTTCAGGGTGGCGGACTTCACCTGCCCGGCATTGGCCGACAAGGCCAAGATCACCTGTGGCGCGCCCTTCGTCACCTTGAACGTCTTTCCGTCTTTGGCCTTGACGATAGCCTCAGTGCGCTTGTGCACCGGGTCGAACGGCTGGAAATGGACGACCTGATAACCCTGCAAAGCCTGCTTGTCCTTCAGGCCTCCGAGAACGGCCAGATCAATGGTGTCGTTGTTGTCCGCGCGCGACGCCAGCGCAGCATTGAGAATGACGTGCTCGGCGGAGACGTTGTTCACGCTGAACGGATCGCCCAGCGTCAGCTTGTTCTGGGTCAGGGTGCCGGTCTTGTCGGCGCACAGCACATCCACGCCCGCCAACTCCTCGATGGCCACCAGCTTGCTCACAATCGCTTGCTTCTTGGCGAGCAGGCGGGCGCCGACCGCCATCGTCACCGACAGCACCGTCGGCATCGCCACGGGAATCGCAGCCACGGTCAGCACCAACGCGAACTGCAACGTGGTGAGGATCGGGTCCCCGCGGAAGATCGCGACGGTAATGATCACCGCAACGAGAGCCACTGCGAGGATGATCAGGTAGTTGCCGATCTTCAGCACCGCGCGTTGAAAGTGGCTGACGGTGTGCGCCTCCTGCACCAGTTGCGCGGTCCTGCCGAAGTAGGTGTTCGCCCCCGTGGCATAGACAAGTGCGCCGATCTCGCCCTGGCGGATAATCGACCCCGAATACACTGGCTCGCCGGGTTTCCGCGTGGCGGGCAGAGACTCTCCCGTCAGCGCGGACTGATCCACCTCCACCGGGTCGCCCGCCAACAAGCGCGCATCCGCCGGCACGATGTCGCCCAGGCGCACGCGAATGACGTCGCCCGGCACCAACTCACGCGCCGCCGGGGTGATCCACTTCCCGTCACGCTTCACCCGGGCCTTGACCGCCAGCTTGGCCTTCAGGGCCGCGATGGCGTTGCCCGCCTGGCGTTCTTCCCAGAATCCGACCACGGCGTTGGCTAGGAGCAGAACGAGGATGATGCCGAAGTCCGGCCAATGCCGCGCCACCGCCGAGAGGATAACGGCCGCTTCGATCATCCACGGAATCGGACCCCAGAAATAGGTGAGGAATTTCAGGAACGGGTTGGTTTTCTTCTCTTCGATCTCGTTGGGCCCATATTGGGTCAGACGTTTCTCCGCCTCGGCTTGAGTCAAGCCGTCCGGCGATGATCCCAATTTCTTCTCAACGTCCGCCAGGGGCAAGGATTTCAGATCGTCCTTCGCATCGAGTTTGGCATCGGGCTTCCCTCCCGGCTTCGATTCGGGAGCCCTGGGCTGGTCGGCCTTCGGTTTCATGATGGACATCCTCTCGATCCCTGCCATGCCGCGGATTTCGTGGGTCGCGCGATGCTTCTTGTCATGCCGATGACCTTTCCATCGCAGCCGTGTACTCGCCGCGTCGCGCCGCCCGGTCGCACCAGGCGCGGTGATACAGAGCGTGCTGGGCCGGCGACACGTTGGCCTCCTCGCCGTGCCAGATCTCCAACGCCGGTTCCTGGATGGCGCGGGCGAACGAGAACGCGAGCGCCCAGGGCAGGCGCGACTTGAACCTCACGTTCATGGCGTTCAAACGGGCGGACGCCAGCTCACCGGATTGGCCGCCCGACAAGAACGCGATCCCCGGAACGGCAGCGGGAACAGCTCGCAGGAGACACCTCACGGTGGCGTCGGCCACCTCGTCCACCGGTTCTTGCGTGGGGCAGGTCAATCCCGGGAGCACCATGTTGGTCTTCAGGATCAAGCCTTCCAGCAACACCCGCTGTCCGTAGAACTGGCTGAAGACCGTTCGCAGGACTTCCTCCGTGACCTCGCGGCACCGCTCCAGGGTGTGCTCGCCGTCCATGAGCACCTCGGGCTCGACGACGGGGACCAGTCCGACTTCCTGGCACAATGCGGCGTTGCGAGCCAGCGAGTGCGCGTTGGCCTCGATGCAACCCCGGCTGGGGATGCCGTCGCCCAGGACGATCTCTGCCCGCCACTTGGCAAAACGGGCGCCCATTCCAGAGTATTCAGCCAGGCGGCCGCGCAATCCGTCCAGGCCTTCGGTCACCTTCTCTCCGGGATGCCCCGCCATGTCCTCTTCGCCGGTGTCGACCTTGATGCCGGGAATGATCCCCGCATCGGTGATGACCTTGACGAAGGGAGTGCCGGCCTTCGTGTGCTGGCGGATCGTCTCGTCGTAGAGGATCGCGCCGCTGATGCACTCGCCGAGGCCGGGCGTGGTCACGATCAACTCCCGATAGGCGCGCCGGGCCTCCTCGGTCTGGGGAATCCCCAAGACGGCAAAGCGTTTGTTGCAGGTTAGATCACTTTCATCCATCGCCAGCAGCCCCTTGTCGCCGGCGACCAGTGCCCTCGCTGTGGCTATGAGCTTTTTCGCATTCATTTGTCGTGGCCCCACTTCCAGTTCCGGATCTCGGGCATGTCCTGGCCGTACTTGTCGATGTACTGCGTGTGCTCGATGAGCTTGTCCTTGAGTTGCTGCTTCAGGTAGATGCCCTTGTCGCCGGTCTGCGGCAGGCGGTCGATGGTGTCCATCACGAGGTGGAAGCGATCCAGATCGTTCAGCACCGTCATGTCGAACGGTGTCGTGATGGTGCCCTCTTCCTTGTAGCCGCGGACGTGGATGTTGTCGTGGTTGGTGCGGCGGTAGGTCAGCCGGTGGATCAACCAAGGGTAGGCATGGAAGGCGAAGATGACCGGCTTGTCCTTGGTGAAGAGCTCGTCGAAGTCCATGTCGGAAAGCCCGTGCGGGTGCTCGGTTTGCGGCTGCAGCTTCATGAGGTCGACGACGTTGACGACCCGGATGTGCAGCTCGGGCAGATGCTCGCGCATGATGGAGACGGCGGCGAGCGTTTCCAGCGTGGGCACGTCGCCGCAGCAAGCCATGACTACGTCGGGCGCGACGCCCTGGTCGTTGCTGGCCCACTGCCAGATACCGATGCCCTCGGTGCAGTGCTTGACGGCGGCGTCCATCGTCAGCCACTGCGGCGCCGGGTGCTTGCCAGCGATGACGACGTTGACGTAATGGCGGCTGCGCAGGCAGTGGTCGATCACCGACAGCAGGCAGTTGGCGTCGGGCGGAAGGTACACACGCACGACCCCGGCCTTCTTGTTCATGACGTGGTCGATGAAACCGGGATCCTGGTGGGTAAAGCCGTTGTGATCCTGGCGCCAGACATGCGATGCCAGCAGGTAGTTCAACGAGGCGATGTCTCGCCGCCACGGCAGGTGCGACGTGACCTCGAGCCACTTGGCGTGCTGGTTGAACATCGAGTCGACGATGTGGATGAAGGCCTCGTAGCAATTGAAGAGCCCGTGCCGCCCGGTGAGCAGGTAGCCCTCGAGCCAACCCTCACATTGGTGCTCGCTGAGCATTTCCATCACGCGCCCGGCGGGCGCGAGAAATTCGTCGTTTGGCACGGTCGCGGCGTCCCACTGGCGTTTGGTCACTTCGAACAGCGCTTCCAGGCCGTTGGAGAGCGTCTCGTCGGGGCCGAAGACCCGGAAATTGCGCTGCTCGCCGTTGAGCTTTGCCACATCACGCAGGAAAGGCCCGAGCACATGCGTGTCGCCGATGCCGAGCACCCCCGGCGAGGGCACGTCGACCGCATAGTCGCGGAAATCCGGCATGCGCAGGTCACGGAGCAGAATGCCGCCGTTGGCGTGGGGGTTCGCGCCCATGCGCCGTTCGCCCTCGGGCGCGAGCTCGGCCAGTTCCGGTTTCAGGCGGCCCTCTTCATCGAAGAGTTCCTCCGGCCGGTAGCTCCTCAGCCAGTCTTCCAACAGCTTGAGGTGTTCGGGATGGGTGGCGGGGTCAGAGAGAGGCACCTGGTGCGCACGAAACGTGCCTTCAACCTGCAGCCCGTCGACCATCTTCGGCCCCGTCCAGCCCTTGGGTGACCGCAGGACGATCATTGGCCAGCGCGGCCGGGTGGTGTCGTTCCTGCTCCGTGCATTGCTCTGGATCTGCCGAATGCCCTCGATGGTCTTTTCCAAGGTGCTGGCCATGAGCTCGTGCATCACGTCCGGGTCATCACCTTCGACAAAGTACGGCGTCCAGCCGCAGCCGCGCAGGAACTGCTCCAATTCCTCAGGCTCGATGCGGGCCAGAACGGTCGGGTTGCTGATCTTGTAGCCGTTGAGGTGCAGGATCGGCAGCACGGCTCCGTCGGTGATCGGATCGAGAAACTTGTTGGAATGCCACGCCGTGGCCAGTGGTCCCGTCTCCGCCTCGCCGTCACCGACGACGCAAGCGACGACGAGATTCGGATTGTCGAACACCGCCCCGAACGAGTGGCTGAGCGAATAGCCCAACTCGCCGCCCTCGTGGATCGAGCCCGGGCACTCCGGCGATGCGTGGCTGGGAATTCCCCCGGGAAAGGAGAACTGAACAAAGAGTTTCCGGAGTCCGGCCTCATCCTGGCTGATGTTGGGATACACCTCGCTGTACGTGCCCTCGAGGTACGTGTTGCCCACCACGGCCGGGCCGCCGTGCCCCGGGCCGGAGACGTAGATCATGTCGAGGTCGTATTTCTTGATGACCCTGTTCAGGTGCACGTAGATGAAATTCTGCCCGGGGGTCGTGCCCCAGTGCCCCAGCAGCATGTGCTTCACGTCCGCGAGCGTCAGCGGGCGCTTCAACAGCGGATTGTCGTAAAGGTAGATCTGCCCGACCGAGAGATAGTTGGCGGCGCGCCAGTAGGCGTCGATTGTGCGAAGCAGCTCCGGGGACAGGGTCTTTGTCTTCATGGTTCACGTCTCCTTTGTCGGGCCAAGGCCGAGAACGCCGCAAACCGATTTGGCGATCATCTGTTCTTCGTCCGTGCGAATGACGCGGACCGCAACCCCGCCGCCCGCCGCGGAAATCACGCCCTCGTTTGCCGCATTGAGCTTTTCCTCGAGTTCGATCCCAAGGAATCCCAGCCCGTCGCAGATCCGGGCGCGGACCGCGGGCGCGTTTTCTCCGATGCCGCCAGCGAATACCAACGTGTCGAGTCCGCCCAACGCCGCCGCGAATGCTCCTATCCACTTCTTGACCTGGTAGCAAAACAGCGCGACCGCCTCAGCCGCCCGCACATCCTGCGTTTCACGGTCAAGCAAGTCACGCATGTCGGAACTGGTTTCGGATATTCCGAGCAGTCCGGACCGGGTGTTGGCCATCTCATTGAACTGCTTCGCGCTCATCTTCTCCGTGCGGGCCAGATACCAGACCAGGCCGGGATCGAGATCCCCGGAGCGCGTGCCCATCGGCACCCCGGCCGCCGGTGTGAAACCCATGCTCGTGTCCACTGATTTGCCCTCACGCACCGCCGCGAGGCTCGCGCCGCTGCCGAGGTGGGCGAGGATGACCCGCCCTTGTGCCGCTCCCGTTCCGGCCAGGCGGCCCAGCTCTTCCATCAGGAACGCATACGACAACCCGTGAAAGCCGTACCGCCGCACCCCCTGCGCCTCATAGCGGCGCGGAATCGGCAACAACCGGGCCACGCGCGGCAGGTCATGGTGAAAAGCCGTGTCGAAACACGCCACTTGGGGCAGGTCCGGAAATCGGCGATGAAACGCCTCGGTCACCAGAATCTCTTCAGGCAGATGCTCAGGATCGAACGGGCTGAGCCGGTGCAGCTCCTCGACCAGCTCCGCAGTGATCCGCTGTGGCACGCTGTACTTCGGGCCGCCGTGCACGACGCGATGGCCCACGGCGGTCAATGGATCACGCGCGCTGCGTTCCGCGATCCAATCCATGAGAGCGCCCACCGCGACCGTGTGATCCGGTGCCGTCACCAAGCGCGAGAAGTTGTCCGCCTGGTTCACGCTTTTCACCCGAAAGGTCGGCGCCGGTAGTCCAATCCGCTCAATCGCTCCGTCAAGGATCCGTCGGAGCGAGTCACCGGCCTTGAACAGCGCGAACTTGATGCTCGACGAGCCGCCGTTGATCGTCAGGATGTGCGGGCTATTCGGTTTCATGATCGAATCCCTCGTGATGCAGCAAGCCGAACGAAGCCAGCTTCGCGCACGTGGACCTGTAGTCCGTGTGCAGAATGCTTCGAATCCCCAGCCCCTGGGCGACCTGCACGAACATCGGCGTGTTTTCGATATAGAGGACCTTTCGGGCTGCCACCTGGGCGATGTCGAGCGCAATCCGAAAGATCTCCGCGTCGGGCTTGCGGACGTGAACAAAGCAGGAGGAAATGAAGAAATCCACGAACCTGCCCAGGTTGAACTTTCGAATCCGATGGGAATTCAACTCCCGTGCTTCGTTGCTGACCACGGCGATCTTCAGTTTGTGCCGGACCTTGAGCTGGGCGAACAGCTCGATCATCTCGGGGTAGGATTTCGATTGTGCGAACATGAAGCGCCGAAACTGAGCCCGGGTGAACGGCCGCCTTTGGTAGAAGACCACCCGATCCAAATATTCCTTCAACGTCAGCCTCCCCTCCTCGTAGGTGTCGAAGGTGAGGTGATGCCGATCCTCCATCTCGGCCAACTCCAGCTTGAAAGTTTTTGCAGCCCGTCTGCGGGCATGATGATCCCACCCGTCGGTGAGCAGGACACCGCCGATATCAAGAAACACGCAGCTGATTGAAGTCGTTCTCTTCATCGTCTCTTCTTCCTTCGACCGGATCATGGTTGCCACAGAATTCGCGGCTCTTCCAGCGGGACGGCAACCCCGTCGCAGTGAGGTATCACTCGCGCCGAATAGTCGGCCACTGGGCGGGCCGCGGAGACGGTCGCGGCGTAGACGTGGCCGCCCGGCGCGTCGGCGAGCTGGCGTATGCGCGCCATCTCCTGCTGCACCGGACTGCCGCCGTTGAGGCCGTCGGCGTAGATCTCTACCCGCACCGCATTTGGGTCGAGGCCCTTGAGATAGACCTGAACCTCGAATACGTGCTGCTCGCCACGGGTCTCGACCGTCTTGTCGCCGAAGCGCAGGGTGGCCCAGCCCTGGTCCAGGCTGTGCCGCCAATCGACGAGCACCCTGCCGGCTGCGCCCTTCTCGGCAGAGCGCGAACGGTACGCCGTAGCGGCGGGAAGGTAGTTTTGCTCCGTGTACTCGCGCACCGCGCGGGTGGCGGAGAAGCGCGGCGTCAACTGCGCCATGCTCTCGCGCATGCGCGTGACCCATGCACCGGGAACGCCGTTTTCGTCTCGGGTATAGAACTCCGGGATCACCTCCCGCTCGAGAAGCGCGTAGAGCGCCTCGGCTTCGACGGCGTCCCAGGCCGGATCGTCGCCATGCTCCTGACCATCCCCCAAAGACCACCCAACCTCAGGCGTGTAGGCCTCCGCCCACCAGCCGTCCAATTCCGAGAGGTTGATGCCCCCATTGACGAGCACCTTCATGCCGCTGGTTCCACACGCCTCCCATGGCCGCCGTGGCGTGTTGATCCAGACATCCACACCTTGCACCAGGTGTTCGCCCATTTGCACGTCGTAGTCGCTCAGGAAGATCACATGGGGGCGGACCTCAGGCCGCCGGACGAAATGCACCCATTGCTGAATCAGGGCCTGCCCAGCTTGATCCGCCGGATGGGCTTTGCCGGCAAGGATGAGTTGCACCGGGCGCTTCGGAATGCTCAACAGACGAAGCAGTCGCTCCGGGTCGTGCAGCAGCAGGTTCGGCCTCTTGTAGGTCGCGAAGCGGCGCGCAAATCCCAGTGTCAAGGCGTTGGGATCAAACAGGTGTTTCGCCTCGTCAACCGCCTCGGGCGACGCGCCGGAGGCGGCCAGTTGTCTGGACAGCCGGTCGCGAGCGTATTCAACGAGAGACGTGCTGGCGGCGATGCGGAATTTCCAGAGACTCTCGTCGGAGACCCGGCGGATATCCTGCTCCATGGTTTCCGTCATTCCCAGCCAACGGTCCTTTCCGCAGGCGCCCGTCCAGAGATCGTCGGCTGCCGCCGAGTCCCAGGTCGGCACATGGACTCCGTTCGTGACGTGGCCGATGGGCACTTCGTCCGCCGGCCAGTTCGGAAAGAGGGGCCCGAAGAGATGCCGGCTGACCTCTCCGTGCAGGCGACTCACGCCATTCACGGCGCCGCTCCCGCGGATCGCCAGGTACGCCATATTGAAACTCTCGGCCGAGTTGGTCGGATTCTCGCGGCCCAGGGCCAGCAAGCGGTCGAGTGTGATGCCGAGTTTCTTCTCGGCATAGGTACCGAGGTATTGCTCGATGAGGGCCGGGGCGAAACGGTCGAAGCCGGCGGCCACTGCGGTGTGCGTGGTGAAGAGGTTCCCCGCTCGAGTGACGGCCAGCGCGACTTCGAAAGGCTGTGCGGTCTCTTGCATGAAGCTGCGGGCGCGTTCCAACACGGCAAGGGCCGCATGTCCTTCGTTCAGGTGACACACTTCCGGTCGGATGCCGAGCGCCCCGAGCAACCGCCATCCGCCGATCCCGAGCACCATCTCTTGTTTCAGCCGCAACTCCGCTCCGCCCCCGTACAATTCGCTGGTGATCCCGCGATGCGCCGGAAAGTTCCCCGCGTCATTGCTGTCGAGCAAGTAAAGGTTGACCCGACCGACCTGGGCCTGCCAGGCGCGCAGCCAGACCGAGTAGCCGGGCAAGGCGACCTCCAACCGCAACCACTCGCCGTTGGGGTGGCGCAGCGGCGTAATTGGAAGTTGCCCGGGGTCGTTGTACGGGTAGAGGGCCTCTTGCGCGCCGTTCGTGTCGATCTCCTGGCGAAAATAGCCCTGCTGGTAGAGCAGCCCCACGCCGACCACCGGCACGCCCAGATCGCTGGCGGCCTTGAGTTGATCGCCGGCCACATTACCGAGCCCGCCCGAGTAGATGGGCAGCGCTTCGCTCAACATGAATTCCATGCTGAAATACGCGACACGGGTCAGGGGCGACCGCGGATGATCGTGCTGAAACCACGCGGGAGCGTTCACCGCGTGACGCCTGGCTAGCACGAGCGCATCGACCTTGTCGCGGAAGGCGGAATTGGCTGAGACGCGCTGGAGCTTGTCCCTAGAGACAGTCTGCAGGACGGCCCAGGGGTTTTGAGTGAATTCCCAAAGCGCGGGATCAAGCTGCCGCCACACCTCGTCGGCGGCGTGATTCCACGACCAGCGCATGTCCAGCGCAAGCTCCGCCAGGGAATCGAATCCTTCGACGTCCGTAGGCAGGAGACCGTAGATCGGCTTGCCGACAGGCGTTTGGCTGCTCATAGGTTCTCCGGCGGATTGGCATTGGTCCCACGCCCTGACCCCTCTGGCGCCGCGGCCAGAGCATCGTTGACGATCGTCTGCGCCTCCTCCAGGATCCGGCGCAGATGATCCGCTCCGCTAAAGCTCTCCGCATAGATCTTGTAGATGTCTTCCGTCCCTGACGGGCGCGCCGCGAACCATCCGCTCGCCGCTATTACCTTCAACCCGCCGATGGACGCGCCGTTGCCCGGCGCTTCGGTGAGGATGGTCAGGATTCTTTCCCCAGCCAGGTCGGTCGACTGGACCTCGTGCGCCGAGAGTCTCTCCAGCATTGCCTTTTGCTCCGGAGTGGCCGGGGCCTCGACCCGGTCGTAGACGGGCTCGCCGAACTCGCGAATCAGTTCGTCGTAGATCTCGCCGGGGTCGCGGCCCATCCCTGCCGTGATCTCCGCCGCGAGGAGGGCCGGGACGATCCCGTCCTTGTCCGTTGTCCAGACGCTGCCGTCCCGGCGGAGAAACGACGCGCCCGCGCTCTCTTCCCCGCCGAAGCCGAGCGAGCCGTCGAGAAGGCCGTCCACGAACCACTTGAAGCCGACCGGCACCTCGTAGAGCTTCCGCCTCAGCTTCGCGGTGACGCGATCGATCATCTGACTGCTCACCACAGTCTTGCCGACTGCCGCTGCCGTGCGCCACTCCGGTCGGTGCTGGAAGAGATAAAGGATGGCGACCGCAAGGTAATGGTTGGGCGGCAGCAGGCCGGCGCTCCTGGTGACGATCCCGTGCCGGTCGTGGTCGGTATCGCACGCGAAGGCGATCTCGAAACGATCCTTCAGATCGATCAAGCGCTGCATGGCATAGGGCGAGGAGGGGTCCATGCGGATCTGGCCGTCCCAATCGACCGTCATGAACCGGAACGTCGGATCGACGGCCTCGTTGACGACTGTGAGGTTCAGCTTGTAGCGTTCGGCGATCGGCCCCCAGTAGTGGACCCCGGCGCCGCCGAGCGGATCCACTCCCATGCCGATCTTGGCGCCCCGAATCGCATCCATGTCGAGGACGTTGCAGAGATCCTTCACGTACGCGTTGAGATAGTCATGATGGTGGGTGGTACTGGAGCGCAGGGCCTTCTCGTAGGAAACTCTTTGCACGCCCTGCAGGCCGTTCTTCAGAAGCTCATTGGCCCTGGCTTCGATCCTGCCCGTCACGCCTACATCTGCTGGCCCGCCGTTGGGCGGGTTGTACTTGAAGCCGCCGTCGTGGGGTGGGTTGTGCGAGGGTGTTATGACAATGCCGTCGGCGAGACCGGTCTTGCGGCCGCGGTTGTACGTCAATATCGCGTGTGAGACCACGGGAGTCGGGGTGTATTCGTCGTGCTCCGCGAGCATGACATCCACCCCGTTGGCCGCCAGCACTTCGAGCGCGCTGGCACACGCCGGCACGGACAGCGCGTGCGTGTCGATACCGAGGAACAGCGGCCCGTCTATGCCCTGGCGCTTGCGGTGGTCACAGATGGCCTGACTGATGGCCAGGACGTGCCATTCGTTGAACGACCTGTCGAATGCGGAGCCGCGATGCCCCGAGGTGCCGAACATTACGCGTTGCGCAGGGACGGAAGGATCAGGACGCTCCGAATAGTAGGCGGTGAGAAGCTTGGGTACGTTCACGAGCATTTCCGGCGGGACCGGCTTGCCCGCCAGGGGACTGATTTTCATGGGTGTGTCCTTTTCGTTGCTCATTCGGAGCCTCCACCGCTCGCGAGTGGCGGTTGGCGAGCAATGCAATGAGAGATGCTCATGAGCGGGCGTTCCTGAGCCGGCGGTAGCGCCGGATGAGCGCGTTGGTCGAGCTGTCATGTGTGAGGTGCGGCTCGTCCGTGCTTTCAAGTTCCTGGGCCGTCCGCTTCGCCAGCACCTTACCCAGCTCGACGCCCCATTGATCGAACGAATCGATACTCCAGATCGCGCCCTGAGTGAAGACGCTGTGCTCGTACAGCGCGACGAGTTTCCCGAGCGCCGCCGGGGTCAGCCGGTCGATGACGATCGTGTTGGACGGCCGGTTGCCTTCGAACGTTCGGTGCGGAACCAGCCAGGGCGGCGTGCCTTCGGCCTCGACCTCCTGCGAGGTCTTGCCGAAGGCCAGGGCCTCCGCCTGAGCAAAGACGTTGGCCAGCAGCAGGTCGTGGTGGCGGCCGATCGGGTTGAGGGGGTGGACGAACGCGATGAGGTCACAGGGGATGAGCCTGGTTCCCTGATGGATCAGTTGGTAGAAGGAATGCTGGCCGTTGGTGCCCGGCTCCCCCCAGACGATCGGGCCGGTCTGGTAGGTGACCACCACTCCGTCGAGCGTGACGTGTTTGCCGTTGCTCTCCATCGTCAATTGCTGGAGGTACGCCGGGAAACGCTTCAGGTACCGCTCGTAGGGCAGAACCGCGACTGTCTGCGCGCCCAGGAAGTTGCTGTTCCAAACGGCCAGGAGTCCCATGAGCACGGGCAGGTTTCGCTCGAAAGGTGCCGTGCGAAAATGCTCGTCCATCTCGTGGAACCCGTCGAGCATGGCGCGGAAGTGGTCGGGCCCGATGGCGATCATCGTCGACAGTCCGATCGCCGAGTCCATCGAGTAGCGACCTCCGACCCAGTCCCAGAACTCGAACATGTTGGCGGTGTCGATGCCGAACTTCGTCACCTCCTCCGCGTTGGTCGAGACGGCGACGAAATGCCTGGCGACGGCAGAGGGGTGCTTCAATGTCTCGAGGGCCCAGGTGCGCGCCGTGTGCGCGTTGGTCATCGTCTCGAGAGTGGTGAAGGTCTTCGACGCGATGATGAACAGCGTCTCCGCGGGATCGAGGTCGCGCACGGCCTCGGCGAAGTCGGTGCCGTCGATGTTGGAGACGAACCGGAAGGTCAGATCGCGCCGGCTGTAGTGCCGCAACGCCTCGTACACCATCACCGGCCCCAGGTCGGACCCGCCGATGCCGACATTGATGATGTTGCGGATCGGCTTGCCGGTGTGACCCTTCCACGCCCCGCTGCGCACCCGGGCGGAGAAGTCGGCCATCCTTTCGAGGACGGCGTGCACCTCGGGTACCACGTCTTCGCCATCTACGAGAATGGCTTGCCCTCTCGGGGCGCGCAGGGCGACGTGCAGGACGGCGCGTTTCTCGGTGACGTTGATCTTTTCCCCACGGAACATCGCGTCGATGCGGGACCGCAGGCCGGATTCCTTCGCCAGTTGCAGAAGGAGGATCAGCGTTTCGCCCGTGACGCGGTTCTTCGAGTAGTCGAAATAGATACCGGCGGCCTCGGCGGCCATTCGCTCGCCGCGGGTGGCGTCCTCCGAGAAAAGCTCACGCAGGTGCAGCTCGCGAACCTTTTGGAAATGGGCTTCGAGGGCCTTCCAGGCTGGGCGTTCGGTGAGCGGCGCGATGACTGTCGTCATGGTCGTCCTTCCTTCAATGTGTGATGGGGCGGCTCTTCCAGGCGCGCCCTGACGGCGTGCGCGATGTGCTCGGCATCGATTCCAGCCGCGCCCAGCAACTCTGCGGGCGTGCCGGAGGTCGGCATCGAGCGCACCGCCAGCTTGACCACCGCGGGGGCTTTCTCCATCCCGCCCGCGAATGCGTCCAGGAGGGCGTCGCCGAGCCCACCTTCGGACCAGTGATCTTCGACCACGACGAGCCGGCCTCCCGTGACCCGCGCGGCCTCGTGCAGGGTCTCCTTGTCGATCGGCTTGACCGAATAGGCATCGATCACCCGCACCCGGATGCCTTCCGACTTGAGCTTCTCATAGGCCCGGAGGCTCTCGTGCAGGGTGATCCCGGCGGCGATGATCGCGACCTGATCCGCATCCGAATGGCGCACGACCTTGCTCCCTCCGACGGGAAACGCCTCGTCCGGACCGTAGATGACCGGTGTCTTCGCGCGAGTCGTTCGCAGGTAGGAGATGCCGTGCAGATCGGCCATGGCAGCCACGAGGCGCGCCGTCTGGTTCGCATCGCACGGGTACAGCACAGTGCTGCCGTGAACGGAGCGCATCATCGCCAGGTCTTCCAGAGCCATCTGCGACGGCCCGTCCTCGCCGATGCTGACGCCGGCATGCGACCCGCACAGGCGGATGCTGCCGCCGGACACGGCGGCCATGCGGATCTGGTCGAAGGCGCGAGTGAGGAAGGCGGCGAAGGTCGCCGCAAAGGCGATCTTCCCCAGAACGCTCAGGCCCAGAGCGGCGCCGACGAGCTGTTGCTCCGCGATGTATGCCTCGAAGAACCGATCCGGGTAGGCCTTGTTGAACTCTTCCGTGAACGTCGAATTGGACACTTCGCCGTCGAGGACCACGACGTCCGGCCGATTGGCGCCGACCGCCACGAGCGCATCCCCGAACGCTTTCCGCGTCGCTTCTTCGGTCCCGATCTCGTATACGGGCAGCTTCAACGGCTGGGCTGCGGGTGGGGTTGCCGGCCGCAGATCTGTGGGCTTCGCGACAACAACGGTGATGTGGCGCTCGCCCCCCAGTTCCTTGATGGCCTCTTGAGCCTGGTCAGGGCTGAGGGCCTTGCCGTGCCACCCTTCCTTGTTCGCGACGAGCGAGACGCCGGACCCCTTCACGGTCTTCGCGACGATGCAGGTGGGCTTCTCGGCCTGGGCGAGCGCTTCCTTGTAGGCCGCGTCGATGGCGGCGATGTCGTGGCCGTCGACCTCGATTGCGTGCCACCCGAAGGCGCGGGCGCGGGCGGCGTAGACGGGCGCATCCCAACCGAGGTCCGTGGGCCCCCGCTGTCCCAGCCGGTTCATGTCCAGAATGGCGATCACGTTGTTCAGCTTGTAGTGGCCGGCCTTGTCGAACGCTTCCCAGTTGGAGCCTTCGGCGAGCTCGCTGTCCCCAAGCAGGACCCAAACCTCGAAGGTAAGCTCGTCGACGTACTTGCCGCTGAAAGCCATTCCGACGCCGATCGGCAGGCCTTGCCCGAGCGAGCCGGTGGCCACGTCCACCCAGGGCACGCCGCGCGGCGTGCCGTGGTTCTCGGCGCTCTGCAGGGGTTTCGGATGTCCTTCGAGGCGGCTGCCGAACTTCCGCAACGACAGCAGCTCCTCGTCGGTGATGACACCCGCCGCCTTGTACATCGCGTAGAGCAACGGGCTGGCATGTCCCTTCGAGAAGATCAGGCGGTCATTGCTCGGGTTGTGCGGGTGGTCCCAGTCGTACTTGAGGTGGTTGACCAGGAGCACCGCCATCAGATCGGCGGCCGACATCGAGGAGGTTGGGTGGCCCGATCCGGCAGCGGTCGTGCACCGGATGCTGTCCACCCTGAGTTGTCTCCCCAACTCCGCGATGCGCCGCAGTTCATCGGCCATGAGAACACTCCTTCTGATGTGGCGGGCCCGCGTGGGAGCGACCCTCCTGTGCGTCCGACACTGAATTCTGTTGTCCTTGCATCTCGACTCCTCCGAGCGCCAATCGGCGCCTATCCCGAGCGTGTCAGCCGGCTGGCCGCAGCTTCATCGACGAGCCAGGCGAGCGTGCCGTCCGCCGGCCGCACGCCCGCCGCCGGGCGCGCCTCGCAGTTGGGCTGGCCTTCCAGCACGTCGTGGAGCGCCTCTGCCTTGTTCCGGCCGGATACCAGGAACAGGATCTCTCGCGCGGCATTCAAGACCGGAAAGGTCAGCGTGATCCGCTCCACCGGCGGCGGGAGAGTTCCCGGCGGGCTCGCCACCACCCACCGATCGGTGACCCGCAGGGACGGTGCTCCTGGGAACAGCGAGGCCGTGTGCCCATCGTCGCCCAGGCCCAGAAGGATCAGATCGAACCGTGGCAGATCACGGTCATCTGCGATCCCGAAAGCCCTGGCGATCGTGGCTGCGTACTCCGCAGCTGCGGTGGCGGCCGTTGGGAGTTGCGTCGGCACCGGAAACGCATGCCCGGCCGGCACAGGGATCGCCGCCAGCAGTGCCCGCCGCACCATGGCGAAGTTGCTCGCTGGGTCATCCGGTCGCACGAACCGCTCGTCCCCGAAGAACAGATTCGTGTGAGCCCAGTCAATCCGGCTGCTGCGGCCCGGCTGCGCCAGCACCATGTAAGTCTTCTCCGGCGTCGAGCCGCCCGCCAGGGCGAGCATGGCGCGGCCGCGCACCCGGACGGCTCCCCGCACGGCCCGGGCGACGAGGTCGGCCGCATGCTTCCCCAGGTCGTCGCTGTTCTTGAAGATCGTCACTGCTGGAGCCATCGAGTTTCCTTTCCGAACCTGTCACCGCGCCACGGCACGCTTCGGCCGTTGTCCGTTCGGGACTCAACCAGCGTTCTTGACCACCTCGCTCTTGGACGCGATGCACTGAAGCAGCTCGTTCCAGGACTTGACGAATGAGCTGGCGCCCTCATCTTGAAGCTGGGCGGCGAGGGCGTCGGTATCGATGCCGGCCCTCGCAAACTTGGCGAGCACCTCCTCGCAGTCGCCGCCGTGGACCGGCAGGGCCGCCCTGAGCTCGCCGTGGTCCGCCAAGGCTCTCAGAGTGCCCTCGGGCATCGTGTTGATCGTGAACGGAGCGGCAAGCGCCTTGACGTAGAGCATGTCGGACGCCTTTGGGTCCTTGGTGCCGGTGCTGGCCCACAAGAGACGCTGGGGTTGGGCGCCGGCGTTCAGAAGGCACTGCCAACGGGACGAGTCGAGGAATTCGCGGTACGCCTTGTAGGTGCGCTTGGCGATCGCGATACCGAGCCGGTCGCGCAGCGCATCAGGGGTCTTCCCCATCACCGCGACGTCCCAACGGCTGATGAACACCGAGGCGACGGAACACACATCCGGTTTCAACCCGACGGCGATTCGCCGCTCGATGCCCCGCGCGTACGCCTCGGCGGCCGCGAGGTATTGCTCGCGGGAGAACAGGAGCGTCACGTTGACCGGCACGCCCGCGAAGATCGCCTCCTCGATCGCCGGGAGGCCTTCTTTGGTGCCGGGGATCTTGATGAAGAGGTTGGGCCGTCCCGCCCGGGTGTGGAGCTCCTTGGCCGCCGCGACGGTGCCGATGGCGTCGTTGGCCAGCACGGGCGAGACCTCCAATGACACCCAGCCGTCCAGTCCGTTTGTCCGGTCGTGAATCGGCCGGAACAGATCGGCTGCCTGCGTGAGGTCCTCCAGCGCCAGCTCGAAGAACAGCGACTCGCCTGACGTGCCTTCCTCCACCTTCCGGCGGATGGCGTCGTCGTAGCCGTGGCTGTTCTTGATGGCGTGGTCGAAGATCGTGGGGTTGGAGGTGAGCCCCGTGACCGAGAACTCCTGAATGTAGCGGTGAAGTGTGCCGCTGGTCAGCAGGCCGCGGGTGATGTTGTCGAGCCAGAGGCTTTGGCCCATTTCGTGGAGTTGTTGGGTCGCTTTCATCGCCCCCCCTATCGCAGGTCCTGATGCAGTTCCGCTGCCTCCGGCCTGATCGGACCCGAGCAGCAGTATCCCTCGCCTTCGGTCGCGAACGCTCGCGTGACACGTTGCTTCAGATCGACGACGAACCCATCGTTGTCGAGCAGAGCGTCATCAACATCGAACACGGATGCGACCGGGGCAGGCTGTGTCATCCGGACACCTCCCCGGACTTGGGGTTGTGCCAGCAGCCGTGTGCCGCGATCAGCACGTCCGCCTCTCGCGGCCCCCAGCTGCCGCGCTTGTAAGGGCGGATCCGGTTGTGGGTCTTGAGCACCGGGTCGACCACCGCCCAGGCGGCCTCGACCGCGTCCTCACGGGTGAAGAGCGCTCCGTCGCCGGCCATGGCGTCGCTCAACAGCCTTTCATAGGGCGCTTCCTCCCCCGGTTGTACTTTGGCCAGGTAGAGTTCCCGCTGGTCGCCGACGAACTCCTTCCCCGCGCGCTTGACGCGTGCCGCGAGGGCAACAGCCGAGCTTGGGGAGAGCCTGAAGCGTACGTAGTTGCTCAGGCCGGTCGCCGGCGCCGAGTCGGCGAAGAGCCTCTGCGGCGGCGGCTTGAGCTCCACCAGGACCTCGGCCGCAGTTTCGGCCAGACACTTGCCGGAGCGCAGGTACCACGGCACCCCCTCCCAGCGCCACGAGTCGATGTAAAGCCGCAGGGCGCAGAAGGTCTCGACATCGGAGCTCTTCGCCACGCCGGGCTCCTTCCGATAGCCGGCGTACTGGCCGCGCACTACGTCCTCGGGCTTGAGAGGGCGCATGGCCTGGAAGACCTTCGCCTTTTCGGTCTGCACGGCTCCATAGCCCCTGTAGGCCGGCGGCTCCATGGCCAGCAGGGCGACGATCTGGAACAGGTGGTTCTGGATCACGTCGCGCAGACAGCCGGCGGATTCGTAAAACGCGCCACGGTTTTCCACGCCGAAATCCTCGGCCAGGGTGATCTGGACGCTTGCCACGGTGTTTCGGTTCCAGATCGGCTCCAGAAACGAGTTGGCGAAGCGGAAATAAAGGATGTTCATGATCGCTTCCTTCCCGAGGAAGTGATCGATGCGGAAGATCGAGTCTTCCGGAAAGACCGACCGCGCGACGCGATTGAGCTCCCGCGAAGAGGCCAGGTCGCGTCCGAACGGCTTTTCGACGATGACGCGCGCATGGTCGGCCAGGCCCGCGGCGCCAAGGCCCTTGATCACCGTCTCGAACAGAGCGGGCGGGATGGCGAGGTAGTGCACCGGGCGCCGGGCACTACCCAGCGCCGTCTTGATCCTCGTGAAGGTATCGCGGTCGTTGTAGTCGCCACCCACATACCTGAGCAGAGACAGGAGATGGGCGAAGGCGCGTCGGTTATCGACCCCGCCCGACCGCGCGATGCTGTCCTTCACGCGCTTGCGTACGTGCGCCAGACTCCACTTCGGCGATGCGACGCCGACAACCGGGACCCTCAGAGCGCCTCGTTTCGCCATCGCATAGAGCGCCGGGAAGATCATCTTGTGGGCGAGATCGCCCGTCACGCCGAAGAGAACCAGAGCGTCCGAACGGGGAGCGGCCATCAGGCGCCTCCCTCCGGGCCAGCCCCCTTTTCCTGGTGGCCGCCGAACTCGTACCGCAGGGCCGACAGCGCCTTGTCGGCGAAGTCGGCCTCGCCGCGCGAGGCGAAGCGTTGGTACAACGCAGTGCTGAGAACGGGAGCCGGGACCGCTTCGTCGATGGCCGCCATGACCGTCCAGCGCCCCTCGCCCGAGTCCGACACCCGGCCGCTAAACTTCGCCAGATCGGGACTCTCGAGCAGCGCCGTGGCCGCGAGGTCCAGGAGCCAGGAGGCGATGACGCTGCCGCGACGCCAGACCTCGGCGATGTCGGCCAGGTTCAGGTCGTACGGGTAGAGCTCGGGGTGGCGCAGCGGCGTGGTTTCGGCATCGAGGGTGCGCTGCTGTTTGCCGGCGTTGGCATGGCGGAGGATGTTCAACCCCTCGGCGTAGGCCGCCATGATGCCGTACTCGATGCCGTTGTGAACCATCTTGACGAAGTGGCCCGCGCCACTCGGCCCGCAGTGCAGATAACCGTGCTCCGCGGTACCTCCGGCCTTCTCCCGTCCCGGCGTGCGCGGCGCCGCATCGACGCTAGGGGCGAGGGCGGCGAAGACGGGATCAAGGTGTCGGACGACGGCGTCTTCACCGCCGATCATCAGGCAGTAACCCCGCTCCGATCCCCAGACGCCGCCGCTTGTCCCCACGTCCACATAGCGGATGGCCTTCGGCTTCAGTTCGGTCGCACGGCGGATGTCGTCGTGGTAGTGGGAATTGCCCCCGTCGATGACGACATCGCCAGGTTCGAGGAGCGGGATGAGGTTCTTCAGCGTCGGATCGACCGCCGCCGCGGGCACCATCATCCAGACGGCACGCGGTTTCTTCAGAGCGTGCGCGAACTCCTCGAGCGACTTCGTCCAGACCGCCCCCTCTCCGGCGAGCACGCCCGCGGCTTCCGGATTGAGGTCGAAAACGACGCACCGGTGGCCGGCCCGCAGAAGGCGCCGCACCATGTTGGTTCCCATCCGGCCCAGTCCGATCATGCCCAGTTCCATGCCATGCTCCTTTCTCCGCAAGTCTGACCCCCGCCCGGTTCGACGCCGAAGAGCAGGCCGATCGGGCCGCTTTCGGCCTCTGCCCCCACGGGGCCACCTAGATCGCCGGGGCTCATGACGTCTTGGCGCCCGCCCGCGCTGCCGGGGGCTGCGCGGGGCCCGACGGCGCGTTGCGGCCCGCGCCGAGCACGACCCGAACCCGATGTGCGCGCCCGTCGTCCGCGAGCGGGATCGCCGCCGGGTCGGCGGGCGATCCGTCGAGCTCGGCGCTCGCCACGCCCCGGCAACGCCGCTCCGGGTTCTCCACGGCGATCGTGTAGCGCGTCTTCCCGAAGCGCCATTCGATCGAATAGGTCGGCCACGACGACGGGATGCACGGGTTCAACGTGAAGACGGCACCGCGGCGCTGCAGCCCGAGGATCCCTTCCACGGCAACCCGGAACATCCAGCCGGCCGACCCGGTGTACCAGGTCCAGCCGCCGCGCCCCCGGTGCGCCGGGTGGTCGTAGACATCCCCCGCAACCGCATAGGGTTCGGTCATGTACTGCTCGACCTGGCTCGCCGTCCGCGAGTGGTTGATGGGGTTGAGCATGTGGAAGAGCTCCACCGCCTCGTCGCCGCTCCCGAGGCGCGCGAGCGCGAGGGCGACCCACGCCCCGGCGTGCGTGTACTGCCCTCCGTTCTCGCGGATCCCCGGGATGTAGCCCTTGATGTATCCCGGGTCGAGAGCCGTGTGATCGAACGGCGGCGAGAGGAGCAGAACAACGCCCGAACCGCGCCGGACCAGGTGGGTGCGCACGGCACTCATGGCGCGCTCGGCGCGGTTTGCCGGCGCGGCGCCCGAGAGAACGGCCCACGTCTGCGCCACCGAGTCGATCTTGCCCTCGTCGTTTTGGGACGACCCCAGCGGGGTGCCGTCATCGAAGTACGCGCGCCTGTACCACTCGCCGTCCCAACTTTGCTCCAGCATGGTTCCCAGACGCTCGCGTTCGGCGCGGTAGCGCGCCGCCCGGGCCGCCTCACCCCGCTCCTCGCACAAGGGGGCAAAGGCTCCCAAGACGGCGTGAAGGAACCAGCCGACGAATACGCTCTCCCCGCGGCCCTCGGGACCGACACGGTTGAAGCCGTCGTTCCAGTCGCAACTCCCGATGAGCGGCAAACCGTGCGCGCCGGCAGTGATCGCCCGATCCACGGCCCTGACGCAGTGCTCGAACAGAGTGCCCGTCTCGCGGGAGACGGCCGGGATCCCGTACGCTTCGGGCTCCCCGGGCGGAACGGGAGGGGCCTCCAGGAAAGGCACCCGCTCGTCGAGGACGGCGCGGTCCCCAGTGGCCTTGACGTACTCGGCGGCCGCATAGGGGAGCCAGAGAAGGTCGTCCGAGCACCGCGTGCGAATGCCCTGTCCGCCCGGAGCGCTCCACCAGTGCTGCACGTCCCCCTCCACGAACTGCCGCGCGGCCGCCCGCAGGAGGTGCTCGCGGGTGATTTCCGGCCGCGTCAACATGAGCGCCAGCACGTCCTGGAGCTGGTCGCGGAAGCCGTATGCACCGCTCGACTGGGAGTAGGCGGAGCGCGCCCAGACGCGGCACGCCAGGTCCTGGTAGAGGAGCCACCCGTTGACCAGGAGGTCGAAGGAGTCGTCGGGGGTGGTGACGCGCACGGCGCCCAGCGTCTCGTCCCAGGACGCCTCCACCGCGTCGAGCTCGACCTCAGCAGCAGCCGCGCCGCCGCTGCCTGCGAAACGCCGCAGGAGCGCGTGGGCCTCCGCCGCGTCCCGCCCCTGCCCGAGGAGGAAGATGACGCGCCGCGTCGCGCCGGGTTCGAGCTCCACCATCGTCTGCAACGCTGCACACGGGTCGAGGCCGGCGCCAAACCGGTTCGACAGCAGCGGCCGGCCGAGCGCGGCCGCACGCGAGAGCGAACCGTTGCGGCCGAGAAACTCCAGACGGTCTCCCGTGGCGGAGAGGAGAGGCTCGCTCGCGGCGGCGAACGCGATGCGCTCCCGCTCCGGGCTGTACAGGTCGCGCGCCAGGACCGCGCCGGTCTCGGCGTCGCGTTCCGTCGCGACGAACCGAGGGCCGCTCGCGATTGGCGGGCCGAGCAACCACTCGTTGTACGCGAAGAGGGTGAGGCGCCGCGGCCGGTCGGAACGGTTCGTCAGTGTCAGGAGAGAGAGTTTCACGGGATCTTCCCGAGCCACGAAGACCGCCAGCTCTTGCGCGATGCCGTGCGCGGCACGGGAGTAGCGGGTTACGCCCGGCGCGTGCCGCACCACCCAGCGCGGCGAGCGCGGCGTGCGCCGCAGGGGCGCCGGCGTGGCGCCCCACAGAGTGCCGCTCTCCTCGTCGCGGACGAAAATCGCCTCGGCGGTCGGGTCGGTGACCGGGTCGTTCGCGAACGGCGTGAGCCGGTTCTCGCGGCTGTCCTCGGACCAGGTGTGGGCCGCACCGGAGGTCGTGACGATGCTTCCGAAGCGCGGGTTGGCGAGAACGTTGATCCAGGGAAGCGGTGTCTCCCGTTCGCCCTCGAGGACGACGACATACTGGCGACCGTCACGCGTGAAGCCGCCGAGGCCGTTGTGAAGGAGAAGCGGCGGCGGCTCCGGTCCAGCCTCCGACTGCCCTGCCTCCGGGGCCTCGTCGACCGGCGTCTTGCCTAACGGGAGCGGAGGCTCCGTTTCCGAGCGGTCGAGCTGCTGTTCCAGGGTGCCGCGGTCGCCGGAGATGACCGCCTGGGCGACAACGTTCAGAAGGACCTTCTCGGCCTCCGCGATCGCATCGGCCTGGAGGAGAAACGCGCCGCCGGGCTTCCCTTTCCAGGCGCTCCAAGGGCCGCCGTCGATGAGCTGGGTGAGCTGCTCATTCGTCTCTTCGCGGTAACTGGCCGGGTGCTCGTTCAGGATCACGGCGTCCGCCTTCAGCCCCTTCAGGCGCCAGTGCTCGTGGGCGATCAGGACCTGCCGCACGAGCTGCACGTCTTCCGGCTCTTTCACGCGGACGAGGACGATCGGCAGGTCGCCCGAGATGCCGAATTTCCAGAGGCCGTTCTGAGAAAGCGTGTTTTTCGCCAGAGTCTCCCCGTCGGCCCGCAGAGATGCGTCGGAGAAGAAGACACGAGAACCGAGCCGTTCGGTGAGCTGGGCCTGTTCGACGGAGAGGCCGAGATGCCGCTGTGACATCTGCGCCTGCGTGTAGGCGAGGGCGAAGGCGCGTGCGGCGACACCGTGGTCGTGGTACTTCTGAGCACACTCGCGTGCGGCCGGCTCGTCCGCGGCAACGCCGGTCGTGAACGAGACGCGGGCAAACCCCCCGGGCGCGAGCCGTAGCCTGGTCCGGAGGCTCAAGACCGGGTCGAGCACCGCGCCGGTCGTCCCCGAGAGCGCCCGCCCGTCCATGGCCTTGGGGTTGTCGGGGCCGCGCCCGCGCCCCAGGAATCGCATGCGGTCGGTCTCCCACTCGACTTGCGCTTGCGTCGGTCCGTGGATCGAGAGGACGTGGAATATGACGAGCGCCGGGTCGTGCGGGTCGCGCCGCCGGCGCCGCGCCAAGAGAGCCGTATTCTCGGCGATCCACTCCGTCTCGAGGAAGAGCTTCCCGAACGCGGGGTTGGCGACGTCGTCGGCGACGGACCCCAGACCCACTTCGACGTAGCTCGTCAGCTCGATCTCGCGGGGGCGGTCGCTCTGGTTCGTCACCGAGACGCGCCGGACCTCGGCGTCGTCCCCTGGTGAGACGGCGACCTCGAGGCGCGTTGCGATGCCGTCGTCGAGCCGCTCGAAGGTCGCCTTCTCGGCGAGGAACTCCACGAGGTAGCTGTCGGGTTCCTTGGCCGTAGGCTGGTAGGCCGCGGACCAGACTACCCCCGTGTGGACATCGCGCAGATAGACGAACTGGCTTCCCGGATCGCGGGTGCGGTCCTCCCGCCACCGCGTCACGGCACGGCCGCGGCAGAAGCTCGTTCCGCCGCCTCCGTTCGTCACGATCGCGACGTAGCTGCCGTTCGAGAGGATCTGCGCACGTGGGTGCGGCGTGTGCGGAGAGCGGAGGCGGCGCGGGGCGCGCGCAAACGCGGGCGGTTCGGCTCGGGCCTCCTCGGCCGGGCGCGGCTCGATGACGGGCGCCTCGCGCGGGATGCGCTCCTGCAAGAGGAGCTCGGTCGCCTGGATTCTCCGGTCCGCATGAAACCGGTCGACCATCACGTCGTCCAGCAGGACGTTGGCGATGGCGACGAGCGTCATCCCCTGATGGTGTGCCATGTGGGTCTTCACGATGACGCCGGGGTCGGGGCGCACGGTCGGAGAGTCGCCGATCTCGTCCGGCTTCCGCGCCGTGTAGTCGACGGCGTCAAAGTATCCGAGCGACCCCTCGGCTCCCTCGCCCGCCAGGCGTCGCAGGTTTCGTGCGGCTTTGGCCGGCTCAAGGAGAGCGGCCAAAGCGGTCGCGTAGGGAGCGACCACGAGTTCGTCGGCGAGCCCTCGCCTCAAACCGAGGCCCGGGACGCCGAACTCCTTGTACTGGTAGTTGCCGAGCCGGTCGGTCAGATCGTAGGCGGACTCGGAGATTCCCCACGGCACGTGCCTCTCGCGACCGTACCGGATCTGCCTCCTGACGACCATGCGGCAACTCTGGTCGAGGAGCGTCCCCGGATACGTTCTCATCAGGAGGAGCGGCATGAGGTACTCGAACATCGTCGCGCCCCAGGAGACGAGCGTCGGGACGCCTTCCACGCTGACGACGAGCCGCCCCAGGTGGAACCAATGGCTCTGCGGGACGTCGCCCTTGGCGATGGCGAAAAAGCTCGCAAGGCGCGACTCCGCGGCCAGGAGGTCGTAGTAGGCACCGTCCGCTTGCCCCGGCCCGGCGGCGTCGGCCAGGCGATAACCTATGGAGAAGAGCTGACGCTGACGGTCGTAGAGGAAGGAGAAGTTCATCCCGTCCGCCAGGGCCGTCGCGCGACGGGCAACGTCGGACAGGCTTGATGCCAGGTTTCCTCGCGACGCACCCAGGCGCCGGCACCCTTCCGCCATGGCGAGAAGCGCCCCCGCGAGATTGCCGCTGTCCACTGTGGACACGTAGCGCGGGAGGAGCGGCGAGAGGTTCTGCGTGTCGTACCAGTTCAGGAGGTGCCCCTCGTGGCGCTCAAGCGCTTCGACCGTGGTCAGCGTCGCCTCGAGCCTTTCGACCATTGCTTCCGCCGGCAGCAGGCCCAGATCGTGCGCCGCGAGCGTCGAGAGGAGGCCCATGCCGATGTTGGTCGGTGAGGTGCGGTGGGCGACCTTGGGCTCTCGGTCTTCCTGGAAGTTGTCGGGAGGAAGCCAGTGATCCTCAGGGCCGGCCAGGGTCTCGAAATAGTGCCACGTCTTCCGCGCCACCTCCTTCAGGAAATCCCGGTCCTCCGGCGATAGCTCCCGCCGGCGTGGCACCATCGGCTGGCTGAGCCAGTAC
Source organism: Thermoanaerobaculaceae bacterium (assembly GCA_050018455.1). Lineage (GTDB taxonomy): Bacteria > Acidobacteriota > Thermoanaerobaculia > Thermoanaerobaculales > Thermoanaerobaculaceae > RBG-13-68-16. The sequence continues at coordinate 9,278 of JBEKAA010000032.1, read as the reverse complement.
GCGCAGGCGGGCGCAGCCGCCCACAAGGCGAGGAACGGCAGTGCAAGAGGAAGAGCGCCGGGACGCTCGGCGATGGCGAGGGCGAGGAGCCCCAGGGCCGCGATCGGGCTCGCGGCCATTTCGACGAAGAAGGAACGGATCCCCTCGCGTAAGAGCCGAGTGGCCCGCGCCGCTTCCGTGGCCGATGTCTCCCAGTCAAGGAGACGGCGCTTCGTGATGACGAGCCGAACGAGCGTCAGGGCGATGGCATTCACCCTCTCCCAGGCGTGGAATGGGAGGAAGACCAGCGTCAGGAGCGCCTGAGAGAAGGCGGTGCTCAGATCCTCCGCGAGGCCTCGAAGGTGAACGCGAGCCGGTTCGTGCGCGGGGCGTGGCTCCAGGAGATGGAAAAAGGAGGCAACGAACGGGAACGCGACGACCGCGAGACCGCCCAGAGTCCAGATGAGGGGGCTCCCCGGGAGAAGGGTCCACGCGGCCCCGAAGAAGGCGAGGAGCGCGGGCGCCACGAGGCTGCGCCGGAGGTTGTCGAGAATCTTCCACTGACTGATGAGCGGGAGGCGGTTCTTGACGAAACCCTGTGGTGTCGGGACCAGCGGGAAGAGCCAGGCGAGGATCTGCCAGTCGCCGCGCACCCAGCGGTTTTGCCGTCGCGCGTGCGCGAGGACGTTGGCGGGGTAGTCGTCCACCACCTCCACGTCGGAGACGAGCGCGGTGCGCGCGTGCAGCCCCTCGAAGAGATCGTGCGAGAGCAGCGCGTTCTCGGGGACACGCCAGCCGACGGTTGCCCGGAAGGCGTCGACGTCGTACAGTCCCTTGCCGGTAAAGGCTCCTTCGCCGAACAGGTCCTGGTAGGTGTCCGAGACGGCCGTCGTATAGGGATCGACGCCGGTATGCCCGGCGTACAGCCGTGCGAAGAGCGACCCGGCTGCGCTCGCAAGGTTGACGCTCACGCGCGGCTGGAGGATGCCGTAGCCCTGGGTGACCCTCCGGAGGGTGGCGTCGACCACGGGCCTGTTCAGCGGGTGCGAGATGATCCCGATCAGGGTCCTTGCTGCGCCCCTCGGGAGCCGCGTGTCGGCGTCCAGGGTCAGGACGTAGCGCACCGAGGGGAGGATCGAAAGGTCCCCGATCTTGACGGAGAAACCGGTGTCGGCAGAGGTACGCAATAGGCGGTTGAGCTCCACGATCTTCCCACGCTTGCGCTCCCAGCCCATGAAGACGCCCTCTTTGGGGTTCCACTTCCGATCGCGGTGGAACAGGTAGAAACGGTCGTTCCCATCGTGCGCGTGCCGGCGGTTGAGCGCCTCGATGCCGGCCACCGCTGCGGTCAGGATCTCGTCGTCACCGGCGACCGAGAGCGCCCGAGCGTCCTTGAAATCAGACAGGACCGCGAAGTGGATCCGGGGGTCGAGATTGCCGAGCGCCTGCACCTCCAGGTGCGCCAGGAGCCGCTCGACGTCCCCCACGCTGCCGAGGAGTGTGGGTACGACCACCATCGTGCGGGCGCTCTCGGGGATCCCTTCGCTGAAATCGAGACGGGGGAGCCGGCGCGGCGGCACGAGCGCAGCCACGATGCGCTGGACGATGAGCACGGCGAGCTCGCTCGCGGGGAGCAGCGCGAGCATGGCCGCGAACGTCGCCATCCCGGCGGAGCCCGCAGTGCCCGCGTACGAGTACGCACCGAACACGCCCAAGCCGGTCAGCAGACCAATGCCGCCCAGATACGCCGAGGTTGCGTGAGCGAAGGCCCATCGGCGAAGTCGCTGAGTGAGACGTGGGCGGTACGCCACGTCGATCTCGAGGCCGCGCCGTCCCGGGCCGATCAGGTGATGGCCGACGTGCGCCGCCTTCTCGTCGATTCCCTTCCGCTCCGCGGCCCGGCGGGCGCTCTCGACGGTGCGCAGGGCAACGCGCACCTGTGCCTCGCCGGTCGGCTCGGCGAGATCTTCCACGGCGTGCCGGTAACGGTCGCGGCTGGCGAAATCCATCCGCGGGTATACCCCGGCAGGGTCCCGACGCAGGATCTCCTCCAGGGGGCTGACCAGCTCAACGAAGGGGCTCCAGTCGAGCGTCGCGCAGAACCTGAGGCTCGTCACCGTGTTTCCGGTGGAGACCTGATCGGTGGCCTGGCGCTGGTTCTCGGAGCGGACCGCATCCTCGGGCGTCGTCCCTTGCGCGGCAAGCGCCTGCTCCACCGCTGCGGCGAGGGGGGACACGCGGGGGTCGTATTCGCGCATCCGCTGCCGGAGTTGCGCCACGAAGGCGCTCGGGAGCGGATCGGGCAGAGAGCCGGCAGGTTCACCACTTTCCAGTCGCGCGAGAGCAACGTCCGCCTCCAGGCGTGCCGCTCGCCCTGCGAGGATTCCGTCTGTCAGCAGCCTCAGGTTCTCGAGGAGCGCGAGCTTGAGCATGCTCGGCCACGCCCAGAGCTCGCCGATCGTTAGCGGCGCCACGGTCTGAAAGGCGACAACGAACCGCGTGAGCCGCTCCGCGTCGAGCCGTCCGTCTCCATGCCGGATCAGCTCGAGCGCCATCGCATGGATGCGAGCCTTTCCCGAGAACTCGCGTGCCGCGAGCTTCGGCAGCTTGCGGTAGTAGCGCACCGGGAGGTCGTGCCGCACGGCGCGAGCCTCCGACTCGACGAGGTGAAAGTTGTCGAGAAGCCACTCCGCGGCCGGAGGCACAGCGACTCCCCGGTGAACGTCGTCAGCGAGGTAGCGGTACGCCGCGCCCAGGGCGCGGATGTTCCCTTCGAGCCGTGCCAACACGTTGTGCCCACCCATACGCGAGGCAGGTGCCAGCGTGAAAGCGGCTGCGAGCGTCTTCGCTCGCTCCTCGAGGCCCTCGGGGCTCAAGATCTCGCCCCTGAGAGGCATGGCTCTTTCGGGCCGGCGCGGTCCGAACAGTGATCACCTCCTGTGTGGTCCTCAACGTCTCTCTAGCGCCGGTTCTTGACGCCTTGCTGATCCCATGTCCGCCACCTGGAGCACCGCGGCGTTGCGCACGGGCACCGTCCCCCTTCGCACCGGCGCCGGGACGGACGCTTGCTTCAAGCCCATCTCGGCCCGGCCTGTCGCGAATTCATTCCCGAGTGCCTCCAGCCGTGCACCCTGCTCGGAAAGCCAGGCAAGAATGGCCTCGTTCCCTGCGTCTCTCGCCGGCAGGCGTAGGTCCTGGCCCTCCCGGAAGCGACTCGGAGTGTCGGCCAACCGGGCCATCCGACGTCCGCGCTCCACACTCTCGAGCAATCGCCCGCTAAGGCCGAATGCGTGCTCGCGCAAGGTCTCCTGTTGTGCCCTCAGCGCCGTGTTCTGGTGCTTGGCCAAGTTGGTTTCAAAACGGGTGAGAAGTACATCGAGACCGGCCAGCAACCCACCGGCGAGGACGAACCAGACGGCGATGCCGAGAGTGAACATCAGGCTTCGGACCTCACGCGAAGTGATGAGCAGGCGACGGATCCTGGCGCCGTTGGCGGGAAGCGACTGCACCTCCCACCGGATGCGATCCTTCACGCCCACGGCAGCACCTCGCGCGGTTCCCAACGCGATCCGCCGTCGGGGCGCGACACAATCCCGACCAAGAAGCCTCCAGCTGCGACGACCGCACGTGTCAAGGGAAACCGCCCTTTCCGGACCGCGTCTCAAACCTAGCCTTTCGGCCTATCGTCGTGAAGCGCTCTTAATACCCAACCCCGAACCGACTCCCTGAGTGAAAAATACCCACCCACCTCGGCGTCCCCGGGGCGTTCACGGCAGCAGGCGGCGCCACCCGTTTGGTGGTATGTTAATCCGAAAGCATTCCCCCGGGCCGCCGTTCCACCTTCGCGGAGCGACCGTGGAATGGCCCGAAAGCGTTCGCGCTGTCCGTCGCAGCGCGGGGGAGGTTTCTTGAGAAAGTCACCGGAGCCGCAAGGAACGACGAACGGTCGCAGCCAGGAAGTTGCGGCGCTGCTGACGGCCGCACGCGCGGCGCTGGAGAACCGCGCCTTCGCCGACGCGGCGAAAGCAATCTTGGGGGCGTGCAAGACGATCCTCGGCGCGAATGCCGGCCTCGTCGCGGTGTGCGCGGCGGGCGGAAAGGGCCTCGAGGTCGTCTGCCTCGATCCCGGCAGCCTCGAGCTCACCTCCGCTTTCGGGTTGCCCGTGCCGCTTCGCCGCCTCTGCGCCCGGGCCTCCAAGGCTGGCCGAACGGTCTTTACCAACGACTTGTCGAGGGGCACGGCGAATATTTCCCCTCCTGGTCGTCGCTCAGGCCCGAAGAGCGCGCTTGTCGCACCGGCTATCATCGCCAGCGACGTCGCCGGGCTGGTCGGCCTGATCAACAAGCCCGGGGGCTTTTCTGCGGCCGACTCCCGACTCGTCGAGGTCTTTGCCGAGATGGTTGCCGTGGCGATGCTCAATAGCCGCACCGTCAACGGTCTCGAGAAGACCCGGAATGGGCTCGAGAAGCAGGTGCGCAATGGCGCCGCGCAACTGCGCCAGGCCGAGGAGGTGTTCAAGACGCTGGTGGAGAACCTCCCCGACATCGTCGCGCGCTTCGACCCGAATCTGCGACACATCTACGTCAGCCCTGCGGTCGAGCGCGCAACCGGCCTCCCGTCGCAGGATTTCGTGGGCAAGACGAACCGCGAGTTGGGCATGCCGTCCGAGCTGCTGGAGCGGTGGAACGCGGCTCTGCGGAACGTCTTCGCAACCGGACGGCCCGAGAGACTCGAATTCGCATTCTCGGCCCCGAATGGGTTGCGGCATTACGACTGCCGGTTCGTTCCGGAGTCCGGGCCGGGGGGTGCCATCGATTCGGTGCTGAGCGTCGCCCGGGACGTGACCGACAGATGGCTCGCGAACGAGGCCGAGCAACGCGCCCGGGCCACCGCCGACTCACTACGCGAGGCGACCGTTGCGCTCAACCGCAGCCTCGACCGCGAGACCGTGCTTACGACCCTCCTCGACCGAATGCAACGGTTGGTTCCCTTCGACCGCGCCCGCGTCATGCTCCTCGAGGAACCGTCGCGGGTCTCCGTCCGTGCCATCTTCGACGGCAAACGCGTGGTTCCCCTCCCGGTTGAGGAGCGACCGGAGTTCGATTCGACCGCACACCCGATCGTCCACGGCATCCTGACGACCGGCACCGCGGTCCTGATTCCCGACATCCGCGCCTATCCCGACTGGAGCCTCCCGGCGGATCGATCGTCCGAGGCGAGCTGGATGGGGGTCCCGCTGTTCGCGCGTGGCGACGTGGCCGGGTTGGTCGCATTGTCCAAGCGGGAGGCCGATTACTTCAACGAGGAGCACGTGAAGCTGGCCGAGGCATTGTCGTCCCAGGCCTCCGTGGCGATCGAGAACGCGGTCCTGTTCGAGCAGATGAAGGCGTCGACGATGCGGATGAGGTCGCTATCACGCCGGCTCGTCGAGGCGCAGGAAAGCGAGCGCCGCAACATTGCCCGGGAGCTTCACGACGAGGCGGGTCAGACCCTGGCATCGCTGCGCTTCGGGCTCAGCCTGCTGGAGACGGAGATCGACGAGGGCGAAGGAGGTGCCGGACGGGTGGCGGAGCTCATTCAGAGGACCGATGCCGTCATCGACGGCCTGCACCGTCTGGCCGCGGACCTGCGCCCGGCGAGCCTCGATCAGCTGGGGCTCGAGGCGGCCCTCCGCCAGTTCTCGCGGTCGGCTGGGTCCAGGTTTGGCCTCGCGGTCCGTTTCAAGGCTCGCGGGTTCACGGACGAGCGTCTCCCCACGGCGGTGGAGACGGCTCTCTACCGCGTGGTACAGGAGGCGATGACCAACGTCGTGCGCCACGCCCGCGCGACCCGGGTCGACGTGTTGGCCCAGCGTCGCGGCGACCGGGTCTCCGTCATGATTGAGGACGACGGCGTCGGGTTCGAACCCGACCAGGTCGAGGGCGGGGACCACCTCGGTCTGGTCGGGCTGAGGGAGCGAGCCGAGGCCCTTGGCGGGACTCTGACGGTGGAAAGCACGCCCGGGGTGGGTACCACCGTCGTGGTGGAGGTGGCAAGTGCCGATCCGAATCCTGATCGCTGACGACCACGCCGTCGTCCGGTCCGGTCTCCGGGAAGTGCTCCGAACCGACCCCGATCTCGAAGTCGTCGGCGAGGCGGAAGACGGTACGGAGACGCTGCGCCTCGCCGGGACGCTGCACCCCGACATGATCCTGCTCGACATCACCATGCCCCCGGAGAACGGCATCAAGACGGCGAAGCAGCTGAAGGAGGAGCATCCGGAGATCATCGTGCTCTTCCTCACCATGCACGAGGAGGAGAGCCTGCTGCACGAGGCGCTGCGCGCGGGCGCCTCCGGCTACGTGATCAAGCGGGCCGATCGGTCCGAGATCATCCGAGCGATCCATGCGACGAGTCAGGGCGACATCTATGTGCACCCTGCGATGACCCGCGCGCTCCTCCACCAGCCGGTCACGACCGAGCACCGGCGGGGCTTGCCGGCGATCACGCTGACCCGGCGCGAGCTCGACGTCTTGCGCCTTCTCGCCAAGGGAAACACCAACCGGCAGATCGCCGAGCTGCTCGGCCTCTCGAGGCGCACCGTCGAGAACCACCGCGCAAACCTGATGGGCAAGCTCGGGCTGGTCAGCCGGGTCGAGCTGGTCAACTACGCCGAGGAGCACAACCTGCTCTAGACCGGCCGCCGCGACGACCGGCGAGGCGCACCTCGCATCTGTGAAGTCGATAGTGCAGTCACCACCGCCGGGAGAACAGGTGAATGATCGCCACGAACACCGCGGCGCCGATGATGGACCACAGGACCGGGAACGGATGGTTGCCAATCGTGACCATGAACGGCTCCGGGAGCTTGAGCAACCCGGCAACCCAGGGCCCGAGAAGGGCGCCGATGAAGCCGAGGGCTATGGAGACGATCAGCCCGCCGCGTACCCCGCCGGCGATGGCCTTCCCGAGGGCGCCGCAAACAGCCGCTATCAAGAGGAGAATCAGAAGCTGCGTGAGTGACATTGTCATGGCAAGTTCCTTTCGCGCCCACATCTGAGAAGAAAAAGAAATTCCTATCGCAACGTCCCTTTGAGCCCTCCTCTCGCCGGGCGGGGGGAGGCTATCGAGACGGATTCGTCCGCCCTACTTCTTGATCGCCTTGGCGATCCCGCCGACGAACTCGCTGACCTTCCGGCGCGCCTTGCCGAGGCTCTCCTGAGCCGCGCCCTCAGCTCGCTCCCGAGAACCTTCCCGCTCCAGCTTGCGGTTGTCCGTGATCTTGCCGACGGCTTCCTTCACCTGTCCTTGCACTTTTTTCACCTTGCCTCGTGTTTCTTGCTGTCCCATCGCGTCTCCTTTGCGGATCTCGAGGATCCATGTCGTAGCGGTACGCTCCGCGCAGGGCCGTTTCGAAGGTCAGTTGTCCGGCGTTCCGAAGACAATGCGCGGGAAGTACGTGCGCAACGCCTCCATGATCTTAGTGACGGCGGCGTTGGATCCCGACTCGCGGTGGATGTCCCGGAACCGGTAGCGGTCTCCCTTGACGATCTGGAAGTTGATCTGGTAACAGAAGTTCTCGGGGGTTCGCGCCTCGCACGTGAACCACACCTTCTCGAGGCCCGTGGTCTGGAACGTGAAGTTCTCCTTGATGTCGCGGTCATCCACCCAGTTGAAAACGTCGCCATGCATGACCAGGCGACCTTTGCGGTCCTTGTTCCAAAACCCCGTCTTCACGAGCACCAGATCGTCGAAGACCAACTCAGAGGGAGCAACGACCGGCGCGACCGGGGCCCCGGCGTTGGTCGCCATCAAGGCCGCGATCGTCGACTCCTGGGCCCCGTTTTGTTTGAGGTAGAGAAGGTCGTTGACCGAGAGGTTGTACCCCTGGCCTGACTGTTTCACCTGCTCGGCGATGATGGACTCGGACATCCCCGACTTGATCAGGCGCACGAGATCGACCAGGCGGGCATCGTCGGGCTGGAGCGGCACGGGCGCCGGCGTGGGTGCTGGGATCCGGGTCCAGAGCGCGGTGATGACACTCTCCGGCACGCCTGCATTGCGCAGCGTGACGATGTCCCCGGCCGTCATGGTGACGGTGTTGGCCGAGCTGTTGACCATGGCGATGATGCCGTCGGCCGAAGCGCCGGATTGTTGTGCCGCCAGGATGGAGTTGACCGTCAGCTCCGCCGCGTCTGCCGCAACCGCGGTCAGCGCCAGCAAAGCAACACCGAGAAGGACCCCGACCACCGTGTTTCTCATCGAACACCTGCCTTTCCTTCAACGCATCTCGAATCCAGTTCCCTGGCACACCGCCCCATCACTCGGACGGGCTTCTTACCCGTCACTTGGGACCTGGGCCTTTCTCCGCTCGTAGGCTTCTTTGCCGGCCTCGACCGCGGAAGAGATCACGGAGCGCTTGTCGTCAAGGAAGTCGCGGCCTCGCGAGACGGTCGAGGAGATCTTCTCCTTGGCCGTGTCGATGGTGGCCGAGGCCCGCTCCTTCAGTTCATGCGAGACCTCGCAGATCCGCTCGGCGGACTCGCGGCGCGCTTTAGGTGCCAGAAGCAGCACCACTGCCGCACCGGCGATCGCGCCGACGAACAAGGAGAGGATCACGGTATGGCCGCTGAAGCCGCTCTCGCAGTTGCTCAAGATGAACCTCTCTTTCTGAACAGTTTTCTCGCCAGGTGGGTGAGGCCGACCCCGATGCCGACCGGCAAAGCGGCGAGCCCAAGACCCGCAACCGAAACAAGGCTTCTCAACTCCTTGACGTTCTTCCCAACCCGCCGGATGGAGCCGGAGACGACGCGCACATCGTCCGTCACCGCGCCGATGTCGCTCGTGACGCGGTCCAGGTTCTTCAACGTGGCGCTCAGGTCGCGCAGGAGAGGGTCCAGTGATTGCTCGGCGATCGCGAGGACGGAGGTCAGCCTCTTCGCGGACCTGCGAAGCTCGAAGAGGACGGGGACCAGGAAGCTGATTCCGACGGCTACGGCTACCGTGAGAATGATCAGCCAGATGTTTGCTTGGCAACCCATCGTTGTCATCGCCTCACGCTTCGAAACGCCGCGGGCTGGCCAGACCGCTGCCAGGCATGGCCCTGGTCCTCAATGCCGTGCGTGCCCATCCTGACAGCCATCTCTGCGGCCTCGCGACGATGCCCCACGAATGATCCGGGCTAGAGGACGCGTCGTCCCGAGACGAGTCTGATGATCAGAACGACCACCGCCACCACCAGCAGGATGTGGATGAAGCCGCCCATCGTGTAGGAGGTGATCATGCCGAGCAACCACAGGATGAGAAGAATGACAAAGAT
>JBEKAA010000031.1:0-35652 GCA_050018455.1 Thermoanaerobaculaceae bacterium | reverse complement strand
TTTCTGCGGCGTCTGGGCTATGGCCACCGCGCCTAGCAGCCAAAGTGCAACAACTCCAGCCGTTGCTATCCTCGCCTTCCGTCGTCGAACGTTGCACCGTCCCATACAGAGCCTCCTTCGCCCTCGCAAGACCCTCCCACAGCACCAGCCCAAGATGAGCTTCTTACCTCACCTGAGGTGATCGTCAACCCATGCCACGACGCGCGTCGTCAGATCACGCACGTTCTCCGGACGGCTCACGACGTGGCCTTCCTTCTTATAGAGGAGCATTCCACTCTCCACACCTTGCTGCTTCAGCGCCGTATACATGAACTCGTACTCAGCCGGGTACGACCCGCCGTACGTCGTGCCATCACCGACGATGAAGAGTGTGGGTGTCTTAACGCCCTTCATTTGGTACAGCGACGAGCTCTTGAAGTAGTTCTCGGGTACCTCCCACGGCTTCCCCTTGAGCTGCCACTCCACGCTGGTGTTCCCACCAACGCCGTACTCGCTGCCGTACGTTACGTACCAGTCACTGTCGCCTTCGTACGACACTGCACCTCTGAATCGGTTGGTGTGCGTGATGACCCAATTGGTGAGGACCCCGCCATAGCTGTGACCGCCGACCACCATCCGGTTGGGATCCGCAATCCCGAGTTGGATGAGGTGGTCAACGCCAGACATGATGTCGTCGAGATCTCGGTTCATGAAATCCTGTTTCTCCCGACCCATGACGATGTGCCGCCAGCCATATGCCCCGCTGCTTCGGTAATCCGGAGCGAAGACCGCGTAGCCCTTCGCAGCCCATACCTGCCGCTCGAGCGGCCCGATGCACATCATCTGTCCATCGACGGAAAGCCCCTGAATCGGTCCACCGTGCAGCTCGACGACGAGCGGATACGCCTTACCGGGCACGTAGCCGACGGGCTCAACCAGGATGCCGGCGATCTCCACGCCGTCGGAGCTGTTCGACCGAACTTCGCGCCCATTGCTCAGCGCCAAGCCATCGAATGCCGGAGTGAAGTCGATGAGCGTGCGCTCCTCACGCCCGTCGGCGCGGGCCACCACGAGCCGGCGCCGCCCCTGAACGTCCTGTTCCTGCCAGCAAAGCAGATGACCGTCAGGCGAGACAGAAAGGTTGCGGTGTTCTGCCGAAGACGACGTCAGCTGCCTCACCTCCCCGGCGATCGTCACAAAAAACACTTGGTTGAACGCCCCCCCCTGGGTGACGTAGTACACTCCACTCCCATCCGGCGCCCACTGGGGGCCGCTCCGTCCTTGAGCAAATATCTTCGACGTTAGCCTCCGAATCGGTCCTCCCATCGCCGGCACGAGCGACACCTCGTACATGTCTGGATAGCGCACCTCGTCGATGTCGTAATAGAACGCCACCTGCTTCCCGTCGGGTGAGGGCGATCCGTGCATCTCCTCGCCGCCTCCTCTGGCAAGCGTGCGGGTCAGTCCGTCGGCGACCGAGATGACCCGCAGCTCGCTGATGTCCCCGCGCTCCCTGTAGGAGGTCCCCTGACGAAACGCATACACGAGCAGATGCTCACTGTTCGGGAACCAGGTGAGCGCGGAAAGGTAGCCGGCAAACGTCGTCAGTTTCCGTTCAGCTCCGGTTGTTACGTCGAGCAGCATGACCTCAGACGGAGGCGGTGCGTCTTTCTGGGAGCCATACACGACAACTGAGGAACCTGCTGTGTCCTGAAGCTCGTGCGGCTCGAACGCATTGGGTGTGTAGCAATAGGCAATCTGCCGCGAATCGGGGGACCACGCAAAGAACAGGCCCCACCCGCCCAGGCCGTCCGAGCGGTGCGTAAGCTGGCGCCGACTTCGGTCGTCGCTCGACATCACCCAGATCTGGCTGTCCTTACCGCGACCAGACAGAAACGCGATCAAGCGCCCGTCGGGGCTGCACTGCGGATCAGAACCTTCCCCAACGTGTTGCCGTCGACCCGTTGACACATCCACCGACTCCACCCAGGTGGTCTCCGGGTGGTCAGGATCGGGGGTCGAGAAAACGACCGTGCGGGAGTCGATCATCCAGGACGTCGCCACGTATGCCGATACCCTCCCATTCAACGTGCCAAAGTAATAGGAAAGAGCTACATCTGGAGTGACCGTCTTCTTCGAGGCAGCCGACGCGTCGTGGCGAGGAGGTCTTGTCTCGATCGCGACGGGATCCGCAACGCCAACCGGCTGGCTCTGCGGGGGCTGCGTTGTCGCCGTCGCAGTGGCCAGGAGCACCGCGACGAGAGCCAAACTTCCGATGGTGGCGGCACCTGATCGCCACTTACCCCTCCCGGCAGCCGATAAACCCGGTATGGTTGCAGTAGAGGAGCGCGTCACGGCAACGGTGGTATCAGTGTAGGTTGGTTTCGCCTCCTGGTGCATGGTCCCTCCCGTTCTCGACGGCATACCTGCCGTGCTGCTCATCACGCAAGCGCTGCGTGTGCACCGCTCGGCCGGCCGGCAGTCTCTAATGCCTTCGGCTACCGTGGTGTACATCGATCGTGATCGTGCTCGTGGAGACTTGGCCAATGTCGTTTCCCTGATCCGCGTTTCAGGGTTTCGTCACCGCGGCCGCGGTGGCCGGTGCCATGTACTTCGCCAGCCACTCGACCATACGCTGCGTCGCATCGACGGCGTTCACCAGCGACCAGTCGCCGGGGACGTGGCCCTCGCCATCGTAGATGGCGAGCTGGGCCGCTCTCCCCAGTCTCTTCAGAGCGTTGAACATCTTCCCCGCCCCCTCGACCGAACAGGTCTCGTCCTTCTTGCCGTGGATGAGCAGAAGTGGGGTGTGGATCTTGTCGGCTTGGTAGTAGGGCGAGTTTGCCAGGTACCGCCTCAAGTCGCCCCATGGGTGCGTCCCCATGCGCCCCTGACCAGTCTCCGACCACATGAAGTTCGACTCTCCACCGCCGGGCGCCATACGGCCGTAGTCGCCCGCGAGGTCGTAGTCCCCGTCGAGGGCGATGGCCGCCCGGAACAGGTTGGTCTGTGTGACCATCGCCGCCGTGCTGTAGCCCCCGTACGACTGACCCATGATGGCCACACGCGAGCCGTCCACGTATCCGCGCTCCACCGCGCGATACACCTGCGCCAGGATCACATCCGCCATCTCCTGGATCGGGTTACCCCCTTTTCCCTCCGGGCCGAGCGGGACGTCCACCATGAGAACCGCGTACCCGCGCGTCGCGAAGACCTGGACAGGAATCGAGTTCGGCGCACCGCCGCCGTACTCCTGCGCAATCGTCGACATCTTCGATCCAGAGTAGAAGTACACCACGCCAGGCAGACGATCACCCACCTTCCCGCCCGGAGGAAGGAACACCGCGGTCTGCACCGGGATCAGGCGGCCGTCGAACCCGGGGGCCAGGGAGGAGAAGCTCTCCATCGGGCCCACCGCGATGCCGTCCAGCCTCGGCTCGATGTGGGTCAATCGCTGCTTCGACACGAACGTCTTGTCGAAGCGGTAGAAGTTTGGGGAAGTGTCGACCGCCTCGAACCGGGCGACGACGTCTCCGGCCTGCGCGGCTCCTACGGGGTCGAACCTGCCACGGCCCTTCCACAACGTCGTCGTCGCACCGGTGTGCAAGTCCACCCTGAGGATCGTGCGGTCGCCCGTCGCCTCGTCGTTCGCGACGATTGCGAAGCTTCCCGCGTCGGGTTGCCAGAGCGTGTCCCGGTCCGCCATGATCGGGGTCCCGACGGCGGGCAGCGTCGCCGGGGCGGAGCCGTCCAACGGGACGGTGGCCAGGGCCCTGGGCGGCACCGAGTAGTACGTCTTCTCTCCTTCCGCCTCCAGCCCGACGAGGATCGCCTTCCCGTCCGCCGTCAAGGCGAGAGGGATCTCCTCCAGGTTTCCGAGCGAGGCACCGAGCTGCCGCGGTGTGATTGGGGGCGCCGCAATGTCGGCGAGCCAGAGCTTCTTGTCCTTCAGGAAGACGATGCGCGTCGACCCCGGCAGCCAACGGTAGGCGGCCTCGAAGTACGCGCCCTCCGGAACCTGCACGTCCGCGGCGACCACGATGGGCTTGCCGCCGGATGCGGGGGCGACCGCGAGGTCGTAGTACCCCTGCGACGCCGCCTCGCCCTTGGTTTTGAAGACGGACAGGTACGAGACCCACCTGCCGTCAGGGGAGAGACGCATGCAACTCGGCCGCGGCTCCGCACCGGCCGGCACAAGGGTCCTCACCTTGCCCGTGGCCACGTCGATGGCGGCGAGCGTCGCGTTGTTCTCGCGGATGAAATGGGCCATCAGGTGTTCCGGCGTCGCGGTGCTGCCGGCGGACGAGCCGGCCGCTTCGACACTGCTCGAGTAGACCGTCACGGACGACTTCTCGAGGGAAGCGGTCGGGGACCCGGACCGCACGCCGGACGACGGGACGAGGGGTGCTCCGGGAGACGGCTGGTCGGCGGGCCGCAGAGGAACGAAAAGCTCACGGCCGTCCGCGCTCCACTCGGCCTCATCCCCGGGCCAGTGTTTCGCCTTGACAAGGGCGTCCGAGACGCGGCGCGAAGTGCCGTTGGCCACATCGTAGACCCAAAGCTGCGGGGCTCCGCCGGCATCCGAAAAGAAGGCCACGCGGTGCCCGTCAGGCGAAGGCGAGGATCGCCAGCAGTTGGCGTTCTCCGGGCAGACCGCGTGCGCCTCCCCGCCGCGAGTGGGGACGACGAACACCCGCAGTCCGAGCATCTCGGACGGGGTGCCATTCGGGAGAAAACGAACGCCCTCGGCGACCTGGCTTTCGGGGCTCCGCGCAGGGGGCGCATAGACACCGTACGTTAGGAGCCTTCCGTCCCGGCTTACGGCCGGGCGATCCTCCCAAAGGCGAATTGTCTTCTTGGAGAACGCGAGGTCGAGTGGGAGCACCGTGGACCCCGTCGCCTTCTGCGCGGCGACAGCAGCCGCCAAACCCATCCCAAGCAGACTGAGCATTGCTGTCGCCCGAACCCGTTGAGTGATCATGATTTGCCCCTTTCGTGCCCCGCGCGGCCTGTCCGGCCGCGTTGCGTGCGGGTACTCGCCGTCCTTGGTGCCGCACCGACCTTCACTTGTTCTCCTCCACCATTCCCTCGACCTTCAGGCGGATCGGCTGCGGCAGTGTTGGGTCCTCGAAGCGGAACTTCAGGACGACTGGCCCGGTCAGTGCACCGGGTTCGAGGGACTCGAGGTTCCCAAGGGCCCCCGAGAAATCAAAGATCGCGCCTTCGCCGTTCTTGCCGTTGGCAGCGTTGACTACCCACATTGGGGGGTAGGGGTACTTGGGGAGTTCTGGATCGTTGAGGTCGAACCCCAGTATTTCCAGTGTGATCGGTGGATAGATCGGCTGCTTCGAGATGTTCCGCAGCCGGACCGGAATCTCCGATTCCTTCGTGGCTCCGTCGTAACGTGTGGGGTCGAAGACGAATTCGAGGCGCGTGTCCAGGATCACCTTGGTCCGAGCCGGCGCTGGAAGCTTGGTCGGAACTGCAGCAGGCGGAGTGGCGGCGCCTGTCGCTTCGGGCGCCTCCTTGGGCGGCACAATGACCGAGACGCTCGCCGTGTAGATCTGGAATGTCCCCGTCCGCGCGTCGGCCCAGAACGGATGGAAGACCCCTTCCTTGTCCGGTGCCAGCCCCATGTAGTCGCCTCCCCCTGGCCAGCGGCTCCCGGCAGAGACCAGCGAAAGCGCAGTGGTTTCTTTGTGCCGGAAGATCAGCGCCCCCATGTTCATGTTGCCGGCCCCAAGTGGGGTCGAGGGCGCTGAAGAAACGCAAATGGCCGGCAGGAAGGACTTGCCACCGTCAAGCGATGCCGTGAAGTACTCGTTGAACTGAGAACCGTCCTTCGAGTCCCGCGTGTCGTACCACGTCACCCCGACGACGCCGTCCTTGTTCACCGCCACAACGGGTTGACCCTGCATCGCGTCCTTTGGGGTGCCAGGGTCCAACAGCGTCGGCTCGGACCAGTGCAGACCGCGATCCTCGGAGTGGGAGAAGAGAAGCCGAATGGGGCCGTACCGAAAGTCCGTCCAAACCACGTAAATCCGATCCCGGTACTCCTTCGTGTGGTTGTCAACGGCAAACGCCGGGAACATTGAGAGCCTTTCCCCCACCTTGTCATCGAGGTTGTACTGGATGGTCTGAATCTTGCGGGGCTTCCCGAACGAGACGCCGCCGTCTTCCGAGAGAACCATCCAAGCGGTGCTCGAGCCCTTGCCAGTCATTTTGGCCTTGCCGGGCAGGAAATCGAAGTCCGCATAGGGAACGACCAGCGTCCCGTCGGAGAGGACCATGGGTTGGATGTCGTTGATCCCGATCGTCCCGCCGCCGTTGGCTGCCTCGACCGGTCCGGTCCAGCTCCGGCCGTCGTCTTCCGAGCGGAAGACGCCGACCGTGTAGACCGGATAGCCGTAGAGGGCGCCGATGTAGATTCGCCCGGCGAACTTCCCGGTCGTCTGGTCCACAGTCATCTGCTCGTGGTCGTAGGAGTAGCCAAGGTTACTCGTCTTGCCCCAGCTCCTCCCTCCGTCCTCGGAACGCCACACCTGGAGATAGCCGTGTAGCTGGTTCTTCTCGTCTTTCTGGAAAGCCAAGGCCGAGAAGATACCCGTGCCCTGTGGCGTGAAGGCAACGTACGGGTCGCCACCCCCCCACTCCACCTGCTCGGCGAACTCGGACGGCAACCACGTGGTGCCTCCGTCGGTCGTGGCGTAGGCACGGCAGGCAGTGCCTCCGTTCGGACGCGTATAGGTGATCGCACCACCCAAGAAGTTTTTGACGTCCTTAGGGTTGGCGGCAAGGATCAGCTCGATGTGCGGGAAGTCCCCGTCGCGCGAAACAAGCATGTTCGGGCCCACCACGACGCGTGGCCCCGGTGCCTCGGTTGCGCTCGCGATTGCCAGGCAGGTCACGCATGAAAGAAACAGCGCACTCATGATCTTTCTAATCATGATCGTCTCCTTCCTCACTTCCCGATCAGACGTATGGAAGTTCGCATTTCGTCGTTGGTGACGGAGGGCGGATTCCACGTTAGTGTCCCCCAGCGGCGGTTGCGGTTTGGAGGCCAAACCACAGTTCCGCCGAGCCCAATGTAATAGGCTGTTTTTGGCGCTGGTCGAACGGGCCACCCCACCCGACTACGTCCGGACTGGTTACGACAATGCGACCAGCCAGGTCTCGAGGTGCGGTGGGGAGGTTGGCCGCCCAGGCGTTCGCCTTGGCCGTCCACTTGGTCGATGGTTTTCGTTCCTCAGGCGGATCTGCGACTGCGATCGAACCGAAGCTTGGATGTGTGAAGAAGTCGACGTACTCGTACTTGACCGGTCCTCGGTTTAAGGAGTACGCGTCGACGACCACGACCCACCGTCCGGCCTTCGGGTTGGCGACGCTCACTTCCCCGCCTGGCCCAACGTCCGCCGCCTTCGCAACCGTCCCGCAGGTCGGCTTGGGCGCCGGCGGGGCTTTGTTGCCTTTCTCGAGCTCGGCCGGTTTCTCCTCAGGTGCCTTCTCGGGCTCCGTGCAGTCGAGCAGGTACACGTCGAGGTCGGCCCGGGCGTCGCTCACGCCGCTCACCCTCCCGAACAGGGACGTCGTACCCTTGGGCACAATGATCTCGTACAGCTGCTGCTCGCCCTGGGCGATCGTCGCGCTCTTCCGGCTCGCGCTGCCGAGCTCGACCGACGTCGCCGTCGTCACGGTCTTGCCCAGCCGGTTCTCGAGCGCCAGCGAGAACTGCTGCGAGCTGTCCACTTTGAGAACTCCAGGGGCCACCGGGATCGTCGTCACGTCGACGCCGAGGAGCGTTGCGGTGACGGTCACGGGGGTCGCCTTGAGCGGGACGGGCGTCTCCGGGTCGTAGGCCCACTTGATCTTGCTGTCGACGTTGATCTCCCACACGCCTGGCTGAGGGCGGGAAACCGAGCACGTGTTCGCGCCACCCGCAGACTCAAGCGGGCATGGATAGAGCGGGTCCTTGTCGGGACCGATGAGCGAGAGATTGAAATCAGGCGACGACGCCGAGAACGTGAGCGCTGCGGTCCCGGGAGGCACCTCAATGAACACCCCCAGGTCGCCCGGCCTCGGGGGCGTCACCTCCGCCTTCACCGAGTAGCTGTTGTCGGCCGTGAAGCGGTAGGGCACGACAATGGCCGCGAGCATGCGGTGCGCGTGCCCGGGGATCAACGTGTGATCAATCGAGAGAATTGCGCTGTGTGCACCTTCCTTCTTCGCGGTGATCGAGACCGGCACCGCAACCGGGGTGCCCAGCGGGAGCGTCACCGAGTCCTGGCTGCTGAACGTGCCGTCGTTGCCCTGCCAGCTCAAAGTGAAGGTCATCGGCTCCGAAGGACCGGAGGTGCGCGTCAGCGTGATCGTCCGCTCGGCGCGGTCACCCACCGCCCACCCCTCGCGTTCGTACAACCCGACGCCTTCATCGGGCGTCAGCAAGAGATGGCTCAGCTTAGTCTTCACTGGCGCGCGGCTCGTGATCGTGACCGGCTCGACTGCCTGCAGCTTCTTCAGCAGCTCGAACGCCGCCCCAACTTGGATGAGTCCATTGCCTTGTTCGTGGGCGGCAAGACGAGGGATGTAGCGCGCGCTGCCGGTGATCGCCCTCTTGAGACGCGCCGCATCATACGGAACGCCGCTCTGCTTCGCGGCGCTGACCACGAGCGCGGTCGCTCCCGCCGCCATCGGCGTCGCCGTCGAGGTTCCACCGTCGACCGAGTAACCGGGAGGAAGCTGATAGAGCCCCTTGAAGGCCCCCCCCTTGCGATACCCGGGATCCGTGGACATCTGCCCGCTGGGCGCGATCAGGTCGGGCTTGAGCGCCCCCGAGCCGCTCGGGCCGTGCGACAGGGCGCCCCAGTGCATGTTGTCATCGTTTTCGGGGACCAGCCCCCAGTTCAAGCGGTAGCTCTCCTTGTTCTGGTACCCGCCGACGCTGACCACGGCCGGGGCGAGCCCGTCCTCAGCCACAAACCCGAAAGCGGGGGAGTTGTCTCCCGGCACGAACAGGAGCTTGTGGTAGCGTTCAGTGAGCCGCTGTGCCACCAGGCTGATGGGATGAGTTGCGTCAGCCAGGAGGTACGGCACGGATGCGATCGCTACCGATTGCTCGAGCACGATCAGGTCCACCTGCGGGTGCCTGAAAGCGGTGATGAGCCCTTCGATCAGGCTGTGCGCGTTGCTGACGCCGTAGAACATTGACGCAAGCCGAGCGCCCGGGGCCACCCCCTGCAGCCGGCCATTCGGATGCTTGTTGCCAACGACCGATCCCAGGATTTCGGTCGCATGCTGGTAGATGCCGACGTTGATCGAGACGAACTTGTTCTTTGGGTCCGTCTGCACGGTGAACCCGACGCTCTCACGAATCGGAGTCTTCGGATCGTCCTTGCCAAAAACTCCGACGTCCCCGCGCTTGATGTAGTCGGTCATCGCCTTCTTATCGGCGAAGCTCAGATTGCGGTTGGTGTCGACCCAGACGTCGTTCGAGGCCTCGTCCCAGAGCACGCCGAATAGGCCGTCGTCGCCTTTGGGGTTTCCATTACGGTCGATGTCCTGGTCTATGTATGCCGCGTTCGACTCCCTGTTGAAGCGGCGCTCGCTGAAGAAGCCGATACGGTAGGTTCCATCGTGCGGAACCGTAAACGTCTTGCCGCTGAAGCTCACCTTTCCGCCGCTGGAAGTGATGATCTCCTGCATGTTGACCCATTGCGGATTGATGTCACTGTCGTCCCGAGCGTCAGTGACGTTGAGGTAGTCCGCAACCTTCGGCACCGTCGTGCCGTCCAAGGTGTAGGCGGTCTGGAACTCAGGCAGGAGCAAATCGAAGTTGCCATCCAGCAGCGCGATCGTCACACCGCGGCCATCCCAAGTCGGGTGCTTGGCGAGGAAGTCGGCGGCGTCCAGGTCCTTGATGGGCGAGTAGGGATGGCGAAGGGGGTAGTCGGTCAACTGAGGAGGCCACTCCGCTGGCGCCTGATCGGGTTGTGCCGTAGGGAGAACCCCACCCGGTCGAGGCAGGGCCTGTGGGCCCGGTCCGAGTCGGTACGGATAGCTGTCGTCGTAGTCCACGGTTGCGGCTTCATTCTGGTTGAACTCGGCGAGTTCCGTCGCGCGATCAGGTGAGATCCGTACGCGGAGGTACCCCACCCCGTCGTCCCTATAGCGCACATCGCCACCGAGGCGCTCCGCTTGTTCGGCGACCGCAGCGGCGGCGCCCGGTTTTGCGACGAGCAACAGCATCACGGTCTTGCGTCCCTGTGCATGAGCGATCGCCAGGGATTGGCGGCTGTCCTTGAAAAGCCTGGGACGCTGGGTGGTCGTTTGGAGGTTGGGTGTCAGCGAGACGTCCACCCCGCCGGTGTTCCCGGCCATGCCAAGCGACAGGATTAGGGTGCCGACTGCGCAGGTTAAGATCCCCTTCGAATTCATGACTCCTCCTTCCCTCCGATTCTCAGAAACCAGTTCCGTTCTGCCCGCTGGGGATCGCGCACAAGGCTTGCTTCCACGAGGCAAACCTTCCACGCGGTGAGCTCTGCACAGCTTTGGCGAGATACTGAGATTTGTCACTCATCAGTGATGATCATCCATGTTGACGCTCATAATGAGACGATGTGGCCCTCCGGTCAAGTCCCGTTCACGGAGTCGTGGGTGCTAGCGCCTCCAAATTTGTCCGGGACCTGAGCCAACGCGCCCTAAGCCAGCAGCTTTGCCTGTGGGCGGTACCTTCCCGCAGGGTCGGGTGGGAAACCCGGTGGCGGCCGGCTCCCGGGTCGCCACCATTCTCCGCCCCCAGAAGACAGTCGAAAAGAGCCGCATTGGCCAGCGTCCTCGGTACGCACAGAGTTCAAAAGCGGACCGTCACTCCCGCGAAAATCTCCCGTTCGGGGCCGGGATGATACGAGTTACCGTCGGGGTCTGGTTCCATGAAGGCGATGTATTCCTTGCCACCCAGGTTGCGGCCGGAGAGCAGGAAGTCGGTCGCGACCCCGGCGATCCGCGTCTTGTAGCCGATTTGCGCGCCGATCAGCGTGGAGCCGCCAACCGAGGCCGTGTTGCTTTGGTCGACGTATTGGCGCGTCCACATCTCTGCACTCACGCCGACCATGAAGTTCGGCGTGATCCTGTATTCGACGTCAAGCGCAGCCTGGTGCTCCGGTGAGCTGGGCAGCCAGGTGTTGTAGTACGTGATGCCGTCGTAGAGCGCATGGTTGTAGAGGAAGTGCGAGTACGTGTAGGCAAACTCCACCGAGAGCTTCGGAGTCGGGAAAAAGCCGAGAAGTGTCTCGAGGCCGTAGCGGTCGCTCGTCCCGGCGTTGTTGTAGAAGGTCTCCAGCGGCCTGGAATCCACACGGTAGCGACCGAAGTCGTTGTCGGTGAGGAGGTGGAAGACCGCCACGTCGTAGGTGAACGTGTCGGACACGGCGCCGCGCACGCCCACCTCCGGGCCCTGTGAGGTGGCCGGTACGATGTGGTTGTTGAAGCCGCCGAAGCGATCAGGGTTGGCGGACAGTTCATCCGTGCCCGGCGGCAGGAAGCCCTGCGCCCACGAGGCGTAGGCCCCGAACGAAGGCGTCGGATTCCACGCGAGGCCGATTCGAGCGGTGGTCTTGGCGAACGACTTGTTGCCCGAAAGGTCGAGGTCGGCGGTGGCGAGTCTGTCTTTGAGATCGTTGTAGATCGAGTCGTGCCGCAGGCCGGCCATGACGCTCCACTCCGGCGAAAGCTCGAGCCGATCGAGAAGGTAGATGGCGACGCCGCGCTGGGTGATGTCCTGGTCCGAAAGGATCGTCGCCGCCTCGTGCGCGTCCCCGAGGTTGGGGCGCTGGTACTCGTTGAAGGTTTGATAGTTGAGGTCGGTGCCGATGCTGAAGTCGTTGTTCATGGAGCCGAGGGGAGTCTTGAGGCTGTACTGGAGGTAGCCTCCCGGCGACTGATACATGCGGTGATCCACCGAAGAAGGCACCGACTCCGTCCACTGCGTAAACCGGGTGTAGGCCGCAAAAGACAGGTCGGAGTTCGTTGTCAAGCCGAACCTGCCTGTTACGCCGACGGTCGCACGGTGGGTCAGCTGATACTCGTTGTACGTGAGCGCGTCGGGGTTGGGTTGCCTGGGGTCCTGGTAAACCTGTTCAGCGTTGAGGCCCTCGGCGTTCTGGTTGAAGAACTCGGTACCCGCTACGATGGCCGTGAGGCGATCACCACCCTTGAGGTCGAAGTTGAACTTTCCGTAAAGGTTGGTGGCATCGGCCGCGGTATGGACCCGGTAGCCGTCAAGCTCCATGCGGGAGCCGGACACGCGGTAGTTCATGTTGCCATCGGTGCCGCCCACTTCTGCAAGCGTCTTCCAGAACCCGTTCGAACCGGCGCTCGCCGAGACCTCGCCGCCCGCCGGACCGGGGCCGCCGTCGCGCGTCTCGATGTTGACGATGCCACCCGACCCCCCGCCGCCGTACAGCGCCGACGCCGGGCCGCGGAGGACCTCGACACGCTTGACCGTGGCCCAGTCGACGTCGAACAGGTCGGGTGCGATGCCGGTTGGGTCGTTGAGCGGCAGGCCGTCGAGCAGCACCGTGATGCCGCGGATGCCTGTCTCGGTGAGGATGCCCTGGCCGCGGATCGACATGTGCACGCGCTCGCCGTCGGCCTGGTTGTCGACCTTGACGCCCGGTACGAGCCAGAGTGCCTCCTCGGCGCCGATGGTTTTCGGCAGTGTGGCGAGTTCCTCGCCCTGGACGACCGTGGTCGCCGCCGGGTTCTCTTTCAGCGGAATGTCCATGCGCGGCGCGCTGACGACGATATCCGCCGAGGCCGCATGCGGGAGCGGCTGCTCAGTGGGCGTGGGTGTCGGGGTTGGCGTCGAGGTCTGTGCAACAGCCAACGCGGAAAACAGCAACTGAATACAAAATGCTAGAGCGGTGCAGATGCCGTTTCGAACTTCAAGACGGGCGTCCATCATCGTTCTCCTCTCGGTTTGTTGCACGACACCCTCCGGCAGCAGGCGATCCCGCCGCTTCGCAAACCGCACCCTAGTGGCGGCTGAAGCCCAACCGCATCCTGAAGCCGGCTCAGATCGGCCCGGGTTGGACCATGGAAGGGGGCGATTCCTGCAGTGGGATGACTTGTGAAGGTCGTCTGGTCGTGGGGGGCTTGTCGTTTGGATTTGGCTGAGTGTACGCCCTGCGAGCTGTCGAGACCGCAGGGGGCGACGCGGTCGCCATGGGGATGCACTATCGGTGCCGGGCGTTCGGGTCATATCGAAGAGGCTTCGCAAGTCAAGTTCCCGTCAGGACACTTATGGATCCGCCTGCAGTAGGGCACTTGGTTTGCAAACCAGCATTTTTCCTGCCAGTACTGCTCCTCTCCTGTCGGGCGCGTTCGACTCGTTCGCCCAAGCGCCGAAGTGCAACCGAGGTCTTGTCCGCCCCCTGGAGAAAGGAGAGGACATTACGGGGCTTCCCTCTCTTTCGCGACCTCTTTAGGCCTTGATTTCAAGAGTTCGTCAAACCAGGCATAGATTCGCTGCCACATGTCGCGGATGTTGGCTGGACCCTCAAGAACATGTCCTTCGCCCCAGTAGCGGAGAAACTCGGCCCTCTTGTTTTGGCGGTAGAGGGACATGAAGAACTGCTCCCCCTGCTGCATGGCGACGTAATCCATGTCACCCTGAATGATCATGAGCGGCGTTTCAACCCGATCGACGTAGAAGATCGGGCTGTTGCGAATGTACCGCCCAAAGTCTTTCCACGGGGGATTACCGAGGCGCTCTTGGCCGCTCTCGGCGAGGAACATGTAGAAGAGGTCCTCTTGAGGGAAGGCGTCATAGCGCTGTCGGGCATCGAACTGCGCGTACAGGCTCGCGAGGTCGGACAACCCGGCTAGTGCCACTGCAGCCTGGAACCGCGTCGTCTGGGTGACGAGGCCGTAGGTGCTAAAGCCGCCGAAGCTCTGGCCCATCAGGCCCAACCGCTTGGGATCGGCGATGCCAAGCTCGATGGCCTTGTCCACGGCGGGAAGAACGCCTTTGGACAGCTCCATGTAGGGGTCGCTCGTCACGCCTTCTTCGCTTAGCGGCATGCTGGGCAGAAGTACAGCGTATCCGTGCGCGGCCAGGAGTTGCAGGTTCAGAGAGATTGCCTCGTTCAGGTTCGCAAGCAAGGTAGGCTTGTCCCCAGCAACTGAACCCGCGTACACCCAGGTCACGAGTGGGTACTTCTCTCCTTCCTGATAACCGATTGGAAGGATGACCCAGGCCTTCAAGTCCTGGCCGTCGAGGCCGCGATACTCGATCTTCCGGGTCTTGCCCTCGGCGATACCGGAGAGAAAGGTATTCGTTTCGACAACCCGAGTCGATCCGGAGTCCCGGCGCGAAAGCCAGAGAAAGCTCCCGTCGCGAGTCGCGGCCGTGAAGACCGCCGTCCCCTTGCCGGTGTCAAGCGATGCAAGGCTGGCACCGGGAAGGGGCTTGGCAAAGGGGCTGAGCTTTCCGGAAGACAGGTCGATCGTGTACAGATCCGTCGTCTGATCTTTCTGAACACCCACGATGAGTTGTGACGGGTCACCCTTTTCGAGCGTCGGTTCCTTGGGCCAGACGATTGAAGCGATCTTCGCTTTGAACTTCTCCGTCAAGTTCCGCGGCGGCTCCGGGCCCATGTTGATCTGCCAGAGGCCCCCATCTGCGATACCCAAGAAAGAGCCATCCCCACGCGGAAGCAGTAGGGCCGGAGCAGATTTCAAACCGGCCGTGACGTTGCGGGGCGTCGTACCAACTGAGACGAGCCACCAGTCTGGTCGGTCCTCCTTCTCAAGTTTCTCGAACGCTTTCGTGGATCTCGCAAGAACGAGCAGTTCCTGCTTTGCTGACCAGACAACCCTCGGATGGTCGTTCACGGCGGGGGTCGGATCGATCTCATCCCCCGACGCTGCCTCGCAAATCCCGGAAGCCGTGCACACGAGAACGCGCGGCGGCACCTGCGGCGAATTGGTGAGCGAAGCCACTGCGGCGAAGCGACTGGCGTCGGGCGACCAGGTCAGCGACCCCTCGAACACCTCCCGCACGCCTTCGACGCGGGCGGGACTCGCATCTCTGGTGGTACTCACGAGAAAGATGGCGAAGAGCTTCCCCTCGCGGGGGGGGAGGAGCTTCTTGGGATCGGGCAGCATCTGTTCCGACTGTGTCAGGAAAGCAAGACGACGTTTATCTGGCGAGAGGCGAAGGTCGCGGAAGCTCGCCGCCGCGGCCACAACTCGCTGCGCACCTGTAGTCGCGTCGATCCAGAGCAGCTGGCTCTGCGGTCTCTTGTTGACGTCCACCGGCACGCCGCTCTCGAGCACGCTGACGGTCGTTTCATCTCCCTTCCAAGCTTTCGGCCACTCCCGCATCGCCTTCTCGCCCGATTCGACCTCGATGGTCATGGAGAGCGGTCGTTCCCCTGCGGGAAGAACCGGGCAGAAGAGCTCGTGGGCGGAGACCCAGACCGGGCCCTTGTCGCCAAGATCCCAAGTGTCCACCCCGCGCTCGGTCAGGGGTTTCAGGCTTCCAGACGAACTTTCCCAGGCCCAGAGCCGCACGTTTTCCCCGCGCGTTGAGAGCATCGCAATCCGGGTCCCATCAGGCGACCAGGACGGCAGCCAGAATCCAGAATTATCCGACGCGCCCTTGGTCAAGTTTATGGGCGTGCCGCCGCTAGAGGGGACGAGCCAGACGTCCGCGCGGTCGTTTCCCCATAAGAAGTCCCACTTGTGGTAGGTGACCGTCTTGGCGCGTTTGACGACGTATGCGAGCCAATTGCCGTCCGGCGAGAACGAAACATCGCCCACCTCCTCAAGACGGAGCACGTCGTCGGGCGTCATGGGTCGCTGCGGTGCGGACGTTTGGGCAAGCGCGAGCGCTGCAGGGAGCGCGGCGACGAGGAAGAGGATGGGGCACTTGAATCGGAGGGTCTTCATGGGGGGGTTCCTCCAAGGTCCTCTTTTTCACGGCGAGTGTAGTATTGGCCAGATCAGGATGCTGGCTCTTTTGCATGGCGCCCGGGACCTTCAGGGTTGCCGCGCCCTAGGTGCAATAGCAGGTTCGCGGTCCAGATCAGCGTCCGACCACCATTCATCATGTATGATTACCTCGAACCGTAGAATAGGTGACTGCTCACATCCTGTCAACGGTTGGCTACCGTAAGGGTGATCGCAAACAAAATTGGATGGTCTATCGGTGCAGATGGCAAGTATGCCGAGATCAAGATGCGCCGATTCTCTCTCCGTATTTGAGGTCTTGCATCTTGTCCCTGATGAGGGCGTCCGACTCGCCGCGACGTGCTAAACAGGTCAGATCTTTAGCTCGCTCGTGGCCACACTCTCGATGAGCGTAGGGCCTCTGGGATCAGTCGTCGCGGTACGAGTTTCCTGGTACTCAATGGTTCCTGCGGGGGCTCGCCTGGGCGGCCTCCCGTCCGCGGCGTGCGTACTCCTGGGACCGCACCGCGTCACCCAGTCGATTGTACAGGTCGGCGAGCAAGAAATTGGCTAGCGCGAGCTGCGGACCGACCGGCTTGCGCTTGAGCGCGTCCTCTACAAGTCGAACCGCGTCCTCGAGGTGTTCGCCGCGGTCGAGGTATAGCTTCGCAAGAGTCAAGTAGGGCACGGGTGCGGTCGGGTTTGCGTCAATCGCGTCCCGAAGGGTCTTCTCCTGCTCGGTGGACCGCCCGAGCTTTGAGTACGCTTCCGCGAGCGCGTAAGCCGTCCGCAGGTCCCTGGGGGTGGCCGCGAGCTCCTCGCTGTATGCTGCTATCGCCTCTTCGCCCCGGCCCTGCTGCTCCAGGATCTGTCCGCGCCAGAATCGGGCGCCCGCGACCGCGGGGTCGAGCTCGAGGGCGGCATTGAGTTCCTGCTCGGCGGTGGCAACGTCACGATGCCGCAATGCGAGCGCGCCGATCATGACGTGCGCAGGCGCCGACAGGGGGTTGAGCGCGAGGGTCTTGCGGTACAAGACGAGGGCATCGTTGAGACGCCCTTCCTCCTCCGCAACCGTCCCAAGGAGGAAGTAGATGCGCGGATCCTCCGGGTGGTTGCTCCGGGCGGCCTCGAGCGTGCGCCTGGCTTCTTCGGGCTGCCCTGCTGTAAGCAGCACCGTTGCAAGTGCCGAACTCATGGCAGGGTCGCCTGGTCTCCTCCGAACGGCTTCCTCGTAGGCCGCCACCGCGTCGGCCACACGCCCCTCGCGGTGGCACAGCCCGCCAAGCATCGTCCAGGCATTGACGACCCCTGGGTCCTTCCCAAGCACCTCTCGGATCCGCTGCTCGGCCAACGGCTCATCCCCGGCGACGAGAGCGTCCTGGGCCTGAATGAGCAGGTTGTAAATGGGAAGCTTACTGCGTGGGCTCGGCAAGTTCTCTTGGCTGTCCCGGTCGAGGCTTCCAACCCCTACAAGATAGCCAAGCGACCTCAGTTTCGCGATCGTCTCGGCGCTCGGGGCTTGGGTCGCGGTCTTCGCGTTGCGCCCTAACGATACTTCAAGCTCGTTTAGCCGCTGCCTCATTTCTCCAAGCAGCTGGGGCTTGCCGTCCAGAAGGTTTCTCCTCTGTTCGGGGTCCGTTGCGAGGTCGTAGAGTTCAGGCTCAGGTGAGTCGATGAACTGGAGGCGGCGGTCCTCCAGCGAGGTGAGCGGACTCCACCCGAAGTGCAGGCGCGGGTAGTAGGTCTCGGTGTACACAGGCCGCTCGCGGAACGTGCCCGCCCCCCCGAGCATGGACCAGAGGCTCTGGCCTTGAATCTCCGCGGGCCGCCGGATGCCGGTGGCGTCCGCCACGGTCGGGAGAAGGTCCACAAGTGAGACGACCTCCGGGCGCCGGACACCTCGGGACTGGAGGCCGGGGTGCGTGATGATGAGTGGTACCCTCACGGTAGTTTGGTAGACCAACAGGCCGTGGTCCGTCTCCCCGTGATCTCCGAGCCCTTCGCCATGATCTCCGGCGAAGATGATCATGGTCCGCTCAGCGAGACCGGCGGACTCGAGGAAGGCACCAATTCGAGCCAACTGGGCATCGCTGTAGTCGATCTCGGCTAGATATGGTTCATTCGGGTACCGCTCGCGGAAGGGGGACA
This sequence comes from Thermoanaerobaculaceae bacterium, assembly GCA_050018455.1. Taxonomy (GTDB): domain Bacteria; phylum Acidobacteriota; class Thermoanaerobaculia; order Thermoanaerobaculales; family Thermoanaerobaculaceae; genus RBG-13-68-16. Next base: position 17,577 of record JBEKAA010000031.1, on the reverse strand, counting down.
CAGGTTCGTATGGCAGATGCAGGTCGTACAGGTGGATCCAGGCAAAGAACGGCGATGTCGACGGCTGTTTCAGCCAGGCGAGAGCATCGTCGACCACTGCCTCCCCGCGCCGCCGCACATCGCCCATTGAGAGAATGTCGGCCGCCGAGGCGCCGGTGGGCTCGGTGTAGGTGTCGAAGCCACGGTTGAGCCCCCACCGCGCAGAGAGCACAAAAGCGCCCACGAACGCCCCCGTACGATACCCCTTCTCGCGGAACAGCTCTGCCATGGTCGTAAGGTCCGCCGGTACCACGAAGTCGCCGTTGTCTTTGACGCCGTGGTAGATGGGGTAGGTTCCGGTGAAGATGGACGTATGCGAGGGAAGCGTCAGCGGAGCCGCCGTCACGCACTCCTCAAAGAGCACGCCGCGTGCGGCGAGGCCATCGATGAACGGCGTCTCGACCCGTCGGTTGCCGTAGGCCCCAAGTCGGTCCGCCCGGATTGTGTCGAGGGTAATGATGAGGACGTTGAGGTGGCCATCGCCCACCTGCAGCGTGGTGCGGTGGCCGCACGATGCGCTGAGGAGGGTCGCCGCCGCTCCAACGAAGAGGAACGTCGCCTTCGCACTCGCCAGGTTTCGGGCCGAGTCACGAGCCACGGAAGAGGAGTCTACCCTCATTTGTCCGAGCCGGGGCGTTCGGCGCGGAGTTCATCCCAGCGCTTGTACTGGGAGAGCTTGGCGGGATCCGGATCGCGCACATCTCGCAACCAGTAATCGAACCAGTCGACATTGCGATCGTAGACACCGAGGCGGTGCACCGGCTGGTGCTTGATGTGGCCTTCGTCGGCGTAAATCCACATTTCGACGGGACGGTGATGGTCGCGCATCTCCCAGTACTGCTGAAGCGCGATGACGTACTCTGAATCCGGCGCGTTCATCAACAACGGTGCCGTGATCCGGCCCGCGTTCAGCGCCGGCGACATCTGTTGCCACTTGGGGAGATTGGCCTCGTACGGCGGGCCCTCCAACCCCCACGACTTGAACAGCGTGTTCCAGCTCTCGCTCTTCAGGTAATAGAACAGCGGGTCGCGGGCGGAGCCGCCATCCGCGATCGCCGCGGCGAAGATGTTCGAGTGGCTGATCGAGTAGTTCGTGATCTCCGAGCCGTGGCTCAGCCCGCAGATCCCGACCTGCCGGCTGTCGATGAGACCGCGCTTGGTGAGCTCGCCCACGATCTGCTCGATGCCGTCGAGGGGCGACTGCCAGTCGAGAATGGTCACCTCGAACGGTTGTTGCTGGTCGAGCGCGATTGGCTCGTACGACGTGTTGTAGATGTCGAGCGCGAGCACGAAGGAGCCGTGTGCTGCGAACACATTGACTGGATACTCGTCACCGACGGCTCCGCGCAGGAACCCGTGCGCGCGATACGTGGTGATGATCAACGGGTACAGCGTGCCCGGGCGGTGGCCCGCGGGATATGTCAGCACGCCGTACATGACGTCGCCGTGTTTGTTGGTCCAGACGAGCTTCTCGATCCGCGTCTTCTCCAGCCGGTTGAATCCGGGGTTCAGATCGGTCAGCACGTCAACGGCGCCGGTGTCGAGGTGGACCAGCGCTACCTCCTGGGGCTTCTGGGCCGACTCGAGCGTGCAGGCGGCAACGGCCGACGCCTTGGCGAAGGAACACGTGTCGAGGTAGCCGGGCACGTTCGTCAGCGGCCTGGCTGTAGGGGTCTCGGGCTCGGTGACGAACACGTTCTGTCCGGTGTGGTCGGTCATCCGCAGGTAGTAGACGTGGCGGCCATCGGCTGACCACGCCAGCTGCCTGATCGGTTCTTCCGTGACGGGAGACAGGCGGACGACCTCCCCGCCCTGAGGTGGCACCGCGTAGATCGCGTTGTGCTGGCCCGCTTGTCCCTTCGCCTTCGTGGTCGCGCAGAACGCCTCGCGTGAACCGTCGGGAGAGCGCGCGGCATGGACGGCGTAGTAGAAGTCGGCGATGCCGCGGGTCAGGGCGTCGGGAACGAACGTCGAACCGGGCGCCGTCGGCTGCGGCCGGGCGACCCCGGTTCGAACGTCCACGTCATACCCCGTTTGGACCTTCTTGGCACTGAAGTCCGGGCGACCCTCCCACGGGGCAAACTGGTTGATCTTCTCCTGCGTCCATGACGGGTAGCCGAGTGCGAGCAGGTAGCCGTTGCGCAGATCCTCCTGCGCGACTCGCTCCATCTCGGCAGTGGCGTGTTCGACGGCTAGGTACGCGACACCAAGTGCATTCGGGCGCAGATCGACGACCTCGCCCTCGCCGACGACGAGCGGTTGGTCCGATCCCCCCAGGATCAGCCGATGAACGGTGACATGACCCTGGTCCTTTCGCGCGTAGCAGAAGGCGTCGCTCTTCTCGGACCATACCGGCGGAAAGGTCTTCCAGTCGCCGGAGGCGTCGAATATCGGCTCGCCCCCGTCGACGACGATGGTGCGCTCCTCGCGGGTCGCGACGTCGAGGAGCACCCACCGGTTGGAGTACCCGTTGGTTGTGGGGTCCGCCTGTCGCACCTGATACAGGACGAATTGGCCGTCGGGCGAGATGCTCACGCCGCCCACATCACGCAGCGTGAGGAGGTCCATGGAAGTCACCGGACGGGCGTCGGCCGCGGCGGCAATGCACGCAGCGAGACCGGCGGCGAGAACGCTCATGAGAGCGCCTGAACGCGTACTCGATTTCATGGTTCACCTCCCTGTGCGGTCTCTCCGGCGTCGTTTCACCACCAGTCGGCCTCCGCACCGACCCAGCGTTCCCGGATCGTGCCCCAGATCGTCATCAGTTCGTTTTCGAAGCGCCCGGACCCTTGAGGTGCGTGTCGAACCAGGCAATCACCCGGTTCCAGTAGTCCGTCGCGTTCGCGGCGCTCCAGGTACCCTCCCAGTGGTCCTCACCCGCGTACTTGGCGTACACGACCTCCTTCCCGAGACGCCGGAGCGCGACGAACACCTCGTCGGACTGCAAGGTGATGAGGTCGAGGTCGCCCTGCACGATCAGCACCGGGGTCTGGACGCGATCCAGGTACAACAGCGGGGAGTTCTCGAGGTACCGGTCCCTGACCTCCCAGGGCGTGCCGACCATGCCCCCCTGGCCGGTCTCGGACCAACCGATTCCCCCGGCGCCCCCGGTCTTGTCCATCACGCCGTAGAAGCTGATCAGGTTGGCGGGTCCTGCGCTGTCGACCGCCGCCTTGAAACGCGTCGTCTGGACGATCAGGGAGAGGGTGGAGTACCCGCCGTAGCTGTGGCCCATCACGCCGAGTCTTTCCGGGTCGGCGACCCCGAGGTCCACGGCGCGGTCGACGCCGGGCATGACCGTCTTGAGCAGGTCCTGCATCGGCGTGCCCTTGCGGAGTGGGGTGTCGGGCAGCAGGACGGCGTAGCCCCGAGTCGCGAGCAGCTGCAGGTTCTCAACGCCCGAGCCGGACAGCCCGAACCTGTACACGCTGGTCGAGCGGTAGGACCCGCCATACACGTCCACGACGAGGGGGTACCGCTGGCCTTCCTGGTAACCGGCGGGCAGGAGCAAGGCTCCGTGGAGCGGTTGGCCGTCGAGCCCCCGCCAGTCGATGAGCCGGCTCTTCCCGAACGCCATACGTTCGGTCTGCGGGTTGATGTGGGTGATCTGCCGTCGGCCGCCCAAGTCGGACCCGGCCACCCATATGTCCTCCGGGTGCTGTGCGTCCTGACTGACGTACACGAGCCTCTCGCCATCGCGGCTGACGTCCGTCTGGAAGATGCGGTCCCAACTGGAGAACCGAGGCTCCTCGAAAAGGAGCGTCGCGGGGCCGCCGGACAGATCAAGCCTGTAGAACCCCATCGCCTTCGTCTGCTCCTGCCGGGTCATCACGATCACGGACCCGCCATCGGGCGACCAGAAGCGGCCGCCGCCCACCGGAGCCAGGGCCTCGAGGACGACGTGGTCGGGGATGTCGGCGATCTGCCTGAAGGAGCCTGTCCCTGGTGACGCTACCCAGACCTTGCCGAAGCCGACCCGCCCGTAATCCTCGCTGCTCAGGAGCACGATCGACGCTCCGCTCGCATCCCAGAGTGGGGCCCGATGTTCGTCACTGAACGGCGGGTGCGCGCTGGGGGTGAGGTTCCTGGGTTCGCCGCCGTCCCTGCTCACGACCCAGCAATCACCCTTGCCGGTATCCGTGTACGCCAGCGAACCACTATCCGGCGCCCAACTGACGGAGATCCCGTATTCCTGTTTCAGCCTGGGGACCAGCACCTGCGAGCGGCGGTCGGCGAACGACAGGATCCTGAGCTCGTAGACCGGTTGCTGGGTGTTCTCCTCGATTCCCTTCCAGTTGGTGTACGCGAGGTATCGGCCGTTCGGAGAGATCCAGTAGCCGAGCGGCTTGATACCGGTGACGACGTGTTCGATCTTCCCCGTGGCGGCCTCGATGAGGGCGAGATCGCCGGTGTAACGGTTCATCCACGTTTCGTCCCCGACGCGTTTTTCCACCGGTGCCTTGGCGCCGCTCTTGGCGTCCGCTGCGGGGGAGCTGAACACCGTCACCCCCACGGTCTTGCCCGTCTTCTGAGCGGCCGGAGACTTCGGGCGCATCAGATCCGCCGCTCCTTCGACGCTCAAGCCCTCGGGCAGCACTTTCGCGAGGACGTAGCGGCTGTCTGGCGTCCACCGGACCACCTGGTAGTTGAAGAACGGCCGCGCGATCGCGTTCGAGAGCTGGCGGATCTTCCTTGTCGCCCGCTCCCAGAGCCAGACGCGGAACGTGCCGGTGCGATCGGAGTAGAACGCCAGGAACTTCCCGTCCGGCGACCACACCGGGCTCGAGCCGGTGCCCTTCCCTCCCGTGAGATTTCGGGACTCACCCGACTTCGTGTTCGCGACCCAGACGTCGCACCCGAGCGCTTCGTTGAAGGCGCCCGTGCGCGAGTAGTAGGCGTACCGCTCGTCTTGCGTGCTCTCGAGCTTGCTGTCGTCCTTCACGGTGTACGCTACAAGCTCGCCGTCGGGGGACAGCGCGATGGGCATGCGGCTGGCCAGGGCCAGTGTTCCGAGCGCCTCCCCGACCGTCAGAGGCGCCTGGACCGGCTCGCCGGGCGCGGACGCCAACAGCCGGGGTTGGGATCCCAGGACGCAGAATATGCAGGCCACGACTGCGTTTCGGTTCATGGTTCCTCCATTTTCCTGTCGCCCACCGGGTCGGCCGGAAGCCGGCCCGGGCGGCGAGCCACGGCGGCGTGCCACGGGATAGTGGCGGGACCGCTCACGATCCTGATGCCGTCTTCGCGCCCTTGACCTTCTCGTCGAAGAACGCGATCACCCGTTTCCAGTAGTCGACAAGGTTCGCCGCTTTGGTTAGGACGTGCTCTTCCTGGCTGTACCGCAGGTAGGTGGCGTCCTTCCCCAGCCTCTGCAGGCCGACCCACACCTGGTCTGAGAATTGGACGATCGCCTCGTCGTCGCCTCCGGCCTGGACGATGATCGGTGTCTTGATGCGGTCGAGGTAGAAGACGGGGGAGTTCTCCACGTACCGGAGAGGGACCTCCCACGGGGCAGCGCCCATGCTCCCGCCCATGCGCTCGAGCCAGGGGATCCAGCTTCCGGTGCCGGCGTAGCTCATGGAGCCGTAGAACCCGACCAGGTCTCCGAACCCGGCGTTCATCACCGCCGCCTTGAAGCGGGTGGTCTGAACCACGAGCGAGAGCGTGGAGTAGCCTCCGTTGCTCTGCCCCATCACCGCCAGGCGGTCGGGATCGGCGATCCCAAGTTCCACTAGCTTGTCGACGGCCGGCATGACCGCCTTCATCAGGTCCTGCATCGGCGAGCCGACGTGAGTCGGAATGTCGGGCCACATCACGGCGTAGCCCCGAGTCGTGAGCATGTGCATGTTGTAGGCGGAAATTCCGACCAACCCGAAGTGGTCGACCGCCCGCGACCCGGAGTCGCTAGCGTACACCCACACCACCGTCGGGTAACGTTTGCCCGCCTCGTAGCCCGCGGGGAGCAGCAGAGACGCCCGTAGCGGCTCGCCGTCGAGGCTATGAAAGTCAATCAGCCGCGCCGCCCCGAAGACGTACTTGTCGAGCTGCCGGTTGATCGTGGTCAGGCGATGCGGCGCGGAAAAGCCGGCTCCGGCGATCCACACGTCTTGGCTTTCTGTCGCACTCTGGGCCGTGTAGGCGACCCAGCGGCCGTCGGGGGACGTGACGGGGCCGTCGAACAGCACACCGATCCTCTTGTCCTGCTCCAACACCGGCTCCATGCGACCGGTCTGGGTGTCCACGCGCGCGAAGCCAGCCTTCCTCGAGGTCTTTTCGCGGGTGCAGACGAACAGCGACCGGCCTTCATCCTGCGTCCAGTACCTGTTGTCCGACGCGCTCGCGACGATTTCCCGCACTTCGTACGGCGTCTCAGCGGTCAACGCCTCGACCGCCATCGTGGCCGGCGTCGCCTTCCACACGCGGTCCTTGCCGACGACGTAGACGTGCTCGCTGCGGGCGTCCCATCGGGGTGGGGTGAAATCCGTGCTCAAGATCGCTTCGGGCGCGCCCTTGAAGACGCGGGCCTCCCCCCCCGCGGCAGGGACGACGTAGAGCTCCCCTCCGCCCGATTCACCCGTCACGTCGGTGATCCGGGTGACCGTGGACTTCTTGGGCGTTGTCGCCGTGTATGCCAGCCACTTCCCGTCCGGCGACCAGCTCATCGCACCCGGGAAGGACTGGAGGACGCCGTCGACGAGGTCACGCGTGCGGCCGGTCGCGAGCTCGACCACAGCGATGCTCTGGCTGAACGCCGCGAAGTCGGCGGGGCCGGGCCCGCGAACGTCCATGTACGCCAGCTCGCGCCCGTCCGGCGAGAGCCGGTAGGCCGCGGGATGGACGCGCCGCAGGAGCGGACGCGACTTGCCGGTGGCGATGTCCACGATCGCGAGATCACAGAAGAGGTGCTGGGCGCCCTGAAACCCCGTCGCGGCACCCTTGTCGGCCGGGCTCGGCGGCGGCGAGCGGAAGAGGACCAGCGTCGACCCCGGTTCCTTGTCCTTGACCTCCGACCCACCGCGCCCGAACCCCAGTTCGAGCTCCTCCTCGCTTACGCCCTCCGGTGTCGCCTTGACGACCAGCGCCCTGCCATCGGGTGTCCACACCGGCGTCTCGTACCCGAGCCACGTCCGCGTCGTCGCCCCCCATAGCACGCGAAATGTATCCGCCTTCCGATCCCAGAGCCACAGACGCGGCTTGCCGTCGCGATCCGAGGTGAATGCGAGCAACCGCCCGTCCGGCGACCAGGAGGGACCGAAGCTGTTGCCCTTCGCCGCGGTCAGGTTGCGCGACGGCCCGCCGCCGGCCGGTGTGAGCCAGACGTCGCACCCGACCGTGAGCCCGCTGCGCCGCGTCTTCTCCTTGCCGGATGCCTTGTCGTCTGTCGCGACCCGACGCCTCGGATCGCACACCACCGACGCGACGAGTTGGGAGTCCGGGGAAAACGCCGCCATGACGCCCTGAACCTGGAGATCGAGGGCCCACACCGCGTCCTGGATCTCGAGCGGTAGCACCCGTCCCTCGGCAAATGCGCTTGGAGCCAGTGCCACGACGGCGGCGGAGCAGGCGAACGTCGGGAGTATCAGAGTCCACCATGACGACGACGTTGCTCGGTTCATGAGCTCCCTCCCTTGAGGTAGCGGTCGAACCAGGCGATCACATGGTTGAGGACATCGACCTGATTCGCCCTGCTCCAGGTTCCCTCCCAGTGGTCCTCGCCCTCGTACCTGCGGTAGGCGACGGGCTTGCCCAGGCGGCGCAGACCGGTGAAGACCTCGTCGGCCATGAAGGAGGGCACCGCGCGGTCGGCGCCACCGTGGATGATCAGCAACGGCGTTTGGACACGGTCGAGGTAGAAGACCGCGGAGTTTTCCAGGTACCTCTCGCGGACCTCCCATGGGCTCCCGCCCATACGGCCCTGTCCGCTCTCGGCCCACGCCAGGCCGTAGTTCGTGCCGTCGGGCATCAGCGACCCGTACATGCCGATCAGGTCACCGAGCCCCGCGCGCATCACGGCGGCCTTGAAGCGCGACGACTGCACGATCAGCGCGAGCGTGCTGTAGCCCCCGTAGCTGTGCCCGGTGATTCCGATGCGCGCCGGGTCCGCGACGCCCAGCTCGACGGCCTTGTCGACGCCGGGCATCACGCTCTTCATCAGGTCCGCCATCGGTGTTCCCAGGTTGAGCTTCGAGTCGGCGAGAAGCACCGCATACCCCCGAGTGGCATAGAGCTGCAGGTTCTCCACGGCTGCGAGTGCGTACCCGAACTGGTTCAGGTCGTTCGAGATCGAGCTGCCGCCGTAGACCTTAACGATCAGGGGATACGTCTTCCCGCGTTCGTAGGCCACGGGGTAGACGATCGCACCCCGCATCGTTTCGCCGTCCACGCTGCGCCACTCGATCACCTCGGCCCTTCCGAGAGCCCGGCCCGTAAGCGCCGGCGCGACCTGACTCACCTTTCGCGGCCGCGCCAGATCACCGGCGAGGACGAACAGGTCGGCCGGCTCAAGTGCATCCTCGGCGACGTACGCCACCCGGGCTCCGTCCGGTGAGATCGTGGGGTCGGTGCCATACCCACCGTAGCGCTTGTCTTCCTCGAAGAGCAGGGAGGTGACGCCCGTTCGGAGATCGACCTTCGCGAAACCCACGCGTTTGCTGTTTGGGCTCGACGTCATCACGATGGCCGAGCGGCCCAGGTCCGGAGAGAAGAGCCTCCCCTGTCGCGGGGCTATGGTCTGCAGCTCGTGGTCGGGGAGCGTCGCGAATTCGGACGCCCCAGACCCGTCCGCCGCGGCGCGCCACACGACGCCCTTGCGAGTGAAGAAGACGTGCCCCGCGCCCGGGTCCCACACCGGCCGGTCGATTTCAGTCAGCCCCAGCGGATCGACCGCCGGGTTGTTGGCAACGCGAGTGACGGCGCCTCCGGCACGGGGAACGACGTAGAGCTCGTCCGTGGCGAGCGGGCCGGCCGTGCGGTAGGCGATCATCTCGCCGGTCGGCGACCAGCTGAACGTGGTGCCGAACAGGTCGAGCCGCACGTCCGATGCGCACGTCTGAACCCTGCCCGTCGCGAGATCCTGCGCGACGATCTTGAAGAGGTACTGCCCGGTCCCGGGTTTCTCCGCGCGGTCAAGCACGCTGTACCCGAGCGTCGTGCCGTCGGGCGAGAGGATGTAGGTCCCGACCCGAACCCTGCTCACCACCCGTCTCGCGCCCCCCGTCTCGGCGTCGATCAGGGCGAGGTCCCGGCGCCAGATATCGAGGTTCACCTGATCGGTGGCCGGCGCGGAGCCCGTCGCCGACGGATCGAACTCGAAGACCTTCGCGGTCACGCCGCTCGCCGCGCCTGGCGTTGGCCCCTCTCCGCTAACGAGCGCTGCGTACCCTTCCCGGCCGAGCTCCTCCGGAAAGAGCGTCACCAGCACCGACCGCGAGTCGCGGGTCCACTGAAGCCCGGCGTAGCCCTCCCGCACATCGGCATCGCCTACCTGGCGGAGGACGTTCGAGGCGCGGTCCCAGACCCACAGGCGCGCCGGGCCGACCGTCTTCCCACCGCTGGCACGATCAGAAAGGAACGCCAGACGCCGGCCGTCGGGCGACCAGCCCGGCGCCCAGTTGTCTCCGACCCCGCCCGTGAGGTTGCGACGGGTGCCGGTCTCGAGGTCGTTGATCCAGATGTCGCCCGCGATCCCGTACCACGCCAGCCCCATACGGTCGAGCTGCTTGCTGTCAATCGCCTCACGGCGCCGGGCGTTGTCCGTGACGACGTACGCGAGGAGGCGATTGTCCGGGGAGAACGCCGGGGGCGAGTAGGCGGCAACCGTGGGTGCCTGGAGGACCTCTTCCACGGAGAGAGGCACAGGTTGCGAGGTGGGAGACTCTGCGTGCGCTCCCCCGACCACGGCCGAGAAAAGCACGAGAGTGCCGACGGCATGCCACGAGTAGCGAGGTCTCATTGAAGTATGCCTCCCTTCGGTGACAGGTTCAGATCCAGTCTCACGGGCTCGGTTTCGGCCCTTGAACCACCAGGTGCTCCTCGAGGAACACCAGCCGGCGGTTCCAGAAATCGACCGTGTTGGCATACCCACCAATGACGTGACCCTCGCCTGCGTACATGGCGTACTGCACCTCCTTGCCCAGCCGCCGCAGCGCCACAAAGGTGGCGTCGGGCCACCACAGTGGCAGGGAGTCCATGGTTCCGTGCTCCATGAGGAGCGGGGTCTCGATCTTGTCGAATAGGAAAACTGGCGAGTTGTCGCGATACCGGGCCGGGTACTGCCACGGCGTGCCCCCCATACCGCCCTGCCCCTCTTCGAAGTACCCTGTGCTGTCCGTCCCGTCGTTGTTCATGTACAGGTACCCGGCCAGGATGTCGCTCTCGACCACTGCTGTGATGATGGCGGCCTTGAACCTGGTGGTCTGAACGAGCAGGGCGAGGACCGAGTACGAGCCGTAGCTCTGCCCCATCACGGCGAGGCGATCGGGGTCGGCGATCCCCATCTCGATCACGCGGTTGACGCCCGGGAGCACGGTGTCCGCAAGGCCTTTCAGCGACGCCCCAACCCGCAGCGGTGCGTCCGGGGAGAAGACCGCGTAGCCTCGGGTTGTCATCACCTGCATGTTGAGGGTTGCGAACGAGCCCCAGAGCCCGAACTGGTTGACATCGTTCGACCCGAACCGCCCGCCGTAGACGAAAACCGCCAGGGGGTAGCGGGTACCCTCCTTGTATCCCGATGGCAGCAGAAGCGTGCCGCGCAGCTTCTGCCCGTCGACGCTCATCCATTCGATGAGCCTGCTTTCCCCCATCTCGTATTGGTCGAATACGGGTGCGACGTGGGTGACCCTTCGGATCTCCCGGAAGTCTCCCGTCGCGATCCAGAAGTCCGGTGGGTGGGCGGCGTCCTCTTCCTCCCAGACAACTTGCCGGCCATCATCGGACACGTCAAAATCGGAGTCCCAACCGAAGTGCTTGTTCTCCTCGCGGAGCTTGTCCACCCGTCCGGTCCCGACGTCGATCTTGTAAAAGCCAGCCTGCTTGCTTACGTCGTCACGGGTGGTCACGACCATCGACTGCCCACCGTCGGGCGACCAAAAGCGGCCTCCGCTGACCGGACCAACAATGCCGGTGACCCAGCGGGACGGGACCCTCGCCAGCTCGGTGGTCGTCCCAGCCGAGAGATCCGTCTTCCAGACCGCAAAGCCGCCGATGAAGTAGAGATTCCTCCCCGCTTGATCCCACAGCGGCGCACGGAAGTCGGCGCCAAAGCTCGGGTGCTTGCCGTCGGCACACGAATGGGCCTCCCCTCCGGTCGCGGGGACGAGGAAGCAGCCTCCCTCAGCCCGCTGGCCGCTGGTCAGGTAGGCCAGGGATCGACCGTTGGGAGACCAGCTCACGCTGATTCCGTAGTTCTGCCTGATGCGCGGGACAAGGACCTGGGCCCGGTGCTCCGTCGTGGAGTACAACCGCAGGTCAAACACCGGCTGCTGCGAGTTGGCCTCAAACCCTAGCAAGGTCGTGAAGCCGACGCTCGTGCCGTCGGGCGAGAAGGAGAACCACCGTGGCTTCGCGCCGCGCACGATGCGCGTGAGCTTCCCAGTCTCGACGTCGATGAGGGCAAGGTCGGCAAGGGCAGTGTTGGTAAGGGCGGCGCCGACAATTTCCGGTTCCGTGACCGAACTTGCTTCCTTCTGCGTCTTTGTGGTCGGTGAGTTGAGAACGAGGACCGACGGCTTGCTCCAATCCTTGACGGCGACGCGTGGACCAACAGTTGGGAGAAGCGCGGCGGCCTGCGCCAGAGTCATGCCCTCGGGGAGCACCTTGCAGAGCACCGTGCGGCTGTCCGGTGACCAGCGTACCAGCTCGAACCAGAAGTACGGCCGTGCGATGGCGTCGGAAACTTGCTGAGCTCGACCGGTGGATTTCTCCCAGACCCAGAGGTTGACCTGGCCGCCCCTGTCCGAGTAGAACGCGAGTCGCCTGCCGTCGGGAGACCACGCCCCGCCCCAGCTCATCGCCCCCTTCGCGTTGAGGTCGACGCTCTCGCCCGTTACGGTGTTGGTGACCCAGAGTCCCACCTCACCCCCGCCCCAGCTCATTGGCACGCCGGTGGAGGTAAACTCGTGTCCTCCTTCCCGAATCGGTGGGTGTGCCCTGGGATCCTCGGCGGTGTACGCGAGCCACTGGCCATCCGGCGAGAGATCTACAGGGACCGGGGTCAGGGCAGGCGCGGCAGCGGCCTCCTCGATCGGCAACGGCGCCAGTTTCTTTTCCGCGGTTGCCCCAGCTGCGAAAACTGAAGTGGCAAGCGTCGTTATCGCAGCAAGCATCGTGAACCGTTTCATCGATTCCTCCTCCCCTTCGGCGGGCTTGGTGGCCCAACTCTCCGAGGCATTGGTTTCTCGCCGTCACCGAGGTTCGATTCCTTCCAAAGACCTTGGCTTCGACGGAGATCGGGCTTCCCAGACGGAAGCTAATGCCGAGTTTGAAAGCCACCAGGTCGTTCATGCCGAACCGCACAGTGTCCTCGGTCAGCTGCTCTCGCCCGGCGCGAGCCGACCGTTTCCGAGCACCCTGGTGAGATCTCAAACCGCACGTGCGCCGGCCGCAGTCCCCACAGCCCCCACGACGATCCCAAAGGCACCACTTTCTATCGCATGGGTGGCTCATATCAACGGAGGGTCAGGATATTTTCTCGCCTTGGCACCCCCGTCCAGCGAAAGAAGGCCGGGCAGCTTGGCGGCTGCCCGGCCGGTCAGCGTGCGGTTCAGGTTTGCGCCCACATGCTCCTGCGACTAGAAGGACAAGCGAAGCCCGACCTTGAACTGGCGAGGGGGTGAGAGCGAATAGGGCTTCCCGAAAGCTGAAACCGTCTTGCCCGTCGCTGCGGACTGCAGGGAATAGATAGCACCGACGTCGGTTTGGATATCGGTGTTGGGATCGATGGCGGCGTTAAAGACGTTGGTTATATCGAGCGAGGGTGTGAGGATGATGTCGCCCAGCTTGAAGTTCTCAGCAAATCTGAGGTTGAGCAGCGCGTGGCTCTCTTCCCTGTTCGCATCTTTGGCCTGGAGCAGGATGCTCTGGTAGTAGGGGTCATTGCACCCCGAGCTGGAGATCTCGTAGCAGTATTGGGTGGCGCCCCAAGGCCGTCCCGCGAACCAGCGCAGATCGGCGGAGGCAGTCAGGTTGAAGCCGAAGGTATAGCTGGCCCGAATCTTGAAATTCCAGGGACGATCTTGGCTCAGCAGGCCGTGGGTGAAGAACGGGTTCAACTCCCAGTTGGGATCGGTGTCGACGCCGTTGCTGCACAGGCTCAGGATCCCGCACTCGTTGTTGTTCACTGTCCCGACAGTGCGCTCAAACGTCAGCGAGGAGTCGACCTGCAGGCGGTCCGTCGGGTGGCCGCGCAACTCGATGATAAACATGTTCGTTTTCTGGTAGTCGAAGCCAATATTCCCGAGCGCAAACTGGCGCGGCCCACCCCCGGTGGTCTGCCAGATGGTGAACGTGTCGTGTGTGACCGGGGACGTGTACGTGATCGGCGCGTACGTGTTGGGGTCGGCGTATTGGGTCAACACGATGAAGTCGGTGGTCTTGCGGTAGATATAGCTCGCTGACAGTGCCCAGCTCTTATTGAGCTCCTGGTCAAACCCCGCGTTGATGACGTCGGTGTGCGGGCCTTGTGTCCCGCGTTCGACTGGAATTGCCTGGGTGTTGAAGACGTTCGTGATGTTCTGGGGCTGGAGGATCAAGTTGGCGAGCGCTTGCCAGTTGGTAGGGTCGAGAGGCTGGGTGGTGATGAGGCCGTAGTAGGTGATAGGCGCGAAGCCGGTGCCCGCGTACGTTCCAGGGCCATAGGTCGGAACCTTGTCGAAGAACCGGCCCACCGAGATGCGGCCGATGCTTTTCCCATTTCCACCGAAGTCCTGCACGAGGCTCAACCGCGGTGCAACCTGATTGAAGTCGAGCATCGTCTTGTTCGTGTTGAGATCGTAGGTTCGGGGTTTGTCGTATCGGAGACCGACTGAAATCGTGGTGTTGCCGAAGCGGGCGCGATCCTGAAGGTACCCACCGGTCCGCTTGAGGCCGGCGCCCACGTGCTCATTGTAGCCGACGATGCCTTCGAGGTAGTTCGTCGTTGGGTCGATCGGGGCAATGTAAAGCATGAGGTTGTCGGACGAGATGAAGTTCGTCCTCTGCCACGCGTCCTCGTACTCCACGCCTCCCTTGATCTCGTGGCTACCCCCAAGAAAGTCATTCACAAAGTGGGTCACCGCAACACGTGTCTCCTGGCGACCGTTGGACTGCTGTCTCTCGAACCCCGTCGAGTTGTAGTTCAGTCCGGTGCGTACGTCGTACACGTTCGGGATGTCAAGGGGAGCGTACGGGTCGCGATGGTTCCATCCAGTGACCGAGGCGAACCGCACGTCGGAGAGTGTGTTGTCTCCCCACTGCCCAACCCAGGCCAGGGAACCCGTCGTGGTGTGCTGCTGGCGGGAGTAGCCGACCGACTGTGGCATACCCGCCTCAAGGCCCAGGTCTTTGTCAAGGATGGGTTCCCAGTTGAGCGAACCCGTAAACGTCTGGCTCTGGGTGGCAAGGAAATCAAGACGGAGCTGGTACTGCCCCTGCGTCATGCTGTTGTACAGGTCGTTCCCCGGTGGCGCTTGAGCCGAATCGTTGTACCCGGCGGCCGCGAAGAACGTCAGCTTGTCGCGAACGATCGGCCCGCCCAGGGTGACGCTGTATTCCTCATTGCGCTCGATCCTGCCCGCCTCGAGGTCGATGATCCCTCCCGAGTTGTCGCCGGTCAGGCTGTGGTTGGTGAAGTAACCTGCAAGCGTACCTTTGAACACGTTCGAGCCGGCCTTGGTGATGATGTTCACGGTTGCACCGCTGTAGTTCGAGTATTCGGCTGAGGCTCCCGGCCCGACGATCTGGATCTCCTGGATCGTGTCCCAGTTCGGGCTCACCCACGTGTTCCCGAACTCAAGGTTGGATGTGCTTACACCGTTGAAAAGGTAGGAGTTGGTGGCCGCGCCGTGACCGAACACATCGTAGCCTTCCACGTTGCCACCGGCACCGAAGGCCATCCGGTTGTCGAACCCCGCAGCCGAGTCAACAATGTCCATGAAGTTCCGCGTGGTTGGTAGGTTTTCAAGCTCTTGAAGGGACAGGTTCGTCCCGATGCTCGCCGTTGACTGGTCGAATAGGGGTGCTTGGGCCTGCACGGCAACGGTCTCACTGACCCGCGACACGCTGAGAGTGACGTCGATGGTTTGCGTCTTCCCAACCGAGACCTCGACGCGGTACTCCTTACTCTCGAGCCCCGACGCGCTGACGAGCAGCTTGTACTTGCCGGGGTTGACGTTGGGGAAGCGGAAGACGCCGGTGGGCCCCGTCTTGTACGTGATGGTCTCCTGGATCAGACCCTGGCCACTGAGGGTCACCGCGGCGTTGGGAACAGTCGTGCCGTCCTCGCTCTTGACTGTGCCCTCGATCTCCCCTTGCGTCTGAACGTCCGCCCATAGGGGGCCTGCCGCCAGCACAATTGCGGCCAGAAGAAGTGTTACGAGCTGCTTCCGAGCCATTTCTCCTCCTCCCGAGTGGCGCCGGGGAGGTATCCGGGATTGGACTTCCCCTGGGACCACTCATCAGGTATGATTACTCCGGAAGAAGAATATGGAAGTGACCATTACCTTGTCAAGGGGTCCGCACGATAGATCTCGTCTCAGGACCAACCGGCGGTGCAGCGGCCGAAAAGTTATGTTGTCAGCTTCTGCCGCCTCTCATCGGGCGAAAACACTTCGAGTCTCACCAAGGCTATAGCTCTACCTTTTCATATTTTTCATACTCGCACGGGAGGTGAAGGACGAGGTCAGGAAGCCGGAGCAGAGGCGAGGTACAATAATAATGACCTTTGGACGGGAGGAAGGGACCATCGCGACCGATGCCCTGGAAAGACCGCGAGGGTAAGAAAGACCGGATTCAGAGGAGAAGTCTATGGGAACCCGAAACGGGGAGATTCCTCAACTGGAAACTGGGTCCTACCACCGGCGCACCCGGCGCGAGTCAAATTTGGAGACGCCTCGAATCACGATATCGCGAAGTGTGGCACTGGTACTCGAACGCCTCGACGGTATTGCAGATGGCGTCGGATCGGGGACCCTTCAGCTCTACCTGCGGGACCAAGGCATCGCGGTAAGCCAGCCCACCGTAGGACGCATCCTCAGGGAGCTTGACCATGAACAGCTCACCGTGAAGGTCAGCAATCGGGGGCGGGTGCTCACTGAAAAGGGGCGTCAGCGGCTCGAGTTGCTCCGGTACGATAACGCGCGCCACCAGTGGGCCGACGAGCTGATGAGCCACCTGGAGCCCTCGAGCCGCGCCGACTTCCTCCCTCTCCTGAAGGCACTTAGCGTCATCGAGAGCGAGATTGCACGACTCGCCGCTGAACGGGCCACCGACGACCAAGTCCAGGAGATGCATGTGTCCGTCGAGACACAGCGCAAGAACCTAGAAGAGCCCACACACGGCGCCCAGCAAGGGACGGACTTCCACCACCTCCTCGGCAACGCATGCGGCAACCGATTCCTGCAACTCGCGAAAAGTGTCCTGTGGGACGCCAACCCTGCTCTCCGAGACCTCTGGTACGAGGCAAACATCATCACAGGAGACTCCTCATACCCGGCGCACCGCCGCCTTGCCCAGGCGATCGCCGCGCACGACCCCCGCACCGCCCAACGGACAATGCGCGACCACTTTGCCGTCTTCACACGAGCTGTAGAGAAGTACCTGCAGCATGTCCCAGCAGAGGAAGAGGTCGCGGCGATGACGCCATCGACCAGACCTCATGGATAGAATGGTTAGCGCAGGTCGGTTTAGCCGCCCGCATTCGCGAGGAGCGTCGCTGCAGCCCGCGGTAAGTGGGGTCCGTCCGGGCTCCGTGGTCCCGCGAAGATGTGCCTGTTGAGTCTTCTCAAACGCAGGGATGGAGCGTGCTGCTTGAGCGTCCGGGTGCCACGATGGCGGAGTCGGTATTTCCGGCACACGGCGTTCTCCTTTCGTTCTTCGGGCATGCGCTGGGCCCGCCTATGCTGACACCTCAGCGCACAGCCTTGCCGGGAATCACAGTGCTCTGCACTTCGAGTGCTCGTCTCGGGCAAGGCCTTGTCGGCCTTGGTCAAACCAGGAGGCTGTTGCACCTTTCGAATGCGAGGTCCTGAGAAAGCGCGGGGGCCAAGAAACCATGGCGTGTAGACGTCCGATTTGGCGACGGGGTCTAGATGTACGTCGTGGAGGACACCGAGGCTGGGGCTCACGGCGGGCGGGCGACGAATCACGGTGATTCTGTTGTTCAGAATGCCAGGAATTCACGAAGGGATCTTCACGTGGTGCCCCTTCGAGCGCACGGCCGTGCGGGAGGTCAAAACAGCGAATCGCTCGTGAGCTGGAACACCGGGCCCTTGCCGCGATCGGGGTACGCGATCTCCAGGCGGAGGATGCGCACCAGTTCGGCACGGGTGATCTCGACAAGCAGGC
>JBEKAA010000030.1:0-59367 GCA_050018455.1 Thermoanaerobaculaceae bacterium | reverse complement strand
ACGCCTGGATTCACCGCTACAACACCCGGCGCCCGCACTCGGCCCTCGGCTACGTCAGCCCCGCCGAGTACCGCGCCCAACAAGGACTCAAGGTGGCTTGACTATGGGGGAGCACTACAAGACGATCGTATTCATCCACGGGATGTACATGAACTCGTTGTGTTGGGAACGGTGGGTTGGGTATTGTCAAGCCAGGGGGTACCGATGTCTTGCGCCGGATTGGCCGGGCCGGGCCCAGCCGCCCGAGGTCCTTCGCAAGAACCATCCCGATCCACAGCTAGGTCGACTCACCCTGAACCGGGTCCTCGATCACTTCGCGGACGCCATCAAGACCCTCGATGAGAAGCCCGTCCTCATCGGGCACTCGATGGGAGGGCTTCTCGTGCAGCTGTTGCTTCAGAGGGATCTGGCCGCCGCCGGAGTGGCCATCGATTCCGCGCCGCCCATGGGTGTCTTCACCACGAGGTGGTCATTCCTCAACTCCAACTGGCCCCATATCACTCCGTTCGTTTCCCAAGCGAGACCGATCGAGATGACGTTCTCGCAATTCCAGTACGCATTCGCCAATACGTTGCCGTTGGCGGATCAACGGGCGGCGTACGAAAGGTACGTCGTGCCCGAATCTCGCCGCGTTCCGCGGGGGTCGCTGACGGCGCGCGTTGATTTCAAGAGATCGCGTCCACCTTTGTTGCTGATTGCCGGGTCGGCTGACAACATCATCCCCGCGTCGCTCAGCGAATCCAACCGTGCCAGATACAAGCGTTCACCTTCGGTCACCGACTTCAAGGAGTTCGCGGGACGAACCCACTTCATCATCGGGCAAGAGAACTGGGAAGAAGTAGCGGACTACGTCCTCGCATGGCTGAAGCAAAAGGGAATGTGAGGTCGGGCGCGCTTCAATCGAGAGCCGCGCAGAAACGTGTTGCAACCGCTTCGCGTGTGCTGAGTTCCGACGACTGGGAAGACACGGCATCGGGCAGCCGGATTCGGAGGTTTGGTATGCGGGTCATGCGCTTGGCATTTGCGTGCGGAGTGCTCTTCGCCGTGGCAATCGCGTGGAACGGGGTTGTTCATCTCGTGCTGCTCCGTAGCGCCGACGCGGTAGTGCGGCCCCTGTACCGTCCCGACCTCCCAGACAAGATGTGGCTGTCGCTGCTGCTCACCGCCGGCATCGTCATCCTGTTCGTCTGGGGCTACGCGCGGTTTGCGAGGGTGGGCTCGGTTCGCGAAGGGGCCGGGTACGGGGTCTTCTTCGCGCTCGTTGCAGGCGTGCTCGTGGACCTCGACCAATACGTGCTGTTCCCGATCCCAGCGTGGCTCGCGGGTCTGTGGTTTTTCGGTGGACTCATCGAGTTCATCGTGTACGGCCTCATCGTCAGCAGGATGGTCCGGCCTTTGGAAGGGGCAGCGTAGGGCTGCAGTGGCATCACGGGCCCGTCTGGCGAACCAGCGCCAGCAGCACGCCTGCGGGCCTGCTTGCATGGGGGGCGGGGCTTCGGCCATCATCTGGCGTCGTCGTCGTGCCGCTCAGCGGGAGGGCCGCCGGATCGCGGCGTCAGGCTCTCTGTGCGGCCGAACGGGAGGCTGTTTGTGGCCGAGATCGAATCAAGACTGACCGCGATGGGGCTGGTGCTGCCCCCGCCCCTCACGCCACCGCCCGGTGTCATCCTGCCTTTCGCGTTCGTGCGCGTCGTCGGCAATCGCGCGCTGATCTCCGGGCATGGACCGCAAGACCCGGATGGATCGCTGGCCCGGCCGCTCGGCAAGCTCGGGGAGGAGCTTAGCGTCGAGCAGGGGTATCACGCCGCGCACCTCGTGGCGCTGTCGATTCTCGGGAGTCTCAAGCGCGCAATCGGCGACCTCGACCGCGTGCGCGCGTGGACTCGGGTCTTCGGGATGGTCAACTCGGCGCCCGGTTTCAACATGCAGCCGAGCGTCATCAACGGCTTCTCCGATCTGGTCCTCGAGCTTTACGGTCCCGAGCGGGGCGCTCACGCGAGGAGCGCCGTCGGCCTCGCCGCGCTGCCCTTCGACATCCCGGTCGAGATCGAAGGCGAGGTCGAGGTCTTTCCGTAGCGTGGCGCCCGTCAGGCGCTCGCGGCCGGCGTCGGCGGCGTCCACCCGACCGGTGCGCCGTCAAACCTCCCGAAGCTTCCCGTCGCACGGCCACAAAGCGCAGGTGCGTGGGTGAGGTTGGGGAAGTGGCCAAGGCGGCGCTCCACGGCGGTCGGTGCGGCGGAATGCCAGCCGCACGCGGCCGCGAGGACCGGTGCGACCAGCATCGCTGCGGGACGCGGGCACTGGGCGACGGCTGAAAGCCTCAGGGCGCTGAAAGTCGGTAGACGCCGCCGACCTCGCCGGGCTTTCGGGCGGCGATCTCGGCATGGAAGGCGCGGGCCTCTTCGGCGGTCGCGAAGTCGCCGACCACGACCCGGTACCACGTCCCTTTCTCGCCCAGATCGACCTGGAGCGCGTGCGCGGAGCGGCCGGTCTCGCGTCCGAGTCGCGCGGCGTCGGCGGTCGCATTCTCGCGGGAGTGGTACGACGCGAAGTGGACCACGAACGTCGGCGGGTGGCCGGTCCAGTCCGGCGAGCGCATCGTCTCGACGCCCTCGACCACCGCCGGACGGGCCGCCGTGGCCGGCCGGCTCGGCGCGGTCGGCTCGGGTGGCCGCTGGGTGGGTTCTGGCACAGGCGTCGCCGTCGGGAGCGCCGCCGGCGCGGGCGTCGGCACGAGGAGTGCGGCGAGAGGCGGCGGGGCGGCGGTCGGCTGCGGCGCGGGGAATGACTCGATGATGCGGGATGGGCCGGACTTGCGCGGTGCGATTCCGGGCCAGAGGACCACGATCACGACCGCGCCGGCGAGCAGGGCGAGCGCGATCACCCCGATCCTGAAAACCAGAGAGGGCGCTCCGCCTCCGTCCGTCTGCGCGTCCTCAAGCCGGGCGTCCGCTTCCTGGTTGAAGAGGTCCTCGAATGAGACGCGCGATTCGTTCAACGTGAGAATGGGTGAGATCGGCTCCGGGTGCGCCTCGAACGGCACGTCCGCAGGGCCGACGGGGAGCGCCTCCTCCGGAGGCTCGGCTTCGAGAGGCGCCGGCAGGGGTGGAACCAGCGGAGGTGGCGGCACGGGGGCCACCTCGTCCGGAATTGAACGGGCCGGCGCTTCAGGCGTGAATTCGAATTCCGACACCGAGGAGAGGGGCGTTGGATCAGGTGTCTCCGGGGTAAGGCCGGCCGCTTCCGTCGGCGGCCCGTCGAGCGGAGGTTCCGGCGCGAAGGGCGCCTGCCGGCCGGCGAAGCGGATGGGGGCGGCGTCAACGGGCGCTGCCGGCCAACCGTTCGGAGCGGGGGGTGAGGAGCCCGGATGCGACACGTCGAGCGTCGCGCGGGCGCGCTGGACGAGCTCCCGGATCTGGGCCGGCGGCTCGCCACGCTGGACCCGCTTCGAGTCATCGGCGCACACGCGAAGCGCGGTCTGGAAGAGAGTCGAGTGCGGCACGTTGCCGGACCGGTACTCCGCGACGAGGCGGTCGAACAGCTCCGAGACCGGGACCACCTTGGGCTTGCCGGAGCTCACGGTTCGAACCTCCTCGTGCCGCGTCGGGGGCGTCTCATCCCGGGAGCTTCTCCCAATCGGATTCCGGGGCGTCTGCCGCGATCGCCAGGCTGCCGCTCGAACCCGCGAAGACCGGATCGTCCACCGCCTTGACGCGGCCCCCTCCGATCTCGGCGAGCGCCGCCTCGAGAGTGGCGGCGAGGTTAGGGATCTGCGAGCCGCCTCCTGCGAGAATGATGTTGTGGCGCACCGCCTCCTGGTACTCGGGCTCGACGCGCGAGACCAGGTCGAGCATGGTCTCAACGATCGGAGGCAGCAGGCTCTCGCACGCTCGTCGCATCTCGGTGGTGATGTCCGCCGTAGTCGGCTTGCCGTTCACCGGCACGGTGACCTCGACCTTGCGCTTGGGCTCTCCCACGAAGCTCCACTGCTCCTTCCAGGCCCGCACCATGTGGACCGAGAACTGGGCTTCGGGGACCTTGGCGCGAAGCAACGTCATGAGCTGCTCGTCCACCGAGTCGCCGGCATTGGTCAACGTGCGCTGGTCGTCGTCGGTGGGGTAGCGTCCGTTCATGACGCAGAAGTCGGTCGTCCCGGCGCCGATGTCGATGATCATCGTGTGGAGCAGGGCGTCCATGCCGTAGGCGACGGCGAACGGCTCCGACACGATCATCAGGGAGTCGGCGACGCCCTTGACCGCGTTGCGCAGGTGCTGGCGGGACACGCGCATCGCCTCTGCGGGCACGCCGACGACCGCGAGGACCTTCTGGCCGCCGTCGGGGTTCGTCAACGAGATCAGGTGACGGAGCAGCTCGCGCACGGCAAGCTCGTCCTTCTCGGAGCCCTCCTTGATCAGCCCGCGCTCGAGCGGGCGGTGGAGGTCGAGCATCGGGCGGGCCTCCAGAGCCTCGTGGCCGAACACGATGGGCTTCTTGACGATCTTGCGGGCGACCATGTCCACCGGCCAGCCGACGAAGCTCTCGACGACGTGACGCTCGCCGTTGGAGGCCGACACGGATGACCGCGAGGTTCCGAGGTCGATGCCGAGGTGCAGGACGCTGTTCTTCTCTTTCGTCACGATCATGCCTAGCCTTTCGATGATCTCAGTCCGCGCCCGCGTCATGGCGGGCGATCGTTGTCTTTGCGCCGCGCACGGCGGCGTAGCCGCGGACCGCGGCGGCGAGCGACTCCGCGATTTCCTGGCGGTACGAGTCCTGCTTGAGCAGCAACGTGTCCTCGCGGTTGGAAAGGCACGCCACCTCGGCCAGCACGCTCGGCATCTCGGTGCCGACCAGCACCACGAACGGCGCCTGCTTGACGCCCCGGTCCTCCAGTTGCGGGTTGGTCCGGAGGAGCGCGGCAAAGAGGCGTCCCTGCACCGCCTGCGCGAGGCGGCGGGACTCGTCGTGCCGCACGTCCACGTACACGCCCTCGAGCAGGTGGCGGAAGTCGGCGAGCGAGTATCCCGACCCGGAGTTCTCCGCGCCGGCGAGCTTTTCGACCCGCGGGTCGGTGGCGGAGCCGAGGTAGTACGTCTCCACGCCGCGCCGGTCCTGGGTCGGGATCGAGTTCACGTGGATCGAGAGGAAGACGTCGCCGCGCGCGGCGTTGGCGGTCTCGACCCGCTGCTGGAGGGACCGTGTCTCGTCGCCCTCCCGGGTCAGCACGACGACGAAGTCCTGGCTCGCGAGCGACGCGGCGACGCGGCGCGCGATGTCGAGAGTCACATCCTTCTCGCGGAAGCCCCCTGCCATTGCGCCCGGGTCGGTGCCGCCGTGGCCCGGGTCGACGACGACCTTGCGCACCGCGAGCCGGAAGATCGCGGGGTCGATGACGCGCGGTGCGGAGAGCGGGGACGCGGGGGCACCCCCTGCCGCCGCTCGTGGCGCCTCGGCCAGCGCCGAAGCCATCTCGATCGCGGGCCTGGGCCGGGCCGCCGACAACGCGTCTTGGCCTTGCGGCCGGACGAGGAGGAAAGCGAGCACCGCCGCGACGGCGAGCCCGAGCCAGGCCCGCCCCACGACCCGTCGCCGGCGCTGCGGCAGCGCGCCCGAGATGACCGCGACGTTCTCGGCGACCGCGTCGCGCACCATGCGTTTCTTGAGCCTCTCGAGACGGCGGCTGGAGCCGATTTGATCCGGCAAGGCCGGCCTCTACCGCCCCATCCCGAAGAAGGCGCCGGGTGTGCGACGGGGGACATCGAGCCACATCGAGCCGAGAGGCTTCGGGTTCGCACCCACGAACATGGGGCGATTATAGGGCCGTTCCCCTCATGGAATGCTTTTGCAGGGGGTTCTGGCGAGGGCGCGGGCCGTGTATGCTCGCCTCATGAGCTTCGACGGCAGGGTGGCGTTCATCACGGGTGCCTCTCGCGGCGTCGGGCGGTGCATCGCGCTGGCGCTGGCGCGGGAAGGCGCCGACATCGTGATCGCGGCGAAGACGGTAGAGCCGAACCCGAAGCTCCCGGGGACGATCTACACCACCGCCGCAGAGGTCGAAGCACTCGGGTGCCGCGCGCTCGCGGTCCCTGTGGATGTGCGCGACGAGAACGCAGTGGCGGCGGCGGTCAGGGCCGCGCTCGATCGCTTCGGCCGCATCGACATCCTGGTCAACAACGCCGGGGCACTGTTCTGGCAGCCGGTCGCGGACACCCCGATGGCCCGCTTCGACCGCGTGATGGGCGTCAACGTGCGCGGAGCGTTCGCCTGCACGCGCGAGGTGCTGCCGGCGATGCTCGCGCAGGGGTGGGGTCACATCCTGATGATGTCGCCGCCGGTGGAACCGACCGCAGCCGCCGGCAAGGTCGCGTACGCGGTGAGCAAGTTCGGCATGACGTTGATCGCCCATGGGTTGGCGGGCGAGGTCGCCGACCGCAACGTCGCGTGCAACGCCCTCTGGCCCGCCACGCTGATCGAGAGTTTCGCCACGATCAACTTCGCCCTGGGCGATGCCAAGGTTTGGCGCAAGCCCGACATCCTGGCTGACGCCGCAGTCCGCATCTTCGCCAGGGAGCCGGCGAGCTTCACCGGCAACGCGCTGATCGACGAGGAGTTCCTGCGCTCCGAAGGCGTCACCGACTTCACCGGGTACCGCTGCGACCCCGAGCATGAGCCGCCCAGGGTCGGCTTCGACTTCCGGTTCAAGGCCGGATAGTCTCGCGTCTGTCGGTTTCTGTGGAGCGCGCGCTCCGCGCGTGCTCTCCACGGGCTCGCACGGACCCTCATGAGCACGCCCGGAGGGCGCGCTCCACAGAAGCAGCAGCCCGCTTTCGCGTATAGCGCCCGCCCGCCGGGCGGCCGGCCTTTGGGCCCACCCGCGTGGTTCTCCATGGCTAGGCCAGCCGCCTGTCGCCACGTCACGGCCGGCGCAACCGAAGCCAGGCCCCGCAGATTCGCCTCGGCCGCGAGACCCAGGGGAACGACAGGCCTGTGGTAGGCTCGGCTCACGTCGGCCGGTCAGGAACGTGTGTTCACCAGCTGAGGATCGGCCCGAAAGGAGCCGTCCCTGCCATGAGCCACCCGGTGGGCTTCTTCCGTGCTGCTTCCTGCGGTCCTACGGCGTTCGCGTTGATCGCTGCGTTCGTGCCGTCCGTGTCCCACGCGCAGACCGCCGGAAGCGTTCCCGCGCAGGTGCGAGCCGCAGTTGCGCGCGAGCTTCCCGAGCTGGGGGCCCTCTACCGGACCTTGCACGCGGCGCCCGAGCTGTCGCTGCGGGAGGAGCACACCTCGGCCCGGGTCGGCAGGGAGCCCAGGAAGACCGGGTTCATGCTCAGGGAGCGAGTCGGAGGCTGGGGCTTGGCCGCGAAGGCTGCGGCGGTGCTCGACCTGCTGGCGCCACCCGCCAGGTCGTGAGACCGGGGGCGGACCCGTGCTGAGGCGCATCGCCGGCGCCTACCGTGCCGCGTTCGCAGGGCTCCCTCGCCAGGTCTGGATCCTCGCCCTGGCCGCGGTCGTGAACCGCAGCGGCACGATGGTGCTGCCGTTCATGACCCTGTACCTCACGACCAAGCTGTCGTTCTCGATCCTCGAGGCCGGCCGCGTGCTGAGCCTGTACGGACTCGGGGCGATCGTCGGGTCGTGGCTGGGCGGCCTGCTCTCGGACCGGGTGGGCCCGCTGCGCGTGCAGGTGGCGAGCCTGACCGGGACGGGGATCGGGTTCATCGTCCTCAGCCGCCTCGAGGGACGGCTCGGCGTCTCGCTCGCGGTGATGGGGCTCTCCGTCGTCCAGGAGTGCTTCCGACCCGCGATGTTCACGGCCGTGACGCGCGGCAGCGACCCGGCGGTGCGCACCCGGTCGCTCGCGCTCGTGCGTCTGGCCGTCAATCTCGGTATGACCGTGGGGCCGGCGGTGGGCGGGATCCTCGCGGTGCGCCACTACGGGCTGCTCTTCGTCGTGGACGCCGCCACCTGCTGGCTGGCCGCCGGCGTCCTCGCGGTAGCCGTCGGGAGGAGCGGCGGACCGCGGCCGCTTCCCTCCGCCGCAAGGGCCCCCGCGGCGTCGCCGTGGCGCGACCGGCCATACCTCGCGTTCCTCGCGGCGATGGTGGTGCTCGGCACCGTGTTCTTCCAGATCTCGAGCACGATGCCTCTTTACTTCCGCCAGCACTACCGCCTCGCCGAGGACTCGATCGGGTTCCTGCTCGCGATCAACACCGTCATCATCGTGGCGGTCGAGATGGTCCTGCTGCGAGCGGTCGAGCGCCGCGACCACATGGCGCTGGCCGGGCTGGGCTGCTTTCTGGTGTGCACGGGTTTCGCGCTCCTGCCGCTCGCGACGAGTTGGGCGTTCGCGGCGCTAACCGTCGTGGTGTGGACGGCGGGCGAGATGCTCTCGGTACCGCTGACCAACTCGGTCGCCTCCAGCCGGGCGCCGGCCGCGTCGAGCGGACGCTACATGGGGGCGTACTCCCTGGCCTTCGCGGTCTCGTTTGTCCTGGCGCCGGCGCTCGGGACAACAGTGTACGAGAGGCTCGGGCCGACCGTGCTCTGGGCCGGAATCGGCGCCGTCGGCGTGGCGCTAGCCGCGGCGTGCCTGGGTCTCTCCCACTGGTTTCGCACGAAACCTGTCGGGGCGCCGGCCGGACCGGTGGGCGAGGCAGGCGTCGCCGAGGAATGAACGCCCGCCGGCCAGGTTTTCAGTGGCAGCGCTCGGCCGGAAGGCAGCGTCGGCGGTTTCGCGCGAACGGTCGGATTCGGCGCCGCCGGCGCGAGAACGTTGGCTGCGCGGCCGGCGAGGGGGTCACGCATGGTCGGGAGGTTCGTTAGGGCGGAGAACGACGTCGTCTCGCTGATGCTTCGATTCGCGCCGGGGATCGTGATCCGGGGGGCCGGGGCGTTCTTCTGGGTGGGGGAAAGCCTGGATCTACCAGCCCCCTCCCAGATCCCTCGCGGAGCCTGCCCTGAGCGGAGTCGAAGGGCTCGGGATGACACCTTTGCTCTACGACGGACGGCAAACCGGCATGAGCGGCGGCGGGTGGCGCCGATGAAAAGCGTCGAGCTGAAGCCTGTCGGAGCCTGCGCGGGGACCGGTGGCGGGACGAAGGTCGGAGTGATCGCCGACACGCACGGCCTGCTCCGGCCGCAGGCGCGCGCGGCGCTCGCCGGTTGCGACCTGATCGTCCACGCCGGGGACGTCGGCAGTCTCGAGGTTCTCCAGGAGCTGGAATCCG
The DNA here is from genome assembly GCA_050018455.1 of Thermoanaerobaculaceae bacterium. GTDB lineage: Bacteria > Acidobacteriota > Thermoanaerobaculia > Thermoanaerobaculales > Thermoanaerobaculaceae > RBG-13-68-16. The sequence goes on along the minus strand of JBEKAA010000030.1, from coordinate 50,140 downwards.
TCGCGCCGGTGGTGGCCGTGCGCGGCAACGTGGACGTTCAGCCCTGGGCGTCCGGGTTCCCCGAGAACAGGGTGGTCGAGGTGGGCGGTGCGCTCGTGTACGTGCTGCACGACCTCGAACGTCTCGATCTCGATCCCGCGGTGGCGGGGATGGCGGCCGTGGTGAGCGGCCATACCCACCACGCGGTGCTCGAGGAGCGGGGGGGCGTGCTCTACGTGAACCCGGGAAGCGCGGGCCCCCGCCGCCTCCATCACCCCCTGTCCGTCGCCTTGCTCCGCGTGGCGGGCGGCTCCGTCGTCGCCGAGATCGTCGAGTTCTCGGCGTGAGGCGTGACGTTCGCCTGCGTGATCGCGGCCGGATCGTGGCACTCGGAGCGCTTGGACCGCTAGGTTGTCTCAGGAGAATGATCGGTGAAAAGTACAACGTTGCAAAGTTGGCTGGCAGAACCTAATTTGTGTTCATGAGGCTGAGGCCGTGTCTCGCCCTCGCGCTGCTGCCAGTGTTGGTGCTGACGGCGGGCTGCCTTGGCCACGGGCTGCAGGGTAGGAGCGACCTGGTCGTGCTGAACGAGAGCCAGTGCGCCGTCACAGTGTTCGTCGACGGCTGGGATGCGACCTCGGTCGAGCCGAACCAGAGCCGGACCGTTGACAACATAGGAGCCGGGCGCCACGTCCTGGAGGTGAAGGACGAGGCCGGGAGGCTGATCGGGCGCCGCTACATCGAGCTCGCCGGCGGCGAGGACTACAACTGGCGCATCGAGACGTGCTCGCCGCGCTGACTCCGCTCTGACCTGTCGTCCTGTTGGCTCCGGCCGTCCATGCGCCGTAGTCGGCGACTCCGTGGGGTGCGCTACGGTGCTTTTCCTTTCGCGAAACAATCGCAGTCGCGAGGCGTATCGTATGATGAGGGTAGTCGAGCTCTCGGAGGTGGCGCGATGGGTACCGTGGCGAACGATTTGCTGGTGCGTCAGCTGAAAGAGAGGCGGGAGCGGCTGGAGGTCGCGCTCGCGCAAGCGCCCGACACTCCGCAGTTCGGACGTCTTCTGGAGGAGGTGGACGCGGCCCTGGCGCGCGTCAACGGGGGAACCTACGGCCTGTGCGAGGTGTGCCACGAACCGGTCGAGCCGGAGCGCCTCCTTGCCGATCCGCTTTTGCGCTTCTGCCTGGCCCACCTGACCGAGCAGGAGCAGCGCGATCTTGAGCGGGACCTGCAGACCGCGGCCCGCATCCAGCGCGGGCTCCTGCCGTCGCCGGACCTCTCGGTGGGCGGGTGGGAGGTGCACTACCACTGGGAGCCGGCCGGGCTGGTCAGCGGAGACTGGTGCGACCTGGTGCGGAAGGACGGCGGCGATCTCTTCTTCATGTTCGGCGACGTCTCCGGCAAGGGGGTTGCGGCCGCGATCCTGATGTCGCACCTGCACGCCACGTTTCGGGCCTTGATCGCCGCCGAGTCGACGGTCGCGCAGCTGGTCGAGCGCGCCAACCGTGTGTTCCGGGAGAGCACGCTCTCGCCGTACTTCGCGACGCTGGTGTGCGGCCGGGCGAGCTCGAACGGCGTTCTCGAGATCTGCAACGCCGGGCACTGCCCGCCGTTCGTGCTGGCAGCGGACGGCGTGAGGACCGTGGACCCGACAGGGCTGCCGGTTGGTACGTTCTACAGCACCAGTTATTCAGCCCGGACACTCACGCTCCTCCCGGGCGACACGCTCGTGCTCTACACCGACGGCCTCACCGAGGCCCGGGACCGGAGCGACGCCGAATACGGGACACTGAGGTTGTCGCGGACGCTCGCGCGGGTGCGCGGGCTCACCCCGCGCGACGTCGTCGGGACCTGCCTGGAGGATCTCGCGGCGCACATGGGCGGCGCCCCGAAGCGCGACGATCTCACCCTGATGGCGATCCGCCGCACGGTCTAGGCCCGGACCGATGCACGTCGCTGTCTCTACGGCTCGGCCGTCGAGGAACCGATGGCGGGCGTGGCGGGGGCCTCGCTGTTCTTTTCGAAGCACCAGTGCACGAACTCGGGCGTGAACTCTTTCGCGACGTAGGACGGCACGTCCTTCTCCGTCAGGTGCCGGAATTCGAACGTGATCGTGGCGTCCGCCGCGACGGTGGCGAGGAGATACCCGTACACGTTCGTCTCGGCCGCCCGGGCGTTCTTCGCGTCGTCGGGCAGGGGGTAGCGAACCGCGCCCGCGGTCCCGACGATCCAGCCGGGCAGCGTGCCGCCGTGGGCCCTCCAGTACTCGGTGTTGAAGGTGCCGTCCATGAAGAAGTGGGAGTGGCTGGCCAGGATATAGACGTTCTTGCGCGCCCCGACCCGCGCCCGGAGGAGGTCGGCGTACACGCGGCGACCGCTCTCGGTGCCCTCGGGGGACTCGTTCATGCTGTGCCCGAGCGAGATGCTCTCGGGCAGCGCCTGGTGCATCCCGACCACGAGGGTCTTGATCGACGGATCCGCCGAGTCCTTCCGCACGAGCGCCTCGAACCAGGCGAGCTGGGCCGCGTCGAACTGATCGCGGGACGCGTTGTCCAGGTTGATGAAGTCGACGCCGCGTTCAACCCAGTGGTTGTAGGTCTTGAGGCGGTGATCGGTCGGGTCGTCGGCCAGGCGTTGCTCCTTCAGCACCGGCGAACCGAGCCAGTCTGCGAACTGCGCGATGAACTCGTCGCGAGTCTTCGGCGCAATGAGCTCATGGTTGCCGATGCCGACGAAGAATGGGGTCGAGCCGAACGGGACGACCTGGTTCGCGATGAAGTCGTCCCACGCGCGCTCCCGATACTCGGCCATCGTCAGGGAGCGGCCGCGGTTCCCGGCCTCGTGCTCGATGTCCTCGTCGACGCCGGACATCTTCCGCAGGTCGCCGAGGTGCCAGTAGAATTCCGCGTGCCGGGCGAGCGCGTCGCCGGCGATGGCCGGCATCACCACGTCCCCGCAGTTGCGGGAGTCGCCGGAGACGGCGAAGCTCCATGCCTGGGAGGCCGCGACGGCAGGTTGGCTCTGCGCCAGGACCGGCAGCGTGGCAACCGAAACAAGTGCGAGCCCAACGGATAGTTGTCGGATCACGGACCCTCCCCAACCCTGCGGAACGGATAGAGCGTGTCGAAGTGATTTGAGCAAGACCATGCAACTGCTGCAAGAGCCTGGTGCGGCAGGGAATTCCCGAGGCCCACCATGCCGCCGACGGCCCAGGTCAGGAATATCCCTCAGGCCGAAATAGTCGGGACCGCGCCGGGGTTTTGTTGCGTGCAGTGTTTCCGTATAGTGTCGCGTGGACGAAGGGAGTTTCCGATGATCAGACGCGTTGTGCCGTTCATCCTTGGACTGCTGCTCGTCGCAGTAACGCCGCTGGTTTCGGCGGAGCCGCCGAACGCCGCGGAAAAGGAAGGCGGCGGCGAGGCCAAGAAGCAGGAGACGCCGGCCGTTCCGAAGCCGGAGCAGTCCGTGACCGAGCATACGATCAAGGTCGGCGGTGGCATGCTCAAGTACAAGGCCACGGCCGGGACGCTGGTGATCCGGAACGACGACGACGAGTCCGTGGCAGCGATCGGGTACGTCGCCTACACCAAGGACGGCGTCGAGGCGTCGCGGCGGCCGCTGACGTTCGCGTACAACGGCGGCCCGGGCTCCTCCTCGATCTGGCTCCACATGGGCGCTCTGGGTCCGCGCCGGATCGTCACCACGGACGCGGCGCCGACGCCCCCGCCTCCGTACCAGCTCGTCGACAACGAGGAGACCATTCTCGACGTCACGGACCTGATCATGATCGACCCGGTCGGCACGGGTGTGAGCCACGCGTTGGGAAAGGCGAAGAACAAGGACTTCTGGGGCGTTGACCAGGACATCGACTCCGTGGGGCGCTTCGTCGTCCAGTACGTCAACGACAACGGCCGTTGGAACTCCCCGAAGTACCTGCTGGGAGAGAGCTACGGCACGATGCGTTCGGCCGGTCTCGTCGACTACCTGCAGACGAAGTGGAACATGGCCTTCAACGGCGTGGTCCTCGTGTCGGTCTTCATCGATGCAAAGACCTCCATGACGATGTCGGGCAACGATCTCGGCTTCGAGACGTTCGTGCCGACGTACGCCGCGATCGCGTGGTACCACCACCTGGTCAAGGACGCGCCGCCGCTCGACGCTTTCCTCGCGGAGGCGCGGCAGTTCGCCATGGGGCCGTACGCCGTGGCGCTCGGCAAGGGGGACATGCTGCCGGACGCGGAGCGCAAAGAGGTCATCGCGGCCATGTCCCGCCTGACCGGGCTGTCGTCGTCCTTCCTCGACAAGGCTAACCTGCGCGTCAGCGAGGGCGAGTTCACCGCCGAGCTGTTGCGCGAGCATGCCGAGATCGTGGGTCGCCTCGACGCGCGCTTCACCGGAATCGCCCTCGACCGGCTGGCTAGGGAGGTACGGGAGGATCCGCAGTCGGCGGCGATCTCCGGAGCGTTCACGGCCGCATTCCTCTCCTACTACCACAGCGAGCTGAAGTTCGGCGAGGGCAAGACCTACAAGGTCGAGGCCGAGATGTGGAGGGAGTGGGACTGGAAGCACAAGGTGCCCGGGTCGTTCTTCGCCACCCCTGGGTGGCCGAACACCGGTGTGGATCTCGCGCACGCCATGGCGTACAACCCGAATCTGCACATCCTCGTTCTGAACGGGTACTACGACCTGGCGACCCCGTTCCTCGGGACCGAGTACACGATGGAGCACCTGGGGATCGAGAAGAAGCTCCACGACAACATCGAGATGCGCTACTTCGAGGCGGGGCACATGATGTACCTCCATCCGCCGTCGCTGAAGGTGTTCAAGGAGGCGATCGCGAAGTTCGTCAACGCGACCGACCGCCTGTAGCCGCGAGCGCCGCCGGCGTCGGACCTCTCGCGACGGCAGAGGGGCAGAGGTGCAGGGGAGCTGAGGAGCAAAGGACTGTTCGCAGGTTCGAAAGTTCAGAGACCTGCGGGGTCAAAGGTGAGAGGGAAAAGGTCAAAGGGGAGACGAAGACCCGGAAAGACCATGGTTTTGTGTGTTTGGTCTTCCGTTTGACGTTTTCCCTTTGACCTCTTATACCAGTTTGCCATCGAACATGTCATTCCGAGGAGCGGAGCGACGAGGAATCTGGGTGGGGGAAAGCCTGGATCTACCAGCCTCCTCCCAGATCCCTCGCGGAGCCCGCCCTGAGCCGAGTCGAAGGGGGCGGGATGACACCTTTGCTCTACGACGGACGGCAAACCGGTATTACCTGTCTTTGCTGAACCTGCGAACGGTCGTCGCTCCTCTGCTCCTCAGCCCCTCTGCCCGCCTCTTCGGACCCCGGACCACTGGCCACGGTCTCTTGAGCGTCACGCCACGGCGACGTGCCGGGCCTCGATGATGGTGGCTTCGCGGATCACGGGCACGAGCGGGATCTGCGCCTCCGCCACGCCGATGGCGGCGAGCAGCGCCTTGGCGCCCGGGGTCGGGCCGTCGATCTGCCGGGCATTCACGGTGACGACGAGGTCGTCGCCTTCCACCCGCCAGTCGAGGACGCCGCCGGACGCCCCGCCGAAAGCGCCGCGGGAGGCCGGCCAGTCGGGCATGCCGCGGAGCCTGCGCAGGCGGTAACGACACGCCGCGACGGCCTTACCCAGCGACGGCGAGCCCTCGGGGAGCCGCTCGAAGGCGGTCAACTGGAGCCCGTCGGGGAGAACTCGGTTGGCCCGCGCGAGGATGCCGGGCTCGACATCGGCGTGGCACTCGACGTCGAACATCTCGGCCAACGCCTCGGCGCCCAGCGGCAGCGCGGGTCCCATCGAGAGGCGGATGTGCGGGTTGTACCCCTCGGTGTAGCGGACCGGCACCGCGGCGGCGCGCAGCGCCCGCTCGAGCAGGTCCATGACGTTCCTGTGCGACAGGAAGCGCGCGTCGCCGGCCTTGGCGAAGGTGAAGCGGACGCGGGCGACCCGGTCCGGCTGGGTGAGCGGGGGCGGCGTCGGAAGCACGCGCGGCAGGGGCCGCAGCCGGTACGCGGCGTTATTCGCTCGGGCCAGTTCTGGCGCCTCCTCACCCACGACCGGGAGCGTCGGCAGCGCGAGCACGGTGTCGGCGCCGTCGCCCGGGACCCCGCACCGCATGCAGTCGCCCCAGCGGCAGTCGGGCGTCTCGCGCTCCTCGAGGCCGCGGCGCCGCTCGGCCTTCAGGTACCCTTTTCGGACGCGGGCGTCGATTGCGTCCCACGGCAGCGTCGCGGCAAGGTCGCGGGGACCGAGCTCACCACCGACGTCCACGCCGGCCTCGGCGATCGCCTGGTTCCACGAGTCGAGCCGCAGCCACTCGCCCCAGCCGTCGAACACCGCGCCGAGGTCGTGAGCGCGGGCGATCACCGGGCCGAGGCGCCGGTCCCCGCGCGAGAGCAGCGCCTCGAGCGCCGACTCCTCCGGCTCGTTCCACGTCAGCTTCGACCACCGGATGTGCTTGAAGCGGGCGCGCAGCAGCTCGATCCGGCGCGTCATCTCCGGCACCGGGACGAACGGCTCCCACTGGAACGGCGTCCACGCCTTGGGCACGAACGGCCCGACCGAGACCTTCACCTCGGCCCTGCGGTTGCCGACCCGGCGCGCGGCCTCGAGGATCCCCTCCGCGAGGCGCGCCAGCTCCTCGAGGTCCTCGTCGGTCTCGGTCGGGAGCCCGATCATCGCGTACACCTTGATCAGGTTCCACCCGCGCGCGTAGGCGACCTCGGCCGCCTTGATCATGTCTGCGTTGGTGAACGTCTTGTTGATCACGCGGCGCAGCCGATCGGAGCCGGTCTCCGGCGCGAACGTGAACCCCGACTTGCGCACGCGGCTCACCGAGTCGGCCACCGCCACGGAGAACGACTCGGCGCGCAGCGAGGGGAGCGAGACGCCCACCCGCCGCGGCGCCAGGCGCTCGGCGAGGTGAAACGCGAGCGGCTCGATCTGCGAGTAGTCGGCGGTGGACAGCGACAGCAGGCCCACCTCCTCGTACCCGGTCGAGTCCACGTGCGCCTCCATCGTGGAGAGCACGGTGGCGGGGTCGTGCTCGCGCACCGGCCGGTACCAGTACCCCGCCTGGCAGAACCGGCACCCCTGCGTGCACCCGCGCACGACCTCCATCCCGAGGCGGTCCTGCACGACCTCGACGGCCGGCACGATCGGGTGCGAGGGAACGTCCGCGGCGTCGAGCCTCTCGGCGAACACGCGAAGCACCGGGAACGGCGCGCCGTCGTCCAGCGTCTCAAACGCGCCGCCCGCGGCCGGTGTCGTGGCCGGCGTCCAGCGATAGAGCTGCGGCACGTACATCCCGGGGATGCGCGCGATCGCGCGCAGCGTCTCGCGGCGCGACGTTCCCGCGGTCTTCGCGGTCTTGACCGCATCGAGCAGCACCCGCAGCAGGATCTCGCCGTCGCCGATCGCGAACGCGTCGAAGAAGTCGGCGACCGGCTCCGGGTTCGCCATGCACGGCCCGCCGCCGACGATCAGCGGCTCGGTCTCGCCGCGGTCGCGGGCGAAGCGGGGGATCCCGGCGAGGTCGAGCAGGTAGGGGACGTTGACGTAGTTCAGCTCGGTCTGGAGCGTGATCCCGACGACGTCGAACTCGCGCGCCGGGTGGTACGACTCGAGCCCGTAGAGCGGGACCCCTGCCGCGCGCATCGCGGCCGCCATGTCCGGCCAGGGCGCGAACGCCCGCTCGGCGAGCGTGTCGGGGCGCGAGTTGGCGATGTGGTAGAGGATGCGGGTCCCCTGGTGCGACATCCCGATCCCGTACTCGTCCGGGAACGCCAGCAACAGGCGCACGTCCACCGCCGCCCAGTCCTTCACGATCCGGTTGGCCTCGAGGCCGAGGTAGCGACCGGGCTTTTGGACGCCGGGCAGGATGCGGTCGAGCGCGGCGCGGATTTCGTCAGGAGACAATCGACCCCCCCGCGGATTCTAACCGACCCAGCTGCGGCCCTGTTCCCATCCCTCGCTTAAGGCGCCGCCGGCGTCGGACCTCTGGCTGCGTTGCACTCGGCGGATCGGATGCTCACGTAGCCTCCGGCTACGCTCCGGTCCGACCGCCTCGTCCTCCTAGCATCTGGCCCACTCTCGGCGGCGCGGCTACACGCCGTCCTCGGGGGGCCCTGCTCAGACAGTGTCTAATGGCCTCGACGGTAAGTCCTCGCCCTGCCCCGTCGGATGGTAATACCTCGCCTTATCCCAATTGAGCTGCTTCTAGGACTCATAGAAGCTCTGGTGCCGCTCAAGGCGGCATGGCACTCGTGTTTTCTCTCTTGCGCTACTCCCGTGCCGCCGTCACCGACCTCCGCACGGGCTGCGAATGATGCTTCCACCCTTGCCGACCGCGACGAGCTGCGAGCCAGTCCATATGACGCGGTAGAGGTCAGTGTCGATCCCTGATGGCCGGTCCGTCCATGTCACGCCATCCGAGCTGGTCAACACGACACCGGACCCCGGCCAAGGCCCCGAGCCGACCGCGACGAGCTGCTTTCCGGCCGACACCACTGAATTGAGCGAAGTGCTCAGACGGTAGAACCGACTCGTCCAAGTGAGGCCGTCAGGACTGGTCAGCATGTCGACACCGACTGCGACGAACTGGGAACCAGTCCATGTCACCCCGTGAAGCCCACGGCTCACGCCAGTGCTGGCGCTCGTCCACGTCACACCGTCCCGACTCGACAGGACCCTGCCACCAATTCCCATACTGCGACCTTGGGGTTTCATCTCCCAACCCACGGCCAGAAACTGCGAGCCGGTCCAGGTGACCGACCAAATAGGGTCCTTCATGCCCAAAGGCCGACTCGTCCAGGCTAGGCCATCGGGACTCGTCGCGATCGTGCCACTCTGGCCCACGGCGAGGAACTCGGAGCCTGTCCAAATGGGGGTGGTCGGAAGGCCATCGGCAACATAGGGGTGGCTTGCCCAGTTCACTCCGTCCCGGCTCGTCAGGACCACCCGAGAATCGGGCGACATTCCCCAGGCGAAGGCCAGAAGCTGGGAACCGGTCCACGTGACGCCCCAGATATCCATGGCGGTAGGAGATGCACGCTGGGTCCACGTCGCGCCATCCGGACTCGTGAGAATCGTGCCAGCATCCCCGACCGCAACCAGAAGTGAGCCAGTCCAGGCAACCGCCTCGAGACCTTGGTCCCTTAGCCAGAACCGGTAGGACCATGTCACCCCATCGGCGCTCGTCTGAATGCCAGAGCCGACGGCCACAAGACGCGCCCCCGTCCAAACGACGGCATGGAACTCCTCGCTTGCGCTCTTGCTTCGGCTCGTCCATCTCAAACCGTCCGCACTTGTGAGTACCGTTCCCGGAGCCCCAACGGCCACGAATTGCGTGCCGGTCCAAGTGACATCCCAGAGGTCGTTGCCCGTGCCAGAATCGACGCGCGTCCAGGCTGTACCGTCAGGGCTTGTCAGAACAGTCCCACTTTCCCCTACCGCGACAAGGCGCGAACCGGTCCCGGCAGCCTTCCAGAGGTTTGCGTCCGCCCCCGAGGTGTGACTCGTCCAGCTCGCGCCATCCGGACTCGTCAGGATCGTGCCGCCGTCACCCACCGCAACCAACTGGGACCCGTTCCAGCCCACGCCAGTCAGCCTGACCTCGGAGTCACAATCGCGGCTGGTCCATTCCAATCCGTCTGGGCTCGTCAGGATGGTGCTCGGAGTGCGGGGGTACTGACCGGGCTCACCCACCGCCACGAAGAGCGACTTCGCCCACGTCACGCCCCAGAGCATCGCGCCGGGAGGAGATGGACGTCGGGTCCACGTGACTCCATCGGTGCTGGTCAGGATCGTGCCAGCTTCCCCCACGGCGACTAGCTGGTTGCCGTTCCAGGCGACCGCCAACAGGGCGCTCCGCACGCCAGGATCGCGGGCCGTCCAGTTGAGCCCATCCGGGCTCGTGAGGACCGTGCTCCCGTCCCCCACGGCGACGAATTGGGTTCCTGTCCATGCGACCCCGCGGAGGTACGTGCTCGCGGTGCCCGCGTTGAAGGTCCAGGTCTCACCGCACGGCGCAGAGGCCGAAGCTGCCGGCGCAGGCACATCACTTGGCCGAGCCTTCTGTGCGTGCGCATAGTTGGCCATCATGAGATACACGACGAAGACGGCCGGGGAGAGCCATACTGATTGGCGGAGAGCCATCATGACCTCCAAGGGCACTGCATTGGGATCATAGTAAGTCCTCGCGGCGGCATCTCGTCCCCATTCTGCACCCGGCCAGGACGGCACGGGGAGGATCTCGTAGTTCCGGATCTCAACGGACCGCTGGTCGTAAGTCTTCAAGGAGTGCCAGGTACCCATCTAGCGGATTTGTGGCTACGGCCCCTCATCTGCCATGGCTCTCCGCAAGACGGCGATGCGGGCCGCTCGACCGCTTGGCGCACCCTGTGTCGGTGGCCTATCTGTAAACCTCGCGGCGGTGGCCGGTCTTCACGAGGAGAACCAACAACTCCACATCGCGGGCCTCGCAGACGGTGCGCCAGTCTCGGGCGCGGACTGGTCGGCAGCGCGTCGGGGCCCGCCCCGAGGCGCCTGGACTTGACGCGACGCCTTACCGGACATAGAATTCAGTAAGGAGGCCACGTGCCGAAGTCCACGATCACGAGCAAGGGTCAAACCACGGTGCCACGGGAGGTGCGGGCGCGCCTTGCGGTCGGCGAGGGCGACGTCCTGCAGTGGGAGATCGTCGGTAACGCCGTCCGGGTCCTCGCTCCCCGCGGGGCGTTCTTGCGGCGGCGGGGGACGATCCGCACCGGTCGGGGCTCCACCGTGGCCGACGTCCGCGCCGCCCGCCGGAGCCGTGGCGCAGCGCCCCGATGAACCGCGTCCTCGTCGACACCAACGTCATCGCGTCGTTCCTGACCGACCGCAACGCCGCGCAGCAGGCGAAGGCTGCCGCGCTGTTCGAGGCAGCCGAAGCCCGCCGCGTCGAGATCGTCGTGGCCCAGGTCGTAGCTGCCGAGCTGGTCTACGTGCTTCAGAACGTCTACGGTGTGTCGCGCGTTGAGGCAGCCGCGACGCTGAAGGACCTGCTCGCCCTGCCCGGCCTACGGACGGTGGACACGCTACCCTGGCCCCGGGTCTTTGAGCTGTGGCCCGGCATAGTGCCGGATTTTGCGGACGCGGCGCTGGCCGCGATCTGCGAGGCCGAGGCCGGGAGCGCGATCGCCACCTTCGACGTGACACTTCGCCGCCGTCTGGCGCGTCTCGGTGTTCCGTCGCACTGGTAGCCCGCACATCGGTCCATATCGGTACGCATCGGGCAGAGGTGCCATACCGCTTCTCGCGCAAACGTAGCGTTTTCGTCGTCATCGCGAGGCCCCCGAGCGCAGCGACGGGGCCGTGGCGGTGTCGCGGTGTCACGGGACTGCTTCGGCCCCTCCGGGGCCTCGCAGTGACAGCCATTCCTCCACGACGGACGGTGAATTGGTATCAGGCAGGTCAGGATTCGGGGCCGGACCCTTGGAGTCAGCTTGCTCAACTTCCGGTCGACGGCAGGCTCGATCTGGACGCGGTATGGCGGGCTCACCGCTTGGTCCGATACTTCTTGACGACCTCCTCGAGCGGGATCTTCTTGCCACCCTCCGCCTTGACCTTGGCGATCTCCTTGGCGTCGATGACGTCGTCGATGGCGTCCTCGAGCTGGGCAGAGCGCACGCGGTGCTTCTTGGAGAGCTGCTTGAGCGCGATCTTGCGGCCGGCGTGGTATTCGGCGATGCCTTCCGCAACCGCGGCGGCGAGAGGGTTCACCGCCTTGGCAAGACGCACGGTCTCGCCTTCGCGCTCCACGAACAACACGTCGCCCGCAGCGAGGCCAAGCTCGTCGCGGATCTTCCTGGGGAGGCTCAGTCGTCCCTTGCTGTCGATCGTCGTGGCGGTCATCGTCGCCTCCAGTGGGATTATCCCACCTGTGTCAACCCGGAGAATGGCCGCTGGGTCGAGCAACGGGGCGGTGACCACGAGATTGCTTCGCCCCGGCCGCGGCGGGCTCGCAAAGACGGCGATTCGCAAATTGGTTCGCAATTGGGTGCCACCATCTCACCATCTCGAGGCCGCGCATGCTCGGCACGGCGGGCGCGCGGACCCCGGGGACACTAGCCTGGTCGACTTGCTCTTCTATGAGGGTCAGTCGGGCTCGGAAGCGAGCCGCCCCATTTCTTCGCGCAACGTCGGGAGCTTCGAGCTCACGATGACTTTGACGATGCGTCGATTCACTTCGGGATATCCGTCGATCAGAATGTTGCGAAACGCGACGATGCGCGCGTGCTCTGCGATGCGCTCTGCCAGGCCGGGGTCGTGTCAAGCGAGTTGCGCCAGGGCTTCTCATACCGCTCGTCGTTCAAACGTAGCGTTTTCGTCGTCATCGCGAGGCCCCCGGAGCGCAGCGAGGGGGCCGTTGCGATCTCGCGGTGTCACGGGACTGCTTCGGCCCCTTTGGGGCCTCGCAGTGACAGCCATTCCTCTACGACGGACGGCGAAGTGGTATCAGATGATCTCGAAGCGTCCCACTCAGCGGGATCGGCGACAGGCACCAGGTACGGCTGAGGTAGCTGCCAACTGCATTTCTCGGAACGTTCGGACTTTCGAACCTTCGAACGGTCTTTGCTCCTCTGCTCCTCCGCTCCTCCTGTGCCTGCGCCCAACGCTCTGTTCTCGTCGCCGGCGGGCGTGCGGTCTTCCCGGCAGGGGACGTTATCCCTTTTGAAGGCCGTCGCGGGCGTGGGGTGGCCCGCGGCGAGAGAGGAGGTGGCACGATGCGCGGGAACATGAGTCTGACGTTGGTGCTTGCGGGTGTCGCCGCGGCGGCGTCCGGGCAGGTCTTGGTGACGCCCGGCCCCAGGACCATGGAGATCATGCCGTCGATCCGCGTCACGGAGCCTGACGGGAGAGAGGCCTCTGTACACTTCGTCGGGGGGTTGCTGAATGTCGCATGGCAGAACACCGGCCGGGTGCCTGCCCGAGTCAACATCACACTGCATCCGCCCGGGTGCACGGGAATCGGGACGCTCCTCGTCGGCGGGATCCCCAACAACGGCTTGGAGCACCTCTACCTCCCCGCGACGTTGACCGACGGGTACTACTCGATCCGGGTCGGAGAGTTCGGCAGCCTGGTGACGTTCGGCTGCAGCCCGCGCTTTCACATCCGTTTCGAGTACGGCGTGACCGACCCCCGGATGGGAACGATCTGGCACCCCGGCGGCAGTGCAACGGTGCGCTGGCGCTCCGCGAGCCCCGGCGGTCGAGCGGTGGACCTCGTGCTCATGGGGGAGCACTCCATCTGGGGCCCCTGCCTGGCGAGGGGCACCGCGAACGACGGCGAGCAGGCGGTCACGATCCCCGCCGACGCCGCGCCCGGCTACTACCGCGTCATGCTGTACCCCGGGGCGTGTTCTTCCCCGGAGTTCGGCTTTGCGAGCTACAGCGAGTCCTTCCAGGTGACGGCGCGATAGCCGCCGGTTGAAGCCGCTCCGCAGGTTGTCACTCAGGGCGGGCTCCGCGAGGGATCTGGGAGGGGGCTGGTAGATCCAGGCTTTCCCCCACCCAGATTCCTCGTCGCTCCGCTCCTCGGAATGACATGTTCGATGGCAAACCGGTATCAGGCGCGGATCCCTCGTTGCGCTCCAGCCACCAAACCCGCGGATCCCTGAGCGTGCGAACCCGGGAACCTTCGAACGTTCTTTGCTCCTCTGCGCCTCCGCTCCTCAGCTCCTCCGCTGTTGGTGCGCCCTACGCCCTGTGCCCTGCCTTCGCTGCCGCCAGGCGTGCAATCGTCTCGATGGCGATCGCGGAGACGCCCGCACCGTAGTCGAGGTCGATGTTCTCCATGGTGTCGTGGGTGTCGTGGTAGCCCTGCCGGCTGATGTCGTAGTCCTCCATGAACAGCACCGCGGGCACGCCGACGTCGGAGAAGACCTGCCCGTCGGTGTTGTACAGCGAGCTGCGCGGCTCGAAGTGGAGGCGGACCTCGCCGCGCAGGTGCGGGTGCTCCGCGACCTGCGGGATCACGGCCGGGTCGGCGCCGCGGGCCGGCACTCCGCGCCCGCGCCGCTCGGGCGACGCATTCAGACGGTCGGCGAGACGGTTCCATTCCTCGTTTGCAAGATGCGCCTGGAGCGCGACGCGCAAGGCGCCGGGTCCCTCGCCGGGCGCGATCTGGAAGACGTACGGGTGGTCGGCGCGGTTGTGGGCGATCATGTCCATCACCACGAGGCCGACCACACGCGTCGCGGAGAGGTCCACGCTCGCGCCGTCCTCGACCTTCAGCGAGAGGTTCCCTTCGACAAGGGCCCGGCAGAACGCGCGCGCCCCCATGCAGTCCGCCGGGAACTCCTCGCCCGTGAGGTGAAGCAGCCAGACGTCGCGCTCGAGCCGCCCCTGCCTGGCCAGCTCAAGGAAGATCGGAGCCGCCTGGAGCAGCGTCGCGGTAGCGGAGTGGTTATCGTCGGCGCCGTGCGCGGCCAGGCGTGCGCCAGAGCCGCCCTTGCTGGTGTCGTAGACGTCTTCCATGTACGCGGTGTCGTAGTGGTCGGCGAGGACGACGGCCTGCCGCCGGTCGCGACCTGGGATCACCACCAGAATGTCCCGCTCGTGGTTGCGCCCTTCCTGGTTGGCGACCCACCCGCCGAACAGCGAGTACGGGAAATCGGTGCGCCACGCGAACGGCACCTCGCCGGCCCACGCTTTTCCCGTCATCCCGGCCTCGGCTATCGCGGCGCGGTGGCGGCCGATGAGGTAGTCGCCGAGGGCGTCGAGGTCGCGGCGCTGATGGGGCTCGTGGGCCTTCGTGACCGCGTCGAGGACGCAGTCGGCGTTGTCCTTCGTGAGGAAGCGGCCGTGCGCGAGCGCTGCGATGTCGCGCCAGTACGCCTCCTCGAACGCCCGCGCCGCGGTGTAGGCGTAGGTCAGGGACTCTCCGGCGCCTCCCGGTGCCGCCGCGGGTTCGAGCAGCGTCTCGAGCTCCTCGCACAGCCGTCGCCCGGCCTCGGCGTCGCCGGCGCGGCCGGGAAGCTGCTTCAGCCACTCCTCGATCGTCTCGTTCTTGGCGAGCTTGAGGAGACGCCTGGCGAAGCTGCGCGCGAGCGGGCGCTCGCCGAGCGCGCGCCACGCGGAGCGCAACGCGAGCACGTTGGCGGCGTCGTGGACCCCGGTGTGGGGGCTGGCGTGCCGGACGACGGTCACCGCGGCGAGTTCGACCGGGCGGCGAAGCAGGCGCGGCGACAGCTCCGCCACGGGTGTCGCAGCTTCAGGGTCCCGGGACGTTGCGACGAGGACTCCCAGCGGGTTGTCGAGAAGGACCGTCGGACGGTCATCGGCGGGCCGCACGAACGCGACCAGCGGCCTGTGCCAGACGACCTCGTGCCCGCCCACGCACATCGGCGGGTAGAGGAAGCGATATCCGAACGTGCCGCCCGCGAGCACCGCTCCCTTGGCGCGCTGGATCTGCTCCGGGGTGGCGTTCGGACCGTCGAGGACGATGCGGAAGTCCCGGGTCCAGACTTGAGCGTTGCGCGCCAACGGCTTGTCGTACAGGCCCATCGCGTCGAGATCGGTCGAGAAGAGCACGCGGACGACCCGGTCACGGTGAGCGAGGACGGCGAGCTCGTCCTCGTACCGGTGAACGCGGTCCCAGCGGTGCGTGCGCGTGAAGGTGTCGCCGATCAGGGCTCCGGGAAAGTCGTGCGCGAGGTGCCCCGGACCCGGCTCGTGCATCCACCCCGACTGGGGGACCTTGATTCCCGGGCCGCCGAAGCGACGCGTGGCCCGGAGCAGCGGGATCTGCATCGCCGACGGCAACTCTGCAGCGAGGCGCAGATACGTCGGCATGCCCCAGAAAACGAGGCTGCCCGGGAAGGGGAGCAGGTGGAGCGTGCCGGCCAGGTACAGGGCTCGGACGCTCTCGGGCAGCGCGCCGAACGGCCGGAAGGTGAGCAGGTAACGGACCCGCTCGAACGGACCGGCGTCGTCGATCGCGAACTGATTCGCCCAAGCCGGAAGCCCGGTCTCCCACTCCGGCCGCGGGTGGTGGCCGCCCGCGGGCAGGATGCGGAACCCGAGCGCAGGCAGTCCGGCGGCGTCCGAGGCGCTCTCGCCGAACGCCTCTCTGAGCAGGCCACAAAGAAAGTCGATCGCGACGTCGTCCCGCTCTCTGCCCGGCGCGTCGACGAAGCTGCGCCAGAACGCGAGCTCGGGCCCGAGCTCGCTCGATCCGAACAGCGTCCAGCGCACCCGGCCCTTGTCGTCCTGGGTGCGCGACAGGGCGAGCGGCATCAGGCTCACGAAGCGCTCGTGCGCGAGCCGGTCGGTGGATGCGGCGAGCTCGGGCGGCCAGTATGGGTTGCCCTCGAGGTTGCGGCCGTGCGGGCCGTGGATGAGGTGTTCCGCGCGGCCTCGGCCGAGAGCGAGCAGTGAGGTGTAGACCTCGCGTGCGATGTGCTCGAGCCCGGGCTTGAGCTCCCACTCCTGCTCGGCCTCGCTGACGCGCCACCCCCACGGGTCGTCCTGAACGAACAGATCCACGTCGGGCTCGCCGTACGGCTTGCGGCCTAGCCTCGCCGGCGGCATGAACTCGGAGTAGGCGGGAAGCGGAAAGGCGCTCGGGCGATCCTCGCCGTACCCGGCCAGCAGCGCCTTCCAGCCCTCGAACTCGCTCATGGTCACCCCCCGGATCACGCTGAGTTGCGTCCCGGATCATACCGTGCCGGGTGCTCGCCGGTGCCGACGCTCAGGGGCCGGACGCGAGGGCCAAGGGACCGGAGGCGATGGCAATGAGCGCCGCGAGCAGGGCCGCGACGAGCGGGAGGGGGGAGGCGTCGCGCATTGGGATGCCCTTTTCGCAAAACTAACGGCGGTGTGCCGGCGGGGTGGCGACAGAGGTCACATGGGCGGTAGGCAACGCCGGGTATCGCTCGGAGGAGGCGGCCGCGCGCGCCGCGCCGGGCTACAATCCTCCCGTGCCGCAGCGCATCCGGATCGCGGGCGGCGGGCTCTCGGGGCTCGCCACCGCCGTTCTCCTGGCGAGACAGGGCGCGGCGGTCGAGGTGTACGACCGGCATCGCGGGGGAGGAGGCCGCTTCACGGGCGGCTGGCAGGTCCTCGAGAACGGGAGCCGGGAACTCGACGCGCTCGCGGAGCTGCGGGCGATCGGGCTCGAGCCCAACTTCCCGGCCCTCCCGGCGACCCGAGCGCTTTTCCTCGACGGCTTCGGGCGGAGGTTCGAGGTGGCGAGCGCGGCCCCGTACGCCTACTTCGTCCGCCGCGGGGGCGCCGAGGGCAGCCTCGACTCATGGCTCCGGGTCCTGGCGCTGGACGCCGGCGTCGTCTTGCGGGAGGGAGTGGCCGCGCCGCCGGACGCCGGCGTGATCGCCTCGGGGCCGCGCCAGGCGGACGGGGTCGCCCGCGAGCTGGTCTTCACATCGGACCTGCCCGACACCGTCGCGGTGCTGTTCGACCCGGCCGTGACCCCGACCGGGTACGCGTACCTGTTCTGCCTGGGGGGCCACGCCACCTTCGGCGTCGCGCAGGTCCGCCGGGTGCGCCGCCTCGGCGCGGCGCGCGAGGCGGCGTGGCGGCGCTTCCGCGAGGTGCTCGGCGAATTCGACGTGCGCAACCAGAACGAACACGGCCAGTTCATGAACTTCTACCTGCCCCGCCACCTGCGCGGCGACGATGGACGCTGGCACGTCGGGGAGAACGCCGGTGTGCAGGATTTCCTCTTCGGGCTCGGCAACAGGCTCGCCCTGCGCAGCGCCGGGCTCGCGGCGGCGGGGATGACCGGGCGGTGGGACGCCGCGGCGTTCCGCTCGACGCTGCTGCGGCCGATGCGCACGACCGTCGCGTTGCGGTTCGTCTACGAGCGGATGGGGCGGCGGGCGTTCGGGGCCTTCTGCAACCGGGCGAGCCGCGGGGATTTCCGCCGCTTCCTGATCCGCCTCCAGCGGCCGGACGCGGCCAAGGACGCCGTCGCGCGCCTGGTCATGGCCGCGTGGCGGGAGCGCCGAGGGTGCCGGCACACGCCGCTATGCTCCTGGTGCCGAAAGCGGGAACCGTGACGAGCAACCGAACGCACGTGCGGCGCCTGGCGCACCAGCGGGGGGCGAACTTCTCGCTGGGGTTCAGGCTGCTGCCGCCGGCCAAGCGGCGGGCCGTCTACGCCGCGTACGCCGCCTGCCGCATCCCGGACGACATCGTTGACGAGGCGGAAGCCGGCGCCTCCCGCGGCGAGCTGCACAGGCGCCTCGACGACTGGGTGACGGAGCTCGAGCGCTCCTACGCCGGTCATCCGGGGACGCCGGCGACCCGGGCCCTCGCGGAGGTCCTTGGTGCTCACCCGATCCCGAAGCAGGCCCTCCTAGGGCTCGTCGAGGGGTGCCGGATGGACCTCGAGCGCCGCCGCTACGCGACGTTCGCCGATCTCGAGCGCTACTGCGAGCTCGTTGCCGTGACGATCTCCGAAATCTCGCTTGCGATCTTCGGCACATTGCGGGCCGAGGCGCGCGCCGCCGGCCGTCACCTCGCGATGGCGCTGCAGCTCACCAACGTCTGCCGGGACGTCGGAGAGGACCTCGGCCGCGACCGCGTCTACCTGCCGCTGGAGGAGCTCGACCGGTTCGGAGTCTCCGAGGCGGACCTGCGCGCGGGTCGAGTGGCGGGAGCCGAGTACGCGAACCTGATGACGTTCCAGTGCGGCCGTGCCCGCGGCCACTTCGAGTCCGCAAACGCACTGCCCGCGCTGATCAAGGCCGACTCGCGTCCCGCAGTCCGCGTGATGGGCGGCGTCTACCGGCGCGTGCTGGACCGAGTCGCCGCAAACCCGGTGCGGGCGTTCCACGCCCGCGTCGAGCTTCCGCGCTGGCAGCGCCTCACCGCGATCGCCGCCGGCCTGATGGGCCGCCCCTTCGTATGAGTGGCGTCCCGAGGGCCGAAAACGGAGTCAATGGTCAAAACTCAAAGGGGACGATGCGGGCCCAGTCTTGGTATTTCCTTTGCCATTTTCCCTTTGACGTTTGCCCTGTTCGGGCGGGCTGGAGTTCTCGGACGCCCGTGCCCTCAGCCATTACGCGGGTCTTCTAGGGTTGTGCTCCCTGAACGATCCAGTCCCTCACGGCGTCGAGCTGCACCTGGGGAAGCTTCTTGGCGCCGAAAATCGTCCGCGGCATGCCTCTGCCCTCGGTGGCAGTGTGGGAGACTTTGAGCCACAGGTACGAGCCGGCCGGGTCGCCCGCCTTCACGAGCGCCATCCCAGGCGCCTCCTGGCTCTTGTGCTGGAGCAGGTTTGCGTATCCCTTGCCCTTGGACAGGTCGAGGCCCTTCTTCGGGCTGTCGCCCCCGTGGCAATCCGAGCAGTGCTTGAGGAAGATCGGCTCGATGCCCGTCGCGTACGACGGCGGCGTGCCTGCCCTCACCGCCAGGGCAGCCACGGACGCCAGAATCAGTACAACCACGGTCGTCTCCTTGCGCTTCATGAGTCCTCCCGGAGTGCTGCACCACTCTACCAAGCGTTTGCCTCGCGAGGCTATTCCGGCGCCCGGACGGCCTTCGGAACAGCCCCGGGAAGTACACTGACAGGGTGAAGGTGATCACGACGCATCTCGGCGCGGACTTCGACGCGCTCGGGGCCGCCGCGGGCGCGCTGCTGCTCCTGCCCGGGGCACGGATCGTGTTCCCGGGATCGCAGGAGGCCGCGGTCCGGCGGTTCCTGGCGGCCGAGCGCGTCGATCTGCCCGAAGTGAGGGTTCGCGAGCTGCGGCGCGCACGGATCACCGAGGCCACGGTGGTGGACTGCTCGTCGTGGCGCCGTCTCGGGGAGGTGGGCGAGCTGATCGCGGCATCCGGCTGCCCCATCACCGTGGTCGACCATCACCCGGAGTCCGCCGACGCGATCGCCGCCGCCGAGGTCGTGACAGCTCCGGTTGCAGCCACGTGTACGGTCGTGGCGGGCGAGCTCCGGCGGCGCGGGATCACGCCGGACCCGGTGACGGCGGCGCTGCTGCTGCTGGGGATCTACGAAGACACGGGCGGGCTCACCTATCTCGATACGACCCCGGCGGACGTGAGTGCCGCCGCGTGGCTGCTCGAGGCCGGCGCCAAGCTCGAGTGGGTGCGGCGCTACGTTTTGCGCCCCCTCGAGCCCGAACAGCTCGAGCTGCTGAACCAGTTCGTGGAGGGCGCCGTCGAGCACCAGGTCGCGGGGCTGCGGGTGGTGATCACGATGGTTCGTCCAAGCGAGCAGGTCGAGGAGGCGGCCTACGTGATCCACCGCTACGCCGAGATCTTCGACCTCCCTGTCGTGGTGGCGCTCCTCGAAGTGCCGCCGCAGATCATCGTGATCGCGCGCTCGGCCGTCCACGGCATTGACGCGGGCAAGCTGCTCGCCCCTTTCGGCGGCGGCGGGCACGCGACGGCCGCGGCCGCTCGGCTTCGCGGACGGAGCGCGGTGGAGGTCGCGGAGCAGATCCTGGGCGAGATCGCGGTCGCGGTGGGCGCGCGCTGGACGGCCGCGACCCTCGCGACGCCTCACCTCCACACCTGCCCGGCCTCGATCACCGCCGCCGAAGCGAAGGAGCGCCTCGTCCGGCTCCGGATCAACGCGATGCCGGTCGAGGACGACGGGAAGCTTGTGGGCGCGGTCACTCGGCAGGTTCTCGACAACGCGATCGCGGGCGGGCTCGGCGACCGGCCGGTCACGACCGTGATGCGTCCCGGCGTTCCGGAGGTGCGCGCGGACTCGACGGTCGAAGAGATCCAGCGGATCTTCATGGAGGGGCAGGCCCGTTTCGTGGTCGTGCCGCTCCCGTCCGGGTGGGGCATCGTGACGCGGATGGACCTCTTTCGGCGCCTCTACGAGCGCCAGCTGGCCGAGGGCGCGCGGGTGGATCGGCGGCTGTCCGGCGCGCGGCTCGTGGTGCACGACGTTGGCCGCAGGCTGCGGCACGCGCTGCCCCCTGGGCTGCTGGAGGTCCTCGCGGCCGCCGGCGAGCTTGCCCTCGCGGACGGGGGCCGAGCGTTCCTGGTCGGCGGCGCCGTGCGCGACGCGCTGCTCGGGAGGACGCTCGAGGACGTGGACGTGGTCGTTGAGGGGGACGGCGTCGCCCTCGCCGCGAGGCTCGCGGACCGCTTCGGCGGGCACACGCACCCGCACCAGCCTTTCATGACCGCGGCGGTCCACCTTCCGGGGGAGATCCGCCTCGACGTCGCGTCGGCGCGCACCGAGTTCTACCGGTCGCCGGCGGCACTGCCGGAGGTGGAGACGTCGGCGATGCGCCAGGACATGTACCGGCGGGATTTCACGATCAACGCGATGGCGCTCAACCTCACGCCGGGCCGGTTCGGGGAGCTCTTCGACTTCTTCGGCGGCCAGCGCGATCTCGAGCGCCGGCAGATCAGGGTGCTCCACTCGCTCTCGTTCCTCGACGACCCGACCCGCGCGATCCGGGCGGTGCGGTTCGCGACGCGCCTCGGCTTCGAGATCGCGGCCGAGACGCGCCAGCTCGTCCGGGTCGCCGTGCTGGAGGGGGTGTTCGCCAGGCTGTCGGGGGAGCGGCTGCGCGACGAGGTCGCGGACCTGCTGGGCGAGGGCCGCCCGGTCGAGGCGGTTGGGGAGCTCGCGAGCCTCGGTCTCTTCCCGGTGGTGTTCCCGGGCGTCGCGTGGAGCGTGGGGTTGCGCCGGTTCCTCAGCGAGGTCGAGTCGGTGGTGTCGTGGGCGGAGCTGGAGGAGGTGTACGGCGGTCCGCGCTGGCAGGTCTTCGTCGTCGCCCTCGCCACGCGGGCCGGCGAGGGGGGCGGCGGGGGGCTGGCGCAGCGGCTCGCGCTCTCGGGCAAGATTGCCGGAGCCGTGGCCGGCGCGAGGACCCGCACCGAGCAGTTGCTGGCGGTCGTGTGCGCAAAGGGGGTCCCGCCGAGCGAGGTGGTCGCGGCGGTGGAGCGCTCCGAGCCGGTTGTCACGCTGGTCACCATGGCGGCTGCCGGCGCCCACGAGCGCCGGCTGCTCCGCCAGGCGCTCACCGTCTGGATGCGCACGCCCGCGCCCGTCACCGGCGCGCAGCTGCGGGCCGCCGGGATCGGACCCGGGCCGGCGATAGGGGCCGCGGTGCGCCAGACGCGCGCGGCGGTCCTCGACGGCAAGGTCGACGCGGCGACCGCCTTCGACCACGCGGTTTCCGTCGCCCGCGAGCTTGAGAGTGCACGATGATCGTCGCGGCGGTGATCGCGCTCGCCGCGGTGGCCGCAACTCCGCCGACCTACCTCGTGGAACGCGTCGTGACGCGAAACGGCACCTCGACGCGCCTCTCGGTTTTCCGAAACGGCGTCGCCGTGCTCGCGCGCAAGGGGGCCGACGAGACACCCGGCATCGTGCGTCAGCCGCTGTCCGAGATCGAGGTCCAGGTGCTGACGCAGGTCGTGGAGGAGTGCTACCCGGATCTCGAGCGTTTCGCCGGCACGGGGCAGGCCCCGGTGGAGGGCACGGTCGAGCTTCGCCTCGCTCCCGCCGGCAGGGAGATACTCTCGATCCAGTACCCCGTGACGGCGGTCCCGACCGTGGCTGCCTCGCGGCTCATGCAGGCGCTGGACGGACTGGAGGCAAGGCTCACGCGAACGAACGTCACCCGCGAGGACCTGCGCGACTGGGAGCCGAAGATCGGCGACCGCGCCGAGCTGGAGGACGGGCGCACGGTCGAGGTGCTGGATGTGCTGACCGCCAACGACACGGTGCTCATCCGCGCTCAGGTGGGCGAAGGACCTGCCTCCATATTCCTGAGCGTGGATGAGCTCCGACGACTGGCGCTGCGCCGGGTGGGCAGGTGAGAGTCACCGGCGGCGCCTGGGCCTCGCGGCGGATCACCGGACCGCCGAAAGGCGCCCCTGTCCGGCCGACGCCCGACGCGCTGCGCGAGCAGGCGTTCGCGATCCTGGGACCGCGCCTGCCAGGTGCCGGCTTCCTGGACCTTTTCGCGGGTACGGGCGTCAACTCCTTGGAGGCGCTCTCTCGCGGTGCGGCCTGCGCGGTGCTCGTGGAACGGGCGGCCCCGGCGGCGGCGCTGATCCGCCGGAACTTCGCGGAGCTGGGCGTGCCGGAGGACGCCTGGGAGCTCGTTGCCCGCGACGTGCGCGCGGCGCTCGCCGGGCTCTCGGGCCGCCGGAAGGTCTTCGACCTCGCCTGGTGCGACCCGCCTTTCGCCTCCTGGCCCGAGGGACCGGGTGCGCTCGTCGAGGCTCTCGAGTCAGGAGTGCTCGGCCGCGGCGCGGAGGTCGTGCTGGAGGCCCCTCCCAAGGCCGACCCGGCGATCCCGGGGTTCATCGTGGTCCGCGAGCTGCGCGGGGCGTTTCTGCTCCGTGCCCAGACCTGAAGGAGCGGGACTCGCTTGGGCGCCGCCGGCGTCGGACCTCAGCAGCGGCGGAGGGGCAGAGGTGCAGAGGAGCGGAGGAGCTAACGACTGTTCGCAGGTTCACACGTTCGAACGTTCGAAAGTTCAGAGACCAAGACGAATGCAAAGAATTGGGCGGGAGCGGAGAAGTTCCTTTCCTAGGTGAACCTTCGAACCTCCGAACCTCCGAGCCTCCGAACGGTCCTGGCTCCTCTGCTCCTCAGCCCCTCTGCTCCTCTGCGCGCCTCTTCGGACCCCGGACCATTGACGGCGGTTCCTCGGGTCCTCGAGCTCGATTGGTCTAGACTGCCGCAGGAGGGGAGCGGTCGGTCCTCGACGCCCCCGCACCGGAGGTGAATTGTGAGCCCGCTCAAGACGCTCCGCACGTGCCTCACCATCATGGTCACGATCGCGGCCGCGGTTTCGGCGGCGCAGCTGCCGCCGCCGGTCGAGCTGCCGAAACCGAAGCTCGACAACGGCACGACGTTGATCCAGGCGCTCAAGGCTCGCAGGACGGGCCGAGACTTTTCATCGGCGCCGCTGCCGCTGCAAACCCTCTCCGACCTGTTGTGGGCGGCGTTCGGCGTGAACCGCGCCGACGGGCGCCGTACGGCGCCTTCCGCCAAGAACTGGCAGGAGATCGACATCTACGTCGCGCTCCCGCAGGGCGTCTACGTGTTCGACGGGAAGGCGCACGCTCTCGTGGGCTTGATCGCCGGGGACCTGCGCGCGGCGACCGGGATGCAGGCGTTCGTCAAGGACGCACCCGCGACCCTGGTGTTCGTGGCTGACCTCGCCCGCATGAAGAATGCGTCGCCCGAAGAGCGCGACCTGTACTCCGCGACCGACGCCGCGTTCATCAGCCAGAACGTCTACCTGTACTGCGCCGCCACCGGCCTCGCGACGGGCGTGCGGGGGTACGTGGACCGCCCGGCGTTGGCGAAGACCTTCGGGTTGCGCGCCGACCAGCGAATCATCCTCGCGCAGTCGGTGGGCTACCCGAAGAAGTGACGGCGCGCTCGCGCGGCTTCACGCGTTCAGAAGAGGGGAAAGGGGAAAAGGGGAAAGGTCAAAAGGAAGACGAAGAACACGAACAACCCCCGCCTGATCGTTTCTGGGGTTCCGTTTGACTTTTTCCTTTTGACCCTTCACCGGTCTTCTTCGGACCTCCGAACTCATATTGCCCTTCTGCTTGTCACCTCGAACCACGGGCCGCGGTGGGCATCGCGCGGAGCCTGGCGGGCAAGCCCGACGCTATACTTGAGTCGTGCTCAACCTCGACCTCACGAGGTTCCTCGCGACGATCGTCTCCGAGGCGCCGCAGGCCAGTGATCTCCTCCTGGCCGTTGGGCTTCCACCTCAGGCACAGATCGGGGGCGAGCTGGTCCGGCTGCGTGTTCCCGGACTCGAGCGCCTGACGCCGTTCCAGACCGAAGCGATCGTCGTGCACCTGCTTTCGCAGGCACCGGCGTCCGCGGCGACCCGCGTCCGCCAGGAGGGCGCCGCGCACTTCGCCCGTTCGAGCCCCGGGGTGAATCGCTTCCGCGTGGCGGTGTTCAGTCAGCGCGGCACCTTCGCGGTCGCGCTGCGCACGATCCCCGAGCGGGTCCCGGAGCTTGCCGACCTGAAGCTGCCCGAGGCCATGCGCGAGGCGTGCGCGGAGCGCAAGGGCATCGTGCTCGTCAACGGCCCTGCCGGGTCGGGCCGCACCACTTCGCTCGCGGCGATGGTGGGAGAGATCAACGCCACCCGGTCGTGCCACGTGGTGACGGTGGAGGACCCCATCGAGTTCCTCCACCAACACTCCAGGGCGACCATCAACCAGCGGGAGATTGGAACCGATACTCCGACGCTGGCCGCCGGCCTTTCGGGCGCCCTCCGACAGGGGGCCCACGTGTTGCTGGTGACCGAGCCGCGAGAGTGCGAGCAGGCGCGGCTCGTGCTGGAGGCCGCCGAGACCGGCCACCTCCTGCTGACGACGCTGCGCGGTTTCGACACGGCCTCGGCGGTGACGCGGCTGCTGTCGCTCTTCCCCGCGGAGGAGCGCGGCGACGTGCGTTTTCGGCTCTCGCGTGCCCTGAGGTGGTCGTTCACGCAGCAACTCGTTCCCCACCGCGACGGGCGACGCCCGGTGGTCGAGGTGTGGCGTTCCACGCGGGCGGCCGCAGCTCACCTCGCAGACGGTCCTCTGAGCTCTGCAGCAATGGCGGATCTCCTGCGGGACGGCGAGCGGGAGGGGCTGGTGAGCTTCGACCGCGAGCTGGAGCGTCGGGTGCGGGCGGGGGAGATCGAGATCGAGACGGCGATGGCGAGCTCCGTGCTCCCGAGGCAGCTCGAGCTGCGCCTGCAGGACCTGCGGGAGGCGCAGGCATGAGGCGGGCGGTGGTCGTGGCGGACGGACACCTTCAGGTGGAGGCGGCGCTGGGGTCGCTGTCCGCCGCCGGTTTCGAGGCCGTGGCGGTCGGTGGTGCGGCGGAGATCCGCCCCCAGGTCGAACTCGGTGCGACGGTCGTGGTGATGGGTGCGGCCGAAGGAGACGTGGACCCGGCGCGCGCGGCGGTGCTGGCAGCGATGCCCTCTGGACTCCGGCGCTCGTGCGTCGCGGTGCTGATCGGCGCGGGGCCGGCCACGGGTGACGGGCTGCGGGCGTTCATGTTGGGGGTGGACCTCGTGGTGGCGGCGGGAGATTTCGCGCGGGTCGGCGAGCTGGCCGGCGCGGCGGTCGCGGCCAAACGGGCGCTCGTTGCGCCGCTCGACCCGGTTGCGGCCGGCCGGCTCGGGGGTTAGCTCTTAGGCACGGCAGGCGTCAACGGAATGCGCCGCCGCCCGTAGACCTTGCTGGGGTGAGGTGAGGCGTGCAGATCGTGGACGTTGTGAACAGGCTGGACGGGCTCAAGCGCTCGGTCGCGCGGGTAATCCGTGGCAAAGACGAGGCCATCGACTGGATCATCGCGGCTCTCCTGGCGCGCGGCCACGTACTCATCGAGGACATTCCGGGCGTCGGCAAGACCACGCTGGCCCAGGCTCTGTCGCGATCGCTCAACCTTGTCTTCTCCCGCATTCAGTTCACCTCGGATACGCTGCCCTCCGACGTGATCGGCGTGTCCATCTGGCGGACCGAGCGGGGTGAGTTCGAATTCTTGCCGGGCCCGGTGTTCACCAACGTCCTGCTCGCCGACGAGATCAATCGGGCGACCCCGAAGACACAGGCGGCCCTGCTGGAGGCGATGAACGAGCGGACGGTGACGGTGGACAAGACCCGCTACCGCCTGCGCGAGCCGTTCCTGGTGATCGCGACGCAGAACCCGGTCGAGTACCTCGGCACCTACCCGCTCCCCGAGTCTCAACTCGACCGTTTTCTGCTGCGGATCTCGCTCGGGTATCCGGCTCACGACGAGGAGCTGGAGCTGCTGCGTTCGGGCGGCGTGGAGGCGGAGCTGGAAGCCGTGCAGCCGGTCCTCGAGGGGGCGGAGCTGGTCCAGCTCCAGGCCCGCGTGCGCCAGGTGCGCGTGGCCTCACCGCTCCTGTCCTACATCCTCGAGCTCGTGAACCGCACGCGCCGACACCCCTCCCTGGCGCTCGGCGTGTCCACCCGCGGAGCGCTCGCCCTGCACCGGGCCTGCCAGGCGCTCGCGATGGTCGAGAGCCGGGACTACGTCATCCCCGACGACGTGCAGCGTCTCGCCGTACCCGCGATGGCGCACCGCGTCGTGCTGACCGGCGGCGAGGCGACGGAGGGGTGGAGTCGCAGCGAGGCCGAGCGCGCCATCATTCGGGAGATCGTGGACGAGACGCCGGTACCGCTATGAACCTGGGTCCGGGGTCCGAAGTTGCAGGCAGAGGAGCCGGAGACAGTTCAGAGTGAAAAGTCGAGAGTGAAGAGTTGAGAGACACGACAGGCACCGCTCCCGAGCAACGCGTGCAGCCGCGGCGCCGTGAGGATCGTGGTCCGGGCACCGGGCACCGGGCAGAGGCGAGTAACGGCGAGAGCGTTACCCCGAAGAGCTTCTCCGCGAGGTTTCCCGGGTTCAGCCTCCGGCCCACCGCGGCGTTTTGGGTGTTCATGGCGGTCGTGCCCCTGGTTGGGGTCGCGGCGCTCAACACGGGCAACAACGCGCTCTACCTTCTCCTCGCGCTCACCCTGGGTTCGTTCGTGGCGTCCGGTGCGTTTTCGCGGCACACCTTGAGCCGATTGCGGGTGGGGGTGTCGGTGCCGCGGGAGGTGTTCGCGGGCGCCGTGGTCCCGCTGCAGCTCACGCTCTCGAACGGCTCCGGTTGGGTGCCCGCGGGGTTCATCGTGTGCCGCCTGGTGGGCATGCCGGGCCGGGCCGTTGCGGCGCGCGTGCCGGTGGGAGGCAAGACGGTTGTCGCGCTCCCGACCGTCTTCGCCCGCCGCGGGCTGTACCGCCTCCCCTCCGTGCAGGTTGAGGTGAGGCTGCCCCTCGGGTTCTTCGTCAAGTCGGTTCGCTGGCCGCAGGACGGCGATCTGCTGGTCTATCCGAGGCGAGTGCACGTGGGGATGGTCCGGCGCACCGGCCTCGACCGGCGCCAGGAGGCCTCGGAGCCCGGCCGCAGCCGGCGCGGCGGCGAGGTCGAGCAGCTTCGCGAGTTCCGTCCGGGCGACGACCGTCGTGACATCCACTGGAAGCAGACCGCCCGGCAGCAGCGCTTCATCGTGATGGAGCGGCGCGAGCGATCGGTCCCGTCGTCGTTCCTCGCGCTCGATCGGCAGCTTCCGCGCCGCGATGACGCCGAGCTGCTCGACCGCTTCGAGGACCTCGTGAGCGAAGTGGCCTCGTCGGCGCTGGAGCAACTCCGCCGCGGCGAGCCGGTGGGACTGATCATCGGCGGGTCGGTGACCCAGCCCGGCGCAGGCACTCTCCACGCGCGCAAGCTCCTCGAGCGGCTCGCTCTCGTGCAGGCGGTCGGACCCGGTGAGGACCCTCTTCCGCCGCTTCTGGCGGGCGGGCCGGTCTACCGGCTGGCGGAGGCGGGGTGAACCCCATCCTGGAACGCCAGCGGTGGCTCGCGGCGTTCGCGCTGGCGGTTTCGGTCCCGCTGCCGCTGACGGGCGTCGTGAGCGTGCCGTTCCTCGTGCCGTACCTCGCCGTCGCTCTCTGGACGCTGACCGCAACCAAGCCTCTCTCGCCGTTTCCGGTGTGGCTCGAGAACCTCCTCGCCCCCGCGATCCTGGCGGCCGTCGTGGCGGCCGGGGGCGTGCGGTTCGGACTCCTGCGCCCGGTGGCACAGCTCGCCGTCCTGGTAGCGGCCGTGCGGCTGCCCGGGTGCGGGCAGCGGGGACGGGCAAAGCTGACCGGCGGCATGATCTCCCTCGTCGGGGTCGCGGGCGTCGCTTCCTCGACGCACCCCACGCTTGCTCCCTACCTGATCGGCCTGCTTGTCCTCGTGCTGGTGGCGGTGGGCCGGCTCACAGGGGTGGAGCTGTCGGAGGGCGGAACGAGCCGCGGTCGAACGGTCGCCTGGCCGCCGCTTCGGCTGGTGGTCGGAACGGCGGTGATGGCGGTGCTGGTTGCGGCGCCCATTTTCGCGCTTCTGCCGCGCCTGCGTTCACCGTTTGCGGCCGCACCGTTCGGCGGGCGCGCGGTGAGCGGCTTCCGCGAGGCGGTGGCACTGCACGGGATCGGGGACGTCAAGCTCTCCCGGCGCCTGGTGTTGAGGGTGAGCTTCCCCGGCGTCGAGCCGGGCCACGTGAGCCCCGACTGGCTCCGTCTCGTGGGCGCCACGATGAAGCACTACCGCGCCGGCAGCTGGGTCGAGGGGAGGCTCAAGGCCGAGCGCCTGACGAGCCGGGAAGGTCGGCCGGCCGTGCTCGCGACGGTGGTGTCGCCGGCGGCCATGAAGCGCGCCGAGTTCGTGCTCGAGCGCGAGGGTGGGAACCTCTTCAGCCAGGTCGGGGCGGCAACGATCGAGATGCGCGGCCCCGTCGCAGTGTCGCGCGAACCTTCGGGATCCCTCCGTTTCCCGCGCGGGACCGACCTCCCGATCTCGTACGCCGTGGACTTCGACCCCACGCGGGTCGAGCAGCCGCCCCCTGACGACGCCGACCTCGAGCTGCCGCCGGCCGCCGATCGTCTACGGGAACTGGCGCAGCGCGCCACCGGCGGCACGACCAACCGGCTCGCAGCCGCGCTCGCTATCGAGCAGTACCTGCAGCAGAACTTCCAGTACGCCCTGCGGAGCAACGCGCCGGTGCGCGAGGACCCGGTGGAGTGGTTCCTCTTCAGGTCGCGCGAGGGGCACTGCGAGTTCTTCGCTTCGAGCATGGTCCTGCTGCTGCGCACGATCGGGATACCGGCCCGCCTGCAAGCGGGGTACGCCGGTGGCGAGCCGGATGGAGAGGGCGGCTACAACGTCCGCGACAGCCACGCCCACGCCTGGGTGGTCGCGTACGTGCAGAACCAGTGGCGGGTCTTCGACCCCACGCCCCCGGAGGGGCGGCCCGGCATCCTGGATGCGGGGGAGGCGCAGTCATTGCGCGCGGCGTGGGACCGGCTCGAGACGGGGTGGGACCGCTGGGTGCTGACGTTCTCGCTGTCCGACCAGGTGAGCATGCTGCAGGGCGCGGCCGAGGCCGCGGCGCGCTCCCTTCCCGTCCTGGCGCGGGCGATCCCCGCCGCCGTCCTGCTGGTGGCCCTGGTTCTGCTGCTCCGTCTGCGCCGCAACAGGCAGCCCGGGCCGATCGAGATCGCGAAGGGCGCCCCGCGCATCACCCGGGCGCTGCAGAGAGTGGTGGCGGGCGCGGCCCGGCGGGGCGCGCCGGTTGTCCCGGGCACGACAGCTCGGGAGTTCGCTCGGCTCGCGTCCGCGATGTTCCCGGCCGCAGCCGAGCCTCTCGCCTGGCTCGTCGGCGAGCACGAGCGCTGCCGCTACGCCGGCGCGCCGTCGCCCGCGCGGAGCCGGTTGCGCCCCGCCATTCGCGCGGTGGAGCGGGCGATGAATGCGCACTGAGCCGCCCCACAGGCGAGACGATGGCTACGGAAGGCCAAACGGAAGAGGTGAAAGGTCAAAGGAAAGAAAAGAAGCGGCAAGCATAGGGTCGTGGCACGGTTTCGTATTCCGTTTGACCTTTTCCCTTTCGGACTTGTACGCTTGTGGACTAGTACCTAAAGGAGTTGGGTATGAAAGACACTGAGTACGCTAACGGAGTTGGACAAACCAGCCTCGTCACCGATGAGATGCGAGTGATCATGAAGGAAAACTCCCGCTGGTTCGCCGATCTACCAGGAAAGCTCTCGGTTGACGTTGGCAAGAACGAAGTCAAGGGAGATGCTTTCGAAGAAGGGGTGGAGGCCCCTGGGGGCACGGAAACCCATTCGCCCACCGCCTAAATCCCACACAGGCACGACGGTTCCTGCAAGGCCCGCAGCATGGGCCTGCATTTGGACGTCGGCCATGAATGCCGTTTGATCAGCTTCAATTAGGCTCCCGTAGCGGGGTTCCACAAAGACAATGATGAGATCGACGCCCTGTTCCTTAACGTGAGCTATCTTGTACTTTGGCATTGGGCCCTCCATCGTGTTGTTATGAGAGCGGAAGTAGTACTTGGCCGGTTGCGATCCTCGATCCGACCTTAGTAGGCGACAGGAACTCACGTTTCTCCTCGACAATCTCGCGCACTGTCAAAAATTGAATCCTTGGGTAACTGACGCCGCTATACTCGTACATGCCTGCTGTAGCGGCCTCATGGCGCATTGCCTTTGTGGGGTCGCGCAGTGAAATGAAGCCCGCCAGTTCAACGTCGGATTCCCTCTCGAGCACACCCCGGAGGTCACGAATATCGGTTGGGCGTACGAGTCCGCCCTTTACAGAGAGAACCAT
Source organism: Thermoanaerobaculaceae bacterium (assembly GCA_050018455.1). GTDB lineage: Bacteria > Acidobacteriota > Thermoanaerobaculia > Thermoanaerobaculales > Thermoanaerobaculaceae > RBG-13-68-16. The sequence continues at coordinate 18,936 of JBEKAA010000030.1, read as the reverse complement.
GGAACGGAGAGACGGGCGGGCCTCGAAGTACAAACGACCGTCAATACCATGATCCCCTGATTTCTTCTTGGTTGGGAAACCCCCAACTCGTTCCACGATCCAATGCTGGAATTGAAATGGGTCACGTTTGAAAAGGTCTTCTGCCTCCTCAACGCTGGCCGGTATGCCGTCTACCGAAAAGTGCGTCCCCTCGGCGAGTCGGTACCGTTCCTGAAGAATCTGCTTCACGAGTCGAATGGCGAGGATCGCAATATCACAGCCGACCCATTCGCGGCCCGTCTCGTGTGCGGCATAGATGGTGGTGCCACAGCCGCAGAAGGGATCGAAAATCACATCGCCAGGGTCGCTTGACGTCTCGATGATTCGCTTCAACAATTCAATCGGTTTCTGGGTTGGGTACCCGAGCCGTTCCCTCGACAGGTTGTGCATCGGCGCGATGTCGGTCCACACGTCTTGCAAGGGCACGCCGGCTTGTTCATCGAGGAACCGCTTCAACATTGGCATGCCGCTCTTCTTGGCAGGCCAGTGAATCTTCCCCTGTGCGTCCATTTCGTCAAGGACGGATGGTGGATAGGCCCAATGGCGGCCTTTTGCCGTTACGTCAATGCCGCGCCACACTTCGCCGGTTTCTCCGTGTCGGATTCCAGCCCCCGTTAGATCGGAGCGGCGCCACTGACGCCCTCCCTCACTGACGTGCGTGTAGAACTCGGTGACGTACTTCTCCTCGTACGGTTCATAGAGCCGATTCCAGGTGTACTTGTCTCCCCGCGTGTAGAAGAGAAGTACGTCGTGCACGGGGCCGTATCGTCTCGCGCTGCTGTGGGCGCTGGTGCGCTTCCAGATAATCTCGCTCCGAAAGTTGGTGTGACCGAATATCCCGTCCATCATGACCTTGATGTAGTGGCTTGCCGTTGGGTCGCAGTGAAGATAGAGCGACCCCGTCTGTTTGAGAAGCACCTTCATGAGCAGGAGCCGACGAACCATGTAGATGAGGTACGCGAGAAGATGTGGCTGCGTATAGCGAAGGGCCTTCATCCACAGGTTCCAAAACTCGACGTAGTAATCCTCGACTCCGTACTCACGCATCAGCACAGGCATCGTTCGCGCCAATTCCTCTTTCTCCGCGTCCATCTCCCACGTGTCGCAGAAGGCCTCGGCTTGCTCAGGGACAGGCTTGCCGGTGAGCGTCTTGTACATGAGGTTGTAGTTCTGCTTCGAGTTGAACGGAGGGTCGAGGTAGATCAGGTCGACGGACTTCCCGCGCATCTGCTGCATGATGTCGAGGTTGTCACCGTAGTGGAGGCGGTTCACGAGGTCGCCACCATAATCCCCACCGCTGCCGCGAATGTGTCGGGTACGGCGCGGCGGTTGTACTTGAAACACGCTTCGGCGAGGTAGAGGGGTGTGTACTTGCGGCTGTAGTGGTGGTGCTGGCCGTACCACGCCCGCTTCACGAGCGACCAGAAACCTTCAATGGTGTTGGTGTGGACGATGCCGTCCGCGTACTGCACTTGGTGGTTCACAGAAAAGTGACTCATCATCTTGGTGGCGCCGACGTAGCCCGCGTACTCATCGGTCATGAGCACTGACGCCTTGGTGTCAACGAACCGGCGAATGAACCGAGTCAGACCCTTCGAGGTCAGGTCACGCGCTGCCACCATGCGGGCGATTACGCGGCCATTGCGCTCGGCGATCCCGACAATCGGGGTCTTGAGGGTCCCGCGCCCGCGCTTCGCATGGGGGCCGTTCTTGTGGTGGTTGCCCTTGCGTGGCTTGCCGCCGATGTAGGTCTCGTCGGCCTCAACGATACCGAACAGAAGCGCCTTTTGCGCGGGGTCCTTCACCATCGCCATGCGAACTCGGTGCATCATACTCCAGACGGTCGCACGACGAATTGAGAGGTCCCTGGCGATCTGACACGCGCTCGACGATTTCTTCGCGTTCAGCATCAGGCCGAGCAGCATGAACCAACTCCGCAACGGGATATGGGTGCCGTGGAAGATCGTTCCCACCGTGACTGCGAAGGCCCGCTTACAGCTCCAGCACTGCCAACGCTGTCCGGCCCGATCGGCGCTCACGTGCCGGCAAACGGTCTCTTTCCCGCAGTAGGGGCAGATCGGCTTGCCGCACCACCGGACCGCCTCAAGATACTCAATCGCTTGCTCTTGCGTTTGGAAGGATTGGAAGATTGTGAGAATGTCCATCGGTGCCCCCTGTCTACACTTCCAATATGGGGCATCGGTTGCCGTTTGTCAAGTCCAAAAGCGTACAAGTCCGTTCCCTTTCACCTCTTCCCAGGGACCTTCGGACCTTCGAACTCTTGAACTATCGAACGTCTACCCAGGGGCGGCGGCTCCCTCGCGCAGCGCGACCGGCACACGGCCCGCGAGGAGGGCTCCCACCGCCAGGCTCGCCGCGGTGAGCGGGATTGCCGCGAGGACGTCGATCACGTAGTGGTACGCGAGCAGGACGGTCGCGAGGATCAGGAGCGAGCCGAGCGGCAGCAGGACGTTGTAGACCGTCCGGTTGCGGCGCCTCGCGCAGAAGAGGACGGCGAGCGTGACCATGGTGTGGCCGGACGGGAATGCGTCGGTCTTGGTTTTTTCCCACTGGTCGAGCTTCTCGCGCACCTGGTCGCCCACGACGCCGGGAAGTGACTGGTAGCGCTGCTGCGCCACGGTCGTCCTGGGCCCGTACGCCGGCACCACGAAATACCCGGCGAAGGACACGATGAAGGTGATGACGATCGCAGCGGCGACCTGCGGCAGGAAGCGATCGTGACGGACCACGAGTACCAGCAGGAGAGCGACGGGCAGGAAGTAGAAGGTGGAGTAGGCGAGCGTGAGCAAGTCCGCCACCCAGGCTGGAAGGGGCAGGGTGTAGAGGGCGGCCTGCGTCTCGGGCCCGAGAATCGCGCGGTCTATAGCGAGCAGGGCCTGATCGCGGATTCGCGGGTTGACCAGCGGGATGAGGTTTCCGAGGTACATGAAGATGTACGGCAGCACGGGAACGGGCAGCAGCTCGCGCGCCCAGTAGCGCCAGCCGCTCTCGTTCTCTCCGAGCGCAAGTGCCGAGACTGCGAAGAGCGCGGCGACGGTCACGAGGGAGAGCCGGATCATGCCCGAAACGCGGTCCGGGTAGGCGCAGGCGATCGCGGTCATCGCGGCCAGCGCGACGAGGAGAGCGAGCTCCGAGACTCGGAGCGCTCCCTTGCGGGCGGCTCTCGGCGGCTCTAAGATGGTTTCCGTGTCCCGGCCCATTCTCCTTGCCTCGTCGCTGCTGCTGATCCTTGGGTCAGCCGCGGGGGCGTCCCAACGCGTTGTGATTCTAACCCTCTCGGACTCGATCCAGCCGGCCTCCCTGCGCTACCTCGAGCGAGGGCTCGCCACGGCTGACGCCAGCGGTGCCGCCGTCGCGATCATCGAGCTGAACACGCCCGGGGGCCTGCTGTCCTCGTTGCGCCAGATGACGACTGCGATCACCTTGGCCCGGCGGCCGGTGGCCGTGTACGTCACGCCGTCCGGAGCGCAGGCGGCATCTGCCGGGTTTTTCCTGCTGATGGCGGCGGACGTCGCGGCGATGGCGCCGGGGACGAACGCGGGCGCGGCGCACCCCGTGGCCGGCGAGGGCGCCGAGCTCACCAAGACGATGGCCGAGAAGGTCACGAACGACGCGGCCGCGCTGATCCGCTCGCTCGCGACCCAACGGGGGCGTTCCAGCGAGTGGGCCGAGAAGGCCGTCCGGAAGTCGCTTTCGTACACCGAACGCGAGGCCCTCGAGAACAAGCTCATCGACGTGGTCGCCAACGACCGCGGAGAGCTGCTCAAGTGGCTGAACGGCCGGGAGGTCAAGCGCTTCGACGGGCGCACGGAGAAACTCGACACCTCCGCGCCCGAGATCGTCGTCGTCGGGCCGAGCGCCGGGGACAAGCTCCTCTCCGTGATCGCGCACCCGAACATCGCCTACCTGCTCTTGCTGCTCGGGATGGTGGGGATTTACTTCGAGCTGTCGCACCCGGGGGCGGTGCTTCCTGGCGTCCTCGGTGGCGTTTCAATCCTGCTGGCCCTCTTCGCGCTCTCCGTGCTGCCGGTTAACTACGTGGGCGTCCTTCTCATCCTGTTGGGCATCGGGTTCTTCGTCGCGGAGGTCAAAGTGGCAAGCTACGGGCTTCTCACCGTTGCGGGGCTCACGAGCTTCGTGCTCGGCTCGCTGATGCTGATCCAATCGCCGTTTCCGGCGCTGCGGGTCGGCCTCGCGGTGGTGCTTCCGACGGCGCTGGCGGTCGCGTTCGTGGTGATGTTCCTGCTCGCCCGCGTTCTCAAGAGCCACCGCCAGAAGCCGATCACCGGCGCGGAGGGCATGGTGGGCGAGATCGGCGAAGCGTTCGAGGCCCTCGCGCCGAGCGGCAAGGTTTTTGTTCACGGGGAGTTCTGGGACGCGACGTCGCGAGCTGCGGTCGCGGCCGGCGCCCGTGTCCGTGTCCTGGGGCTCGTTGGCAAGAGGCTAGAGGTGGAACCGGCAGAGGGGTCCTTCCCCGGGCCGGGCAAAGGGGAGGCGTAAATGGCTCCGCAGTTTCCTTTTGGGATCTTCTTGGCGGCGTTTTTCGTCCTGGTGCTGATCTTCAAGTGGATCAACATCCTGAACGAGTATGAACGGGCGGTGATCTTCACCCTGGGGCGGGTGGACAAGGATGCCAAGGGGCCCGGCATCATTTTCGTCCTCTGGCCGATCCAGCGCCTGGTCAAGGTGAGCCTGCGGACGGTGGTGCTCGACATCCCGCCCCAGGACGTGATCACGCGCGACAACGTGTCGGTCAAGGTCAACGCCGTCGTGTACTTCCGTGTCATGAACCCGGTGCACGCGATCATCGACGTCGAGAACTACGTCTACGCCACCTCGCAGATCGCGCAGACGACGCTGCGCTCGATGCTCGGCGAGGTCGTGCTGGACGATCTCCTGGCGGAGAGGGAAAAGCTCAACCAGAGGCTGCAGGAGGTCATCGACCGGCACACCGACCCGTGGGGCGTCAAGGTCGCCAACGTCGAGGTCAAACAGGTCGACCTCCCGGAGTCTATGCAGCGCGCCATGGCCAAGCAGGCCGAGGCTGAGCGCGAGAAGCGCGCCAAGGTCATCCACGCCGAAGGCGAGGCCCTCGCTGCGCAACGGCTCTCGGATGCGGCGGCGATCATCCACTCTCAACCCGCGACGTTGCAGCTCCGGTACCTGCAGACGCTCACCGAGATCGCGACCGAGAAGAACTCGACGATCATCTTCCCGCTCCCGATCGATCTGATCAAGCCGTTCTTCGAGAAGCCGGCACCCGAGGCGAAGTAGCTTGAGCTGTGCGGATCGAGTCGGCGCGGGGGGTGACGGCACGCGATGAGCCGCTATTTCGAGATCATCATCACCGGCCGCCAGCTTGCAGCGCTGGTGGCCGGTGTTGCGCTCCTGGTCGCAGTCGCGTTCGGACTCGGCGTGTCCGTCCGACTGCTGCAGCCTGCCGCGCCGCCTCCGCGCGAGGTGATCGCGGCGGCGCCAGCGCCGACCGCGGTAACCGAGCGCGCGGCCGTTCCGACGGTCCCCAGCGCGGCGCCCACTCCCGAGGTGCCGACTCCACCCCCCACGGCGACGCCGGCGCCTTCTCCCGCCCCGACCGAGAAACCGAAGCCTCAGCCGACCGCGACGGCGGGGATCCCGCTGCCGAAGGGCCCGGGCCGTTGGGTGCAGGTGGCCGCCTTCGGCAAGCGTGACCAGGCCGAGGGCGTCCGCAACCGGGTGGTGGCGCTCGGCTTCACACCGAAGCAGGTGGTCGTCCAGCCGGCGGGCGGCGGGAAATACCGTGTGCGGGTCGGGCCTTTCCTCGATGGGGAGAGCGCAGGCCGGGTCACGGGCCGCCTGCGAGCCGAGGGCTTCAGCGGTGCTTTCGTGGTCAAGCCGGGCGAGTGAATTCCCGTCCTGGAAGGGGGCCTGGGCTGCGATGGTCTGTGCCGTGCGATCGATGACGTGTGTGCCGCCTGACTGGGGATCAGTGGAGCGCTCGTGAGCAGCATCTCCTTGCCGGTCTGGATCCGCGAGCGCAAGCTCAACCTCGGTGCCCTCCACGAGGTGCGCGGCGTGATGAGCCGCGGCGGGCTGCACACCGTCTGCGATGAGGCGCGCTGTCCCAACCGCAGCGAGTGCTTCTCACGCGGGACGGCAACCTTCCTGATCATGGGCGACGTCTGCACCCGCTCGTGCCGCTACTGTTCGATCGCCCACGGCAAGCCGAGGGCCCTCGACGCCGGCGAACCGGCCGAGCTCGCGAACGCCGTCCGCGCGATGGGCCTCAGGCACGTGGTCGTGACGTCGGTTGACCGCGACGACCTCCCGGACGGCGGCGCCGCCCACTTCGCGGCGGTGATCGAGGCGCTGAGGGCGCTCGAGCCGCGCCCGACCGTTGAGGTGCTCACCCCCGACTTCCGCGCCGACATGGGCGCGGTGGACACCGTGCTGGCGGCCGGTCCCGACGTCTACAACCACAACGTGGAAACCGTGGAGCGCCTCTACCCCCAGGTGCGCCGCCAGGGGCGGTACCGGTGGGCGCTCGAGGTGATCGGACACGTTGCCGCCCGAGCGGGAGGCATGGTCACAAAGTCGGGTCTTATGGTGGGCCTCGGCGAGTCTCGAGAGGAACTCGATGCGACGCTCGACGACCTCAAGGCCGTCGACTGCAGAGTTGTGACGATCGGGCAGTACCTCCGCCCGACAGGCCGCGAGGTGCCGGTGGTCCGCTACTGGGCGCCGCGGGAGTTCGCCGAGCTCGAATCGTACGGGCGCTCGATCGGTCTCGAGGTGATCGCCGGCCCGTTCGTCCGCTCCTCCTACCACGCGGAGGAGGCGTTCCTCAAGGTGCGTGGCTAGCGCAGAGGTGGGACTCCCATGCGCATCGCCCTGATTCAGCAGCACGCCACGAGCGATCGTGGAAAGAACCTCGATCGCGGTCTCGAGGCGGCCGAGCGCGCCGCCGCCGACGGGGCGCGATTGGTGGCTTTCGCGGAGTTGGCGTTTACCCCGTTCCACCCGCGGCGTCCGTCGTGCGGCGCTCCGCCCCTCGACCTGGCCGAGGAGGTTCCGGGGCCTTCGACCGAGCCGTTTTCGGCCCTCGCCCGTCAACTCGGAATCGTTGTCGTGCTCAACCTGTACGAGCGTGACGGCGACCGCGCGTTCGACAGTTCTCCCGTGATCGACGCCGACGGCAGTCTCCTCGGCGTGACACGTATGCTGCACATCGCGGAGATGCCGGGGTTCCACGAGCAGGGGTACTACGCGCCCGGTGATCGCGGGATGCCGGTGTACCGCACCGCGGCCGGGCGCCTCGGCGTGGCGAGCTGCTACGACCGTCACTACCCCGAGGTGATGCGCGCTCTGGGCCTTCAGGGGGCCGAGATCGTAATCATCCCGCAAGCCGGGGCGGTGGGCGAATGGCCGGACGGGCTCTACGAGGCGGAGGTGCGGGTGGCCTCGTTCCAGAACGGATACTTCACCGCCCTCGTCAACCGTGTCGGCCGCGAGGACCCAATCGAGTTTGCGGGCGAATCGTTCGTCTGCGACCCGTCGGGGAAGGTGGTAGCCCGCGCACCGCTCGGGGAGGACCACACGCTGATTGCGGACCTTGACCTCGCCGATGTCGCGCGGTCCCACGCCCGCCGTCTCTTCCTCCGCGACCGGCGCCCCGAGCTGTACGCCCGGTTGTTCGGCTGTCCCGACCACCGCGAGGACCTGTCTTAGCCCGCGCAAAGCGAAGCGGCGGAGGGGTCACGGGCTTGCCCGCCTGTTCCTGGCAAGCGCCGTGCCGGTCGAGCTTGGACAGGGGGAGGCACTCTGGTAGGGTTCCACCGGCGTTTCGCATTAACGGACGGCGCGTGAGGGAGGCCGGATGACATCGCAGACCAAGGGTCCTGAGGCGGGCACCACGGCGTCACGAAAGGACAGCCCCCTTGCCAGGGCGTTCATCGGTATCGCGGGGATCATCGGGGCCGGCAAGACCACGCTGGCGACGGCGCTCGGCGAGCACCTCGGCCTCGACGTGCATTACGAGCCGGTGGCGGACAACGAGTACCTGGCGGACTTTTACCGCGAGACCAAGCGGTACAGCTTCGCGATGCAGATCTACCTGCTCAACAGGCGCTTCCAACAGCACCAGGAGATCATCTGGCGGGGGCGCGGCGGGGTGCAGGACCGCACGATCTACGAGGACGCGATCTTCGCCCGCACGCTGCGCGACATGGATCTCATGGACCCTCGCGACTACGAGACCTACGTCAACCTCTTCCGCAACCTCTCGAACTTCATGTGCCGTCCGAACGTGATCATCTACCTCGACGTCACGCCCAAGAACTCGCTGGAACGAATCAAGCAGAGGGACCGCGGCATCGAGTCCGGGATCACGCTCGAATATCTGCAGCGCCTGTACGACAACTACGAGGAGTTTCTCCACGAGATCAGCCGTCTTGTCCCGGTCCTGCGCGTGCACTGGGACGAGTTCAAGGAGGTCGAGCGCCTCGCGAAAGCGGTCACCCGCGAGTACAAGCGGGGCACGTTCCTGCGCGAGGTCGCCAACCTCACATGAACCGGGGGCCCGCCTCCGTGAGAGAAGGGCGGTTGAGCCGCGAGCGCTGGCGACCGTGGCTGCTGGCCGCGGGCTCCGGCGCCGCGATGGCGCTGGCACTGCCCGGACCCGGAATCGTGCCGCTCGTCCTCGTCGTGCCGGGGTTGCTACGCCGCGCGCTTACCGGAGCCCGGGGGTGGCGGGCGTTCCGCGTCGGGTGGCTCGCGGGGTTCGCGCAGTGGGTGATCGCGGTCGCGTGGGTGTACATCGTGTTGCACCGGTACGGGCACCTTCACGCCGCCCTCTCGGTCCTCGCCGTGGCGCTGATGTCCGGCATCCTCGGCCTCACGTGGGCGATCGCGGCCTGGGCCACGAGCCGGCTCCCGGAGGGCGGGCGCGTCGCGGCGCTCCCGCTCGCCCTCGCCGCGTTCGAGGAGCTGCAGAGTTTTCCGCCGTGGATCTTCCCGTGGAACCCGGCCGCCGCGGTCCTGACGCCGGTGCCGGTGCTCCTTTCGCCGCTTCCCGTGACCGGTGGCATCGGCTTATCCCTGCTCGTGCTGCTGCTGGGCAGTTCCCTGGCTGCGCTCCTGGAGCCGCGCACCCGGCGCGTCGGAATGATCTGGGCGGCGATCGCGTCCCTGGCATGGGTCGGGGCCGGCGTGCTCGCCCGGCGCGCCCAACCGGAGGGCCCGGCCGTGTGGGTCGCCGCCGTGCAGCCCAACGTACCGCTGGAGACGCGCTGGGACCCCGCCAACGAACAGGCGATCGAGAGCAGGGTGTGGCGCCTGTCACGCCAGGCGGGGGACGCAGGGGCGCGATGGATCGTCTGGCCGGAGAGTGCGGTGCCGCGGACCCTCGAGCGCGATGCGGAGTACAGGCTCCAAGTGGAGACGTTCGCGCGGGAGCGCGGCGTCTGGCTGATGTTGGGCTCGATCGGCCTCGGCCCCAGCGAGGGCGAGTACTACAACTCGGTCTATACGGCATCGCCGGCCGGGCTGGTGCCGTGGCGGTACGACAAGGTGCACCTCGTGCCTTTCGGGGAGTACGTGCCGCTGGCGGGGCGGATCGCGGCCCTGGGCGCCCTGGTCCACGAGGTCGGCGGGTTCACGCCGGGTACCAGCCTGATGCCGATGCCCGGGCCGGCGGGGCCCACCGGCGTCGCGGTGTGCTACGAGGTGGCGTACCCGTCGCTGTACGCCGGCGAGGTGCTTCGCGGGGCGAAGATCCTGGCCACGATCACCAACGACGGCTGGTACGGGGACTCGGCTGCGCCGCGCCAACACCTCGCCCTCGCGATCCTTCGCGCCGCCGAGGCGCGCAAGTACCTGGTGCGGGCCGCCAACTCCGGGATCTCGGCGGTCATCGACCCTGACGGGCGCGTACTCACGAGCCTCGGTGTCGGCCGCGCGGGGATTATCACCGCCACCGTTCGTGGGACTAACGCCGTCACCCCGGCGGTGGCGTTCGGGGGCGAGATCCGCGCCGGTCTTGTCCTTGTGGCTGCGGGTGTTATGATTTTCGGGGCCCGGCGGCGGCAGAGCTCTGGCTGATCTGGCCTGGTCGCGCCGGTCTCCCCAAGGAGGCATCGTGCTCGAAGAGGTCATGAGCCGCGCGCAGCAGGTCCGCGACACGCTGGTGAGCGTGCGGGGGTACCTTTGACGCGTCCCGCCTGCAGTCCGAGCTGAACACGATCTCGGAAGAGACCCAGCGCGGCGACTTCTGGAACAACCAGGAACACGCCAAGGAGGTGATGCGCCGGCAGCGCGGCCTCGAGGCCAAGCTGGCCAACGACCGTTTCCTGGCGGAGGCCGTCGAGGAGATCGAAGTCCTGCTCGAACTCGTCCGGGAGGATCCCACCGGCGAGGAGGAGCTCAGGGCGACGCTGGCGCGCGTCGAGCCCAAGCTCGAACGGATCGAGCTCGAGACCAAGATGACCGGCGAGTACGACGTCAACAACGCGTACCTCGAGGTACACCCCGGGGCGGGCGGCACCGAGTCGGCGGACTGGGCGCAGATGCTGCTCCGAATGTACCTCAAATGGTGCGAGCGACGGGGGCTCGGGGCGGAGGTGCTGGACACGCAGGACGCCGAGGAAGCGGGGATCAAGTCGGCCACGGTGCTGATCAAGGGCGAGTACGCCTACGGGTACCTCAAGGCGGAGAGCGGCGTACACCGTTTGGTGCGCATCTCGCCGTTCGACTCGCAGGGTAGGCGCCACACCTCGTTCGCTTCCGTTCAGACCTATCCCGAGGTGGACGAGGAGGTCGAGGTCAACCTCGACGACAAGGACATCCGGATCGATCGATTCTGCTCGTCGGGACCGGGCGGCCAGGGCGTCAACACGACGTACTCCGCTGTGCGCCTCACGCACCTGCCCACCGGGATCGTGGTGTCGTGCCAGAACGAGCGCTCCCAGATCAAGAACCTTGCCCAGGCCATGAAGGTGCTGCGGGCCCGCCTGTTCGAGATCGAGCGCCGCAAGAAGGAAGAGGAGCTCGACAAGATCAAGGGGGCGAAGAAGGACATCTCCTGGGGGAACCAGATCCGCTCCTACGTGCTGCAGCCGTACCGGATGGTGAAAGACCTGCGCACCGGCCACGAGGTGGGGGACGCGGACCGGGTGCTCGACGGCGACCTCGACGGCTTCATCGAGGCGTACCTGAAGCAGCAGGCGCAGGCGGGTCACGAGGGGTGACGGTGACCCATCCACCGCGTCAGGCCGGAGGAGTGCAGGGTACTGACCCCGGCCCCCGTATCCTCTGGGGCTCGCCGCTGCCGCCGATCCGGTCGGGGGTGGCGGACTACGCGGCCGAGATCCTGCCGCACCTTGCCGGCGCGACGGAAGTCGCGCTGCTCGAACCGCCGGGTTGGGAGCCTCCGGCAGGGGAGCGCTGGCTCGCGGGCCTCGCGTCGCTCCCTCACGATGCGCCGACGCCGGCAGGCTTCGTGCCGCTCCTGCACCTCGGCAACAACCCCTTCCATCTGTGGGTGGCGCGGCGGCTTCGCGCTTCGGGCGGCATCGTGGTGCTCCACGACAGCGTGCTGCATCACCTGCTGGTGGAGGAGGCCGCGGACGACGGGAACTGGACCCGCTTTGCGACCGAACTCGCCGAGGCGGAGGGTCCGGGTGGGGCGGCGATGGCCCTCGGTCGTCGCTGGGGCTACGCGGGATGGCTCGATCCGTTCATGTTCCCGGCCCGCCGCGCGTACCTTCGCCACGCCTCCGGAGTGATCGTTCACAACCGGCAGGCGGCGGCGGACGTGACGCGGGCGTGCCCCGACCTTCCGGTGCGGTGCGTGCCGCTCGCGGTCGGGGAGCTTCCTTCCGGCGACCGCGACGTCTGGCGTGCACGACTCGGCGTGGCGTCGGGCGACCTGCTGATGGTCCACCTCGGTTTCCTGACGCGCGCGAAGGGTCTGGACGTCGTGCTTCGAAGCCTCGTCGCCCTCGGGGAGATCGGGGTGTCGGCAAGGCTCGCGATGGTCGGCGAGGGGAGTGAGCGGAGCGCCCTCGAGGCGGCGGTCGCCGCTGCCGGTCTCGCGGAGCGTGCGCGGATATGGGGTTACGCCACGCCCGAGGATCTCGGCGGGATCTTGGGCGCGGCCGACCTCGGGCTCGTGCCGCGCTACCCGACGGCCGGCGAGACCTCGGCGGCGGTGCTGCGCTTTCTCGCGGCGGGCACTCCCGCCGCCGTGGCGGGGTATCGCCAGTTCCTCGAGATGCCGGTGTCGGCGGCGCCGCGCGTCTCGCCGGGATCGGCCGGGATCTCCGATCTCGTCCGCGTCGCCGCCATGCTCGCCGGGAGCGAGGAGGCGCGGGGCTCTTCAAGGGCGGCAGCGAAGGACGCCTGGCAGCGCGGCGGGCACGAGCCCGGCCGGGCCGCCGCGGCGACGCTCGCGGCCGTCGCAGAGATGACGGATGTGGCTTGAGGAGGTGGAGCGGCTGCTTGCGGCGAGGCCGGTGAGGCGTCGGCCGCCCGCCGAGGGACAGAGGGAGTCCGTGGTGCTCGTGCCGCTCTACGTCGCCGGTGGCAGCCTGTGGGTCGTGCTGACGCGTCGCTCGCGATCGCTCCCGAACCATGGCGGCCAGTACGCGTTCCCGGGCGGCGTGCGTCAGGATGGGGACGAGGACGAGGTCGCAACCGCGCTGCGCGAGGCCGGCGAGGAGCTCGGCTTGGACCCGTCGGTCGTGCTCATGCTCGGGCAGCTCGACGACGTCTTGACGCCGACCGGATTCGCGATCTCCCCCGTGGTGGGGGCGCTGCCGTACCCGCTGGTTCTGCGGCCGTCGGCCGAGGAGGTCGAGGCCGTTGTGCCGGTGCCTTTCGCCTACCTTGCGAACCCCGAGGCGACGGAAACCGAGGAACTCGTCGTGGCCGGCGAGCGCATCGCGTCACCGGTCTTTCACTACCGCGGCCATCGCGTCTGGGGCGCCACCGCGCGTATCGTGTCCGACCTGGTGTCGCGCCTCAGCGGTGCGCCGGCAGCGCCGGCGGAGTGAGTGCCGAGTCCAGGATCTCCTGGGCGCGTCGCGTCGCCTCGGAGAGCCGGGCCCCTTCCTTGACGGTTTCCGAGGCCTTGGGCATCGAGGCGGCTTTGGCAAGCTCCTGCGCGGCCGAGGCCCACTGCCGCTGCGCGTGGAACGAGCATCCGAGCATGTAGCGGGCCTCGACGCTCTCGGGGTTGGTCGCCGCGAGGTCGGTGAGGAGGGTCTGTGCCTCGGACGGCCGGCCGGCGTCGAGAAGGCACCGGGCACGCAGCAGGCGGATGGTGGTGTCGTCTCCCTTTGCGGCCGCGAGCGTCGCGAGGGCGTCGTCGACCCTGCCCGAGCGTCGCTGCGCTTCGGCCAGTGCCAGCGAGAACTGGCTCAGGTTGGCCTTGACCGCGACAGCGAGCTTCTCGGCGGCGCCGGCGGCGTTCCCGCTCGCCAGGTACGTCGCTCCGAGCCAGCCGGTGGCCCAGGGTTCGTCGGGCTTGACCTGCAGTGCCCGCTGGAGGTGGCCCAATGCCTCGCTCGGGTGACCATCGGCGAGCGCGATCTCGGCGCGTACCACGCGCGCCTCGAACAACATTCCGTTCGAGGCGAGAGCCTTGTCGAGCGCTTCGCGTGCCGAGGAAATGTCGCCCATGCGGGCGGCAAGCAAACCGAGGGCGGCCCACGCACGGTCGTTGCCGCCGTCGATCTCGACTGCACGCCGGAGGGCGTCGCGGGCCCCGGTCAAGCGGTTGCGCTTGAGCTCCACCTCGCCGAGCGACAGGAACAGCTCGGCTTTCTGATTCCCGAGCAGGGCCGTCCGCAGGGCTTCGTAGGCGTCGTCGAGCTTGCCTGCGTTCATGTAGGCCTCGGCGAGCACCTCGAACGCCGGCACGCACGAGGGCGCGGCGGCGAGAACCCCATGGAGGAGCGAGATCGCGTCTGCGGGACGATCCGCCGCGAGCAACCTACGAGCCTCGAGGAGAGCCTCCAGAGGCACCGGGGCCGTTCCGGGCGAGGCTTGCGCCGTCGCTCTCATCCCGGCCACACGACCGCGAAGCTCGAACGCATCGCCGGTGCGGCCGAGGCGGTCGAGCGTGTCCGCTTTGAGATCCAGCACCTCGGAGAGCTGGACAACCGGAACCGACGCCTCCAGCGCCTCGATGCTCGGCAGCAGCGCCTCGATGCCGGCGTTGTCGGTCGCCTGTGAGAGCCGCTGGCGAATCTGGGCGAGCGAGCTGGGGGGGGGTGTGCGCGCGGGCGTCGGTGGTGCGGGCGGGGCCGCGGCGAGCTTCGCCCTGACCCGAGACACGAAGGCGAGGAAATCGGTCGTGTAGAAGTCCGGGACGAGTTCGAGCTGCGGGTTGTCTTTGAGCGCCGCCGCGACGGTCTCTTCGGCCTTGGTGCGGCTCTTCATGTTGAGGTAGGTCACGGCGAGCTTGATCCGGATGTCGGCCCGCTTTGCCGCGTCACCCTCGTTGTCGGCGGCGGTCGCGTAGAGCTTGGCTGCCCCCTTGAAATCTGCGTTTCGGAACGCTTTGTCGGCCTCGGAGAGCGTGTCCTGAGACCAGGCAATCCCTGCACCGAGCAGCAACACCACCACCGCGGCGAGTGAGCGCATGATTGAAGTCTAACAAGAAAAGGCGGAAACGGGGAAAGCTACTGCGGGCGCACGACCCGGGTCAGCGAGCTCGCGGCGCCGACCTCGGTCGCTTCGCGGTACTCCGACCCATCGGGCCACGTCACCTTGATCTCGTGGGGGCCCGCCTCGACCTTGCGGTCGCGCACCGGCAGCGCTCCCAGGAGCTTGCCGTCGAGGAAGACCTTCGCGCCCTGTATCGCCACGTTGAAGTCGTTCAGGACGGAGACGATCCCGAACGGCGGCAGGTGCAGAGTGACCGTCTGCCCGGCCTGGGTCACTTCGATTTCGCGGGATTCCTCGCGATAGCCGGCAATCTTCTGCGTGAGCGCGTGCTTTCCGACCGTCAGCCGCAACTGCGACGACTGGACCTTGCCGAGCGCCCGGCCGTCGACCGTCACCTCCGATGGAGGATCCACGAACAGCTCGACGTCCACGGTGACCGGCGCCGGCACCGGGGTGGGGGCTGGGGGTGGAACCGGCGTCGGAGGCGCGGCAGGAACGGGTGTGGGCATGGCCGCCTGGGCCCGGAGCCAACCGATCGGGGTGCCTGCGCCGGGTCCGAAAAGGAACCACCACCCCGCGACGGCGACCGCCAAGACCACGAGCGCCGCGACGACGAGAACGCGCCGGCCACGAGGTGCGACGCCTTCGGGAGTAACCGTCGCGGTGGGGACCATGTCGAGGGGCCTTGCAGCGAGCTGGGTGGCCGCAGTGAGCTGGTCCCGAGGCAGGGACGAGATCCGCGCGAGCTCCTCACGAACCATCGCGGTGGTCGTCTCGCTCCGACGCTGTGGCCCACGCCGGGGAAGCGACGTGAGCACCTCCTTGAGGTCCTGCGCGAAGTCCCGCACCGAGGCGTAACGATCGGCGGGGTCCTTGGCCAGCGCCTTGAGGATCGCGCGTTCGAAGCGCTCCGGGCAGGACGCGTTTCGCTGACGTGGCGGAACAGGGTCCTGGTTCAGGATCTGGTAGATGACGTTGGAGAGGTTGGGCCCTGTGAACGGGCGAGTACCGGTGACCATCTCGTACGCCATCACGCCCAGCGAGAAGAGATCCGTTCGCGGGTCGAGCGGTTTCCCGGACAGCTGCTCCGGCGCCAGATAGCTGGCGGTCCCGAGCGCAACGCCGGTCTGGGTGAGGCGCGACTCGCCTTCGAGCGACTTGGCGATACCGAAGTCCATGATCTTGACGGTGCCGTCCTCGAGGACGCGCACGTTGGCGGGCTTGATGTCTCGGTGGACGATCCCGCGCGAGTGGGCGAAGTCGAGCCCGGCGCAGACTTGGAGGAGGATGGCGAGCACCCCGTCGAGGCTCAGCTTGCGCGTTTCGAGCACGTCGTCGAGATCGGTGCCGCTGAGGAACTCCTGCACGAAGTACGGCGTCTTCCCGTCGATCCCGAAATCGAATATGAGCGTGATGTTCGGGTGCTGCAGCGCGCCGGCGAGCTGGGCTTCGCGGAAGAAACGCTGGGTCCCCTCGGTGTCGGTGGCGTTGCACGTCTTGAGGGCCACCCAGCGTTGGATGAACGGATCCCAAGCCTTGTAGACGATACCGAAACCGCCGATACCGATCTGCTCGGCGATCTCGTACTTCCCGATGCGCTTCTCCGTCGTCATCGTCCCTTCAATATTCTACCGCCGTTTCGTCTTGCGTCCGAGCGATGCTAGGCTTGATTCGTGCGTGCTGGCCTGCTCATGTGCGCGGGTGTTGCCGCCTTTGCGTGCCTCATCGCCGCATGCGGGAAGGGCGAGGTCCCGGCCCCGGGCCACGCTCCGTCTCCCACGGCCGGCCGAGCAGGTGACCAGGGAATGCTGTCCTCGGCCGACGTCCAGATGTTCCTGGCTGTGCGAGCCAAGGCGCTTCAGCGCCTCGAGGAAGCCCTCGCCGAGGTCGAGGCCAAGGGGGGCGACGTCCTGGCCCGCGTGCAGGAGATCACCGTCGCCGAGCGTGACGCCGCTCGCGCCCTCGGCACAGAGTGGCGCAGGTTCACCCTGGTGCAGGAGCTGATAGGTCGCCTGATGACGAGCCAGCGCCAGCACGAAGACCAGCGCCTGCTCGCCGCCGAGCTGACGAAGGCTAAGGAAGATCTCAAGACGCAGCTCGACGCGGCTCGTGACCCCGCGAGCCGGCAGTTTCTCGAGGCGCAGCTCGATGTGGTTGCGGACCAGCTGGAGAAGTTGAACCGGGAGCGTCAGATCCCCGCGCCGCAGGCCGAGGAGTTGCGGGTGCTGGAGTCGGTCCGCGCGGACATCGCCACCCTGCAGGGACGCCAGGACAGGGTCCAGCACCGTCTGCAGGAACTGCTGCAGCGCTCCTCCAACGCCGGCGCGACACCGGCGGCCACGCCGCGGCCCGCCCGTTGAGAGTTCTTACCTCGACGCGCTCCGCGTCAACCAGAATCGATTCAAACCGTCATAGAATCCCAGAAGGGAGGATTTGCGATGACGAGAACTTATTCTCTCGTAGCGACCGCTCTGATGGCAATCGCCTTCGGTTCAGCGGCAAGGGCTCAGGTGGCCGTGGGGATCCGTCTCACGGTCGCGCCCCCCCTGGTTCGGATCGAGACCCCGCCCGCCCCGCCCGGACCCGACTGCTACTGGGTCGGTGGCTATTGGGGATGGGAGGGCGGCCATCACGTGTGGGTAGCCGGCGACTGGGTCACGCCGCGCCCTGGCGAGGTGTACGTCCGAGCCCACTGGGTGCGAGAGGGGGCCGAGTGGGTATTCCGGCCCGGCCATTGGGCTCCGATCGCGCCGCCGAAGGAGTTTGTGTCGGTGGTCGTGAGGCAGGTCCCTCCGCCGCCCAGAGTCGAGGTGATGACTGCGCCTCCTTCGGTCGAGCACTTCTGGATCGCCGGCCACTGGCGCTGGGAGCATGGCGGGTTCGAGTGGGTTTCCGGGCGGTGGGAGAAGCATCGGGCCGGCTTCGTCTGGGCGCCCGCTCACTGGGTTCACGCCGGCGCGGAATGGCGCTTCGCCGGAGGCCACTGGCAGAAGTACTAAGACCCTCGGGCTCCCTGGCGGATGGCTGAGGGGCGGCGCGTTCCTGCTGTCCCCAGGGAGCCCGCTCCTCCTGCCCTTCACTGGTGCAGCGCTGCTAGTGCCCAAGACCCCACAGTCGAGTCGCCCCTTCGCGGATGCGGTTCCGGCCTGCCGGAAATATCCGCGGCCGAATATTCGCTTACCACAACAATGGCAGGTCGTGGCGAGGATCGTCCGAGGGGCGTCAAGGCCGCAGGCACCCGTCAGGTAATATGCGTCGCCGGACGTCGGTTTGCGGCGGCATCAAGGAGGGCTTGATGAGAACAGCAGTCGTTTCGGCTGTCGTGGCACTGGCGGTGGCCTCGGTCGCAGTCGCGAAGGAGTACCGGAGTTCGTTCGGGTTCGCGGTCGATGTGCCCGAGAACTGGCTCGTCCTGACCAAACAGGCGATCGCCGAGGACGCAGCGCTCGCGGCTGCGCCTGACCCCAAGGTCGGGAACATCAACCCAGACATCCTCAGGGACCTCAGGGCGAAGGTCGAGAACGGTTCGATCGAGATGTTCTTCGACCGCACGACGAGCGATGCGACGTTTGCCGACAACATCAACATCCTGGTCAAGCCCGGCCAGGCCGCCGCATCCCCGGACCGGGTCCGGGAGGCCTGCGACGCCTACCCGGGGCTCCTCGCCAAGTACGCCGGGCGTGGCTTGAAGGTGGAGGGCTGCGAGAGCCGCAACATCGGGTCGTTGAAGGCTTTCTACGTCGAATACGAGGGTGTCGTGGCCGGGACCGTCACGATGCAGTACCAGTTTTCGCGGCCCGACAACCAGCGCCTTCTGGTGACGGCGACCTGCAAGCGCGCGAGTTTGGACAAGGTGCGTCCCGAGTTCGAGGAGATCGTCCGGTCGATCCGGCTGAGCCGAGTTTCGTGACCTATCAGGGCGCCGCCGGCGTCGGACCTCTCGCTGCGTTGCGCTCGCCGGTTCGCATCCTCACGTAGCCTCCGGCTACGCTCCGGTGCGACCGGCTCGCGCGCCTTACGATAGGCCCAACGGCGGTGGCGCGGCTACACGCCGTGCTTCGAGGACCTGCCTTGGTTGCCTTGTCGGTGCCGTTCCTGGACCCCCAACCCCGCATACGCGCTAACTTTGCTTTCCGAGTATGAGCGGGGGGAGGGTTCGGCGTTTGCGATGGCGGGGGCTGTCGGTGAGGTAGCGAAGGAGGTTGGGGATGGCTTTGGTGAGCAGGGAGA
>JBEKAA010000029.1:0-36963 GCA_050018455.1 Thermoanaerobaculaceae bacterium | reverse complement strand
CAAAGCCATCCCCAACCTCCTTCGCTACCTCACCGACAGCCCCCGCCATCGCAAACGCCGAACCCTCCCCCCGCTCATACTCGGAAAGCAAAGTTAGCGCGTATGCCCCCGAGCCCCCCGCGCTCCGCGGGAGTGAATCCCGCTCCGCGCCCTGACGCGCCCGCACCCGCTTCGCGGCTCCCCCTTTCCGTCCCCCGCCTCGCGCCCCCCCGGGCCCTTCGCCATCCCCTGCCGGGATGTGATCCAGATCAACGATTCCTCGAGCGGGAAGTCTGTACAATGAGGTGCCGCATCGTGCAGATGGGGAATCGGATCGCGTCTGCTACGATTTGCGGAGTACAGGAGGTCGCCATGACCAAAGCGCTCATTGTCACTGTATGCATCGCACTCGCGGCGGGGACGGCACTCGCGACGGTGCCGGTGACGGACCAGTACCTGCCCGCGCTGGGACACGCCAATGGCGCCGCCGTGAACGGAGTCCTACCGGCGTGGAGAGGCGACGTCTGGATCTTCAACCCGTCGGCCACCCAGTCCGCGACCGTGACCATCTACCTGCTGCTGCGCGCTGCGAATCCCAACCCGACCTCTCTGGTGCAGGTCGTGGCGCCCGGCGACACGATCTACCTGCCTGACGTGATCTTCAACACCTTCGGCCAGAACAACCTGTACGCCGGGTTGCGCTTCCTGTCCACCATCCCGGTGCTCGTCACGGCCGAGAGCTACGTCGCGAATGTCGTCACCTCGCTCGGCACCGGAACCTCGGGCCAGTTCTTCTCGGGGATTCCGGCCAGCTGGGCGCTCGGCCTCAACGATTCCACCGACATGCCGGGGTTCGACCAGGACGGCACCGGGACCACGGGGCGGTTCCGTTCCAACCTGGCGGTCGTCGAGACCACCGGCAACCCAGTGAACTACAACGTCCAGATCTACGACGGCTCCAACAATCTCATCGGGACGAAGGCGTACAGCCTGGACGTGCGCCAGGTCGGCCAGACCAACACCGTGATCACCGACGTCACGGGCGGCACCGGCACCAACGAGCGGGTCCACATCGTCGTGACCGGCGGCACGGGCCAGCTCATCGCCGTCGGCTCCCGGATCGACAACACGACCGGCGATCCCTCGACGATCGACATGGAGAGCATCCACAACTGGGGCGTGTTCGATGGTGTTGTGTTCGACGCGGCAATAGGGACCGGCGTCGATGGCGGCATCGAGCTCCAGATCAGCGACCAGGTGCTCACCAACTACGACGCGCTGGGCGACCTCTGCACGGCCACCGACAGTCCCGCCACCGGCGATGTGTCGCCCGACAACGGAAACAGCAACGTGCCGATCGCGAACGGCACGTTCACCACCACCGTGAGCATCTCGTACGGGGGGGGGATCTTCACGACCGTCTGGACCCTCACCGGGACGCGCGGCGCAGACGGCATCTGGACCGGAACGCTCTCCGGCAACACGACGGGCGGGACGGGTGCGAATGCGGGGTGCAACGGCGTTTCCACACAGAACTGGCGCGCGGCGTGGACCGCGACCGGTTCATAGGCGCACCACGGGGGAGCGGCGCCGCGGAACGCCCCCGTTGTTGATCTCGACGCGCCCGCCGACCGGGAGGGAAGCACCATGAGGAAAGCGCTTGTGGCGTTGTTCTGTCTGGCCCTGGCAGGGAGCAGCCTGGCCGTGATGCCGGGGACCGATCTCTTCGTTCCGGCGGTGGCGCACACGCAGGGTTTCGGCGGCGCCCAGTGGCGCGCCGACCTCTGGATCCTCAACCCCTCGGCCTCCCAGACCGCGAACGTGAGCGTCTATCTGCTGTTGCGTCAGGCGAACCCCAGCCCCGCCTCGCAGTCCATGACCATCAATCCGGGCGAGACCGTGTACTTCAACGACGTCATCGGCACCGGCCTCTTCCAGCAGAGCGATGCGTCCGGCGGCCTGGAGATCACCTCGGACATCCCCGTCGTGGCGACCGCCGAGAGCTACGTCGCCAACGTCACCACCGCGCTCGGCACCGGAACCTCGGGGCAGTTTTTCGGCGGCGCCCCCGCGGCCCTCGCCTTCGGCACGGGCGATGCCACTGACGTCATCGGCCTCGACCAGGACGGCCTCAACACGACCGGGAAGTTCCGCTCGAACCTCGCGATCGTCGAGACCACCGGCGCCGCGGTCAATTTCGTCCTCGACCGCTACGACTCCGATGGGACGCTCCTCGGCAGCTGGGCATGCGACGGGACGAACAGCGCCTGCGCTCCGCTCGGGCCGAAGGAAGTCAGGCAGTTCAGCCTCGTGCTCTCAAACTTTTCGCCTGCGACGGGCACAAACCAGCGCATCCACATCCAAGTGACCGGCGGAACCGGCCGGCTCATCGCCGCGGGCTCCCGCATCGACAACACGACCGGCGACCCCTCGACGATCGAGATGTCCGGCGGCGGCCGCGCCGGGACGTACCTGAGCGTGCTCGCCAGGAGCGATTATCAGACCCCGCTCACCCTCACGGTGGACCAGGGCGCGGTGACGGCGCTCGACGCCACGATCCTCTTCACGAATGTGGATGTACCCTCGTGCGGCGGCCAGGTGCTGCGGCTGACCGGCCCGCTCCAGCAGCCGGTTTACTACGACGACGACGGTTCGTTCGGCTTTCAGGTCAACAACCCCAACGTCGAGGGCGCCAACGTCACGCTCGCGGTCTCCGGCACGATCACGGTCACCGGCGGCATCAGCGGCAACGCTTCCGTAACGATCGGCGGCGTCTCCGGCTGCAACGGGACCAAGGCCTGGCCGTTCACCGGCGCGAAGCTTCAGTAGCCCCATCCGAAGCGCAGAGAACGCAAAGGGCGGCCCGCTCGGGCCGCCCTTGCTCTGCTCCTGTGCGGCCAGTGCTACTGCGCGACCTCGACGACCTTGGTGCCCGCCATCTTGTCGCCCCAACGCCGACCCTCGGCATCGGTGACGACGAGAATCGCCTCGACGAGGTTGATGAGTCCGCCGATCATGAAGATCGGAATCGAGACAAGGTGGCCCAGAACCGGCACGATCCAGAGGAAGTATCCGATCGCGTAGATCGCGAGCGGGAAGTTGCGCTTCATCGACGTGGCCTGGTCCATCGGCTGGCCGTCCAGGCGGATCGGGCGCAGCTTCATCACCTTTTTTCCGATCGAGCGCTTGTCCGCGAAGTCAAGGTCGAGGCCATCGCGCATCAGCCAGTAGCCGCCGACCAGCACCCCGGCGATGGGGCCGCCGATGAACGGGATGAAACCGATGATCATCCCAGCCACACCTACGATGATGCCGTCGATGAGAACCCCGATGAACCTCTTGGCCAGATCGGCCTTCGTTGCGCTCGGCGCGGGCGCCGGCGCGGGTGCAGTGGGTACGGCACTCGGTGGAACCGCCATAGTCGTTCTCCCTTTCCCCCTTCGAAGGCGAAGGATTGTGGTTCGGTTGCCTAGCTAGCTACAACGTAGAGGAACAGAACGGATATTTCAAGACAGGAGCAGCGGCAGCCGACGGACCTTAGGGTACGAGCAGACGGCGGTAGAGAGCTTCGTACCGGTCCACCACCTTGGCCACGGAGAAGTGCTCCACGGCCCTGGACCTTGCCAACTTTCTCTGCCGAGCGAGCTCGCGGGGATCCGAGAGCAGACTGATCACGCACCCGGCCATTGCCCCGGTGTCGCCGACCGGAAAGACGAACCCGCCCTCGCCGTGCGCGACCAATTCGGGGAGCCCGCCGGCGTTCGACGCCACGACCGGCACGCCGCACGCCATCGCCTCGAGTGCCGCCAGTCCGAATGATTCCTCCGACGACGGCAGCAGGAAGACGTCCCCGGCGCCCATGACGCCCTCGATCGGGGAGACGTTGCCGAGGAACTCGACGCGATGGGCGATGCCGGCGTCGCGGGTGAAGCGCTCGGCGGTCGGACGATCGGGGCCGTCCCCCACCATCGCCAGGTGCGAGGGGATCCGCTCGTGCACCTGCCGGAAGATCTCGAGGACGTCGATGACGCGCTTCACCGGCCTGAAGTTCGACGCGTGCACGAGGAGAGGCGCGCCGTCGGGCGACAGCCGGCGCCGGTGCGCGGCGGCGAAGTCCGGGTCGCACCGATCGGGGTCCACGAAGTTCGGTATCACCTCGATCTCTCTCGTCACCCCGAGGCGCTCGTGCGTCTCGTCGGCGAGCGACTGCGAGACCGCGGTGACGGAGTCGGCGCGCTCGATGCCGAGCCGCACGATCGGGAGAAACGACGGGTCCGCGCCGACCACGGTGATGTCGGTGCCGTGCAGGGTGACCACGAGCTTGGGGCCGCCGCCCAGGATCTCGCGGGCCAGGTACGCCGAGATCGCGTGCGGGATCGCGTAGTGCACATGGAGAAGCTCGATCCCGTGGTTGCGGACGGCATCCGCCATCTGCGACGCGAGGGCGAGCGAGTAGGGCGGGTACTGGAAGAGCGGGTACGCAGGGACCGTGACCTCGTGGAACGTCACGCCGGGAGGCACCCGTCCGAGGCGGTACGGCAGGGCGTAGCAGATGAAATGGACCTCATGGCCTCGTCGCGCGATGGCGAGCCCGAGCTCCGTCGCGACGGTGCCCGAGCCGCCCACCGTCGGGTAGCACGTCACGCCGATTCTCATCGCCCCTCCGCTTTGCCTCTCGACACTGCGCCGGCCGAAGACCACACCCTCATCGCGAACCACCGAGGAGCCAGGCCACCTCGTCGCCGCTGACCGAGCCGACGGCCGCGAACCCTTCGCCGAATTCGGCCCCGATGAGGTTTCCGCAGGCGCGGTCGCGTCCCTCGATTGCGGCGAGGAAGTGCCCGCTCGCGAGGTGCGTGGGAGGTCCCGCTGCCGGCGTGAACTGCGAGACGTGGGCGGCGAGCGCGGCGCGCTTGCGGCCGTACGCGCCGGTCGCATCCACCACGATCGTGGGCTCGAAGAGCTGGCGCGGCCCTGGGTAG
Source organism: Thermoanaerobaculaceae bacterium (assembly GCA_050018455.1). Classification (GTDB taxonomy): domain Bacteria; phylum Acidobacteriota; class Thermoanaerobaculia; order Thermoanaerobaculales; family Thermoanaerobaculaceae; genus RBG-13-68-16. Next base: position 32,002 of record JBEKAA010000029.1, on the reverse strand, counting down.
GCCAGGAGGAGGCGGGGCCGCGAGGCGGGCCCGACATCCGCGCGCCACCGCGCGAGCCCGGACAGAAAGACAGCCCGCAGGAGCAACGCCGCGGCGGCTCCATGGTCGGGATGGGGATCGTCCGGGTGCGGGAGGAGGACGGCCCGCGGGACTCCGGCGCGGAGCGCGCCGACCACGGCGGCCACTTGGTCGTCGGCGTCGGTTCGCACCCCGCCGTCGGGAAGACCGAGGCACGACCGCCACGCAGCTTGGAGCGCCACCCGGGCCGATTCGGCCTCCCGGCGCCGGCCAGCCGCGTCTCCACGCGTTCCGAGCTCCCCCGCAGTGAGATCGAGAATCCCGACGCGCAGCCCTCGGGCCGCGAGCCGCGCAACCGTCGCGCCACACCCCAGATCGACGTCATCGGGGTGAGCGCCCACCGCCAGGACGTCGCACCGGTCTACCACGCGCCCCCCTCGCCCCAGAACAGCAGGTGCATGCCGGGATCGGCCGGATCGAGAGCCGTCACCAACTGGCGGGGCCACGCCAGCCCCAGCCTCAGGAGCGGCGCCAGCACCGAGAGGTGGCGCTCCTGAGGCTGACCGCCGGGGCGGAGGAACGCCCGAAGGCGGCGCCAGCGCCCCATGCTCACCTCGGCATCGCGGGTGGCGGCGTTCGCAAGCCTCCCGTCCAGCCACGTGATCGCCGCCTCGAGCTTCTTCGCGGTCGCCTCGACATCACCGACGAAGCCCGGCAACTCCTTGCTCGCGGCGTTTGTCAGACGATCGAGTTGCTTCGACACCTCCACGCGCAGGCTCTCGACGCGCCGCCGCGTTGCCTTCCCGGGGAGGGACGTCAGCGGAATGTGCGATCGCAGGATGTCGACCGGGCCGAGGCCAAGCTGGCCAGCTAGCCGCCGCTCTGCGGACGTCACCACCGTGACGTGAGGGCGGAGCCTCCACTGGGGGCGCGCGATCCCGGCAACGGTCCGAACGTCCTCGGTCTGGATGTGGTAGGCCAGCTCCGCCCCGCCCAGGAACGCCACGCTGGTGCCGAGCACTGCATCCGCGACCAGCGGTCTCAACCATGCGTTGGGGAGGAAGCGCTCGGGGTGCGCGGCATGCTCGGCGAGGACGCCAGCGGCGCACGCACGTCTGACCGTCGCCACCGACTCCCGCCGGTCCCCGACCCGGCGAAACAGCGGGAGCTTCTGTGGCGAGATCCGGAGCGCGAGGGACCACCCCTTCTCTCTCAGCCGCTCTCCGCCCGCTTCGAGCGCCTCCCAGCAGCTCGGAAGCTCTTCCAGCACGCGGTTCGTGAATGCGGCCGCTGCGCGCGCGATCTCCGGCTCGAGCGCGTCGATCAGCACGACCCCGGTCCCGGCGAGAAGGCGTGCCAGGAACGTCGCGGTTGCCTCGCCCAGGGGGGTTCCGGCAGCGTAGCAGCTCGCCGCCAGATCGATGGCCTGGCCGGCGTTCTCGCCGGAGAGCTGCGACCTCAAGCCCGCAAGAAATTCGCCGCACGCGCTGCTGAGCGGTTTGCATCCGCCCAGCGCCATGCCCCGCTCCCATCCAGGCTCCCGGACCTCGGCGACCTCCTCGCCGGCCGCCGCGCGCCCCCATCCCATCTCGGGAAGGTCGTCGTCGGCGGTGGCGAGCCACAGGAAACCGACCGCATCGCGGCCCAATGCCCGGCGCCTGTGCACCTCGGCGGCCACCGCGGCCGCCTTGACGAGGGTGAGCAGGGGGCCACCGAGAAGGCCCGGCTGCTGGCCCGTCACGACGACCTCGGCCCCCGCAAGCCACCGTCCGAGCTCGTCCTCGACCGGACTCCCCCACCTACGGTTCGCGTCGGCGAGCGCCCCCGCGAGGGCCTGCGAACGCCGCAAGCTCCCCGTCCCGCCCGCCGGCGCGGTGCTTGGCCCTTCGGCGTAGTCCGCAGCCGCGGGATGAACGGGGGTCCAGGTTTCGAGCGGCACGCGCAGCGCGGCTCCGGTCGTCTGAGTCGCCATCTCGGAGAGCTTACCGCGGCCCCCTGCCGGAAGCCACCAGGCCAGGAGCCTGCCCGCGGAGGTCCACGTCGGTGCAGCGAGGTCGCTCGCGCACGAGGAGCTACCCTCGAACGATCAGCGGCGCTTCGCCACCGCGATCCGCGTGATGGCGCTCTCCAACATCGCTTGCTGGCGATCGAACTCCTTGCCGGCAGCGCTCTTGAGCGCCGTCTCCGCAGCGGCCTTCTCCGCCCTGGCGGCGTCGACGTCGATCTCCGACGGCAGCTCCGCGACGTCGGCGAGCACCGTGACCGTGCCCCCGGCCCCGCCGTCCGCCGGGGCTGCGGACACCTCGACGAAGCCGTTCTGCACCGCGAGGTAGTGGTCGCGGCCGCCGGAGCGGTAGGCGAGCTCGCCGATGCGCATCGTGGTAAGGAGCGGTGCGTGACCGGGGAGGATCCCGAGCTCGCCGAGTGCGCCGGGGAATGTCACATCGTCGGCCTCGACCTCGACCACCACTCTGGTCGGCGTGATGACCTTGAGGCGCAGCGTCCCCTCACTCACGTCGTTCCCTCGGCCTTGAGCTTCTCGCCCTTCTCGATCGCCTCGTCGATCGTGCCGACCATGTAGAACGCCTGCTCGGGCAGCTCGTCGAATTCGCCCTCGGCGATCATGCGGAAGCCCCGGATCGTCTCGGCGATCTGCACGTACCGCCCTTTGAGGCCGGTGAACTGCTCGGCGACGTGGAACGGCTGCGACAGGAAGCGCTCGATCCGGCGCGCTCGCGCCACCGTGAGCTTGTCGTCCTCGGACAGCTCGTCGATCCCGAGGATGGCGATGATGTCCTGGAGGTCCTTGTACTTCTGGAGAATCTTCTGAACCTGTCGGGCGACGGCGTAGTGCTCCTCGCCCACGATCTTCGGGTCGAGGATGCGCGAGGTGGAAGCCAGCGGGTCCACCGCCGGGTAGATTCCTTTGTCCACGATCTGGCGCGAGAGCACGGTGGTGGCGTCGAGGTGCGCGAAGGTCGTCGCCGGGGCCGGATCCGTGAGATCGTCCGCAGGAACGTAGATCGCCTGCACCGACGTGATCGAGCCTCGCTTCGTCGAGGTGATGCGTTCCTGAAGCTCGCCCATCTCGGTGGCGAGGTTGGGCTGGTACCCCACCGCCGACGGCATACGGCCCAGCAGCGCGGACACCTCCGAGCCGGCCTGCGTGAAGCGGAAGATGTTGTCGATGAAGAGGAGAACGTCCTGCTCCTCGACATCGCGGAAGTACTCCGCCACCGTGACCCCGGAGAGCGCGACGCGCAGGCGGGCCCCCGGCGGCTCGGTCATCTGCCCGTAGATCAGCGCGGCCTTCGACTTCGCCCAGTCCCCGGGCACGATCACGCCTGACTCCTGCATCTCGAGCCAGAGGTCGTTGCCCTCGCGGGTACGCTCGCCCACGCCCGAGAAGACCGAGAAGCCTCCGTGCTGGAGGGCCACGTTGTTGATCAACTCCATGATGATGACGGTCTTCCCCACACCGGCGCCGCCGAACAGCCCGGTCTTGCCGCCCTTGGTGTAGGGCTCGAGGAGGTCCACGACCTTGATCCCCGTCTCGAACATCTCCACGCTGGTCGACTGGTCCTCGAAAGAGGGAGACTCGCGGTGGATCGGCCAACGCTCCTTGGTGTCGCAGGGGCCCTTCTCATCGACCGGCCGGCCGATCACCGACAGGACGCGTCCGAGCGTCTCGCGACCGACAGGAACCGTGATCGGACCGCCGGTATCGAACGCCTTCATCCCGCGGACCATTCCCTCGGTGGCCTCCATGGCGATGCAGCGCACGCGGTTCTCGCCGAGGTGCTGGGCAACTTCGAGCACGACGTCGAGCGAACCCATCTCGCTCGTGTCCCGGACGTGGACGGCGTTGTAGATCGAGGGGAGGCACCCCTCGGGAAACTCCACGTCCACCGCCGGTCCGATGACTTGTACGACGTGCCCTTCCACCTGCTCTGTGCTCGCAGCCATATCGTGCTCCTACCTCTCGGCCAGCGCCTGGGCGCCGGACACGATCTCGATGAGTTCCTTGGTGATGGAGGCCTGGCGCGCCCGGTTGTAGGTCAGGGTGAGCCGGTCGATCATCTCCACGGCGTTCTTGGAAGCCGAGTCCATGGCCATCATGCGCGCGGCGTGTTCCGCCGCCTGGGAATCCAGAAGCGCACGCAGCACCTTGAACTCGACGTGGCGCGGGAGGATCTCGGCCAGGAGCGCCTGGGGGCTCGGCTCGAAGATGTACGTGCTCTCGCTTTCGCTCGTCGCCGCCTGCGTCCGCTCAATGGGGAGCAGGCGCTCGAGCGTCACCTCCTGCCGCATGATGGAACGAAAACGGTTGTACAGCAGGTAGACGGCATCGGTGCCGCCGCACTCGTATCGCCCGGCCAGCAAGCGCGCCACTTCGCGGGCACCTTCGGCGGTCACGCCCTTCATCAGCTCGGGGTACGTCGCCGCTGCGGCGAGGCCGCGCCGTCGGAAGAAGTCGATCCCGCGCCTGCCGACCAGCACGAGATCCACTCCTTCCCACCGCCCGCCCCGGATGAGCGCGGTCGCCTCGCGCAGGACGTTCGCGTTGAAGGCGCCGCACAACCCCTTGTCGCCGGCCACAACCACCAGCGTCGCGGATTTCTCAGGACGCTCGACCAGGAGGGGGTGACGGACGGCGCTCACCCGACCAGCCAGCAGACGCAGCACGGCTTCGAGGGCGGCCGCGTACGGGCGCGCCTCCAGAACCGCTGCCTGCGAGCGGCGCAGCTTCGCCGCATACACCATCTTCATCGCCCGCGTGAGCTGCTGCGTCGAGCGGACCGAGCGGATGCGGCGCCGCAGGTCTTGCTTGCTAGGCAACCCCGGCCTCCGGGTGCTCGCGCAGGAAGGCGTCCAGGGCGACCTGACAGCCGGCCCGCAGGTCGTTCTCGGTCGGGCCCTCGAGCTTTCCGGTCGTCGTGATCGTCTCGAGTGTGCCGGCGTTGTGCGTCCGCAAGTGCTCATGGAGGTGGCTCTCGAAAGGCAGCACGGCCTCCACCTTCAGGCGGTCGAGGAACCCCTGGGTGCCCGCGTACACCGACGCCACCTGCAACTCGACCGGCATCGGCGCGTACTGGCCCTGCTTGAGGATCTCCACGAGCCGCTCCCCGCGGGCAAGCTGCCGTTGCGTGGCCTTGTCGAGGTCGGAGCCGAACTGGGCGAACGCGGCCAGCTCGCGGTACTGGGCGAGGTCGATCCGCAGCGTCCCTGCGACCTTCTTCATCGCCTTGATCTGAGCGTTGCCGCCGACCCGCGACACCGAGATGCCGACGTTGACGGCAGGGCGGACGCCCGAAAAGAACAGGTCCGACTCCAGGAAGATCTGTCCGTCGGTGATCGAGATGACGTTGGTCGGGATGTACCCCGACACGTCGCCGGCCTGGGTCTCAATCACGGGAATCGCCGTGAGCGAGCCCCCGCCGAGGTCCTCGCGCATCTTCGCGGCGCGCTCCAGCAACCGGGAGTGCAGGTAGAAGACATCGCCCGGGTACGCCTCGCGGCCGGGAGGCCGGCGGAGCAGGAGCGAAATCTCGCGGTACGCCACGGCGTGCTTGGAGAGGTCGTCGTAGAAGACGACCGCGTGACCGCCGTTGTAGAGGTAGTACTCGCCCATCGCGCAGCCGGCGTATGGCGCCAGGTACTGCAGCGGAGCGGGTTCCGAAGCGGTGGCGGCGACCACGATGGTGTGGTCCAGCGCACCGTAATCCTCGAGGGTCTTGACGACCTGCGCGACGGTCGAGCGCTTCTGCCCGATCGCCACATAGATGCAGATCACGCCATTCCCCTTCTGGTTGATGATCGTGTCGGCGATGAGGGCGGTCTTGCCGGTCTGGCGGTCCGAGATGATCAGCTCGCGCTGGCCCCGCCCGATCGGGATCATGGAGTCGATGGCCTTGATGCCCGTCTGCATCGGTTCCTTCACCGGTTGGCGCCGCACGACACCAGGAGCGATGCGCTCCATCGGATAGCTGTCCGACGCAATGACGGGACCTTTGCCGTCGATCGGCTGACCCAAGGGGTTGACGACACGCCCAACCAGCCCGGGCCCGACCGGGAGCTGCAGGATCTTGCCGGTACGTTGGACCTCGTCGCCCTCGCGAATCGCTTCGGACTCGCCCATCAGCACGCAGCCGACGCCGTCCTCCTCGAGGTTGAGCGCGAGCCCGAAGACGTCGTGCGGGAACGCGACCATTTCGCCGGCCATGACGCGGTCGAGGCCGAACACCCTGGCGATGCCGTCGCCGACCGACACCACGGTGCCCACCTCGGCCATCTCCACGGAGGTCTCGAGCCCCTGGATCTGGCGCCGCAGGATGTCTGTTATCTCGCCCACCTTGATCTGCATGCTCATCCCCCTACTTGCTGCTTGGCCGCAGCCTCAGATGCGAAGCGGCGAACCTGCGCGAGCAGCGAGCCGTCGAACACCCGGCTGCCAACCCGCACGACAAACCCGGCCAGGAGCTCCGGCCGCACCCGCGCGTCGAGTTCCACGCGCGCCCCCAGGAGGGACGTGAGCGCCCCGGACAGGGCGTCCACCTGCTGCGCGGTGGGTTGGACGGGAACCTCCACTCGCCCCCGCACGATCCCTTCACGGCGGTCCACCAGCTCGCGAAACACGTCCACGACCTCACCGAGAAAACGCAGTCGGACGTGATGCGCGAGGGCCACCAGCAGGCGATGGGCTATGGGCCGCAGGGCCAGCGATTCGGCAATTGTATCCACGAGCCGACGCTTGGCGGCCGGCGGCACCGATGGAACCTCGAAGACGCGAACGAGCTTTGGCTCGGCCCCGAACAACTCTGCGACCGTCGCGAGCTGGCCTTCGATCTGGCGCAGAGCCGGCACGCCTTCCCTGGCCGTGACCTCCAGTAGGGCCACCGCATACGGGCGTGCCACCCGCCGGCTCACCGCACGCTCCCCGCCGGGTGTTCGCCCAGTCGTTCGAGCGTCGTCTTGAAAATCCGCTCACGGTCTTCGGCGGTCAGCTCGCGCCGCAGCAGCTCCATCGCCAGGTCGGCAGCGACCGACGCGGCCTCGGACGCGAGCTGCCGGCGCGCGTCTTGCACTCGGCGCGCGGCCTCCTGCTCGATCTGCGCCAGCAGTCGCGCGGCTTCGTTCTCGCCCTGACGTTCGAGCGCCTCCCGCTCGCGCTCGCCTTCACCTCTGAGGCGCTCCTGAAGGGCCGCGATCTCGGCCGCGAGCGCAGCGACTCGCTTTTCCATCTCGATCCGAAAGTGCTCGGCCTCGTCTCTCTGACGCTCGGCCTCCTGCATCTGCGCCGCGATCTGCGCGCTTCGTGACTGGAAGAATTTCGACAGCGGCCGCGCCAGCAAGAAGAAGAGAAGACCGAAGAAGACGACGAAATTGGCCAGCTTCCAGAACAGCGTCGGCAGGCCGAGGAACGCCCCGCCTCCCTCGTCCGCCGCCCACGCAGGGATCGCGACACACAGACCTGCGAGTGCGATCAGAGCCCGTCGCCTCACGCGACCCTCCGCCCGGCCAGCCGGCTCGCAAGCTCGCGGGCAAGCCCGCCTGCCTGCTCTCGGAGGGATGCCCGAGCTCCACGCGAGGCGTCGTCAAGCTCCGCGTCCAGCCGGGCCAGGCGTTGCTGGACCTGGCTGCGAGCCGCCTCGAGCCGCCCCCGGCGCCCGGCCTCTCCGGCTGCCCGCAGAGCCGCTCGGCCCTTCTGCCCCTCGGTGGCGGCGGCGGCCAGCTCACGCTCGCAGCGAGCAACCGTTTCGGCAAGGGCGGCGCGCGCGTGCTCGTGCCTTTCGCGCGCCGTCCTGATCCGCTCCTCGCGTTGGTTCAAGAGCCCGCCAAGGGGCTTCACAAGCTGAGTAGAAACGACAAGGTAGACCAGCCAGAAGCAGGCCATGACCAGGAGCAGAGAGAAGTTTGGCAGCGCAAGCACGCCGTCCTCCCGCCGATGGCAACTGATACGGAGGCGGAAAACCCCCAGCGGCGAACGAATACGTTAGCAAAGCCTCTGGTCCCGGTCAACGGTGAGACGATGAGTCTCAGGCCTGCGGCGGCCGGCGTCAGCGCGCGGATTTCTCGGTCAGCACGACCTGAGGGAAGCGCTCGCGGATCGCTCGGTAGAGCGCCTCGACTTGGGAGGCTGTCCCGTCCGAGGCGTCGACATCACGGAAGGTGAGATCGCCGCCGCCGGCCGAGCGCACCCTGAGTTCGACGAGGGGCGCGCCCTGACCTCGCTGCGTGGTGGCGAGCCAGACGGCCTTGAGAGAGCTCGTCGGGACCCGGCCAATCCGCGTGGGGTCTCTGGCATCGCTCCACTCGAGGTTCTCGGCGGTGAGAACGAGCCGACCGGCCTGCGCTTTGCGAAAAGCGCCGGTCATTTGCACCAGAGGCTCGAACACCAACGCAACGGCGGGTGTCGCCGTCGGCAGGGGTGTCGGCGCGGCCGCCGGTCTCGTGGTCGGAACCGCGGTCGGGATCGGGGACGGCGTCGGCGGGGCGCCTGTCTCAATCAGCGTCGCAATGACCGTCTCGGGGACGCTGTGCTCTTTCAAGAAGACGATGTCATTGGTGTTCGGCGCGTAGCGCTCGCCCGAGCGCCGGATCTGCTCGCACACGAGCGTATCCGAAAGACCTGCTTTCATGAGGCGGACCACGTCCTCCAGCCTTGCGTCGTCCGGTTTGAATGCGGTCGGCGTGGCTGTCGGCGAAGGTGGTGCGTGACGGGCGACCATCGCCGCGATCACCGCTTCCGGTACGCCGGCGGCGTGGAGCCTCTCGAGGTCTGCTGCGGCCAGAGCCGCCACCGACGAGGCTTCCTGCACAAGCCGGAGAATCCCCTCGACCGGGGCGCTGGCGCGGTGAGCGGCGATGACCTCGGGAACCGTCAGCTCTTCAGCCGAGACGGCGAGGGCGAAGGCGAGGGCCACGACGACCAGGATGTAACGCATCGCAACCTCCGGAGCAATTTGGCCGCCTTCAGTGTACCAAGGCCTGCAGGCCCAGTAAGACACGCCGCCGCGGGGCCGGGTAGCCACGGATCTCCTGATATCGGCGGTCCGCGAGGTTCTCGACCCGAACCCGCGCCAACAGCCCACGCCCGATCGGCGCTGTGGCGGTCGCGTTCGCGGTCACGAAACCGCCCTGCGGGACCGTCGCAAGGGTCACGGGGTCGAGATCCGTCCGGCTTCCGACCCAGACGACTGAGGCGGCACCATCGACCCCGCGCATGACGGGTCCCTCGAGGGTCAGCGAGCCTGACCACTCCGGGCGCCGCAGAAGCGGCTCGTCGTTCCCATCACGAGCCCGCAGCCACGTCACCGCTGCGGTCGCCCTCGCTTGACCGCCGACCATCGCGACCCACGAAGTTTCTACGCCGTTCTCGCGGGCGCGGTCGATGTTGGCGTACGTGTAGGTCGCGTAGTCGAAGTCGATGAGATCCCGTTGCCGGTTGGAGAACCCGACCAGCTGCAGCACCGAGCGCCCGCTCGCGAGCGGCACAACGAAGCCCGCTTCCATCGACTGGGAGTGCTCGGGCGAAAGTCCGGGGTTGCCCGAGTACGGGTAGTAGAGCTCGCCGAGCGAGGGCGCGCGAAAAGCCCGGCCGACCGAAAACCAGGCCCGCAGCGGTTGCCCGCTCCAACTCACCGTGGCGCGCGGCGAAAGCTCGCTGCCCCAGGGCGAGGATTCGTCCCACCGAACGCCGGCGAGCACCGCGAACTTGCCCGGGGGCGACCAGTTATCCTGCAGGAACAGGGACCGCGTTGTCCGGCCGGCTCCGTCGAGGCTGATGCCGTAGTTGGAGCGGTCGGTCACTCGGTCGCCCTGCCACTCGCCGCCGAGGACGAGGCTGTGCGCCGCCCACCGCTCGTGGAGCACGACGCGTGCGGCGTCGGAGTCGGCGGTCGTGTTCTCGCGCACGAACCCGGAGGGGTCGCCGGTATCGGAGTACCCGAGGTCCCGCTCGACCCTGGAAACCGTCACTTCGAGCTCGCCGCCAGGATCGAGCCGCCAGTGGAACGGCACGGCGACGATCGTCTCATCGCCGTCCGTGAACCGGTGGGGCGTCAGGAGCGCGCCCGAGAAAGGGATCTCGGTAAATTCCGAGCCGCGGTGAACGAGCAACCCGATGCGGCTACCGTCGTCCAGGGACAGAGTGAGGCTCGCCAGACCTACGCGCGAGGAGAAGTCGTCGTTTGCGAGCGGACCGCTCCCGTCCCGGCTCCCGCCTGCGACGACCGCCTCCCAGCGACCGGATGTCGCGGCGCCCTCGACCTCGGCGCGGCGCCAGCCGCTGCCGCCCCCTTCGATGAGCGCCGACGCGTGATCGGCGGCGGCGCCGCCCGGAAACAGTTGCACCACGCCGCCGATCGCGTCGCCACCGTACAGCGCGGAGTACGGACCACGCACGACCTCGACCCGATCGACACCGACCGCGAGCGGAAGGCTCCAATCGTACCCTCCGAAAAACGGCGAGTTCAGCTTCACGCCATCCCACATCACCAGCGTCTGGGTCGACGCGGTCCCCCGCGTGAACAGCGACGTGACGCCGTTGTCCAACCCGGATGTGAGGACCGTCATGCCAGGGACCCAGCGCAGCGCATCCGCGAGCGAGGCGACTCCCGTTGCCCGGAGCTCGGACCCCAGGATGACCGTGGTGGCCGCAGCGACTTGATCCGGAGATTGGGCCTCGCCGGTCGCCGTGACCACCACCTGGTCCTGGAAGACGGGGGGCTGTTGTGCGGCGGCGAGGGCGGAAAAAAGAGGGAAGATGGTCAGGAAACGCCAAGGTCGAGCAGCCATGGAACCCTCCCGTTCCTTTGCGGAGTGGCAGGTTTCCTGGCTCCCGGATCAACCGGTATCGCCCGCCTTCCCAGGCGGCGAGTCCCGCAGGACCCGCACCCCCAGTGGCACGCATGGGCGACCCGTCCCCGGTCACAGTGGCGGGGGCCGCGCCGGATTCACACCGGCTTCCCTCGACACCACCCCGGTGAAGCGTCGCCCGCACCGTAGCGCCCTGCCGATCCGAATACAAGGGGATCGTGGAGTCGGGCGCCGGAGTGCCGGCGCGGCGCCGTCCGGACGCTCCTTGGCGCACTCGCGGCCCCCCGCCGGTACCCCGAGGGAAAAGCGGAGCGCGCCAGGGTTTCCCTGGCGCGCTCGGAATGACTTCGTGCGGTGCGAGAAGGCTACTGCACGATCGCCTGTACGGGGATCGCGATGGACTTGCGCAGCGGGTCGTTGGTCGTGATCGTCACGGTCGCTTTCTGCGTCCCCTTCGGCACTCCGGCCTTCATGCTCACCGCCACCTGGAAGCGTTGCCCCGCCTGGAGCGGCGTGACATCGGTGGTGAAGTTCGGGTTGTCGGACTTGACGTCGGTCAGCTGCAGTTCGGTACCCTGGCGATTGTTGATGATCAGCACGTTGCGGCCGACAAGCGCCCCGCCGTCCACGGTCCCGAAATTGACCTCACCCGGGATCACCTGAACCACGGGCCGGACAGCACCGGTCACGTTGATCGTGACCTCGGGCGCTTTCGGGGCCGTGGTCTTGATGAGGATCTTGTGGTTGAGCATGCCCTCCGGGGCGTTCGCCGGGACGCTGACGGTAACTTCCCACTGAGAGCCCTTGTGATCGGGTTTGCGTTCCTTCTCGGGCAGCTCACGGTAGGCCAACTGGTAGGGGCCGCCGCTCGCCGTCACGCTCTCGACCTTGAAGTCGGAGCCGTCCGCCGATACGAGGGTGACCTTCTCGACAGCCGACTCGCCCTGAAGCACGCTGCGGAAGATGATCAGCGGCCGGGGCAGCACCTCGACGAACGAGCGCACGTCGGCTTTGATCACAAGGTTCACCTGGGGGGTCGCAGGGTCGTTGCAGAAGACGAGGACCGCCTTCGAAATGGGCCCGCTGAAACCGGTCGTGTCCACCTCGGCCACGACCTTTCCGGTACCGCCCGCAGCTATTGTCTGATCGAAGCTCGCCACGGTGCACCCGCACGTGGGCCGGACCTGAGAGATCTCGAGCGACGCCTTACCGGTGTTGCGCACCTCGAACGTTGCGTGGATCTTGTCGCCCTTGGGCACGGTGCCGAAATCCTTGATCTTCTCGGCGATCTCGATTACCGGCTTTGGACCCTCGGGCACCTTGGCACCCGGCTGCTTTGTGACCACCGGGGCCTGTGCCGGTGGATTCTGGATCGGTTGCGCCGGCTGCTGCGCCCACGCCGCCGCCGTCACCAGAACCGCCGCAATTGCGCTCAGGATGTAACGCTTCATGCGAGGACCTCCTCCCGTTTTCGTCAGCTTCCGGCTCCGCCGGAGGGTGGTAGAGTACACCTCCGCGCACGAGCGCGCCACCACCTATGCAGAAACCTTGCCACTTCTACCTGCTGCCCATCGGTGGGACGGCCACTGCCGCATTGGCGGGGCTGCTGCACGAAGCCGGCGAAAGGGTTTCCGGAGTGGATTCGGTGCTTTACCCTCCGACCTCCGAGCTCCTCGCCGAGATCGGCATCCCGGTCCGCCTGGGCTTCGATCCCAAACTCATCCCCGGCGATCTCGACGAGGTCATCATCGGCAACGCGATCCCGCGCTCGAACCCGGAGGTCGGGTCCGTGCTCGAGCGTGGTCTGCCGTACACCTCGCAAGCGGCAGCGTTCGGTGAGCGTTTCTGCCGGCCGGCGCGCGCTATTGTCGTGGCGGGAACCCACGGGAAGACCACCACCTCCGCGCTGACCACGCACATCCTGACCGCCGGTGGTCTCGACCCGACAGCTCTCATCGGCGGGGTCCCGTGCGGCGGAAAACCGTGGCGGCTCGGCCACGGCGGGTGGACCGTGGTCGAGGGCGACGAGTACAACACCGCCTTCTTCGACAAGGGACCCAAGTTTCTCCACTACCATCCGCACCTTTTCGTGGTCGGCAACGTGGAATTCGACCACGGCGATATCTACCCCGACCTCGATGCCATCCTGGCAGCGTTTCGTGCCGGAACGGCGCAGGTCGGAACCACGGGAAACGTCGTCGCGAACCTCGGCGACGACGGCGCCCGCGCGGTGGCCGCAGGCCATCCGCACGTGGTCTGGTACGGTTTGGAGAGCACGGCGGCCTTGTCCTGCTCTGCCCACGGCCACGCTTTCGGCCGGCTTCACGCGACGTTGCGATGGGAAGGGCGGGAGTTCGACGTCGAGACTCCCCTTGTTGGCCGACACAACCTCGACAACCTCATGGCCGCGACGGCCTGCGCCCTGCTCGCTGGACTTGCCCCGGAGACGGCCGCGGCCGCGGCGGCGACCTTCCCGGGCGTGCGCCGGCGACTGGAGGTGGCGGGCGAGGCGGCAGGGGTCACGGTGGTCGACGATTTCGCCCACCACCCGACTGCCGTGGCGTTGACCCTCAAGGGCGCGCGCCACCGTTTTCCCGGGCGTCGCATCGTGGTGGCGTTCGAGCCGCGCTCCCTCACCGCCGGTCGGAGCCTCTTCGCCGCAGCGTACGAGGATGCACTCGCCAACGCCGATGTGGCCGTGATCGCACCCGTCTTCCACCGCGCCCGCCTCGGAGAGAACGTCCTCGACCGGGAAGCCCTGGTCGCTCGGCTGCGGGCCCGCGGCATCGAGGCTGAGGCACCCGCGGAGGGAACCGGCCTGACGCCCTTCATCCGCTCTCGCCTCCGCGGCGGGGACGTCGTGCTGTGCATGTCGTCCGGCGACTTCGGAGGTCTGCCTCGACAGCTGGTCACGCTCCTGAAGGAGGGGCCGTGAAAGATCTCCTCGCGCGCGCTCTGGCCACCGTCGGGGGTCTCGGAGACCTGCTCCCCGCCCCCGGCACGACTGTCGGCTCGCTCGCAGGGGCCGTGCTCTACTGGGCCGCCTCCGCTCTCTGGCCCGATGCCGTCACCCAGGTCGCTCTGGTCGGCCTAGTGGTGCTGCTGCCGCTCTCGGTCTGGGCGTGCGGTGCGGAGGCGAAACGTCGGGGCATCGTCGATCCCCACCCTGTAGTATTGGACGAGGTCGCCGGTCAGTGGCTGGCGCTGGCGCTCGTGGCGATCGTCCAACATCACCCACCGGGGCTCCGAGAGTTGATCGCCTCCTTTTTCCTATTCCGAATCTTCGACGTGCTCAAACCCTGGCCGATCCGACGCCTTGAAGAGCTGCCCGGAGGTTGGGGGATCGTGGCGGACGATCTCGCGGCAGGCGCCGCGGCCGGTGCGCTGACCCTGGCGCTGTTCGCGCTCCTCGCGTTCTTCTAGGAGCTTCCCGCCTGGATCGGGGCGCGGCGGTGCTCGACCAGCAAGAGCGTGAGATCGTCGGTGAGCGGCTGCCCACCGAGGTGGCGATCCAGGGCCGTGAGCACCGCGGAGATCAACGTCGCGGCCGGGGCTTCCCCGTGAGTCCGCAGCACCTCTCGCAGCGTTTCGTAGCCGAACGGCTCACCCTCGGCGTCACGCGCTTCCACCAACCCGTCCGAGTACAGGAGCAGGCGACTGCCGGGCCCGAACCCTCGGGAACGACTGGGAGGCGGCTCCGGCCACCGGTGGCCCAGCGGCAGCGACGAAAGGAGGAGTTCCTCAACCTCGCCCCCGGCCGCCAGCAGCATCCCCGGCGGGTGGCCGGCGCTGGTGATCTCGACCTCAGCACGGGAGGCATCTACCTCAGCGAGAGAGAGCGAAACCATCCTGTGCCTGACCGGCTGACCAAGGAGCAGCCGGTTCAGCCGTTCCAGCAATGCCCGACCGGAGTGACCTTCCTGGACAAGGGTGGCTACCGCGGCCTTGACCATGGCCATGAGGAGACCGGTGTGGAGCCCGTGCCCGGCAACATCTCCGACGGCCACCACGAGTCGCCCGGAGGCGAGCGGGAAGAGATCGAAGTAGTCGCCGCCGACCTCCGTGGCCGGGCGAAAGTGCGCCCACACCGAGAGTGGTCCGGCGGACAGCTCCGAGGGCGGCAGCAGGCTTTCCTGGATCTCGCGGGCCAGCTCCATCTCCCGCGCCATGCGTTCCTTCTCGGCCACCTGGACCAACATGGTCTTGACCGACTCCGTCATCGCGTTGAAGGACACCGCCAGCTCGCCCAGCTGGTCGCGCTTCTTCACCGGGATGCGGTGGTCGAGGTCGCCCCGCGCTACCGTGCGGGCTCCGCGCGTGAGGCGCGCGGTTGCGCGAGTTACCGCCAGGATTATCAGCGCCGCGAAGCCGACTGCCACGAGGTAGATGGACCCGAACACGATGCCCAACACGCGGAAAAACGTCGTGGCCTCGGCCCCGAGGCTCTTCGGCGAACCAAAGAAGTCGTCAAAGGCCCCGGCCACCCGGACTTTAATCAGGACGACGAGGTGACGCCCCGAGTCCACGGTCCCGTCCTGCCAGCGATATGGGGTCTCCGCAAACCACAGCCAGAGGAACTGCATCCTCTGCCATCGGGTGGTCCCTTCCGCCGTGCGGGTGATCCATTCGGGCTCCACTTTATCCTTGGGCACGACCTGGCCGCCGACCCGCAGCGCCGTCGAGCCAGCCGGCGTGTCCTTCTGGATTGAGATTTCGACATCTTCGCCCTTCGAACCGCCGGCGATCGATGTGCTCGACGCCCACCGGACGTCAAACCATGCCCCTTTTCCGAAAGCCTCTGCGGTTGCGAGGTTCATGGGCAGAAGCAACGCGACAAGACGATCGCTCTGGCGCCTTATGACCGCGTCGTACACCGCGTCACCTGCGACCACGAACCCTTGCCAGCTCCCCTCCGGCGCCCAGTGCGGCACCGGGAGAGGCTGGGCACCGCCGCTACGCCACTCCCTCCGTCCGTCGGCCACCACCCACTCGGGGGCGAGCGTCTGCCCCGCGTGCGCTGAGCTCAACTCGGCAACGGCGGCGTCGGGCCCTTCGCTGATGAGCACGCGCAGTGCGTCGGCCGCCGCACCCGCGAATCCCTCGGTCAGGAGGGTCAGCCGGTGGCGGACGCTCACCGTGCCGTACTGCCCGACCAGGAGGTACCCAACCAGAAACACCAGGCAGGCGAAGAGTGCGAACGGGGTAAGGCCGATCAGGAGGTAAGAGATGAACAGCCGCACCCCCACCCGGTAGGTGAGCTTTCTCCACACCCACCGCACCCCCCAAGACGCGAGCGGCACGGCCGCCAAGACGGCGAGCACTCGCACGAGTTGTCCCGCTTCCGAGTGCGGCGCGGCGAGGCTCAAGACGAGCGCGGCGGCCGCAAGAGCGCTGAACACCAGCAGGTAGCTGGTGCGTACCCGATGTCGTTCGAATGCCGGCCGGATCACGGCGCGGAGATTTGCCATTCCTTCGTATGCTACGCGAACAACTTTGCCATTCCTTCGTATGCTACGCGAACAACAAAGAAAAGGTTGTGGACACGAAGCGAGTTTCGGCCGTGCCGCCTGCGCGCGGTCGGTCAGCGGACGAGCTTGCGTCGATTCCTCACGTAGTCCGCCAGCATGAACTCGCCGAGGCTGTCGGGGCTGGCGAAGTAGGCGCGGCCTCGGTTGGTCTGCGTGAGCTTCTCGACGAAATCCACCAGCCCCGGGTCGGTCGCGATCATGAACGTCGTGATCACGACCTGCTGCCGGCGGCACTGGTCCGCCTCCTCGAGCGTGCGGTTGATGATCTTCATGTCGAGGCCGTATGGGTTCTTATAGACGCGGCGCCCCTCAGTGATCGCCGAAGGCTTCCCGTCCGTGATGAGGAAGATCTGTTTGTTGGGGTGCCTGCGGCTCGCAAGCATACTGCGCGCCACGTGGAGCGCCTCACAGGTGTTCGTGTGGAAGGGACCCGCCCGGATCGCGGCGATCTTCCCGATCTCGATTCGCTGGGCATGGTCTCCGAAGACGAGCACGCTCAGATAGTCCTTCGGGTACTTGGAGGTGATGAGCTCCGCCAGTGCGAGCGCCACGGTCTTGGCAGGCGTGATCCGGTCCTCGCCGTAGAGGACCATCGAGTGCGAGATGTCGATCGCGAGGACCGTCGCGCACGACGTGAGGTGTTCGGTCTCGCTCACCTCGAGGTCGTCCTCGGTCACATCCAGCTCGCCCTGCGTACGCCGCAGGGCGTTCTGAGTCGAGCGAATCGCGTCGATGGCGTGCAGTTCGTCGCCGAACGAGTACCGCCTCGTTTCCGGAAGCCGCTCCATGCCATCCCCCGCGCCATGAACCGGATGGTAGCCGGGACCCGCCTTCTTCAGGCCGGCGAACACCTCCTCCAACGCGCTCCGACGCAGCTCCCGTGCCCCCGCGCTCGTCAACACCGCCGCTCCCTGCCGGTCCCGGCCGAGGATCCCTTCCTCCTCGAGTTGTTTGAAGAAGGCGCCGAGGTCCGCGCCCTCATCGATGTAGCCGCGCTCCTGGAGCTCGCGCATCCACTTGCGGGCGCGCTCGGGGTCGCCGCCGCCCGCGAGCAGTAGCTGGTTGAACAGTCGCAGCAGGTCGAGGCCTGCCAACAGCCTTCCGACCAACTCGGGATCGAGGTGAAGGTACCGATGCCTCATGGCGACGAAGCCGACAGGCAACAGCACTGCCGCACGCCGGTGAAACCGTGGGCTGTGAGCTGTAGGCTGTGAGCTCTCAATTGGCATCGGAGTGACTCTCGCCGCGCCCCGCCCGCCGCATGAGCTGGAACTTCACCATTTCCCTGTAGCTCACGGTGCTGTCGAGATCTTCGCGGGCGAGCTTGAGATACTGATGGAGACCTTCGAGAACCATCTCGGCTGCGAAGGCGCGCTCCTGCGGCGTCTCGCCGATCCCCTCCACGAGCCTCGCCAGGCCCGGAACGCGCTTGAGCTCCGCTTCGTACTCCGGGAACACCTGCTCGTCGGAGAGGGTGACGGTGCCGCCGCCGGCGAACCACGCGACGATCGGTGCGTACGGCCCGCTGTCCTCGGGCGTGCCGACCTCGCGCCCGATCGCGGGAAAGCTCGCCAGGAAGCGCTTCTTGACCGCCACGCCGATCAGCGTGCGCGCGACGACCTCGGGACCCTTTTGCTCGCCCTCGTACACCATCTCGACCTTGCCGGTGATCGCCGGCAGCAGCGTGTGCACGTCGACAAGCCGCGGATACACGGGGACCTCGCCCGTAGCCAGCGACCGGCGCTCGAGGTTCGACACGAGGAGCTCCATGGCGGCGATCGGAACCCGGGCGCTCACCCCCGAGCTCTGGTCCACGAGGTCCGACTCGCGCGCCGCAAATGCGATCTCCTCGATGAGCAGATCTACGGCCTCGGGCACCACGACCCGCGGCCCGGCCCGCTCGCGCCATGCCTCCTGTCGGGTGATCGTGACGGCGGTCGCAGCGTCTTTCGGGTAGTGCGTGAGGATCTGCGAGGAGATTCGATCTTTGAGCGGCGTGATGATGGTGCCGCGGTTCGTGTAGTCCTCCGGGTTCGCCGAGAACACCATCAGGATGTCGAGAGGAATCCGAACGGGAAAACCTCTGATCTGGATGTCCCTCTCTTCGAGGATGTTGAGCAGCCCGACCTGGATCCGGGGCGCGAGGTCCGGGAGCTCGTTGATGGCGAAGATCCCGCGGTTCGTGCGGGGCACGATGCCGAAGTGGATCACTTCGGGGTCGGCGTACGTGAGACGGCGCGTGGCGGCCTTGATCGGATCCACGTCGCCGATCAGGTCGGCGATCGTCGCGTCCGGGGTGGCCAACTTCTCGTTGTACCTCGCCTCCCTCGGCAGCCACTCGATCGGGGTATCGTCACCTGCCTCTTCGACGAGTCTCTGCGCGGCCGCCGAGGTCGGGTGAAACGGGTCGTCGTTGAGCTCGCTCCCGGCCACCACGGGGATTTCGTCGTCGAGCAACGTGACGAGAGCACGGAGGATGCGGGTCTTGGCCTGGCCGCGCAGGCCGAGGAGGATGAGGTCGTGATGGGCGAGCAGGGCGTTGACGATCCCCGGCACCACCGTTCGCTCGTAGCCCACGACGCCATCGAACAGCGAGGCTCCATCGCGAAGGCGGACCATGAGGTTCTCGCGGACCTCCTGCTTGACCGGACGGGAGCGGTAACCGGCCGCCTTGAGAGCGCCGAGCGTCGCGGCACGGCCGGCGGTCATGGCCGACCCCCACAGCTTTGTCCCGCGATGCCGATGTGACCAAAACGCACCATTTCCGCTGAGGACGAGGGATGTGTGTTCATCGCCCGGTACAACGACGCGAATCTCATTTTGCTTCCAGTCAGTGGACTCCCGGCGCGCGCGGTGTTACTCTCGACTTCGCAAGGGAGTCGCGGTATCTACGCTGCGGTTGCGCATCGCGCAACCCGGAGGGGCGCCCATCGTTGCCCGGGTACCCTCAGAAAGAGAGGATCACGATGATCGGCAAGGCAATCGAGAAGGCCATCAACGAACAGATCAACGCGGAGTTGTACTCGTTCTACCTGTACCTCGCGATGTCGGCTCACTTCGACGAGAGCGGTTTCCCGGGATTCGCCAAGTGGATGAGGGCGCAAGCGCAGGAAGAGATGTCCCACGCGCTGAAGCTCTTCGGCTTCGTCCACGAGCGCGGCGGGGCCGTGACCCTCACCGCCATCGATCAGCCAAAGGGCGAGTGGCTGACGGCCCTGGCAGCGTTCACGGCGGCATACGCCCACGAGCAGCACATCACCAAGCGGATCAACACGCTGATGGACAAGGCGATCGCCGCCAAGGACCACGCTACTTCCAACTTCCTGCAGTGGTTCGTGAAGGAGCAGGTCGAGGAAGAGGCCTCGCTCGATCCGATCGTCACGCGCCTGGAGGCCATCGGGGACCACGCCGGCGCTCTCTACTACCTCGACCACGAGTTGGGCAAGCGCGGCGCCTGACGCCGGTGGACAAACGATCCGGTCGGCCCGCATCCCTCTCGGAGGACGGGCGAAACGGGTTATCCGTGGCCGTGCCGGGAGCCCACGGACAATCACCGAACTCTGGTGCCTGGCGTAACCTCTTGGCGTAGCCCCACGTCTCTCGCATTGAGGGGCACGTGCAGGCTGAGCTTCGGCAACGTACGTATGGCTTCCCGGCGGGAGGCGAGTGGTCGGTGGACGATGACACGACGGACCACCTTGCGAGTGACCGACTTCTCGCCTCCCGCGTCGTCTCCGGCGACGACGAGGCCTTTGGGAACTTCGTGCGAGCCAACCAGCGACAGGTTGTCCGGATCGCAGGGCGTTTCTTCAGGCGTGCCGACCTCATCGAGGACATAGCCCAGGAGGTCTTCGTGAAAGCGTACGGCGCCATGGCAGGGTATCGAGGCGAGGTGCCGCTTGCCCACTGGCTGTCCCGGATCACGGTCAATGCTTGTTACGATCAACTGCGCCGCCAGCGCACACGGCCGGAGATCTCCTTCTCGCAACTTGGCTCCGATCCGCACGAGCACAACGGAACCGGTGCGTTGTTCGAGGGGCACGACGCGTCGGTCCACTGGCAACGCGAGGAAGCACGCCTGGACGCCGAGAAGATCCTCGCCAAAGTGTCGCCTGCCGACCGTCTCGTCCTCACGCTGATGATGCTGGAGGGGATGACGGTGGCCGAGGTGTCGGCGCTCACGGGGTGGTCCGTCGCCAACGTCAAGATCCGGGCGTTCCGCGCGCGCAACCGGGTTCGCAAGCTGATGGTCGGCAACGCGACGGGGCGGAGGTGATGAGAGGTATGCCAACAGTTCCAAGCGATCAGGTCACTGGGGAAACCCCGCGCCAGCGGGAAGAGAGCACCCTCAGGCAGCTTCTCGAAGCCGCCGCGGCGCGACCGGACGAGTTGCCGAGCCTCTCGCCGTTCTTCGCCGCCAGGGTGAGGGCCCTCGCCCGCGAACGAGGTGATCGCCGGTCCGTACAGCTCGTCGCGAGGGTGGCGTGGCACGCTCTGCCGGCACTCGCGGCGGTGGTCGTCGTTCTTTCGCTGTGGGCCGGCCTCGAGCTGGGACGCGACACCGAAGCTCAGGAAGACGTCGCGATGGTC
Organism: Thermoanaerobaculaceae bacterium; assembly: GCA_050018455.1. GTDB lineage: Bacteria > Acidobacteriota > Thermoanaerobaculia > Thermoanaerobaculales > Thermoanaerobaculaceae > RBG-13-68-16. The sequence continues at coordinate 11,048 of JBEKAA010000029.1, read as the reverse complement.
GTGCTCCAGAGCCGCGACACCGGCGCCGATGCGCCTCTCACGGCGTTGCTGCTCGGCGGCGGGGGCGAAATATCGTCTCAAGGAGGTGCGCGGTGAGCCCCTGGCGAGCGCGTCTGGCTGTGCTGGCGGTATTCGTCGCCGGCTTCCTCTGCGGGGCGGTCACCCTGCACCTCACACGGTTTCGGGTCCAGAAGCACATCATGGACAGTCCGGCCGGCATGGCCGAGATCATCGTTCATCGCCTCGACCGAGAGCTCCACCTTACCGCCACCCAGCGGAAACAGATCGAAGCCTCGGCTGTCCGCGCCCGCGAGGAAGCGTCCAGAGTGATGCAGCCGTTGATGCCGCAGATGACCGCGGTTTTCGAACGTCTTCGAAACGAGACGCGTGCCGTGCTCGACGGAGACCAGTGTCGCCGGTTCGATCGCCTGGTCGAGTTGCGAAGACCGCCGTTCGGGAGGATGTGGGCGCCGCCACCGACAGGACCCGGAACATCACCGGCACAAAAACCAACGCCTGCTTTGTGACGTTCCCGGCGCAACCTCCGGTCACGCCGCGCTGGGTTGGACCGTGTGGACCGCGCCACAGTGCGGGCACGCGATCTCCCGGCCGAGGTAGGCCGGCGGCACCTTGAGCTTGGTGCCGCACGGGCACGCGAGGAACACGTACTGGTTGAGGCGCCAGAGCATGTCGGTGGTCTGCCGAACCCGCTCGAGACGAACGCTCGTGTCGGGTGCTGCCGGCGAGGAGGCGGGAGCGGGCTCGCCGCCTGCGAGCGCCGAGGCGGGGACCACGCCGCCGCTCCGCCCCGTCACGGCGCGGAACGCCTCGTCGTAGTTTCTGAATGCTGCGCCACCGCCCATTGAGCGCAGAATCCGGACACGCTCGGAAATCGGCGGGTGTGTGCTGGTGAGGTCGGCGAGCCCCCGGGCGGTGGCTCCCAGGGGGTTGACGATGTACATCGGTGCGGTGGCGCGCGTCGCCGACGCGAGCGTTGCGGTCGAGTGCGAGATCTTCTCGAGGGCGCTCGCCAGACCCTCGGGGTAGCGGGTGAACAGCGCCGAGGACGCGTCGGCGAGGTACTCGCGACGGCGCGAGAGGGCGAAGTAGATGAGCTGGGCGAGGATCGGCGCGAGGATCATGAGCACGAGCGCGACCACCACGATCACGATCTGTCCCCCGCCCTCCGACTTGGACGATGTGCGCCTCCGCCCGCCCCCGTAGAAGAAGACGCGGCCGCCGACGTCGGCCAACAGCACGATGGCGCCCATCATGATGCCCACCATCATCACGTACAGCACGTCGCGGTTCTTCACATGCCCGAGTTCGTGTGCGATCACCCCCTGCAGTTCGTCGCGGTTCAGCGTTTCGAGCAGTCCGGCCGTGACCGCCACCACCGCGTGCTGCGGGTCGCGCCCGGTGGCGAAGGCGTTCGGCGCGGCGTCGTCCATCACGTAAATGTCGGGTACTTTGGGCAGCCCCGCCGCGATTGTCATCTCCTCGACCACGTTGCAGAGTTGGGGGTTGTCCTTCTTCTCGATCCGCCGCGCGCCGGAGAGGGTGAGGAAGATGGAGTCACCCTGAAAGTAGCTCACGAGCGTCAGCACGACCCAGACGACGAACGCAACGAACAGGCCGCCGACGCCAGCGCCCGGCGCGAGCGCTTCGCCGAACGCGTAGCCGACGACGAACAGCAGGGCCGCCATCAAGACCACGAGCGTGGCGGCGCGGCGCTGGTTGGCGCGGACGAGCTCCCACACGGTCTGCGAGCCCCGCTAAAACTTGACCTGCGGGACTTGTCGGTCTTCCGGCGCCTCGACCTGGAAGAACGTCTCCGGCTGGAAGTTGAACATGCCCGCGATGATGTTGGACGGGAACATCTGGATCTTGTTGTTGAGGCGCAGCACCGCGTCGTTGTAGTACTGGCGGGCGAAGCCGATCTTGTTCTCCGTCGAGGTGAGCTCCTCCTGCAGCGCGAGGAAGTTCTGGTTCGCCTTGAGGTCCGGGTACGCCTCCGCCACCGCAAACAGCGAGCGCAACGTCTGTGAGAGCACGTTCTCCACCTTGGCCCGCTCTTCCACGCTGCCGGTCAAATCGACCGCCTGCTGCCGCGCCTTGGTCACCGCCTCGAGCGTCCCGCGCTCGTGGCCCATGTACCCCTTCACGGTTTCCACGAGGTTCGGGATGAGGTCGTGCCGTCGCTTGAGCTGCACCTCGATCTGGCTCCACGAGTTCTTGACCTCGTTGCGCGAACCGACCAGCCCGTTGTATATCCCCATCATCCAGAAGACCACAACCACGATCAGGACCAGGAACACGAGACCCACGATCATCGCTCCACCTCCCCTGCGGGATCTCCGCCCGCTTTGGACGTCGGCGGCGGCGCCTCGACGCCGAACGTCTCTCCCATGAACCGGAGCGCCGCCTCGGGATGCGAACCCGGAGCGACAGCCATCTGCCCGATCAGAGAACCGAGTTCGCCGTGGTCGAACCACAACCCGTGGCTCGGGCAGCGGTCGAGCAGAATCCGGGGCGACTGCCCCAGGGTGACCTTTTCCATCGCCTTGTCGCAGCGCGGGCACTGCCGGGGCTTCTCCGGGGTGGCCGCTGCGGCGAGCGGACCGCCCTCCGCCACCGACAACGTTCGCCCCACCCTCTCCGCGAGCAGAGCCAGCTCGCCGGCATCGAACCAGAGGCCACGACACCGCAGGCAGGCGTCCAGCTCGATCCCTTCGCGCTCGGCGACGATGAGTGGCTCGCGGCAGACGGGGCAGTTCACGTTCGCTCCTTCACCCGGTGCCGCGCCCGCATGCGCTCGGGTCTTGTCGCCGGGATCGAGCGGATTATACCGCCCACGGCCGCTTCCTCACCCCAAGGGCGTGGTCGTCTCCTGGAACACCACGCCCCGCTTTGCGAGATCGGCCATGATGAAGTCGTAGCATCGCGGCTCCCGGCCGATGAACTCCGGCGGCGAAACACCCTTGCGCTCCCAGAGGCCCTGGGCCACCAAGCGCACGCCCGCCGTGCACGTGAACCCTGTCGTGCGGGCCATCGACGTGGTGCCCGTGCTCCGGTCGAAGCGATCGACCATCTCGAAGCCCCGGCGCAGCCGGCGACCCTCTTTCGAGCCTTCGACGATCACTCGCATCGCTGTGAGGTCTTCCTCGCCGGGACCGAACTGCCATGAAGGGAACAGGAGACGTGACGTGACGTCGAGCGGCTTCACGCGAACGCCTCCGACCTCGATCGGTTCGGTGCCGAAGAACCCGCTCGCGCGCAGAACCCGAATCTTCTCGATGTGCCCGGGGTAGCGCATCGTTTTCTCGATCATGAAGGGCACCTTGACGGTCACGAGGAGCGACCGAAGCCCATCGGTGTTGAACGCCTCAAGCGTTCCCACCTCGGGGAATTCGACCAGCTCCGCCTCGGAGAGCGCCGGCATCGTGACCATCTGGCCAGCCGCGACGTACCGCGCGGGGCGGGTGTACTCCTCGAGCACGTCGCTCGGCGAGAACGGCGCCTTGTACTCCCAAGGCCACGTGCGCACGGCGGGCAGGCCGCCAACGTAGCAGACGAAGCGGTCGACCTGGTCGAAGTGGGTCTCCATCCGCCCGAGGATCAGGTTGGAGCACCCGGGTGCGACCCCGCAATCCACCACGGCGCACACGCCGTGCCGCCGGGCCAGGGCGTCGAGGGAAAGAGCGTCTTCCGGGAAGAACGAGATGTCCACGACGCTCTTCCCGGCCTCGATCACCGCCTTCAGCGTCGCGAAACCCATGTGGCCCGGCACCGCGCCCACCACGAGGTCGTGCCCATCCACGACTCGTCGAATCGCTCCTGCGTCCGACAGGTCGGCGCGCACCGTCGTGATCCCCGGGACACCCTCGAGACGCCGCAGCGCTGTTGCCGAGACGTCCGCCACCGTGACCTGGAACTCGCTATCCCTGCCGAGATCCTTCGCCATCACGCCACCCACCAACCCGCCCCCGAGCACCGCAACTCTCATCTTTCGATCCCTCCCGACCCCGCGCGAAGTGTAGCGTGGAACAATCAACACCTTAGACCGGAGCGCGAAGGCAGTCTGGAGTGGTTTGGCCCCCTTTCTCAATGTCGGCCACGTCCTGCTCCTGTGGGTGCCCACGTGGGATGACGGTGCTACCATCCCGGCATGTCCAGAATGTTCGTCGTGGCGTGCATCTGCCTGACCGGTGTTTTCCAGTTGGCGGCTGCCGAAGAGCCTGAAACCCTTTCTGTCGCCGCCACACAACGGTTCGCCGACCTCGCTCTCGCCTGTGTCCACAAGGAGTACCCCAACAAGATCTCCCACGTCCTCGCGAGCGACGCCGACGTGAAGCCTCCACGCGAGCTCACCCCTGCGTTCTGCGGGTGCTTCGACTGGCACTCGGCGGTGCACGGCCACTGGCTGCTGGTGCGGCTGATGCGCACGTTCCCCGAGGCGCCGTTCGTGCCGAAGGCGCGGGTCGCGATCTCAGAGAGCCTGACGCCCGCCCACATCGCATCCGAGGTTCGTTACATGGAGACTCCCGGCCGGTCGGACTTCGAGCGCCCCTACGGGCTCGCCTGGCTGCTCCAGCTCGCCGCCGAACTCAGGGAGTGGGACGATCCCCAGGCACACGAGTGGGAGCAAGCTCTCCGGCCGCTCGAACGCGTGTCAGCGGCCCACATCAAGGCGTGGCTGCCCAAACTCTCGTACCCGATCCGGATAGGCGAACACAGCCAGACCGCCTTTGCCCTCGGCCTCATCCTCGATTGGGCGCGTGCGACCGGGGACGACGAAATGAGGGCGCTCATCGAGAAGCGCACCCGCGACTACTACCTCGCCGACCGCGATTGCCCGATGGCGTACGAGCCGTCCGGGCAGGATTTCCTGTCACCGTGCCTGGCCGAGGCCGATCTCGTGCGCCGCATTCTCTCGCCGACCGAGTTCGCGGCGTGGTTGGGGGCGTTCCTACCGCGGCTGCCGCTGGACGGCACGACGTCGTGGCTGCAGCCGGCGGTTGTGACCGACCCGGCCGACGGCAGGCTCGCTCACCTTGACGGCCTCAACCTCTCCCGTGCCTGGATGCTCGAGGGGATCGCTGCGGGTTTGCCGACCGCCGACCCGCGCGTCGCGACCTTGCGTGCCACGGCCGCCGCTCACCGCAACTCGGGACTCGCAGCGGTCACAGGCGCGCACTACGAGGGCGGGCACTGGCTTGGCAGCTTCGCCGTGTATCTGGTCACCGGCCGCGGACTTCCCAACAACATGGAAGACGGAAAACGGTAAAGGTCAAACGTAAGAGGTCAAAGGAAAGACACCACAGACCAGCGATCGTTGCAGGGTCTTGCCTTCCGTTTGACCCTTGACCTTTTCCGTTTCACCTTTCCCCGTCTTTCACTGCCAGCGGAAGAGCTTCAGGGCGAGCGCGAAGCTCGCCGCCCCCCATACCGCCATCACGGCAACAGCCGGCCAACTCGCCACGAGGGGTGCGCCGTTGTTGATCACCGCGCGCAGGGCATCGTTGAGGGCGGTCAGCGGCAGCGCACGGATGAAAGGGTGCGCCGCCGCGGGGAAGCGCTCGTAGGAGAAGAAGGTGCCCGACAGCAGCCACATCGGCAGCTGGACCAGATTCATCCAGCCCGACACCCCCTCGATCGTCCTGGGCCGCGCCGCCACGAGAAGGCCGACGCCCGCGAAGGTCAACGACCCCAGCAGCGAGACCATCGCGAGGTCGAGGATCGAACCCCGGACTGCGACGCCGAACAGCAGCCAGCCGAACCCCACCACGACCACCACCTCGAGAACGAGGCCGACGAGCCGCGAGAACATGAACGAGAGCAGGTAGTGGGACCGGCGCATCGGGGTGGCGGCGAACCGTTTGAGGAGCTTTCGCGTCCGGGCCTGCACCACCGCGAACCCGAGCCCCCACATTCCGCTTCCCATCAGGTTGAGGCCGACAAGCCCCGGGATCAGGAAATCGATGTATCGGTTACCCGGCTGGGCAAACCGCTCCTCTCGCGTTTCCAGGGGGTCGGGCCGCCCGAGGGCTCGCTGGAGGGCGTCGTCCGCCGCAAGGCGGGCGGCGCGTCCTTCGGCCCGGCTCGTGTCGTACCGGAACGTCACGGAAAAAGGCCGCCGATCTTGATCGCGCGATCCCTCTACGATCACGTCGATCTTCCCGGATCGCAGAGCCTGCGCGGCATCGGCAGAGGCCACGACCGACACCGCCAGGTCAGCCGAGCCGGAAAGCAGCGCTGTTAGGCGCTCGGCCGCAGGGTCCGTGCGCACGACCGCTGCGCGCAGCTTCTCCACCGGCTTGGTCCGGAACGCGATGCCGAGCGCGACCGCGAGGAGCACCGGGAAGATGAAGACCCAGAACACCGCCTCCGGCTCGCGGAGGAACTCCACCAACCGCGCGCGGGTGAGCTCCACGAGCGGGTGGGGACGCGGGAGGGGAGGCTCATTCATCGCGCAGCGCCCTGCCCGTCATGCTCACGAAGACGTCTTCCAGCGTGGCCTGGTGTGTGGCGAGGCTTTCGAGGGCGAGCCCCTGCCGTTCGATTTCGGCCAAGAGAGCCGGGAGCGCTTCTCCGATCCGGAGCACGCTCAGTTTCCAGCCGCCGTCGGTGCGCACGACGCCGCTCACTCCGACCAGGCCGGCCAAGACGTCGAGCGACAAGTCCGGGCGCACTCGGAACTCCACAATCTGCTCGACCCCGAGCGACGCCACCAGGGCTGCAGGCCGGTCGAGCGCCAGGATCCTCCCGTGGTCCATGATCGCCACGCGGTCACAGAGGCGTGCCGCCTCCTCCATGTAGTGGGTCGTCAGGAGGACCGTCCCGCCACGCGACCGGAATCGTTCCACCACCTCCCAGACCTTGAGGCGCGCCTGGGGGTCGAGCCCCGTCGTCGGCTCGTCCAGAAAGAGCAACTCGGGATCGCTGACCAGCGCGCACGCCAGAGCCAGCCTCTGCTTCTGGCCTCCCGACAGCTTGCCGACCCGCGCGTGCCTCTTCTCCTCGAGTTCGACCGATGCGATGATCTCGGCCAGCGGTCGGGACCGCGCGAAGAAGCTCGCGAAGAGCCTCAAGGTCTCCTCGACGGTCAGCTTTTCGCCAAGCTGCGTCTCCTGCAGCTGCACGCCCAGACGCTCACGCAGCGCGTGTTCCGACCCGCTTCCCCAATGGGTGCCGAGTACCTCCACGAGGCCCTCGTCGGGCCGGGTCAAACCTTCGAGGATCTCCACCGTGGTGGTCTTCCCGGCGCCGTTGGGCCCGAGCAGACCGAAGCACTCCCCCCGACGGACGGCGAGATCTACTCCTGCCACAGCCACTACGTCCTCGTACCGCTTGACGAGACCGACGCAACGGGCGGCCACCCCGCTCGTCGACGAGGGGTCGGGGAGGGGATTCGCAGCAGCCATGGGACGAAGCGCCATTCCTGTTTCCTCTCGGCAGCGTGTGCGCACCCGCCGCAACGGCGCACCGTCGGGCCAAGTACCTGGTGTCAGGATACCGGAGGTTGACCAATCAACACAGGCGGCTCTCCGACCCGGTCGGCGAAACTCGATTTGCAACAAGGGTGATCGCTCTTCGGCGGGTGCGCCTTGGTCACCGGCAACACCACCGGCGGCCCCACCTACGTCCCGGCGATCGTTCTCCCGTGAAGCAGCCGCTGCCGCGGATGAACCGATGTACGGGCGACCAGTCAGCCTGAGAGGGCTCAGCTGGAAGCTGGAGGAACCGTCAAGATGCCGAGCCGGTCGACGAACTTCGGGTTGACCGCTCGCGCCTCCGCGAGGACGGTGGCCGCTTCGTCCTTCGCCCCCGACGCCTGCAGGGCCCGCGCCAGGACGACACGATTGATGATCTTCAGCAGCCCCAGGGGGAGGCCGCGGTACGACATCGACTGGTCCGCGAAGCGGAAGCGCTCGGCGGCCTTCGCGGGCTCGCCGCCGACGAGCAATCGCGCGCCCTCGATGTGCGCGACGAACGCCTCTATATAGCGCCTTCCGGGTTCGCTCGGCGACATTTTCGCAAGGCGTTCGTGCGCGTTCTTCTCGAAGGCGTCCGCCTCGGCGCGCCGGCCCGTCCTGAGCGCGACCCAGATCTGAAGCGGATCGTCTCCGGTCTTCATCTCGGTGCATGAAGCCTGTTGCGCCTTCCAGACCCCTTCCCAGTCGCCCTTGAAGAGGGGCGGCCAGTACGCGATCTGGCACCGCATCTCTTTGCCCAACATGCCGCCGCACGGACTCGTGCCGTTGGCCCGCGCAAGCGCCTGCTCGGCCTCGTCCGCCCGTCCGTCCATGAGCGCGAGCTGCACGAGGTTCTGGTACGACTTGCAGAACTCCGGCTTGATACGAAGGGCCTCTTCCAGTTCCTTCTTCGCCTCGTCGTAGCGGCCGAGCAGGATGAACAGCTCTCCCAACGAGTCGTGCGGGTTGGCCTGATCCGGGGCGATGTACCGGTAGGTGTCGAACATCTTCTGCGCGTCGGCGAAGCGTCCCTGTCCCATCTCTAAGTAGCCAAGCTGGTTGTAAGCGGAAACCCGATTGGGAGCCACCTCGACCAGACGCGTGAGCAGGCGGCGCGCCTCGGGCCAGTCCTGCCGGGCCGTCGCGATGGCCGCCTGTCTCTCGAGGACGTAGGGGTCATCCGGCTTCTTCGCCGCGTACGCGCTCAGGGCCTTTTCGGCCGCTATGGTGTCCTTCTTGTACCCGGCAAGAGCGTACTGGAGCAGAAAGCGCTCACGGTCGGTGAGTTTCGACAGGTCACCCTGCTCGAGTGCCTGGAGCAGCTTCGCTGATGCTGGATCGGCGTCCGGGGAATCGATGAGGCGAACCAGAAAATATTTTGCCATGAGAAAGTTAGGATCGAGCTCCATGGCCTTGGCAAAGTGTGCGCGCGCCTCTTCGTAGTAGAACTTATCACTGGCATCGAGCCCTTTCTGGAACTCCGCGAGCGCTTCGGGGGATGAGGTGCTCCACTCCGGACGCTTTGCCGTGACCGTTACGACCGCCACCCCGATCACGACGACCGCCAGTAACACACCTGCAATCAGGATGTTACGCCTCATTCGCCCTCCCAAGCCAAATGCGGCCGGGGCACCCGTTCCCCGCACCGGGACACGCTGCCCGCACCGGTGATACGAACAATCGGCTCAAGGGTTTCCAGGGCAACCGAGCGAGCGTTCACGGCCCACCTCGGGTCAACCGTCGCCGGAGGACGTGCGGGGCCGCCGGGACCGGCAGCTCGAGACGCGAGGGGTGGTCCGGGCCCAGCAGCAGCACCGGGTGGGCTACCTCTCCCGCGGAAGGGTTGTTGAGGTCGCCGCCATCGTTGGGGTTGACCTCGAACCGCGGGGCGTTGGAGCCGGAGACGTCGACTCGGATCGCGTGTCCGGCGTTGAAGACCATCGCGGTGGACCAGAGGTCCACGGTGATTTCGGTTGCGACTCCGGGCGTGAGGAAACACTCCTGGTCGTCGCCGCACCGCATGCGGGCGCGTTGAATGCCGTCGGTGACCAGCATGGAGCGCCCGTCCGGGTACACGTCCGTCAGACGCACGGCGAGGTCGAGGTCCGGCGTGTCGGGGCGAATCCAGATTGTGCACCGGACGCGACCGGTCACGGTCAGGGGCGTGCCGAGTACGGTCGTGGTGAAGCTGAGTACGTCCGCCCGCGCCTCGATCTCCCGCTGGTCGTATGGACCGGCCTCGGCGGAGAGCTCCTGGCCGCCGATTGTCGGGACCGGGTCTGCCGGGTCGGCGACCAAGCCGACCTCACCTGCCGGGGGCACCACCGTGGAGAGGCTACGGGACGCGTCAAGATAGAGAGGCTTCGCGCTTGTCGGCGGCGGCCAGTCCGGAAGATCGAGCCACGTGTTCCCGGGAGCGCCTCCTTCACCTACGGCGCCCATCAGGTAGACCTGAACCACGGGCCACCGTTCGGCACCGGAGGTTTCACGCTCGAGGCAGAAATCGAACCACTCGTGCACGACCGAGAAGATGTCATCGGCATAGATCGAGTTGGTAGGGTAGGTGAACTGGCCGGACGCGGGTTGGAACGTGCCGTAGTGCGTCCAGGGTCCGATCACCAGCCTCTGTCTTCCGACCGCTTGCGGCCCTCCGTGGTGTTGGAACTCGGTGAAGGCGTCGAGGCTCCCCTGCTGGAAGATGTCGTACCACCCCCCGATGTGCAACGTCGGCACGTTGACGGTGGCGACGTCCGGCAGCACCGCCCACCCCGCCCACCAGGAGTCCCACAGGCGGTGGGCCTTGAGTTCATCGAAGAGATCGAGGGCGTCCTGGTCTTCGAGCCAACCGTACACGAGGGCGTATCGCAGCGCGCCGCCTTCGTAGACGGCGTCGTGGTAGAAGTCCGGGGTCGCCACGATCGGCACCATGCACTTGAGCGCGGGAGGGGCGCCCGGCGACAGCGCGTACTGAGTCATCCCGAGCGCCGAAGCCCCGAAGGTGCCGATGTTTCCGTCGCACCACCACTGCCGCGCGATCCACGTGATCGTTGCTCGACCGTCTGGTCCCTCGTCGACGTAGCCGGTGTAGTGGCCGCCCGAATCGCCGCGCCCGCGTTCATCCTGGCCGACGCAGGCATAGCCCCAGAGGTTGAAGAGGTAGCATGCGTCCTTGACGGTGTTCTCCCCTTTTCCGTATGGGGTGCGCTGGAGGATCACCGGCCACGGCCCCAGGCCGGCGCCAATCGGAAAGTAGACGTCCGTAGCGAGCGGCGTCCCGTCCGGAGCAGGCACCGTCACGGAGACCGTCTGGGCAACGGCTCCGGTCGCCGTCACCGAAGCGATAATCAACGCAGCAAGATGCCGGAGAGAAAGTCGTGAGGACACGTCGAGAGCCCGTTAGCATGGTACTCGATAGCGAACGCCGCTCCGGAATGAAGCTAGCCTGGACCATTCATGAGGGTTCTGCTGCGAACGCGGATCTGGCCGGCCTGGCGGGCGTACTCGAGGTTCGGAGCCTGCGACGTATCGCAGAGGATACGACTCGGCTCCTCGCCCTGGAGCGAGCGAGGCTCT
>JBEKAA010000028.1:0-57182 GCA_050018455.1 Thermoanaerobaculaceae bacterium | reverse complement strand
CTTCATCAGCAGGGTCAGCACCCCGAAGTACGCAATCCCTTCGATCAGGTAAGGCAGGTAAAGGCCCCACAGGGCGCGCGGCGCCGCAATGAACGCCCGCACCGTCGTCCCCAGCTCCTTGAGTGCACTGCCGATCACCCCTACGCCACATTCTGTCGTCTGCCTGGTCACCAGGGCTTATCCAATCTCGGGCAGCGGGTCTTTCGTCCCCCGTCCCATATCCCACACCCTAGAAGGAGGCGGTCCCGGCAGGGACCGCCCCCTTCGTAGTTTGTCGCCGCTGAACTAGAACGAGAGCTGAACTTGGCCGAAGACGTAACGGCCGGCGTAGTCATACGTTCCGTACTCACCACCCGCATTGGCCTCTAATGCTATGCCCGCGAGGACCGGCGGTTCCTTGTCGGCGATGTTGTTGCAACCGAGCATGAGATTGACGCCGGCCTTCAACTTGTAGCTTACCGCGAGGTCGAAGTAGTTGAAGGCGGGGATCGTGTAGTCACCGTTGGCCTTGAATGAAGCAACCGAACTCGGGTCCGAAAGAGCGGAGTTGGGGCTGCCGACATCGTTCGTGACGCCACCGATGTAGCGCCAATTCAGGTTGATGGTCGCAGGGCCCTTCTCCCACGACGCACGGAGCATATGCCGCCACGTGGGAACTGGAGTGCCGCAGGTGTTGCCGTAGTAACCGGCACAGTCGTACGAGTACAAGCCGTTATTTACCGAATTTTCGCTCAGGTAGCTGCCGATGAGGTTGAAGTTCAAGAGGCTGTTGCCGAGGGGCAACGCGTAGGTGAGGTTCGCGTCGACGCCCTTTGCACGGAGCGAACCGATGTTCTGATTGGTCGTGATGGTGTAGCCCGTCGGCATGATCCATAGCGAACCGAGAGAATCACGGTGGACCAGGGAGCACAGTTGAGGATTGCCGGTTTGGGCGCACGCGTTGATGACGGCATCCGCGGTAAGGCTTGTGATGGTGTTGTCGATCTTGATGTCGTAGTAGTCGAACGCGGCGGTCAGGCCCGTGCCAGCTGGCGTGAGCACCAACCCGAGGGTCTTGGTGTCGGCGGTCTCAGGGACCAGGTTCGGGTTACCGCCTGAAAGAGTGCCGTACTGTCCCGCCGGGTTGGGAGCGACGTTTCCGTACTGGGCAGCGGTCATGCCGGTACGCGCGCACTGCGCCTCGGAATATGATGGGGTCGGGCCCGCACAGGGGTCCGTGGTACCGTTGATGCCATACGCCTGCGGAGTGTACAGGTCCACCACGTTCGGCGCGCGCGTCGCACGGTTGTAGCCCACACGGAACTTGAAGTCGCCCGTGGGCGCCCAGTCCGCCTCAAACTTGTAGTTCGGATGGCTCCCGTTATTGCTGTAGTTGGAGTAGCGGTAGGCAGCCGACAGGCTCAGGTCCTTGACCCCGCGAGCGTCCTGAATGATGGGAATCAGCAGCTCGGTGAAGCCTTCCTTCACGCCGTAGGTGCCCGAGACCGGCAACAGTGGACCGCCCTGGCCTGCTCCAAGAAAATCCTGATACGCCTGGTCGGGCATGTAATCCAACATTTCCTTCCGGTACTCGGCGCCGAGAGCGATGTGAATGCCCTCGGAAGCGCTGGGGAAAGCCAGACCATAATCCTTCAGGTCGCCCGTGACCTTTCCGCTGATGACCTGTGTCCTCAACAGGGTCTGCGATTCCAAGGCTATCTTGAGGTAGTCGAGCGCTGCCTGCGTCACGCCCGCGCCACCGGTCTCGAAGATGTTCCAGGGAACGCAGCCGGCGTTGCCGGACATGCACTGCCAGGTGCTCGGTTGGCCCGGGGTGCCGGTGACGAGCAGGGCATCTTGGATGTGGTTGGTGTTGAGGTCGTTTTGGTAGTCTTCCGACACCTCGGTCTGAGCGTTCAGGCCGTAGACGTCGTAGCTCCATTCCTTGTTGATCTCGCCCTTGAGACCGGCGACCAGACGGAACGCCTCGTGCGTCAGATCGTCGATCCGGGGGCCACCCTCGACGTTGCGGCGACCGATGATCACGTTCGCGATGTCGTTCGGCCCATACCCGGCATTCGTGCACAGGACCTGCACCTGCTGGGAGCTCAGCATCGGGTTGTTGCAGTTGAGCTCGTATGTTCTGCCGTAGAAGTCGCCTGAGGGCGCAATCTGCGCCGCCGAGGTGTCATTCATCAGCATGACGGAAAGGTAGCCCTTGAAGTGCTCGTTCCAGTTGTAATCGATGAAACCACCAGCAGTCCACCTTTGGTCGGGGCGCTGAATCGAGTTGTAGGCCCCGTAGTTGAAGAGGTTCGCTGACGTGAAGGGGACCATCGTATTGTTGGGTCCAACCGTGAAGTTCCCCAAATTGGTGGTGAAGGTGGGGTCGTACAAGGTGAACCTACCGGTCGCGGACGTTGACGAACCGCCGCAGACCGGACCGGTCGCGCCGAGGTTGGCGCTGCAGTTGTAGTAGTCGCGCTGTGACTTCAGGAGCTGGGCTGTCTGGCGGTAGTCGATGTACATCGACGCATGGCCCTTGCCATCGGCGAACTTGCCGCCGTACGCGATGTCGGCGTCGAACGTGCCGCCGTCCCAGGTCGAACCGCTTGGGGCGTTATACCCCATGGCCGCGTTTTGGGCCTGCCAGTAGCTGTTGTCGTTGTTGTGTTCGTAACCGCCGAACGAAACGCCGCCACGGAGGCCCTCGAAGTCCTTGTCCAGGATGAAGTTGACGACGCCGGCGACGGCGTCCGCGCCGTACGTGGAGGAAGCCCCGCCGGTGAGGACGTCAACCCGCTTCACGAGCGAAGCCGGGATGAAGTTCAGGTCGGGCGCAACGTCATACCGGTCGCCGCTCTGTATCCGCACGCCGTCGATCAGAACCAGCGTGCGTTGAGAACCGAGGTTGCGCAGAGCAACTGTCGCGGTGCCGGAGGCGCCGTTCGAGATTGAGGAGTTGCTCGCGACGAAGACCTGCGGCAACTGGGTCATGAGGTCTTCCAGGCGCTGCACCCCTCGATAGCTGAGCGCTTCAATATCCATCGTGGTGACGGGGCTCATCGCTTCCAGGGTCGGGCGCGGAATCAAGGAACCGGTCACCACCACCGCTTCCTTGAACGCGCTCCGCATCTGCACTTGCAGGGTCACCACGCGACCCGCGCCCACGGTGACATCGGTCTGCTCCTGGGTCGCGAAGTTCTCCAGCGTGAACTTGAGGGAGTACTTGCCCGCGGGAAGCATATCCACTCGGAACGCCCCGTCCGGGTCGCTCGTGGCGAACCTCGCTGCCCTGATGAACGGCGAGCTCACCTCGACGGTGACGCCCGGCAGAGGCGCCTTGGTCTCGTCAATGATTCTCCCCTCGATGCTGCCGGTGGCTTGGGCGTAGGCCCCCACGACGACAAGCGTCGCGGCGAGCGCGAGAAAAACAAACTTGACGCACTTCATACAATCTCCTTTCCTCCGTCTTCGTACCATCGCAGCGAATGTGCAGGGTCAGCGACCTTACGGCTTCACTCGGTACTCTTGGCACCCCCTTTCTTCGACCTCTTGCCGTCGGCGGTGCGATGGCACGGCAGCAGGTTCACGCGCTGCACCGTCGTCATCCTGGCAGCCAACTGCGCGGCCGCGGCCAGCGCCCCGTCGTCGTCGCTCAGGCCGGGAATCACCGGAATCCGCAGCCACAACGGCGTGTCGAGCGCCGAGACCGCAGCGAGGTTTTCGAGAATCGGCGCGAGCGGCGCGCCGGGCAAGCCCGCGCGCACTCTCGGCAGGCAGCGGGCGGAGTTGGCCGAAACCTCCGGCTCAAACGCCACCCCCTCGGGGTTGTGACACCAGGGGCAGCGCAGCGGGCACCCCTTGAGGAAGATGGTCGTGCGGATCCCCGGCACGTCGTGAAACGAGGCGCGCAGGGCGCTGGAGACCACGCCCACAGGATCGCTCGCGTCCTTCCGGATCAGCACGACGCGCACCCCTTCCCGCATCACGATAGGGCGCCGGCGATTGGAAGTCTTGTACGATCGCATAGGGCATACTGCGTTTTTCGCACAATGCGCCCGCTGGGCGAGACGATGGCTGCTCCGGCAGAGCTCGAAGCCGCGCTGGCCGCCGCGGGGTTTGCGGTGGAGCTCTTCGACCGCGTCCCCGACGTGGTGTTCTTCGCAAAGGACACGGCCGGCAGGTACCTCGCGGTTACCTGCACCCGCAGCCGAAAGGCCAATGGAGGACCTTGCCGAGGCCGGGCTTCACATCCGGGAGCGCGGCGACCAGCCGAGCGAGGAGGAGCACGAGCAACGGGCTCTGGCCACCGGGCTCCGGGAAGGCCCTGGTCCGGGACACCCGGCAGAAGCGCGGAGGCGCTGAGGAGCAGAGGGGAGATGCAAGGACGGTGCACGTCTCGTCTCTCGCTCCTCTGCTCCCGTGCTCCTCGGCCCCTCTGCTGTCGCTGAAGAGGTCCGACGCCGGTGGTGCCGGCATCCCGCCCCGGCGGTCGTGCCACCTGTAGGGTACGATGACATCGAAATGCCGATCGCCATCACCCGGAAGGTCAGCCCCGCCATCGCGCGCTGCGAGCTCACCCACCTCGCGAGGTCGCCGATCGACGTCGAGCTCGCCAGCGCGCAGCACGAGGCCTACGAGCGGGCGCTCGCCAAGCTGGGGTGCTGGGTCGTGAGTCTCCCGCCCGAGGCCGACCTCCCCGACTCGGTCTTCGTCGAGGACATCGCGGTCGTCATCGACGAGGTCGCGGTGATCACCCGCCCCGGCGCGAGGTCGCGAAGGCCCGAGACGGCCTCGGTCGCGGCCGTCCTGGCGAAGTACAGGCCGATCGTCACCATCGAGGCGCCGGGGACGCTCGACGGCGGCGACGTCCTCCAGCTCGGCCGGAGAGTGCTCGTCGGCTTGACGGATCGCACGAACCGCGAGGGGATCGCCCAGCTCGGCGCGGCGCTCTCACCGCATGGTTACGCGGTCGAGGCCGTGCCGGTCAGCGGCTGCCTGCACCTCAAGTCCGCCGTTACGCAGGTGACGCCCGACACCGTCCTCATCAACTCGGCATGGGTGGACACCGCGCCGTTTTCGAACTTCACGAGAATCGAGGTGGACCCGGCGGAGCCTTACGCCGCCAACGCGCTGATGGTCGGCGATGCGGTCCTCTACCCCGAGGCGTTCCCCTGCACCGCAGCGCAGCTCGATCGGGCCGGCGTCCGTATCGTGACGGTGGACGTCTCGGAGCTCGCCAAGGCCGAGGGCGCCGTCACATGTTGCAGCATCCTCCTGACGGGTTGAGCCAGGCCCTACCGACACCAGGTACTCGAGGTTCGGAGCCTGCGACGTATCGCAGAGGATACGACTCGGCTCCTCGCCTCTACGTGCGCCCACCATGCCAGCCAGCTGCGCGTTCTCGCGACGAACCCCCACGAATAATCCGGGCTAGAGACGAAGCGCGTCATCGCGAGGGGCCCCGACACGGGCGGGGCGACGCGGAGGTCGCCCCCAATCCGACGAGCCCGATTCGTCCCCTGAGTGGCCCCGCAGTGACAAGGGTTCCTTTGGCATGATCCGGGTCGTGCCGCTTACGGCGCGGCAAAACGGGTCCAGGGCCGCGACGGAAGGTCCCTGAGCAGCGGCTTCTGCCACGCGTACTCCGGGTGGTGCGCGAGGTGCTCCGCGGCGGAGAAGTCGAGGCCGCACGGGTGGCCCATCGCGGCGTCCAGCTCCATCCGCTCCACCATGCCCGCGTCGGCGGCCTTCGCCTGCACAGTGCCTGCCGGACCGAACTCGTCCTGCCACGGCTTCATCCCGCGCGGCGACAGCTCGACGTGGCCGCAGAGCGTGCGCTCGCTCGGCGCGCCGGCCTTCTTCTCGAAGGCGTCCTCGTGGTCGGCGAGGAACCGCTTCGCCGTCTCGAGGTCGATTCGCCCTTTGAACTCGGCCACCAGTTGGTCCCACCGGGTTCTGCGTGCGCAGGCGCTCCTCCCCGGGTCGTTGGCGGGGAAGTCGGTCTCCTCGGCGATCAGCTTCGGGTCGATCGGGAAGTTCGCGCCGACGAAGACGCCGTCCTTGGTGCGCGCCAGGGTGACGTTCTTCAAGCCCAGCTCCAGCCGCGCGATCTCGTTCCGCTTCACGTCGGCCACCAGCCACGTGTTGGCGTAGCCGCCGTTGTTCCCCTCCCGCATGATCCGGTCGAAGTCGTCGATGCTCGCCGAGTATTGCATCGCCTTGCGGGCGCGGACGAACTCCGGCACCCCCGTCGGGTCGAAGCCGTGGAAGCTGCCGATCGTCGTCTCCGTGATCGCGATCCCGGCGTCATTCATCCCGAAGTCGTCGCCGCTGTGGATCAGGCCGGGCATGCCGTCCATCAGGATCCTGTGACCTCTTTCCGGCCGGATGTCGAAGATCACGTTCCAGCGCGACCCCTCGAGGTACCCCGACCAGTTGTTGTGGGCGATCACGGGATTGCCGTCGCGCGTCCAGCTTCCGGTGGCGACGAAAGCGCTGCAGCGCTCGGGCGCCGCCGGCGTTGTGGACTTGTCGAGCCACTTCGTGTAGTACGACAGCTCGAGGTTGGCGTTGAGCACCACGAGGTCCCAGACGTCAGCCTTCACGCCGCGGGCCGCCAACCCGTCGGCGACCCCCTGGAGCTCCTGCCGGTACTCCTCCTCGACGCGCGGCCACAGCACCTTCTCGGCCGCGGCGCGCAGGAAGATCCAGTCGCGCTTCGTGTCGTGCGTCAGCAGGAGCTTCTCCACCGCGAGGGCATCCGCGATCTCGAGCGCGAGCAGGAAGCCGTGCTGGAACCCGATCCGCGCGGGGCCGCCCTGGAGACGCACGGGGATCCAGCCGTTGCGCTCCTTCCCCCGCCACGACCCGGCGAGGCGCGAATCAGGGCCCTTCCCGCACGAGGAGGCGATCACGACAAGCCCGAACACGAGCAGGAACGACACCACTGCCTGGGATTTCATGCCGTCAAGCATACCCCGGCGACGGCCGACCACCGTCGGCCCGGGTACCCGAGCACAATGAAACTCGGCCCGGCACCGTACAATGGGGTGGGTTGTCTCGAACGATGTACGAAGAGTTCTATGGCCTGTCGGCCCCGCCGTTCTCGATCACGCCGGATCCGCGGTACCTTTTCTTCTCGCGCCGGCACCGCGAGGCGTTCGAGCACATGCTGTACGGCATCACCCAGCGCAAGGGGTTCATCCAGATCACCGGCGAGGTCGGCGCGGGCAAGAGCACGCTGTGCCGGGCCATCCTCGAGGAGCTCGGGCCGGGCTACGCGACGGCTCTGATCTTCAACCCCGTGATGAGCGGCATTCAGCTCCTGCGCTCGATCCTCCACGAGCTGGACCTCGACGACCGCGGCAACGACCGCCTGCGCCTCACCCAGCGCCTCAACGAGTTCCTCCTCGCCCGGGTTCAGGCCGCGCAGGACGTGGCCCTCTTCATCGACGAGGCGCAGGACCTCTCCGACGACATGCTCGAGGAGGTGCGCCTGCTCTCGAACCTCGAGACCGACGACCGCAAGCTGCTCCAGATCGTTCTTCTCGGCCAGCCCGAGCTGCGCGAGCGGCTCGATCGGCCCGAGCTTCGGCAGCTCCGCCAGCGCATCACCGTGCGCTACCACCTCGGGCCGATCGACCCCGAGGAGACCGGGGCGTACATCCGGCACCGGCTCGGGGTGGCCGGCTCCAACGGCCGGCCGGCGTTCACGCCGCGGGCCGTCCGGACGATCCACCGCCGCTCGCGCGGCGTGCCCCGCCTGATCAACGCGATCTGCGACAAGACCCTGCTCGCGGGGTACGTGGAGGGGCGCGACCTCCTCGGCTGGTGGCAGGTGCAGCGGGCGGTGCGCGACCTCGACGGAGTCGAACGATGAGCCTGGTCAGCGAGGCCCTGCGAAAGGCGCGGCAGGAAGCGGCGGAGAAAGGCGCCCAGCAGCGCGGGGTGGTCTTCCGCACGACGGTCGTGCTGGGCCCGAAGGGAACGAGGTTCAGCGTCGGATGGCTGGCGGTGTCCATCGTGGCCGCGGCGGCGCTCGCGGGGGCGGGGATCGCCTGGTTGGCGCTCTCCCCCCGCGCGGGCCTCGCACCCGCGCCGCCCTCGACGGCGCATCCGGCTGCGGCAGCGGGAGCCTCGACCTCTACGTCGCCGGTCGCGCCCGCGGAAGCCGCATCGACGGCCGTCCCGGCATCCTCACCGGCTCCGCCTCGATCCGCGCTCGCACAAGGCGCCTTGGCCACTGTCCACCGGCCAACCGAAACCCAACCCGATAACGCGGCGACCCAAATCCGGCAGACAGGCGGTGACGCGAACGCCACAGATCAGACCGGCGCTTCCGCGCCCCTTCTGACTGCGCCCGCGCCGCCCGTTGTCGGCGCGCCGGCGTCGGCGCCGCCCGCGCTCCGCGGAGGTCCGTCACCAGCCGGTGCTGCCCGCGAGCGCTCGTTCGTCCTCGACGCCGACCTCGGCAAGGTGAAGCTCCACCTCGACTACATCGTCTACCGGTCCAAAGATCCGTTCGCCGGGATCAACGGACAGGAGGTGATGATCGGCACCATCATCGAGGGGCTCACCGTCGAAGAGATCGGCCCGGAGGTCGTGCGCCTGCGCGACGACCGGGGCACCGTCGTCCTGCGCGCCCACTGACGCCGCTCTTCGTCCAGACGCTGTCATCGCGAGGCCCCCGAGCACGGCAAGCGGGCCGCGGCGATCTCGTCGATGTCCGCGGAACTGCTCCGACCCGCCTGCGGTAGGGCTCGCAATCGCCGTGGGCTTTGGGCGCACCCTGGACCATGAAAGCGGCAAACGGGAGGGCGGAGCCGGCGTGCTGGTCTTCCGGGTCATGAAACCGATTCGCGGGCGGCCGCAAGGGCCGCCCTTACACACGACGGGGCAGACCCCACACGCTTGGGCCCTACGACTTCCAATGTTGGGGCGGGGCTTGCCCCCGCCCTCGATCAGCACATCGCCACAGACCGGGAGGACTCCCCGGACAATGACACTGATTCCTTTGCGGAGCACCGTGAACTGGTACGAGCCTGCCGCTCGCTCAGAGAGCTTCGACCTGTAGGGCCACGACGTCCTCGATGGCTGCTTCCACGGCGGCTGCGGCGCGGGCCTCGCTCCGGCGCCACTCGAGGAGGCCGACGATGCACATCGTCAGGAAGATCGCGTACAGGACCGCGGTGAGCGGCAGCGCCCGCGACGCGTAGAGTCCGACGTAGATGACGTCCACCGCGATCCAGAGGTGCCAGTTCTCGATCAGCTTGCGGGTCAGCATGTACTGGGCCGCGAGGCTGATCGAGGTGGTGAGCGAGTCGAGGAACGGCGCCGAGTCGCGCACGGTGCGCAGGAAGGCGGTGCCCGCCACCGTAATGACCACGACCGCTACCGCGATGATCGCCCCCTCGCGCCACCGCGTCCGCCGCACCGTCAGGCGTCCGTGCCCGGCGCCGCCGTGGAGCCACAGGTACCAGCCGATGATCGAGAGGACGATGTACACGATCTGGAGCGACATGTCCGCGAACAGCCGGGCGCGCCAGAACACCACGACGTAGAAGGCGTTGTTGGCGATACCGATCGGCCAGTTCCAGATGTTCTCCTCGACGAGGAGCCAGACGCACCACGCGCCGGTCACGAAGCCCAGGACCTCCGTCAGCGCCAGCGGCACCCGGTGGGCCGCCGAGAGCGTAACGAGGACTACCGAAACAGCGGTGCCGAGCGCCACAGCCGCAACCCGCATGAGCCTCCGCCGCACCGAGGAGTACGGGCGCGCGAGGTTGCCGCGCCCGGCCTGGGCATTGTCCGTCAGGATGCGCTCCGCGGCAATCCGCGGTTGCTCACACAAATTCGCCGTCCGCCGTAGCGGGATCCTTGTCACTGCGAGGACCCGATGGGTCCGGCAACCCCGTCCCACCTCCCTGTCATTGTTCAGAAAGTCCCCCGGACGACGCGGCCTGCAACCCCCGGTTCCCGACTTTCATCGTCCAGGGTGAGCCCGCGGCTCATGAGGATTGCCTAGAAAGTCTCCCCGAAAGTCTCCCCGACCACCTCTGTCCTGAGGAGGACCGCCGGAGGCGGGCCGACGAAGGGTCTTTCCGAACCCGCGAGCGACCGGCTCCGTGCGCTCCCAGGCGATCCTTCGCTCGCTGCGCTCGCTCAGGATGACAGCCCGTGGTGGGCTGCGTCCGGATCCGTCACGTTCATGGTCCGGGGTGCGCTCACGGCCCATGATGATTGCGAGCCAAGCGAAGCATTTCCGAGGCGAATGAGGGCGGCCACTCACCGGGCGCAGGCATTTCCTCGTCAATTTCCCGGTTGGCGCGAAGCGGGAAGCCGCGCTACGGTGTGCCCATGAGCGAACGACTCCTTCCCGACGGCGACACCATGTACCGAGCCCTCGTGGAGAAGGACCCGGCGTTCGACGGTCTCTTCTTCACCGGCGTGACGACGACCGGCATCTTCTGCCGGACAACGTGCACCGCGAAGAAACCCCGGCGGGAGAACGTGGTGTTCTTCCCCACCGCGAACGAGGCCCTCCTCGCCGGCTACCGGCCGTGCCGCGTCTGCCGCCCTGTCGAGCCGCCGGCGAGCACGCCCGAACTGGTTCGGCGGCTCCTCTCGGAGGTCGAGGCCGACCCGACTCTGCGCCTCCGAGACGAGGACCTGCGCGGGCGGGGTATCGACCCGGCCGGCCTGCGCCGGTGGTTCAAGAAGAACCTGGGGATGACGTTCCAGGGGTACGTCCGGGCGCTGCGGATCGGCGCGGCGTTCGGCCGCATAAGCCACGGCGACACCGCCACGAACGCGGCATTCGACCACGGCTGGGACTCCCTCTCCGGCTTCGGCGACGCGTTCCGCAAGGTCATGGGCGCCCCGCCGACCCGCGCCTTCGGTCTCGTTGTGACGATGACGCGCATCGAGACGCCGATTGGGCCGATGCTCGCGGGCGCAACCGAGGACGGCATCTGCTTACTCGAGTTCGTGGACCGGCGGATGATCGAAACGCAGCTCGCCCGGTTGAAGAAGCTCCTGCGCGCCGCGCTCGTCCCCGGGAGGAGCCGCCACTTCGACACCCTGTCCGAGGAGCTGCAGCGCTACTTCGCCGGGAAGCTCCGGCGGTTCGAGACTCCCCTCGACGCGCGCGGCACGGCGTTCCAGCAGAAGGTGTGGTCCGCCCTGCTGACGATCCCCTACGGCGAGACGCACTCGTACGGCGAGCAGGCGCGGATCATCGGCGAGCCGTCGGCCGTGCGCGCTGTGGCGCGGGCGAACGGGGACAACCGGATCGGCATCGTCATCCCGTGTCACCGCGTCGTCGGAGCAGACGGCTCCCTCACAGGGTACGGCGGCGGGCTGTGGCGCAAGCGCTGGCTGCTCGACCTGGAACGCATCGGCCCTCAGCTCAATTCGACCGAAGCGCCCGGGCGGCAGTAGGCCCGGTACCGCAACGAGATGTCTCCGGGTACCGCCGCATCCGCTCCTCCTGGCGGGGTTAGACTTCCTCCATCATGACGCGGACCGGGCGAGCCGGCGGGGTCGCGTCCCGCATCGAAGCCGAGCTCCGGCGTGACGTTATGCGGGGCGCTCAGGTACCTTCCGCCCGAGTTCCGGCGCGCCTTGTCCGCCGCGGCAGGAGGCCGCTGCGCTAGAGTTGATCGTGGAGGCAGGAATGACCCGCTCAAAGGTTGGCACCATGGTCTGGTTACTGGCGCTGGCGGCCGTCGCGGCGGCCGCGCCGCCGCCGGGAACGGAGGCAGGGGTGAAGGCACCGACGACCGCGTTGCTCGTGATCGACATCCAGAATTTCTACTTCGAGGGCGGCAGGCTGGCGCTGGTCGGCCCGATCGAGGCGAGCCAACAGGCGCGCAGGCTTCTCGACCGCTTTCGCGCCCGGCACTGGTCGGTGATCCACGTCCAGCACCTGCCGAAGGCCCAGTCCGCGCCGAGCCCCGACTCTGGGGACCCGCAGTACAGGATCCACCCGGCCGTGCTCCCTCTCCCAGATGAGACCGTGATCTGCAAGCACAACGCCAACGCTTTTCGCGACACCGAACTCGCGAGCGTCCTCAGACAGCTCGGCGTCACGAAGCTGGTGATCTGCGGCATGCAGACGCACATGTGCGTTGAGGCTGCCGCACGTGCAGCGGCCGACCTCGGGTTCGAGGTCACCGTGGTCCACGACGCCTGCGCGACCCGGGCACTGGCCTTCAACGGCGTCGAAGTGCCTGCGGCCCATGTCCACGCGGCCGCGCTCGCCGCGATGGCCAACTCCTACGCGCGTGTTGTCTCGACCGATGAAGCGCTCGCCGAGCTGAACTGACCTCGCGTCAGGACCCGCACCGGCGCCAGGGTCGGGGCGGGAGACCGCGTGCGGCTAGCGGCCTTGACAGCCGGCGAACTCTGGGCGAAGGTCGCCCCCATGGCCTCACGAATTGCCGTACAGGTCCTGGATACCGCGCCCGGCCCGCGCTTCGCGGCCACCGGTGTTCCCGCGCTGGCGGCAGCCCTCTGGCTCGCCGTCCCTCTCGCTGGCGCGCCGCAGCCGGCTCCCAGAACGCTCGCGTTCGAGCGGGGCGGCGCCATCTGGGTCGCGGCCGCGGACGGCTCCGGCGCGGTCAAGCTCGTCGAAGGCGTCGATCCCTGCATCGCGCCGGACGGTCGGCGAATCGCCTACACAAAGGACACCTCGCAAGCCAACGGGGTGCGCCGCCACATCGCGGTCGTTGATGTCGGGACAAGGACCAGCCGGGTGCTGGCAAGCGTCCCGAGCGACAACGCGTTCGGCCCTGTCTGGTCGCCCGACGGGACCAGACTTCTTGTCAACGTGTTGGCGAACGGCGGGTGGAATCTTGGCCTCGTCAACGTCGACGACACCAGCTTCGGCTACATCTGCAAAACCGGGCCCGCCGGACGCACCTGCTGGTCCGCCGCCTGGGCGCCCGATGGGAACTCCGTCTTCTGCCAGGACCTCGAATCTCTCTCCCGCATCTCCCTCGAAGGCAAGGAGCTCTGGAAAGCCAGCTTCGCAAAGCTCTTCCCGACGGGCGGCCTCAACAGCGGTGCCCGCATCTCCCCGTCTCCCGACGGCAGGACGCTCCTCGTGGACGTGGACATGGACGAGGAAACCACGATCCAGGACTGGGACGGACCTCCCCCGGCGGTCTTCCTCGTCGATCTGAGCGCGAAGACTTCCCGCCGCCTCAGTCCAAAGGGCCTCTTCGCCTGGGAGCCCCAGTGGTTGGACGCCGTCAATTTCCTCTGCATCGTCCAGCGGCAGGAGGACAAGGAGCCTTCGGTGGTCCGGATGCCGCTCTCGGGCGGACCACCGACCGTGCTGGTCAGGAACGCTCGTACGCCGACGGTTTCCCCGACGCCGTAGCGACGGGGGTTCGGGGCCTGAGAGCCGGAACGAGGACCGGGCGAGCGGGAAGAAGGTAAACGGACGAGGGAAGAGGAAAGACACGGGCTATCCTACCCGTCTTCCGTCTTCCGTCTTGCCTCTTTCCTCGTCTCATACCGGTTTGCCGTCTGTCGTAGAGCAAAGCCGTCATCCCGAGCCCTTCGACTCCGCTCAGGGCGGGCTCCGCGAGGGATCTGGGAGGGGACTGGTAGATCCAAGCTTTCCCCCACCCAGATTCCTCGTCGCTCCGCTCCTCGGAATGACATGTTCGATGGCAAATTGGTTATAGAGGCCTCAGCTTTGGAGCGCGGACCCGGCAGGAGAGAAAAGGGTAGACGGAAAAGGGTAGAGGGAAGAGGAAAGACGACAACGGACCGTTCCTCGTCGTCTTCCGTCTTCCCTCTTACCTCTTACCTCTCTCCTCGTCTCAATCGATCTCGAAGGCGATGAACTTCAGCAGTCCTTGCCGCTCGATCTGCACGACCACGGGATCGCCGTCCTTCAGGCCGGCGACCGCCTTGCGCAGATCCGCCAGCGAGTTGACCTGCGTCCAGTTGACCGCATGGATCACGTCCCCGGGCTGAAATCTCGTGGCCGGGGGAGCGGCGTCCGCCGACATCGAGGCCACCAGGACCCCGTTGTCCCGGCGAAGCGGGTGCAGCACCTGGGCGAGCCTGTCATCGACGTCGATCCCCAGGATGTCCAGCTCGGGAACGAGGTTCTTGTCGGGTCGCACGAGGTCCACAAAGCTGCCGGGGTCCTCGGCATGCTCGATCGTCGACACCTGGATCGCAACCTTCTGGGTCCCGCGGAGGATCTCCAGCGCGACCGTCGCCCCGATGGGGTGGTGGTAGAGGTTCACTCCGAAACGACGGACGTCCTCGACGACCGTGCCGTCCTCGGTGAGAATCAGGTCTCCGATCCGCACGTCCGCCTTGCTCGCGGACCCATCAGGATCGAGGTCAGACACGATCACGCCCCAGGCCTGCGGCAGCTTCATCGCCGCCGCCATGATCGGCGTCACCGTCTGGACCTGAACGCCGATCACGCTGCGGCGCACGTGGCCGTTGGCTCGCAGTTGGTCCGTGATATAGCGCACGGTGTTGCTGGGTATGGCCAGGCCCACTCCCTCGCTTCCGCCCGACTGGGTCAGGATCATCGTGTTGATCCCGACCACCAGGCCGCTGGAGTCCACCAGCGGGCCGCCGGAGTTGCCGGGGTTGATCGGGGCGTCCGTCTGCACGTAGGCCGGGATGTCGTCCGTTCTCAGCTGACGGGCTACGGCGCTGACGACGCCCATCGTGACCGTATTCCCCAGGCCGAGCGGCGATCCGAACGCGAGCACGATTTGCCCTTGCCTGAGCCGATCCGAATCACCGAGCTCGAGCGCCTTCAGACCGTGCGGTGCGACCTTGAGGAGCGCGAGGTCGGTCGCCGTGTCGCTTCCAATCAACTCCGCGTCGAGCTTCACACCTTGCGGCTTGAGCAGGGACCTCGACCCGGGCAGGCCACTCGCGCCCGGGACCAAGACCTGAATCCGGGTGGCCCGGGAGACGGCATGCGCGTTCGTGACGATGTAGCCGTCAGGATCCAAGACGGTGCCCGACGCTGTTCCCTGCTGCTTCGTTAACACCTCGTACTGTCCCTGTCCGACGCCGTAGCCGCTCACGAAGATCTGCACGACCGAGGGCGCCACCTTCTCGACGATCTGAGTGAACGAACCGCTCACGGCATCCAAGCACTCCGCGCCGCGCGCAGCCGGCGGCGGGGCATGCTCGGCCAGCGTCCCCGTACTCGACGCCACCAGAGCTGCGACAGACATTACCGCGCTCAATCTCATGAAGCGCATATCACTCTCCCCTATCCTTCCGGGAACGCCGCACGAACGAAAAAACGACGCCCCCCGCGCATAGACGCTGTGTCGACGCAAAAGGATACATGGGTGCGAGCGATACCGCCAAATCGTCGGCGACCACCCTTCTCTCACTGAGAGACCGTGGTCCGAGGTCCGTGGTCCGAGGAGACACGGGGAGGAACGGAGGAACAGGGTCCGTTCGAAGGTTCGAAGGTTCGAAGGTTCGAAGGTTCGGCAGGGACAGGTAAAAGGTCAACCGGAAAACGTCAAACGGAAGACTTCAACCACAAGGCCATGGTCGTTCCGGGCCTTCGTCTTCCCTTTGACCTTTCCCCTTTCACCTCTAACCCGGCAGGTTTCTGAACCTTCGAACGGGTGAAGGTGTGAACCTGCGAACGGTCCTTTGCCCCTCGGCTCCTCTGCACCTCCGCCCCTCTGCCGTCGCCATAAGGCACGACGCCGACTCTTTCGCCGGTGTCTGTGATTGCGCCAAAATAGAGTGGTGAGCGTGCTCGGGCTTGTAGGCCTCTTCGTCGCGGCGATGGTCGCCGGCGCGGTGAACTCGGTGGCCGGCGGCGGAAGCCTGATATCGTTCCCGTCCCTGGTCGCGTACGGAGAGTCGGCGATCGTCGCCAACGCCACCAACACGGCGGGGATCTGGCCCGGCTCCCTGTCGAGCGCCCTGGCATACCGTCGCGACACACAGGTCCACGCCGGCGTCATGGTGACGCTGCTCCTGCCCAGCGCGGTCGGCGGCCTGCTGGGAGCATTTGTCCTGGTGATCACGCCGCCCGCGCTGTTCGACCACATCGTCCCGTTCCTGGTGCTTTTCGCGACGCTGCTCTTCGCGATGCGGGGCCCGATCTCCCGGTGGACCGGGGCCTCCGACCGCGGTGAGGAGCGGGTGACGCCTGGCGGACGCATCTGGGGTTTCCTCTTCCAGCTCTTCGTCGCGACCTACGGCGGCTACTTCGGCGCCGGGATCGGCATCCTGATGCTCGGCTCGCTCTCGGTGATGGGCTTGCGCGACATCCACCGCATGAACGCCCTCAAGACCATTCTCGGGACGTTGATCAACGTGATCGCCTTCGTGTTCTTCGCGTTCAAGGGGCTGGTCGTCTGGCACCTCGCGGGGTTGATGGCCGCGGGAGCGATCGTCGGCGGGTGGGTCGGCGCCCGCACCGCCAAACGCCTGGACCCGCGACTCCTCCACGCGTTCGTGATCGCGGTCGGCTTCGGCGTCTCCGCCTGGCTGTTCTTCAAGCACTGAGCCGGAGAGGCCGTGGCCCGGGACCGTTCGAAGGTTCGAAGGTTCGGCAGGGGACTACTCAGAGGTCAAACGGAAAACGTCAAAGGAAAGACCATGAACACAAGGCCAGGGTTGTTCCGGGTCTTCGTCTTCCCTTTGACCTTTTACCTTTGACCCCGCAGGTCCCTGAACTTCGAACTTTCGAACGTGTGAACCTGCGAACAGTCCTTTGCTCCTCCGCTCCCCTGCACCTCTGCCCCTCTGCCGCTGCTGCCATGCGTGTAGCCGCGCCGCCGAGAGTGGGCCAGATGCAAGGAAGGCGAGCGGCGAGCAGCGGAGCCTAGCCGGAGGCTAGGTGAGCATGCGAGGCGCGAGCCTGACGCCGCAGATAGTCCGCTATCGGCGGCGCCTCAACCGGAGGTGCGCCGGATAAGGACCAGGCTTCCGAGCAACAGAATCCAGGCGTTCACATACGCCCACATCAGGAACAGCACCACGCTCCCGAGCGTGCCGTAGAGCTGAGCCCCCTGCCACAGGCGGGGCACCATCTCCGAGAATCCCTTGCTGACCGCCAGCCAGCCCAGCGAGGCCCCCGTCGACGCGACCCCGACTCGCCACGAGCTCACCCGCGGGATGGGCGCGACCCGGTACATGAAGAACGTCGCCCCGAACAGGATCGCCCCCATCAGGACCACGCGCAGCGCGGCAAATGCCGACAAGGAGACGTCCCCGAGTTCCGGGAGATCGAGCAGGCCCCGCTCGATGGTCGGGGCGATGAAAAGGAGAAGTGCCGTCGCGACCAGCGCCAGCACCCAGACGACGAGGAGCGCGGCGGCCCCGAGCGTGAAGTGCCACGGCGCGTCCCCGGAGTCGCGGCCGCTCACCGCGGCCCTGATGGCGCGCAGGCAGATCGACATGAAGCTGAACGAGGTCAGGACCGTGAGGAGGAAGCTCGCGGTGAGCCACCCCGTGCTCGCGGAAGAGCGCGCCCAGTGGAAAACGTCGACCGGACTGATGTGGGCTTCTTCGGGCAAGACACCGCTCAGAACCTGTTCGAGCTCCGCCGAGAGGTCGAGCGGGAGCCAGCGCCCCACGAGGGTGATCGTCACCGCCATCATCGGGACCAGCGTCAGAGCCAAGAAGAAGGCCAGCTGCGCTGCAAACCCCGTGAGCAGCGTGAAGCGCTGCGTCGCCTTCGTGAGCCGTCCGGTCGCCATGAGCAGATCACTTATACCAAAGTCCGCGACGACCTCGGGAGCAAAGGGGAAAGGTCAAAGGGAAGACGAAAGGCGGACACCGTCGTGGCTTTGTATTCATGGTCTTCCGTTTGACGTTTCCCGTTTGACCTTCCACCTGAGCTTGCCCAACCTCCGAACCTCCGAACGGTCCCGGCTCCTCTGCTCCTCGGCTCCTCCGCTCCTCTGCCCTTTTGTCCGCGCCCCGAGCTACTTCACGCCCGCCAGGAACCCGTCCATCGCCGCGTCGAACTCGTCCGGCTTGTCCATCATGATCCAGTGGCTCGTGCCCGCGATCACCTTGGCGGGGAGGCCGGGGGCGAGCTTGTGCAGGCTCACCGGTACCTCGTTCTCCGGCGTCACGATCGTGAGCATCGGCCCCGGGAAGCCGGCGATCGCGGGGATCGGCTCGTTGAAGGCGACGGCGCGCGCGGCCGCGGCGACGACCGCCCGCGGCGTTCGCTTCAATCCCGCCATCACCTGCTCCCGCACCTGAGGCGTGGCGGCGCTCAGCATCCCGCCGAACCAGGAGGTCACGTAGGCGTCGTAGCTGCCGGGCTCCATCTTCGCGAGCCACTGCTTTTCGATCTCCTCCCGCGGGACCTTCGAGAGGTCGCCGGCGGGGTCGTCGAAGAGGAGACCGGCGACCATCGCGGGGTGCGCGGCGGCGACCGCCGCGATCACGTGCCCGCCCATGCTGTGCCCCACGAGCACGACGCGCCCGAGGTGGAGCCCATCGACGACCGCAGCCACGTCGCCGGCGAAAGATCCGATCGAGTAGTCGCCCACCGCGGACGGCGCCGACTCGCCCATCCCGTGGAGGTCGAGGGCGACGGCGCGACGGGAGCGCCGGAGGTGGGCGAGCTGGGCGGCCCACACCGAGTGATCGCCCGCAAGACCGTGGACGAACACCACCGGGATGCCGCCGGAGCCGCCGTCCTCAACTCGGAGCTGCCCGCTTGGCCCCTGGATCCACATCAGCCGCGGAGCGCCCGGCGGCAGCGCGCCACCGGACCCAGCTCCAGCCGCATCGCCCGCACCGGCCACGGCCGCAGCAGCTGCCGTCGCTGCGATGACCGCAAAAGACAGAAGCCCGATCGTTGCGAACCTGCAAAGAGTCATTCGCTCACCCTCCTCCGCCATGCCCTCCCCCAGGGGCGTACACTCCATCCAAGAACAGATCGGCAGAGATGTATTGCCACGCGAGGAGCCTCGCGCCGGATGCTAGGGCTGGCGCATTCGCGGTGTCAATCCAGGTCTTATGCCCGAAATGCCGTTCTGACGCCTCCTTCCCGGCCGGATTGGCGCACGAAACCCTGCCGGTCAGTCGGCGTACTCTTGCGGGAGCGGCCCGCGGTGCGGTGGCCGGAGGAGCGCGAGCATGGCACACAGAGTTTGTCCATGGTGGCTCGGCTACTGGCTGGTCAGCCCCGTGCGCAAATTGCGCGAGAACCCGAGCAAGGCCCTGGCACCCCTCGTAGGCGAGGGCATGCTGGTGCTCGAGCCCGGGCCCGGCATGGGTTTCTTCACGCTCGCCGTGGCCCGTCTGGTCGGACCCGCCGGGCGGGTGGTGGCGGTCGACCTCCAGCCGAAAATGCTCGCCAGCCTGGAGCGCCGCGCGAACCGGGCCGGCCTTCGGGACCGGATCGAAACCCGGAGGGCCCAGCCCGCCGCGCTCGGAGTCGCCGATCTGGGCGGACGCGTCGACGTCGCCCTCGCCCTGCATGTCGTCCACGAGCTGCCGGACCCGCCGGGTTTCTTCGCGGAGGTCTTCGCCGCCCTCAAGGCGGGCGGCTCACTTCTGCTGGTGGAGCCCAGGGGACACGTCTCCGAGGCCGACTTCGCAGCCTCCGTGGCGACGTCCGAGCGCGTCGGATTCCGCGCTGCGGGGGGAATCCCCGGTTTCTGGGGCCGGACCGCCCTCCTCGTGAAGCCGTAGCCGGCACACCGGACGCCGGGTCGCCCTGAACTTCGTCACGAGACCCGCGTAGAATGACTGCGGCGAAGTGGCCTCTCAGGACGCGCCCGCATTTTGCAAAGCCGCAACCCTGCCAACCGGGGCGCTCAACGAAGGGCGGAGGGCAAGATCATGGCACGACACCTCACCTTTGGCGCAGTGGCGTTCTTGATGTCGGCGGCCGTAGGCGCATCGGCTCAGAGCGCTCCACCGGCCCAGGTGCCGGACGAAGGTTTCTACTCGAAGAGCCTCCACTTCACCAACCGCGGGATCGAGTTCGTCTACTCGAAGGAGCAGGGGGGCCTCGAACAGATCACCGGCCTGTCGGCCTCCGAAGTCGGATGCGTGAAGGCCAAATGTCACGCGACCTCGTGCGACACGTGCCACCGGAAGGATGTCGGGGGCAAGGCGACGTACTCGCTTGACCCGGCTGTCGCCCAGACGGCGTGCGAGGGGTGCCACGGCGCGGCGGAGAAGGACGATCCCGACGTGCACGCGCGGAAGGGCATGAAGTGCATGAGCTGCCACAGCACCAGGGAGATCCACGGGGACGGCGTCGCGTACGACACCTACACACAACCGGGTGTACTAGACACCAGCTGCGAGAAGTGTCACTCCGACGTCTCGAAATCCGCGAGCCACACGGTTCACGGCAACAAGCTCGACTGCAGCGCTTGCCACAGCCGCGCGTATCAGGTGTGCCTGAACTGCCATGTCGAGGCGCGGATCAGGGGCGAGAAGGGCACGAGCGTTCCCGTCACGGGCGTGCTTCTGCTCGTTAACCACGGGGGCAAGGTCACGACCGCCAACCTCCTCACCTGCGTCTACAAGAGCAGAACGATGATCACTCTCGCGCCGACATTCGCACACTCGATCGCCAAGCAGGGACGGGCGTGCGCAGACTGCCATGATTCCGCGATCGTCCGGGGCGTCGGCTCGGGAACGTTCAGGCCCGCGACCTGGGCCGACGGCAAGGTCACCAACGTGCAGGGGGTGATCCCCGTGGTGGACCCGCTGGCATGGAAGCTCCCCTTCCTCGATCAGAAGGACGGTGCATGGGTCCCGATCGCCGACCCGGCTCCGCCGATCGTGCACTTCTCCGGCAATTGCGCCCCGCTGACGCGAGAGCAGCTCGCGAGCCTCGCGAAGGCTCAAGTGGAGAAGTAGCGACCGACCTCAGGTGGTTCTTTCGTCCCGAAGAGCGGCGCCCCTGCAGCGACGCGGGACGGCAAAGGGCATCCGGCAGAGGATTTCAGGCTCGCGAGCGACGCCTGAGGGCCCTCCCAGGGTCGTTTCGGCAAGCCCGCACCTCGACCCTGGCGGCTCACCCGACCGGCAGGTCGGCGGTGGGCAGGAGTCGCGGCGGACGGCGGTGCTTGGTCGCCTGTTCGAAGGAGTAGGCGAGCCGGATCAGCGTCCCTTCCGACCACGGCCCCCCGATGAACGTGAGTCCCACCGGCAGGCCGAAGACGTACCCTGCAGGCACCGTGATGCTCGGGTAGCCGGAGACCGCAGCCGGAGTGGAGCTGGCGCCGAGGAAATGGTCGCCGTCCACGAGGTCGATCGCCCACGGAGGCGCGCCGGTGGGCGCCACGATCGCGTCGAGACGGTGCTCGCTCATCACCGCATCGAGTCCCTTGGCACGCGAGAGCTCCCGGCACTTCCCGAGGGCCTTGAGGTACGCCTTGTCGGTCAGCGGCCCCTTCTTCTGCGCCTTCTCCATGGTGTCCTGGCGGAAGTACGGCATCTCGCGGTCGTGGTTCTTCTCGTTGAACGCGATGACGTCGGCGAGGGTGCGGACCGGCGCGCCGGGCGCCCACTTGGCAAGGTAGGCGTTGAGGTTCGCCTTGAACTCGTGCAGCAGCACCTCGAGCTCGGCGTCGTCGAACTCCCCGGCGTGCGGGATGTCCGCCGGATCGACGATCACGGCGCCCAGCCGCCTCAAGTCCTTGATCGCCTCTTCGGCCAGCTCGTCCGTTTCCGGGCTGTAGCCGAAGAACTTGGCGCGCGCAACCCCGATGCGCGCGCCCTTGAGGCCGTTCGCGTCGAGGAACGAGGTGTAGTCGGCAGCCACCTTGCCGCGGCTCGCGGCAGTCGCGCCGTCGGCGGAGTCTGCCCCGGTAATGATGTTCAAGAGCGCCGCCGCATCGGCGACCGTACGGGCCATCGGCCCGGCGGTGTCCTGGGTGTGGGAGATCGGAACGATCCCGGACCGGCTCACGAGCCCGACCGTCGGCTTGATCCCCACCAGAGAATTGGCGCCCGAGGGGCAGACGATCGATCCATCGGTTTCGGTGCCGATTCCGACCACGGCCAGGTTCGCGGCCACGGCCGCGCCGGTACCCGAGCTCGATCCGCAAGTGCTACGGTCCAGGGCGTAGGGGTTGCGGCACTGACCCCCGCGGCCGCTCCATCCGCTCGATGACTTCGAGGAACGGAAGTTCGCCCACTCCGAGAGGTTGGTCTTGCCGAGAATCACCGTCCCGAGGGTGCGCAGTCTGTCGGCAACGAAGGAGTCCCACGGCGTTCTGGCTCCGACGAGCGCCAGCGACCCGGCCGTCGTCGCCATGCGGTCCGCCGTGGCAATGTTGTCCTTGATCAAGATCGGGATGCCGTGCAGCGGGCTGCGGGGGCCTTTTGACCTGCGCTCCGCATCGAGGGCCTTTGCCGCCACGAGGGCGTGCGGGTTGATTTCGATCACCGACCTGAGGCGCCCGTCCAGCGCCTCGATGCGGGCGAGATATGCTTCGACGAGCAACCGTGTGCTGCACTTGCCGGCGCTCATCTCCGCCTGGAGCTGGGCGATCGTCGCCTCCTCGAATTCGAACGGCGGGACGCGGGGGACCGTCGACTCGGGTTCCGCTCCAAGCGTTGCCGGCACGGCCGCGCCGGCGGCCACGACGAGGGAGCCGGTCAGCCCGACCTGGAGCAACTCGCGCCTGTTCATGCCGGCCGTGCGGCGAGAGCGCGGTCTCTTGGCTTGACTCATGGCCCACTTCCTTTCGCGCCCAGTTTACCGCGGAGGTGAAGCCGGACGACGCGCCCGTTCGGTGGGTGGAGGCGAGGCCGCCCCCCATCCGGGCCGGCGATCGTGAATGCGCCGAAATCCGGTGAGGCGAGCGGCCGGGAAGCGTATCGTCCGCCGGCCGGCACCTGCGGCTAGATGGCCCGCTCGAGGAAGCTTGACAACTGCGTCCTGGCGCCCTCGTGCAGGCCGGCGAACGCGACGCCGACGCCGGGGAAAGGCTCCCGCCTCACCGACGTGCGGCGCACGACGCGTGCGTGCCCGACCACGGGGAGCCTCGAGCCGGGGAGCACCATCTCGAAGACGAGGACGGTGCCCGGCCGATACCCTTCCTGTACCCTCAGCAGCATGCCGGAGGACGATATGTTCACCGTTCGGCAGGCCACGGAAGCGCCGCTCCCCTCTTCGACCGGCATGACGCGAACCGGCAGCTCGATGGGAACCCGTGGGGCTGCCTTGAAAAGACCCTCGAGGACGTCCGGCAGCCGAAGCGGCGCCTCCTCCCAGGCCAGGACCCGGTTGGCACCTCGCCCGAGATAGGTCTCAGCCTCCGCTTTCCTGGAATCGTCAGTGAGTAACACAACCGCCGACGTGCGGCAGGGGCACGCGGCCCGCCGGAGGCTTGCGAGGAACCCTGCCATCGGAGCGTCGCCCAGTGGGTAGGCGATCACCAGGCCGTCGTAGTGGCCGGCCGAGGCGAGCTCGAGCGCCTCGGTCCAGTCGTCCGCTCCCGCCGTAACCACGGCCTCCAGAGGCGCAAGTGCACCGCGCACTCTCTCCCGCGACTCGGGGTCGAGTCCGACCGGGAGGACGGTGTACCAGTTCACGGCGCCCGCTTCGACCATGGGCCCCCTTCGTAACAAAAGGATGACTCCACTCGCCAGTCCGGGAAGTGACGCACCTCACACCGCGCATCGCGGCGCCGCTCGCATTGCACGGTGCGCCGGCACGCCGGGTTGCATCGGCGCAGCGGATCGGGAAAGATAGAGGCCCAGGTGAGAGCGTGTCGGGAACGATGGACACCCAGGAGAGAGCGTGAGGGAGAGCCGGCCGTATCGCGGGCAGGCCTCCTTCGGCGGCTTCGGGATGTCGGTCGGCCGTCCGACGCCTGACCTCGCCGCGTTGCTCGCCGTTCTGTTCGTGACGTACGCCCTGCAGTTCTTCGAGGCCACGGCGATCGTGCCCGCCTTGCTGCGCCTCACACCCGCGGTCTGGCGCCTCGGCTACCTCTGGCAGATGGGCACCTATGCTTTCGTTGGTTTCGGTGGTCCGAGTCCGTGGATCCTGCTCGAGTTCCTTGTGGTCTACTGGTTCGGCCAGGACGTTCGGACCAGGCTGGGCCGCGGCCGTTTCTGGGCTGTCATGACGTTCTCCGTGGTCGTGTCAGCGGGGGTCGCGATCCTGGTGCAACTCGGCGCCAGCGCCGCCATGGGAGCGAGTCCCGCCGCCTTCCCGTTCCAGCTCATGCAGGGCCAGCGGATCGTGATCGCGGTCCTGATCGCAGCGTTCGCGATTCTCGCAGGGGACGCCACGATCCTGCTCTTCTTCGTGCTCCCGCTCAAAGCACGCTGGTGCCTCTGGCTCGGGGTCCTCCTCGCGTTCGTGGCCTACCTCGGCAGCAAGGACCTTGCAGGCTTCGCAGGCATCTGCGCCGGAACCGGTACCACCGCTGTGGTCTTGTCGCGCCGGTCTTCCAGCCATGGCCTGCGTAGACGCTGGCTCGACTGGCGGCGGCGGCGAATCACCCGCAAGCTCGATCGCTTGGCGAAGCGCCGCGGGCTGCGGGTGATACGGCGCGACGACGAGACCGGCGGGCCGACGATCCACTGACCGCGGAGCTCGGCTCGCGGGCCGCCGCCACATCAGGGGGTGTTCATCCCGCCACACCGGCATCAGCGCTTTGGTACTCTATCTGCACGATGGACTCGAGCGGCGGTCAGGTTCGGGAGCGCAGGCGCAGCGCCCGTCACTTCGTCCGGGACGTTCGAGGGACGTTGCACCTTTCCGCCGACGCCAGGATCATGAACATGAGCCTGACCGGAATGGCGGTCGAGACCGGCGCCCAACTGCGGGTCGGCCGGACCTACTCGCTCTCGATCCACCACGGCGACACCGGGTCGCTGCGTCTGTCGGGCACCGTGGTGTGGTGTCACCTCCGCGCTCTGCGCCGGAGCGAAACGAGCGAGACGAGGCCGGTTTACGAGGCAGGGTTCAGCTTCGAAGAGGCGCTGACCGACACGGCCGTGGATCTCGCCCGAATCCTCCAAGCCGCCGCCGTAATCGCAGTGGAGAAGCGCGTCTCCGGCCGGTTCAAGGTCGACGTGCCGGAACCCGTGAACCTCAATGCCACCTACCCTTTCGTCGTCAAGACGATCAGCAGCGTGGGAATCCTCATCGAAACGGAAGCCTCGCCGGCCCTCAATGCCGTCATCGACATCGGCCTGAAGGACTACCACCTTCGGGTCCGGGGCCGAGTTGCTCACGCCAACGCGGCGGACGACTCGGCGGGAAGGAAGACGAGCCAGGTCGGGGTCGAGTTCCTGGAACTCTCGGCTGACGACCGCCGAGCTGTCGAGGATTTCATCGGCCGCCGCCTGACGGGCGTCTCCGACGCCCTCGACTGACAACAAATCCCGACTCGCTGAAGGACCTCGGGCTTACGACTTGCGGGTGAGGCTCAACCGTTGTCACTTTGGGGTGGCTGCGGGCCCGGTACGATTCCCGCAATGTCCGGATCGACATCGCTGTCAGACTCAGGACGTTCGAGCTTCTCAGCAGCGCGCTGGGTGCGACGTTCAGCCTTCTCCTTCTGGCGCTGCTGGCGCGCACGCTCACGCTCGCGCTTTGCAATCGAGGCCCCGCGGTTATAGGCCAAGGTTCCCTCCTCGCGCATCGACACGCCGGCATCGGGTTCGACACGGGCGGTCCGGCGCACCCGCCGCCCGGCTCTTGCCAGAACAGCGAGTGGGTCAGGCTAGCACACGACGGCCGGATGACGAAATGCGATTCGTTCGCACCGCCAACCGAGCCGGCGCATCGTAAAGGCACTGGAGGACTCCCGATGAGACGCGCATGCTTCCTCTCGCTCGCGCGTATCGCGGCGCCGAGGCAAGCGGGAAAGAGTTGACGTGCATGCGACTCCGTCTTAACCTCGCATCGACTGGAGGACAGCCATGAAGAAGTCAAGGATTTTCGCCGTCGCCGTCGTGATGGGGGCCGCCGCGTTGCTGGCGGCAGCGCCCGCGCTCGCGCAGCTCGACCTGCCGCGCCCGAGCCCCAAGGCCACCGTGTCGCAGACCGTCGGTCTGACCGACATCACGATCACGTACTGCCGCCCGAGCGTGAAGGGGCGGGTGATCTGGGGCGGCCTCGTGCCGTACGACCAGGTGTGGCGCACCGGCGCCAACGAGGCCACGACCATCGCGTTTTCGGACGAAGTGACCATCGAGGGCACCAAGCTTCCCGCCGGGACCTACGCTCTGTTCACGATCCCCGGCAAGGACGAGTGGACCGTGATCTTCAGCAAGAACCCCAAGCAAAGCGGCGCTTTCGAATACAAGCAGACGGAGGACGCGCTGCGAATCAAGGTCACGCCGCATGTCGCCGACAACCACGAACTGCTCACGTTCATCTTCCCGTCGGTCTCGACGGAGTCGGCCACCGTGGCGATGGTGTGGGAGAAGCTCGCGGTCCCGTTCACCGTCAAGGTCGACACCACCGCCAAGGTGCTCGCCGCCGCCCGCAAGGCGGTCGACGACTGGCGCCTCGCCTACCGGGCCGCCACCTTCTGCCTCGACAACAACGTGAACCTCGACGAGGCCAGGGGCTGGATGGCCAAGTCGGTCGCCATGAAGGAGACGATGTACAACCTCGCCGGCCAGGCGCGTTTCCTCGCCCTCGACGGCAAGAAGGCCGAGGCCATTGCCCTCGCCAAGAAGGCGATCGTGGTCGGCAAGGCCGCCGACCCAAAGGTCGACACCGCCGTCGTGGACAACCTGCTCAAGGAGTGGGAGAAGAAATAGGGCACAGGACACAGGAAGACCGTGGTCGGTGGTCCGTGGTCCGAGGAAACAAGCAGAGGAGCGGAGGGGCTGAGGAGGAGAGGAGCCCTTTCGCAAGTTCGAAGGTTCGAAGGTTCGTCGAGGAGGGGTGAAAGGTCAAACGCAAAACGTCAAACGGAAGACAGAGACCTCAGGGTTATGGTTGTTCCATGTCTTCGTCTTCCCTTTCACCTTTTTCCTTTTCCCTCTTTGCCCGGGAACGACGAGAATTGAACGACCAAGGCAGGGCGTCGGACTGAGGCGTGTAGCCGCGCCGTCGAGAGTGGGCCAGACGCTAGGAGGGCAAGGCGGTCGGACCGGAGCATAGCCGGAGGCTATGTGAGGATCCGTACCGCCGAAGCCCGACAACGCAGATGGTCCGCTATCGACGGCGCAGTGCTTCGAAAAGCAGCGCGAGGCCGAGGACGGCGACGCAGCCCACGACGTTGTACCAGAGGAACGAAATGCCGCTGAACACAAAGCACGCCACCACCAGTGCCTCGGCGACGATCGCGGCGACGAACACCGCCGTGCCCGACACGCGCTTGAGGTAGAAGCCCGCCAGGAAGACCCCCAGGATCGTTCCGTAGAACAGCGAACCCAGGATGTTCACGGCCTCGATGAGCGACCCGAGGCGGCTGGCATACTCCGCGAAGAGGATCGCAAACGCGCCCCACCCCACCGTGGCGAGCCGCGAAACGAGGACGTAGTGCGCGTCCCCCGCGCCCGGCCTCAACAGTCGCCGGTACACGTCAACGAGCGTGGTGGACGCGAGGGCGTTGAGCTCGGCCGACGACGCCGACATCGAGGCGGCGAAGACCATCGCGAGCACGAGGCCGACGAGGCCGGCCGGCAGGTTGTGCACCACGAAGCTCAAGAAGACGTAGTTGGTGTCGCTGGGGTCGGCCTTCGGGTCGGCGGTGCGGATGAGCGAGATCGCCTCCGCGCGCAGGTCGCCGGAGGCGGCGCTGGCGGCGCGGTACGCGGCGATGGCGTCCCCTTCCCGGCCGTCACCGCGCCGCATCGCGACAGCCAGCTCGCGGGCCCGCGTCTCCTGCGCGCCCCGGGCGGCGCGGTAGCGGACCTCCATCTCGGCGAAGCGCCCGGCCTCCGGCGACGACCGGACCTTCGCGATTTCGACCGAGTTGAAGAACACCGGCGGCGCCGCGAACTGGTAGAACGCGAAGAGTGTCGCTCCGACCAGCAGGATCCCGAACTGCATCGGGACCTTGGCCATCCCGTTGAAGAGCAGGCCGAGCCGGCTCTGCGTGACGGAGCGGCCGCTCAGGTAGCGCTGCACCTGCGACTGGTCCGTCCCGAAGTACGAGAGCTGCAGGAACGCCCCCCCGATGAGGCCCGACCACAGCGTGTAGCGGCTCGTGAGGCTGAACGAGGGATCGATCGCCTTCAGCCTTCCGGCCTTCCCGGCAACCCGCAGCGCGTCGAAGAGCGAGACGTCGGCCGGGAGCAGGGCCACGATCGCCACGAACGCCGCGACCATGCCGGCCAGGATGATCGCGGCTTGCAGCGTCTGCGTCCGGCTCACCGCGCGGGCCCCGCCGGACGTGGTGTAGATGACGACCGCGGCGCCGATGACGAGGACGGTGAGCCGGAGGTCCCAGCCCAGGATCACCGAGAGGATCAGCGAGGGCGCGAAGATCGTCAGGCCGGCCGCGAGGCCGCGCTGGATCAGGAACAGGAGCGCCGTCAGCGTCCGCGTCTTGAGATCGAAGCGGGTCTCGAGGTACTCGTACGCCGTGTACACCTTCAGGCGGTGGTAGAGGGGCACCGCGACGGCGGACACGACGATCATCGCGATCGGCAGGCCGAGGTAGAACTGGACGAACCGCATGCCGTCCGCGTACGCCTGGCCAGGCGTGGCGAGGAACGTGATCGCGGAGGCCTGCGTCGCCATGATCGAGAGCGCCACGGTCCCCCACCGCATCTCCCGGCCGGCGAGCAGGAATCCCTCGGTGTTCCGGCTGCGGCCACCCTTCCAGACACCGTAGGCGACCATGCCCGCCAGCGCGGCCGCCAGAACGGCCCAGTCGACCTGGCTCACTCGAACGCCCTCGTGAAGAGCGCGAACAGGGCGATCAGCGCGGCAAGGGTGCCGGCGACGATGCCGTAGAGGGCGTTCCACGAGGCGCCGAACGGCGGCGGCTCGCCGGCAGAAACGGGGGCCGGGGTCCGGGGTCCGGGGTCCGGAGAAACCACCTCTGCCTCGAAGCCGGGACGGGGTCGGTGGGGGGGCGGGACGCCGTCATCACCCACGCGGCTTGCCTCCGGCCAAGAGGTTGACGAAGAGGCGGATCGCGCCCGGCACCCCCGCAGGGAGCTGCCTGAAGAACGCGAGCGACGTGTGGACGTAGCTGCCCTTGCCGTAGGGGGCGAAGAGCAGAGCGCCCTGCAGCGGCTTCTCGCCCGGGTCGGACATGGAGAGCAACGCCTGGTAGCGCGGGTCCCAGGATCCTGGGAAGTACAGACCTCTCTCCTGCACCCACCCGTCGAAGTCCCGGGCCGTGATGGCGTCAGGCGTGGTGAGCAGCGGGTGTCCGGGGACGAGGGCCGTCACCGGGGCGGTCTCGTCGGTCACCCGGTCGCGGGAGAGCTTGAGCGGGAACGGCCCGAGACGGTCGGTCACGAGGCCGCGGTCGTTGTCGTACTGCACGACGAGCGTCCCGCCATCATGAACATACTCCAGGAGCCGCTCCTGGGCCTGCGCGAGACACGGCCGGGTGTTGTAGGCGCGCACCCCGACGACGATCGCGCCGAACCCGGAGAGGTCGGCGTCCTCGAGGTCGTCGTCCGAGAGCAGCGCCACCTGGAAGCCGAGCTGGCGCAGGATCGCCGGAACCTCGTCGCCGGGTCCCATCACGTAGCCCACCGTCGCGATCGGGCGCGCGACGTCCACCCTCACGAGCTTCACGGCGGCCGGAGGGAGCAGCAATTGCTGCGGGATGTGGGCGTGCGAGATTTCGATCTCGCTGCGGGCCGGTTCCTCGCGGTCGGTCATGACGAACGCGTCCAGCTCGCCGGTGCTCTCGCCCGCGGGCGGTGTGAGCGTGAAGCGCGCCGCGCGCTCGTCGCCGATCGCGTCGAACGCGAGGGCAACGCGCTCCGGTTCGACGCGCCAGCCCGCCGGCGCCGCCAGCCGCACCGTGGCCGTCGCCTTCGCCTCGTGGGCCAGCGCAGTCACTCGAATCACGTGGGGGCGCGCGTCGGGCAGCACCAGCACGGGCACGCCGAGGTCCACGGTGACCCTGGGGACGATTGAGAGCTCGCGCGTTCGCTCCCCTTCCACCGGGTCGGTCCACCGGTGCTGCACCGGCACCGAGTACCGGAGCTCCTGCGTTCCGGCCCGCAGGACGAACGTCGCGAGGACGGCGGGCGGCGTGCGAGGCTGTCCGATGAGGGTCTGATCCGTGACTTTGAAGAGCCCGATGCCGTGCGACGCGGCGAGCCAGTACGGCTGGGTGTACGCCAGGTCCTTCGGGAGCTGCACGGCAATTCTCTGTGTGGCGGGCTGATTGTTCTCGAGCGGCGTCATCGAGACGCGCGAGCCGCCGTCTGTCGTCGCCGGGTTGCCCGGACCCGGCGTGAACGGCGTCTCGACCCGCACGAGCGTCAGGGGCACGGCGCTGCGGTTCACCGCAACCGCCGTCACCTCGATCGTTGATCCGGGCGTGGCCGTCGGCGCGCCGGACATCGCTTCCAGCCACAGGCCGGTGCACATCCTGATCGCTTCGACCAGCTCCTGCCTCTTCTGGGTGACCCACGGACCGCGTTCGAGCGTATCCACCGCCGCCAGCGCTTGGAGCAAGACCGGGACCGTTGCTGCCGGATTGGTATCGCGGTACTCGGCGACCGCGCGGGCGATGATCTTCCCGACCGCTGCTCCACCGGGGACGCGGTTCCAGGTGAGGTCAATCCCGTCGAAGAGGTCGGCGGTCACCGGTGCGCCCGCCACCATCTCAAGGTAGTTGGGCAGCGGCCCGCGTCGCGGCGCCGAGCCGAACCCCTGGCTCTTGTGCATGCTGCGCGAGGCCGCGGCGATCTCGGCGAACGACTCGCCGAGCACCGGGTCGTAGGCGCCGAGGTCCACGGTGAGCTGGGGCTTTGCGTCGGCGGGGCGCTGCTCTCCGTCTCGCCGCCAGGCGTTCCACATCAAGCGCTTCGCCTGCCACGGCTCGACGAAGCGGAGCTGGTCGGGGAAGCGCTTCGGGTCGGCGGCGGCAGTGAACGCCTCGGCCGCCAGGATCGCCGACGCCGTGTGATGGCCGTGCCCACCGTCGCCATTCGGAGGGAAACGCGTCACGATCACGTCGGGCCGGAACAACCGGATCACCCAGACGATGTCCGAGAGGATCTCGTCGTGCCCCCAGAACCTGAGCGTCTCCTCCGGGCCTTTGGAGAAACCGAAGTCCACCGCGCGGGTGAAGAACTGCTCGGCGCCGTCGATCCCGCGCGCCGCGAGCAGCTCCTCGGTCCGGATCACGCCGAGCGCGTCGCCCTGCTCGGTGCCGATGAGGTTCTGGCCGCCGTCGCCGCGGGTGAGGGACAGGTAGGCCGTCCGCACTTTGCGCCCCTGGGCGAGCCAGGCGAGCATCGCGGTGTTCTCGTCGTCCGGGTGGGCCGCGATGTACAGCGCGCTCCCCACGACCGCCAGCTTTTCGATCGCGACGCGGCGTCGCGCGGCGTCCGGCGCCAGCGCCGGCGGTTGAGCCACGGCGCTGAAAGCACAGAGCAATGCTGCGAAACAGGCAACTGGTGCGAGGTGATGGCGCGAGATCCTCATCGAGTCTCCCTTATCCGTACCGAACGTTATACGCGATCCTGCGGCTGGTGTTCACCTGCGGCCGAGGTGCAGGCCCTCAGAATGTTGAAGCAAACCCCACCCTCGTTCAATTCCTGCTGGTGACCCCCGCAACACGCGAGCGCGCTGTTGGGTCCGTGGACCGCGACCTCCGCATGGCATCACTGTCATTCTGAGCGAGCCCTTCGACTCCGCTCAGGGCGGGCTCCGCGAGCGAAGAATCTCCCGGGAGCGCACCAGTCCGATCGCTCGCGGGTTCGGGGAGATCCTTCGTCGGGCCGCCTCCGGCGGTCCTCCTCAGGATGATAAGGGTGATCGAAGGGGCTTCCTGAACAATGACTGGCCTTCTTCCATGGCGGACGGTGATTTGAGGTCGAAGGCTCCGGACCTGGGCTAGGTGGTGGGGCCGTGCGGCATCGCCAGCCGTTCCGCCAGGAGGCCCTCGCTGCCGCGGTCGAAGCCGGTGAACTCGACGCCAATCCCCGGGTACGGCTCCCGGCCCTGGGCGGTCTGCCGCACGACCCGGCCTTCCCCGAACACGGCCGAAGCCCCGGGCAGGAAGATCTCGAATCGCACCTCGGTTCCCGGATGGAGCGTGTGCGGCACGCGCAGGAGGGCCCCGTGCGTCGAGACGTTGACCGTCTCGCACAGCACCCGGCGGAGGAGGGCGTGGCCGGCAACCTCGAGACGCGCCGGCAGGCGGAGCGACGAGCGCGGCGGGATCCTCAACAGGGGCTGCAGGACGGCGGCCAGCGCCCGCGGGAGCTGTTCGAGGGGCAGCACACGGTTTGCCCCATGCCCGATGTACGTCTCCGCGTCCCGGCGCCAGCGCTCCTGCGCGACCAGCACCAACCCGGAGGCGCGGCACGGAGACTCGGGGCCGCGCACCGCTTGCAGGAACCCGGCAGTCGGGCCCGCGCCGAGCGGGTGCGAGACCACCAGGGCGTCGTACCGGCCGTGCGACGCGAATCGCAGCGCCGCCGAAGAGTCCTCGGCCTCGGTCACGCGATGCCCGAACCGCGCAACGCCCTCGAGCACACGCCCCCGCATCGCTTCCTCGAAGCCGACCAGGAGCAGCTCGCACCCGTTTTCCACAACTTCCCCCGCGCGGAAAACCCGCACCGTACAAGGGTGGCGCGCTCCCGGGCCGGCGGGTGTGACCGGGGTCACACGCCCGGGTCCGCCCCTCCAGAGGACGGGAGCGCGTCCGGCCTCTGCCGGCGGGGTACAATTCACGACCACGGAGGACCCCGGATGTTCGAGACGATCCGCAGGGAACTGGCCTCGGCCGTCGCGGCGGCGCTGAGCGAGATGGGTGTGGAGGAGCCGCAGGTCTTTCTGGACGTACCGCCTCGCCGCCAGCTCGGCGACTTCGCGTGGGCCGGCGCCCTCCCGCTCGCCAAGTCGCTGCGCAAGCCGCCGCGGGCCATCGCCGAGGACGTGGCCAGGCGTCTCGATGAAACACGCGCGGGCCTCGTCGAATCCCATCCGCTCGCGCTGCTCGAGCCCGGCT
The DNA here is from genome assembly GCA_050018455.1 of Thermoanaerobaculaceae bacterium. Taxonomy (GTDB): domain Bacteria; phylum Acidobacteriota; class Thermoanaerobaculia; order Thermoanaerobaculales; family Thermoanaerobaculaceae; genus RBG-13-68-16. The sequence continues at coordinate 24,102 of JBEKAA010000028.1, read as the reverse complement.
GTTCGATCGAGGGACCGGGCTTCCTCAACTTCCGACTCCGCCGCGGTCCCGCCCTCGCCCGCCTCCTCCTCGACATCTCGCCGATCGAGACCGCCGGAGACGAGAGGCGCGAGCCGGGATTCACTCCCGGCGAGCGCGGGGGGCCTGGGGGGGTCGCGGAGGCGGGGGGGCTGGGCGGGGGGCCGAAGTGCCCCCCCAAAGTGATTGTCGAGCACACCAACATCAACCCGAACAAGGCGGCTCACATCGGCCACCTCCGCAACGCGGTGCTGGGCGACACGCTGGTGCGCTGCCTGAGGTTCCTCGGAAGCAACGTCGAGGTCCAGGACTACATCGACGACACCGGCGTGCAGGTGGCGGACGTCGTGGTGGGGTTCCTGTTCCTGCCGGAGGCCGAAATGCTGGCCACGGTCGCCCCGATCTGGCCGGAGATCGCAGGCGCGACGTCCCGCGGGCGCGTCCTCGAGGCGCTCGCCACGCGCGCCGACAACGGGACGCTGGTGAGCGTAGCCCTCGGGACACCCGACTTCGACGACCTCTGCTGGGAGCTCTACCCGCGGGTGACCAGGTGGTACGGGGAGGACGAGTCGACGTTGAAGTGCCGGGGGGAAGTGCTCCACGCGGTCGAGGCCGGCTTCCCGCCCGACTTGTCTCTCTCCGCCGCGGTCGAGCGCCTGGCGTCTCCGGACCCCGGACGCCGGACCCCGGACCCCGTCTCCGTTGCGCGCCTGGCAGCCGCCGTCGCAGAGGCCAACCTGAGGTGCCACCTCGTGACGATGGGACGCCTCGGCATCGCCTACGACGTGCTTCCCCACGAGTCGGACATCCTGCATCGCGGGTTCTGGCGCCGGGCCTTCGAGCTGTTGCAGGCTGCCGGCGCAATCCGCAATGAAACCGACGGGAAGAATTCCGGCTGCTGGGTGATGTCGCTCGCCGACTCTCCCGAGTTCGCCGGGATGGAGGACGCGGACAAGATCTTAGTGCGGTCCAACGGCACGGTGACCTACACGGGGAAGGACATCGCCTACCAGCTCTGGAAGCTGGGACTGCTCCGGGACGACGACGGCGCCCTGCACGATTTCGGCTACCGATTGTTCGAGCGGTTTGCCCAGGACGGCTCGACGGCGCCCGTCCGGTACGGTGTCGGGGACTGCGCCCTGTACAGGACGGCGTCGGACCCAGCCGAGCGCCCCGCGGACGTGTCGTTCGGCGCCGGGTCGCGCGTCTACAACGTGATCGACGTGCGCCAGTCGTACCCGCAGAAGGTGGTAAAGGAGGCGATCCGCGTGCTCGGCCACCCGGAAGCCGCCGAAAACTCGATTCACTTCGCCTACGAGATGGTCGCCTTGACGCCGAAGGCCGTGAGACGGCTCGAGGAGGCTCAGGGCCTCGACTTCTCCCTTTCGGATGTGGACATGTCGAAGCCGTTCATCGAGATGTCCGGGCGCCGGGGCATCGGCGTGAAGGCCGACGCCCTGCTCGTGACGCTCATCGGCGAGGCGGAGCGCGCGATCACCGAGCGGCAGGGGGCAGACGGAGGCTCGTCGCCGGAGCGGCGCGCCGATCGGGCCCACGCCATCGCCGTCGGGGCGCTCCGCTACCAGATGGCGCGCCAGGGACGCAACCGCGTGCTCGCTTTCGACTTCGACGAGGCGCTGGCGTTCGAGGGCGACGCCGGGCCCTACCTCCAGTACTCGGCCGTGCGCGCCGCCAAGATCTTCGAGAAGCTCGCGGCCCAGGGCCTCGCCGGCTCGCCGGAGATCGACGCGGCGGCCGTGACCGACGCAGCCGTCCCGGACGACCTCTGGGATCTGGCGCTCGCGTGCGCCCGAACGACCGAGATGGCGGAGAAGGCGGTCGGCTCGCTCGAGTTCTCGCTGCTGGCAGGGCACGCGCGCGACCTCGCACAGGCGTTCCACAAGCTCTACCACGAGCACCCGGTGCTGCACGCCGAGGACGAGGCGGCCCGCGCGCTGCGGCGCGGCGTGTTCCGCCTCTTCGCCGCGACGATCGCCGCGATCCTCGAGGAGTTGCTTGGAATCCCGGTCCCGCGCGAGATGTAGCGAGGGGAAATCCACCATGGACCCTGCAACCCCCGGGCGATTTGTGGTGCCACTTGCCGCGCTGACGATCCTCCTGAGCCGCTTCGCAGCGCAGAGCCTCAGTCCTGCCGCCGAGCCTGCCGTCCAGGCGACCGTCAACCTGGCGATTACGCTCGCAGTCGTGCTCCTGGGTCTCGCCGGCCCTGGCTGGCGCTCGAACCTCCGCCTCTCGGCTTCGCCGCTGATGCTCGGAGTCGGCTTGTACGCCGCTGCCGCCGTTTTCGGCGGCGTCGTGGCTCTGGCCAGGGGCAACGAGAGCCACCTGCTGGCCGGCCAACTGCTCGCGATGGGTCTCCTGCCGCTTGCGGCGCTCGGAGGCTGGATGCTTGGCAGCGCCGCAGGCGTCAGGCGGTTCGCGACCGCCGTCTCGGCGATGTCGTGCGCCGCCTGTCTTGCGGCTTTCACGTTCGGCTTCGTGCGGCTCGCAAGCGGCCAGGATCCGAAGCGGTTTTCCTTTCCCAACGGCATGGCGCCGACCGGAATGGCAATGTTGGCGTCCCTTCTTGCGCTCGCGCTCGGTGCCACCTCGAACGGATGGAAACGACGCCTGGCGTTCACCGCAGCGGGGATCGTCGCGGCCTACTCGATCGCATCGACCGTCCGCTCGCTCTGGCTTGCCGGCGCCTTCGCGGTGTTGGCGTTCGCCCCGCTCGCATGGGGCGCGCCGGCAGTTCTGGGGCGGCGGGTGCTCCGCGCGGTAGGCGAGCTCCTAGCCTTCGCGGCGGCGGTGATGGTACTTGCTACGCTCTGGTGGGGTCACACCCGGCCGGATATCCTCGGCCGAATGGCCGATCGGCGCCCGACTGCCGGCAGATCCGCCGCCCAGACGGAGGCCGGTCCCGATGCCGTGCACCCCTCCGAGGCCACGAGCGAGACCGGGGTCAGGGTCGTCCGCACGCCGGAGGTACCTGCAGGGACCTATCGGCTCCGCGGCGAGGTCCTGTTCGGTGGGCCTGGCCGCGCCCAGGTTTGCGTTGGGCCCGCGGGCGCCATCGCGGAGTTGGAGCCCATCGTCGCCGATGTGATCCTCGCAACCGAGGCAGGGGCGAGATCTTTCTCGGAGGTGGTCGTCAGCAAGGCCCCGGCGGCGTCGCTGGACGTGCGCCTGCGAGACATGCGCGGCGTCTCGGAAGGGATCAAGGCCACCAGTTTGGAGCGGTTGGGGCCGGTTTGGCTGGGTTCTCTGATCTCGGTCCTCAACAGTGCGATCCATCGCCCTGTCGACCCGGACGAGACTCCCGGCGCCGGCGCATTCGCCGGTGACGCTTCGATCGCCTTCCGGCTCAAGGAGAGCAGGGCCGTTCTCCGCGAGTTCCTCCGTTCTTCGTGGACCGCGCGCCTGCTCGGCCATGGGCTCGGGGCCCGTTTCGACTTTACCGCTGCCGGATACGACAGACAGGGGCAGGTCGTGAGGTTCGAGAACCCGAACTACATTCACAATTTCTACGTCTTCCTTCTTTTCAAGCTGGGGATCGTGGGCCTCGTCCTCGTCGGAGCCGCGCTCCTGCTATGGACGCTGGTGCCCGCCAAAGCTGCGCTGCGTTTCCCCGCCGGGGACCCTCGACGCATCTTCTTGGCAGCTTCCGCCGCCGCCTGGTTCGGCTACTCCGTGTGGAGCCTCGCCGCCCCCGAGATCCTGGACTTCCGGCTGGCGCCTCTCTGGGGTTTCCTGCTTGCGACGACGTCCCTTCCGGCGGCAGGCGCGGCGGAGTTGTCGACGCGCCCCGGAAGCGCCTGCGAGCGCCAGCAGGCCTCCTCGGGCGCCGGGCGTCAGCCACGTACGTCGGAGCGACAGTGAGCCACGACCTGCTCTTCGAGCGTGACCCCTACCGCAAGGAGGTCGAGACCGAGATCGTCGAGGTGGGGACCGAAGGCGGCAAGCCGTTCGCCGTGCTCGCGGATACCATCTTTTACCCCGAGGGAGGCGGCCAGCCTTCCGACCGTGGGCTCCTCGGCGAGGTCCAGGTGATCGGCGTCCGGAGGCACGAAGGGGTCGTTCGGCACGTCCTCGAGCGGGAGACGGCCCTCGGGCCAACCACGGCGAGACTCGACTGGGCCAGGCGCTTCGACCACATGCAGCAGCACACCGGCCAGCACCTGCTGACGGCCGTGGCGGACGACCGGTTCGGCTGGCCGACGACCGCATTCCATCTCGGGGAGCAGGTGTGCGACATCGAACTCGCCGTTGCCGTTCTCGGTCCTGTCGAGCTCCGGACGCTGGAGGAAGGGGTGGCCGGGGAGATCCGCTCGGCGCGGCCGGTCACCGCCCGCCGCGTCCCGCAGGATGAGTTCGCGACGCTGGCCGTCCGCACGCGAGGCCTTCCGGCAGGGCACGTCGGCGACGTGCGGTTGGTCGAGATCGCCGGCGTCGACCTCAACACCTGCGGAGGCACCCACCTGCGCTCGACCTCGGAGATCGAGGCCGTCAAGCTCCTCGGCACCGAGCCGATGCGCGGCGGAACGAGGCTGTTCTGGGTGGCCGGCGGTCGCGTTCGCGCCCGTCTCGCCGCACACGAGGAGCGCAACGCCGCGCTGCGCGCGCTACTCGGCGCCCCGGACGAGGAACTCACGCGCACGGCGGAGGCAAGGCTCGTCCAGCTCCAGGCCCTCGAGAAGCAGGTCAGGCTGCTCGCGGACGAGCTTGCCGACTCGATGGCGGCCGCGCTCGCCGCTCGGCCGGAGCGCGTCGTGAGCGCTCACTTCGACGGCAAGGACGCCGCCTTCCTGCAACGGCTCGCGCGGCGGCTCTCGTCCTCCGCTCCCGGGGTCGCTGCCCTCCTCACCGCGTCGCTCGGCGAACAGTCGTTCTTCCTGGTCGTGGTCGGGGAGGCGATCCATCTCGAGGCGCAGGCGGCGGGACGGGAAATCGCCGGTCTGCTGGCAGGACGCGGCGGGGGATCGGGGCGCATCTTCCAGGGGAAGGCGGCCTCCCTCGTGTCCCGGGACGCGGCGCTCGCGCGCCTCGGCGAGCTCGTCGCAAGGGCCTGACGGCCGGCGCCTGCCGGCCTCGGCAACCTTGCTTTCGGTCCGGGCTGGGCTTACTTTGACCACTCCGGTCGGGCGGAAACGCCGTCGGCACAGGGGTCCGCCGGCCGGACGCAGCCAAGGAGAGCCCATGGGTTACGTCGGCCAGCTGATCGAGTTCGTCCTGCACATCGACGCGCACCTCGACCTGATGATCCAGCAATACGGGTTGCTGACCTACCTCTTCCTCTTCGTGATCGTCTTCTGCGAGACGGGGTTCGTGGTGACGCCCTTCCTCCCGGGCGATTCGCTGCTCTTCGCGGTGGGCGCGTTCGCGGCGCGCGGGTCGCTCGGCCTCCCGGCGGCGCTTCTCATCCTGGCGGCCGCCGCGATCCTCGGGGACACGGCGAACTACTGGATCGGAGCCGTGGTGGGTCCGAAGGTGTTCCACCAGGAGAACGTCCGCTTCCTCAACAAGAAACACCTGGAGCGTACGCACGAGTTCTACGAGCGGTACGGCGGCAAGACCATCATCATCGCGCGCTTCGTCCCGATCGTGCGCACCTTCGCCCCGTTCGTGGCCGGGATCGGCAAGATGACGTACGGGCGCTTCCTCTCATACAACGTGATCGGCGGCGTGGCCTGGGTGCTCGGCTTCGTCATGGCCGGTTTCTGGTTCGGCAACATCCCGGTGGTCAAGCGCAACTTCACCTTCGTGGTCTTCGCGATCATCATCATCTCCGTGATGCCCGCCGTGATCGAGGTCATCCGCCAGCGCGCCAGGGCCAAGGCGAGCGACTGATACCCCTTTGCCGTCCGTCGTAGAGCAATGCTGTCATCCCGAGCGAAGCGAGGGATCTGGGCGGGGGCTGCTTGATCTGGGCTTTCCCCCACCCAGATTCCTCGTCGCTACGCTCCTCGGAATGACATGGCTGATGGCAAGTTGGTATGAGGCCCGATCCGAGGGAACCACCAGCTCAACGAATGCATGCTCGGGAGGCTCGTCACGTCGGCCCACGCGAGCGGCGGAACGCCAACTAACTTCCGGTGCGGCCGTACAGCCACGCCAGGCCCGCGAAACGGTCCTTCAGCGCATCGCCCAGCATCCAATCGGTGAGCCGGAATTGCCAGTTGCCCTCGGCCTTCGAGGGCGTGTTCATCCGGCAGTCGGCACCGAGCCCAGCGATGTCCTGGTGCGGGACGACGGCGAGGTCCGCGACCGACGAGAGTGCCACCCTGATCAGGTCCCAGTGGATCTCGCGGCCGTCCGTCGCGAGGTACCGGCAGACGAAGTCCTTCTCGGCCGGCGAGACGTCGCCCAGGAACCAGCCGACCGTCGTGTTGTTGTCGTGGGTGCCGGTGTACACGACCTGGTTGCGGCGGTGCCGGTACGGCACGAACGCGCTGCGCGGCGCAAGGGCGAAGGCGAAGTGCAGGACGGCCATTCCGGGCAACCCGAGGGAGTCGCGCAGATCGTCGACGTCGTCGGTCATCACGCCGAGGTCCTCGGCAACGAACCGGAGCTCGCCGAGCGCCGCCCGGAGCGCGTCGAACAGCGTGGGCCCGGGGCCCGGCACCCACCGGCCCGTGGCCGCATTCTTGGCTCCCGCCGGCACTTCCCAGTACCCGGCGAAACCGCGAAAGTGGTCGAGGCGCACGGCGTCGACGAGTCCGAACACGGCCCGCGCGCGCGCGACCCACCAGCCGTAACCCGACGCCTTGAGCGCGTCCCAGTCGTAGAGCGGGTTGCCCCAGAGCTGACCGGTCTCGCTGAAGTAGTCCGGCGGCACGCCGGCCACGGCGACCGGCCGACCGCGCCCGTCGAGGCGAAAGATCTCTCGGTTCGCCCAGACCTCCGCGCTGTCGTCGGCGACGTAGATCGGGAGGTCGCCCAGGATCCCGATGTGGAGCTCGCCGGCCCGTCTGCGCAGCACCTCCCACTGATCGAAGAACACAAACTGACAGAACTCCTCGAACGCCAGCTCCCGCTGATGCCGCGCCGCCCACCCTCCGAGCGCCACGGGCCGCCGGAGTGCGAGCTCCTCAGGCCACTCCCACCACGCCGCGCCCGCGCCCGCCTGCTTGAGAGCGGAGAACAATGCCCAGTCGCGCAGCCAGGCGGCGTGCCGGTTTTTGAACGTCTCGAACCGCTCCGCGACTCCGGCCGGCGGTCGAGCCGCGAACCGCTGGAAAGCGCGCTCCAGCAGCGTGCGCTTGTACGGCACGACCCGAGGGAACTCGACCTTGAACGGCGAGAAGTCGGGCAGATCCGAGAGGTCGGAGTCCCGCAGGAGACCCTGGCCGCGCAACAACTCGGGGCTCACGAGCGCGGTGTTGCCGGCGAACGTCGACGTCGCCGCGTACGGGGAGGCGCCCGGTCCCGCCGGGTTGAGCGGCAGCACCTGCCACCAGCGCGCGCCGGCCCGGGCCAGCCACTCCAGGTAGCGGTGGGCGGCAGGACCGAGGTCGCCGATGCCGTAGGGACCCGGCAGGCAGGTCGGGTGAAGCAGGACGCCGCAGGCTCGCTCGAAGGCCATCGATCGGACTCCCGTAGCCGTCATGGTAGCGGATCGCGGGTCTTCTCCACCGGGAGTTCGAGGGACCTTCAGATCAATCCCTTCCACCGCTCCTCACCTGAGAAACAATGGGACAGGTCACGAGCGCCGGCGCCGCCGCCACGACCGCAGCCGGTCGGACAGGGAACGTCCCCCCGCATAGAAGAACTTGAAGTGACGGACCGCGACGGAAAATGGGACCGGTTTGGGCGCGTAGCGCTCCCGCAGATGGTGCACGTGGTCCATGATGTACAGGTAGAGGTCTGTCTGGGTTCTCCCCGGAAACCCGTCCATGATGCCGCTGCGCCGGATCGCCGCGATCATCGGCCCGTACACGGTGTCGTACCAGGAGGCGACGGCCTCGCCCCAGGTCAACCCCCGCCCGTTCTCGATCCCCCGGTAGTAGCGGTGCACCGTGATGTGCTCGAGCAGGCGCTCGTAGCCGTTCGCCTCCGAGACCCGGAACTCGTCGGGGCCAGCCGGCACCAGCCCGGTCGCTTCGAGGAAGTCGGCGAACCCGCTGTCCAGCACGACCTCTTCGATCGAGGCCTCGGGGCTGATCGGGACCGGCGTGAGGAACTCCTTCACGTGGGCCTCGATGGTGGGAACCCCGAGCGAGCGCGCGACGGAAACCCGGTGGTGCCTGTCGACGACGAAGTACGCGTCCCCGACCTGGTAGAGCTCGACGGCCGGGAAACCGGCCGGCCCCTCGGCCAGCTCCTCGACCTCCTCCCACCGACCCCGCAGCGCTTCCTCGCGCGGCAGAAACTCGCGGTTGAACTCCCGCTCCCTGCCGAGAGTGCCCACGATGCTCTCGAGAGGGACGTCCCGGTTCCCGCGGTCAACGGTGTGCCTGAGGCGCAGCCCGGCCCTGACCCGATCGAACGGCAAGAGGTCCAGCGGCCTACCGGTGAGGACGCTCAGCAGGTCCTGCATGACCGCCGCACGACGAGCGGCGTCGAAGCGAGTCATCGCGGCCCTCCGCACCCTTGCGGGTCACCGAAACAGCGGTACGATAAGGATATGGTACACGCTCACAAGCCAAGCCGCAGAGGCCTCTTTCGCCCATTCAGAATCCTGCTGTCCCTGGCGCTGCCCGCCATCGCGGCGGGGGTGCTGCTCGCCGGGGCCGTCGGGGACGGCGGCCAGCAGCCGCGGACCCTGCGCCGGACCGTCCGCCGCGCCGCACCCAATTGGAACAACGACTGGTCCAAGGGTTCGGTCTTCTACGAGGTGTTCGTGCGGAGCTTCGCCGACTCCAACGGGGACGGAACCGGCGACCTCAAGGGGCTGATCGGGAAGCTCGACTACCTCAACACCGGCGATCCCACCACCACCACCGACCTCAAGGTGGATGCGATCTGGCTCATGCCGATCTTCAGGTCGCCGAGCTATCACGGGTACGACACCACCGACTACGAGACGATCAATGCCGACTACGGCACCAACGACGATTTCGCGACCCTCTGCCGGGAGGCGCACCGCCGTGGAATCAAGGTGATCCTCGACCTCGTTGTCAACCACACGGGCTCGGACCATCCCTGGTTCGTGGACGCGGTATCGTCGCCGACCGCAGCAAAGCGCAACTGGTACGTCTGGAGCCCGACCGACCTCGGGTGGCGGCAGCCGTGGAGCCTGTACACGGGCTCCGACACCTGGCACCAGAACCTCAAGGACGGCCAGTGGTTCTATGGCGTCTTCTGGGCCGGGATGCCGGACCTCAATTTCCGGAACCCCGAGGTGCGGGCCGAAATCAAGCGGCTGGCTGGCCTCTGGCTGTCGCGCGGCGCCGACGGCTTCCGGCTTGACGCGGCCCGCCATCTCGTGGAGAACGGCGCCGGCCTTCTCCAGGTGGACCAGCCGGAGACGCACGCGTTCTGGCGCGAGTTCTCCTCGTCGGTCCGTTCGGTCAAGCCCGAGGCGACCCTCGTCGGAGAGGTCTGGACCGACACCCCGATCATCGCCGAATATTACGGCAACACCGCGGCGGTCCCCGGCGGCGACGAGCTCCCGATGACCTTCGACTTTCCTCTCGCGGCGGCCATCGTCCAGGGCGTCAACTCGCAGGACGCGACGGTCATTGCCAGCAAGCTCGCCGAGGTGCAGAGCACATACCCGCCGGGCGCCACCGACGCACCGTTCCTGACGAACCACGACCAGATCCGTCTCGCGACGCAGCTCGGAGGCGATGCGGGGAGGCTGCGCAACGCGCCTGCGGTTCTCCTGACCGTTCCCGGCTCTCCTTTCCTGTACTACGGCGAGGAGGTCGGCCTCCTCAACGGGAGCTCCGACAGCGACGACCGCCTCAAGCGCACGCCGATGCCATGGGACGCCACGCAAGGAGGCGGGTTCACGACCGGCGCACCCTGGTTCCCGTTCTCGCCGGGCCGCGACACCGCAAACGTCGCGAGCGAAACGGGGGACCCGTCCTCGCTGCTCTCCCGGTACCGGCTCCTGATCCGGGCGCGTCGCTCGTCGGTCGCGCTCAGGACCGGCGCGATCCGGATCCTCGCCAGCGGCAGCAGCCAGGTCCTCGCGTTCCTCAGGACGACACCGGACGAGCAGGTGCTGGTCGTCCACAACCTCTCCGGTTCGTTCCAGAACGCCGGGCCGTTCACCAACGACGCGACCGCATTCGACACGCTCTTCGCGGACTCCGGGGCGACCCTCAACCTGGTTGGCAGCTCGTGGCGGGTCTCGCTGCCAGCGCGGGCGAGCGCGATCTGGCGCCTCAAGTAGCCGGTAGGGACTCGGCTCCAGCGGGACACGCCGGGGTGCGGAGGGGCTGAGGAGCAGAGGAGCAAGGATCGTTCGCAGGTTCGAGGGTTCGCACCTTCAGGGGCGGCGAGATCGCTGATACCAGTTGAGCGGAGCGACGAGGAATCTGGGTGGGGGAAAGCCTGGATCTACCAGCCCCCTCCCAGATCCCTCGCTGCGCTCGGGATGACACCTTTGCTCTACGACTGATGGCAAATTGGTATGAGACCAGGGAAGAAGGTAGAGGGTAAAGGGTAGAGGGTAGAGGGTAGAAGGCAGAGGAAAGACAAAGCGCGTGTTCCACCGTCTGTCCTTCCTCTCCCGTCTTCCGCCTTCCCTTTTCCCCTTTCCATGTTCAACCGAAGGCAGGGCGCCGGCAAACGGCGTGTAGCCGCGCCGCCGCCGTTGGGCCTATCGCAAGGCGCACGAGGCGGGAGCAGCGGAGTGTAGCCGGAGGCTACATGAGCATGCGATCCGCCGAGTGCAACGCAGCGAGAGGTCCGACGCTGGCGGCGCCACGCTGCGCGCTACTTTTTCAGGTCGGCGGGGACGACGCCCGGCAGCTTCACTGGCCGGTTCACACGCAGGTCGTTATCCTCCACGATGTCCTCCTACTTGACGCCCGGCGGCACGATGATGTCGATCAGGGGAGGCTCGAGGTTGTCGTCCCCGCGGCGGACCGGTGAGCCCGAGCTCAGCGCTCCCAACGAAATCCGGCGACCCACATCCAGGCGTCGTATCTGATCGGGATGTCGACCCTGTCGGACAGTCCGACAAACTCCGGCCGGATGGTCAGAGGAAGGATGGGCAGCTCCGCAAGAACCCGCCGTTGGGCCCTCTGGAGCAACGCAAGACGCTGCGCCGGGTCCAATTCGGTGTTTGCAGCCTCGAGGAGAGCGTCGGTCTGGGGGTCCGAAGTGCCGCTGTAGTTCTCGAGCCCCAGCCCCCGCACCGCGTCCCGCGTGTGCACGGAACTGTCCAGGAACTCCGAAGCGTCGGCGGTGGTGCACGCCCGCCCGTACGTCATCAGCGGCAGCTCACCCGCGCGGGCGCGGCGAAGCAGGTCGGCCAGAGTGAACTTCCTCGCCGACACCTTGACGTCGAGACGACCCAGGTCCTCCACAAGGGCGGCCACGTAGGCCGGGGGTATGGAGCCGTGAGCGAGCTCAACGGAAAAACCGTCGGGGAAACCGGCGTCCGACAGCAGGCGCCGCGCATGCGGGAGGTCGAAGGGAACGGGCGAGAGGCCCGCATCGTATCCGAATACCACCGGCTGGACGTACTGCAACGCGACGGCTCCGTTTCCCCGAAAGACCTTCCCGACCAAACCCTCGCGGTCGATCGCCATCAGCATGGCCCGCCGGACCCGGGGGTCCGCGAGGGCGCGGCGCGCCTCCCCGGTCGCCGCCTGAGGTGCGACCATCAGGATCTGGACCATCAGGCTCGGCTGCTGTTTCACGCGGAGCCCCTGATGCCGTTCGATCTCGCCCAGGACGTCGTCCACGAGGCGGAAGGACACGTCGACGCCGCCGGTAACGAACCGATCGCTCCGGCGGTCCTCGTCCTCCACGAACGAGAAGATGACGCGCCGAACCTCGGCCATGCCTCGCCAGCCAGGCCAGGCCTCCGCCACCACCGACCCGTCGCTCCGGCGCTCGACAAACCGGTACGGTCCGGTGCCGATAGGCTGCGTGATCTCCGGCGCGGACGCCTGCGTGTGCGGCACGATGAACAGGAACACCAGCCGGTTCAGAAGGGTCGGCGAGGGCGCTGCGGTCTCGATCACGACGGCGGCGTCACCGTCTGCGACCACTTTCCTGATCCCTACGAGGTGGTGCCGGATCTTCGACTGAGGCTCGAGCAGCGCGCGCTCGTAGCTGGCAACGACGTCGGCGCTGCCGAACGGCTCGCCGTTGGAGAACCGGACCCCGCGCCTGAGCACGAAGCGCACGCGGTTTCCGTCAAGGACGGTCCAGGACTCTGCCAGGGACGGCTCGATCCTCATCTCCGGAGTGAACCGGACAAGGCCGTCGTAGAAGTTGCACAGAAGCGACCAGCCGACCAGCTCGTTGTGGTGGTGCGGGTCGAGCGAAGTCGGCAAGCGATCGAGGTTGACGATGAGGGGCGGGTGCCCCTCAGGGCCTCGGCAGGCAACTACGGCGCACACGGCCAGGGCGAGCGCAAACAACACGCTCCCTGCACTTCGCCACAGCAGTACGCCCCTCATTCCGGCGGCTCCAGAGTCTCTACCCACTCTACGTCAGGCCGTCCGTTCCCGCTACTCCGGGTGATCTCTTGCACTCCTTAGCGGCAAGCCCCGCGGCCTTCGACCGTGCCTGGCCCTCCGGGCCGTGGTTTCTCTTGTCCCTGCGGTACGGCGTAGCCTCTTGGTGGCGCTCCGTGCCGGGTCTTCTCTTGCCCCGCGGGCTCGGAGGGGCAAGAAATAACCCTGACGGCAGGGTCATCGTATGATCCGAGTAGAAGGACGGAGGCGCAGCACGGGACGCCTGAAGAGGTTCTTCAACGACTTCACCGACGGGTTCACCACCGAGGAGCTGCGGCGGCTGGTCGGGCGCGATGCCCGCCAGGCGTACCGCGTCATCACCCGCGAGCAGGACCTCTCGGCCGAGCCGAGCGGATTTCTGCGGCGCCCGCTGTTCCGCGCCAAGATCGTTTTCCTCGGCCTCGCGCACAAGTTGACGCCCGCGCGCCGCGTCTTGTTCGGGCTGGCGATCCTGGCGGCGCTGCTGGGTCTCTTCAAGTTCAACGCAGTGTTCGAGACAGAGAGGATCTCGGTCGACATTTCGCCCCTCTGGTTCCTCTTCAGCGTCGTCAGCCTCGTGTTCCTTCTCGCCCTCGAACTCGTCGACCGCGTGCTGGTGCGCGACGAGCTCGAGGTGGCGCGGCAACTCCAACGCGATCTCCTGCCCTCCGCCGTGCCGGCGATCCCCGGGTACGACGTGGCGCACTCCTACCGGACCGCCAATGAGATAGGCGGGGACTACTACGACTTTCTCGATCTTTCCGATGGCCGGACCGCCCTCGTGATCGGAGACGCCAGCGGCCACGGGATGGCCGCCGGCCTCCTGATGGCGATCGCAAACGCGGCGCTCAAGCTCGCCGTCGAGGTCGACCCGACGCCCCAGCGGGTGGCCACGCTGCTCAACCGCGTCCTGTACCGCACCGGCGACGCGCGGGCCTTCATGACGCTGTTCTACGGGGTGCTCGAACCGCCTTCCGGCAGACTCTCGTTCGTGTGCGTCGGGCATCCCTTCCCGCTTCTCCGGCGCGCCGGCGGCGAGGTCATCGAGCTCGGCACCGGGGGGTTCCCGCTCGGGATCCGGGAGAGCCTGGACATCACGCCTCACGAGGTCTCCCTGGCGCCCGGAGATCTGCTGCTGCTCTACAGCGACGGACTCCCCGAGGCCGTGAACTCGGCCGGCGACGCGTTCGGCTACGACGCGATGCGTGCCGGGCTTCGCCAGCCTGGAGATGTTCGCCAGGTCCACGACCGCTTCCTGCGCGCCCTCGACGCGCATGTCGGGAGCGAGCCGCTCAAGGACGACGTCACCCTCGTGGCCGTCGCAAGAATGTAAGCTCGCCCGCCCGCAGGTCCCGCCCGCGGCCCGGAGGACATCCCGGCAGCACGCCCCTGCTCACGCTTCGAGCGATCTCCTTCCCGGTTCTGCGACTCGTGCTCATTGATGAGAAACGTCACCGAGTCTGTTACAAGAAAACATAACACCTTTGGACGTCAAAGATCGGTCCAGGAAAAGTGCGACAAACTAATGACAGAAAAGGGCTTGCAAAACACATAAGAGGTGCTAACTTCGTATCAAACGACGGCCGGTCTCAACGAACCGGGCCACCTTGGGGGGGGAAAGAACATGCTTCTGATCTCGTCGATCCTGTTGGCTGCCATCGAAGGTTCAGCTGCTGCATCCGCACCACCGGCCAGTCCTCCGCCGCAACCCGCGGTCGCGACGTCGGCTCAGGGGACGCCGGCCGGCACGCCTGTCAGCGGCGACCCGGAAGACCAGGACAAGAACAAGAAGCCAGCGTCGCCGACACCGGCACCCATCCACGAGGAGATTCAGGTCACCGCGACCCGCTACGAGACCGACTCGTTCCAGACACCGATACCGATCAGCGTGGTTTCATTCGACCAACTCCAGCGCGACATGCCGGAGAAGATGGTCGACGCGCTCAAGATGCTCCCCGGAATCGACATCTCGGGCGAAGGCCCGTTCCGCGGCCTGCCCGTGATCCGCGGGATGGACAGCAACCGCGTGCTGATCCTGGTCGACGGGCAACGACTCAACAACTCCCGCGAGTCGACCTTGTACGCAGGCATTCAACCGGGCCTGGTCGACCTCTCGCAGGTCGAACGAATCGAGATCATCCGTGGCCCGGCGTCGGTGCTCTACGGCAGCGACGCGATCGGCGGCGTGATCAACATCATCACCAAGCAGCAGGCGTTCACGCAGGGCGGTTTCAAGCTCGGGGGCGATGTGAACTACGAGTACGGCGATTCGGCCAACTCGGACCGCGGCCAGCTCGATCTCAACGGCGCCGGCGAGCGGGTGACCTTCCACCTCAGCGCGAGCGATTTCAAAGCCGACAACTACACCAGCCCGCTGGGCGTCGTGCCGAACTCCGGCATGAAGGACCACGCCTTCGACGGCAACATCCGTTACCTCGTGTCGGACAACGCGGTGCTGCGCCTCGACATGCAGACGACCCAGGCGCGTGACATCGGGTTCCCCGGCTACGACCCCGTGACCTCGGGCATCGACATCTCCTTCCCGAGGTTCGACCGCAACAAGATCGGGCTCACCTACGACTCGGGGCCGGTCATGGGGCTTTCGAGCTTTTCCGTGAGTGGCTACTGGCAGGGCGAGGTCAAGGACAGCATCCTGAACTTCAACTTCGGACCGACGTACTTCTCGGACAACTTCACGCACTCCGTGATCAACACGTGGGGGTTCACCGTCCACTCCGGCGCCGACGCGGGGGCGGGGGGCCGGGTCACCTTCGGTCTCGATTTCTACCAGGACAACCTTCACGACGCCACCCAGGAGTCCTCGATCCTGGGGTCGGACACCAACGTCGCGGTCCCGAACAGCTACCAGCGCGGCCTCGGTCTCTACGTCCAGGATGAGATTCCCATCACCTCGCGCCTCAAGCTGCTGGCCGGCGTGCGCGGCGACAACTACAGCTTCGTGAGCCTTGACGACCCGCGGTACACCGGGGAGCCGTTCGACGTCTCGCAAACCGCCGTATCGGGCAACGTCTCCGCGCTCTATCAAGCCACCGAGCATGTCGCCCTCACCGCGCTGGTCGGCCGCGGGTTCCGCGCGCCGAACATCGAGGAGCGCTCGTACTTCGGGCTCGACACCACGGGCACCGTCCTGATCCAGCAGAATCCGCAGCTCAAATCAGAGACGTCGCTCAACAGCGAGGTTGGCTTCAAGGTGCGGTACGAGGAATTCTCCGGCGGGTTCAGCGTCTACCACAACGCGGCGCGCGATTTCATCGATCTCGTGTACACCGGCGTCGATCCGAGCACCGGCCTTCAGCTGGCTCACTTCGGCAACATCGACCGCGCGACGATCGAGGGAACCGAGTTCGAGCTGAACTGGTACCCTACTCAGCACTGGACCGCCTTCGGCAATATCTCCTACTGCCGCGGCACCGACGACCAGACCGGGGAGCCGCTCGCGATGATCGCCCCGCTGAAGGGCGTCCTGGGCGCGCGGTACCAGGTGACCCGCTGGTGGGGCGAAGCGGCCACCCGGATGGTGGCGCGGCAGGACCGGGTTCCGGAAGGTCAGATCCAGACCCCGGGTTTCGCCGTGCTCGACCTCCGCGGGGGTTACGATTTCCACGGCGGGCTGACAGTGCAAGCGGCGATTGAGAACGCCGGCAACACGGCCTACGTCGAGCCTTTCAACACACACCTGGAGCCCGGGCGGAACTTCCGCCTGATGCTCGGCTACAAGTTCTAGAGAACGTCGCCGGAACTGGCTCTCGCGGGGCGCCTTCGGGCGCCCCGTCTCCTTTCCGGACGCACAGCGTACGGCGGTAGACTGCTATAGAGAGGGACCACGCGCGATGACGACCCACCCTGTCCTGGCCGACGTTCGTGCTGCGGCTGAGCGGATCCGGCCGTACGGGCACCGCACGCCGGTGCTCACGTGTACGAGCCTCGACGCCATGGTCGGCGCCCGGCTCTTCTTCAAGTGCGAGAACTTCCAGAAGGTGGGCGCCTTCAAGTTCCGCGGAGCCACGAACGCCGTTTTCTCCCTTTCCGAGTACGACGCGAGCAAGGGTGTGGCCACGCACTCCTCGGGCAACCACGCGGCGGCGCTCTCGCTGGCTGCACGCCTCCGCGGCATCACGGCACATGTGGTGATGCCGCGCACGACGAAGGCGGTCAAGCAAGCGGCGGTCGCCGGGTACGGCGGCCGGATCGTGCTGTGCGACCCGACGCTCGCGGCCCGTGAGGCGACGCTGGCCTCCGTCGTGGCGGAAACGGGCGCCACCGTCGTGCACCCGTACAACGACTCCAGGGTGATTGCGGGGCAGGGCACCGCGGCTCTCGAGCTCCTTGAGGACGTCCGCGATCTCGACATCGTGATGGTGCCGGTAGGAGGCGGGGGCCTGCTTTCGGGCACCGCGATCACGGTGGGCAGCCTCTCGCCGAAGACGTGCGTCGTGGCGGCGGAGCCGGCTGCGGCCGACGATGCGTTCAGATCGCTGAAGGAAGGCCGGATCGTACCGTCCGTCGACCCCAGGACGGTTGCCGACGGCCTCCTGACCTCGCTCGGGACGCTCACCTTTGCCATCATTCGGGAGCGGGGCGCCAAGATCGTGACCGTCAGCGAGGAGGCCACCGTGACCGCCATGCGGCACGTCTGGGAGCGCATGAAGATCGTGATCGAGCCGTCGTCGGCGGTGCCGCTGGGCGCGCTGCTCGAGGGCGCGCTGCCGGCGGCCGGGCAACGGATCGGCGTGATACTGACCGGCGGCAACGTGGATCTCGATCAGCTGGCGTGGATGACGGCACGATCACAGGGAAAGGGGAAGAAGGCAGAGGGTAGAAGGTAGAGGGAAGACAAGGCGCGGGTTCCGCCGTCCGTTCTTCTTCTCTCGTCAACCCTCTGCCCTCTTCCCTCTTGCGAGGCGAAGCCCTTTCCTCCTGGCAGGGCCAAGGCAGCGTGCGGGAAGCCGCACCGCCGAGAGAGACCCTGGTCAGTGGCCCGTGGTCCGGAGAGACAAACCAAGCAGGTCGGAGCACTGAGGCGTGCAGCCGCGCCGCCGAGAGTGGGCCGGATGCAAGGCGCACGAGGCGGGAGCAGCGGAGCGTAGCCGGAGGCTACGTGAGCATGCGACTCGCCGAGTGCAACGCCGCAGACGGTCCGCTATCGGCGGCGCTCGGTAGGCGTGGCGGCGGCGCCAGCGCCGGCGGCGTCCCGACTCAGGTGGTCGGGCGCAGCATGCCGTGGCGCAGAATCTCGGCGGTCTCCTTGATCACGGCCTCGGTGTCCTTGCCGAAGTGGTTCGGAACTCCGAAAAGGATCTCGACGGCAAAGTAGTTGAGGAAGAACCTCGTCGCGAACATCACGGCGGACACCGGCGAGATCCCCGGCCGCAGGTGCGCCGCGATCGTCTTGCCGCCGTCGTGGCTGTCGAGGAAGTCCGCGTAGCGCTTCGCCATGTCCGCGTAGAACTTTCGGATGTGGTTCCCCTCGAGCTCGACGACGTCCACGTAGATGAGCGCAATGTAGCGCCGATAGCCGTCGACGAGCTGCCGCGAGGCGTGGCCGAGCTCCTCGATGTTGTCGGGGAACGTCCCGACCCCGAGGGCCTTGTTGAACGGCAGCTCGGGGTCCTCGATCGCCGACCAGTACTGATCGAGCAGCGTGAGGAAGAGCGTCTCCTTGTCCGGGAAGTGGTGGTACACGTTGCCGGTGGAGACGCCGGCCGCCTCGGCGATGTCGCGGACGCTGGTGGCCCGGTACCCCTGGCTCGAAAAGAGCCCGAGCGCGGCCTCGAGGATGCGCTCCTTCGAGCGCTGCGATTTTTCAGCCTGGTTCATGAGTTCCCTACCATCCGTTCGGTTTTCAGCCTACGCCGGCATCGACCAGTCGTCAAGAACGCTTGCAGTCGGTCCGGGTGGTATGAACGAGACCACCCCGCCACGCTCCGCCATGGCTTTCTTGCCGCCCGTTCTCGGTGACCCGCCGATCGCACGGAATGCCCGGTGCGTGCCCGCCGTGCCGCTCCGCGCCCTACTGCGGAATCATGGCGATGGTGGTGGGGTCGTTGGTGACGTTGTCGATGACGGAGGCCGACGCGACGACTCCGGCGCCCGACGTGACCGTGACCTCGGCGTACGCACCATCCAGGTTGCTCTGCAAAGCCTTGAAGACGAACGGCTGGTTCTCCTGCGACCACTCGCCCGGAGCGAGCGTCACGTCGTAGCTCGCGAGCGCGTTGCCTCCGCCGTCGAACAGCGTCACCGTCACCGCGGCCGTCGTGCCGCCCGTGTTGGTCAGCGAGATGTTCGTCCGGTATGCGGCGTTCTCCGCCAGCTGCGGGAGCCACGCCGACTGCCCGGCGCCGAGGCCGCCCGCCGTCGTGTACGAGCCGTACTCCTGACCGACCGTCCCGCTGGCCAGCTGGTCGTACGTCCTCGAGGTTGCCACGAGGGGTTGGTCGGAAACGATCTGCAGTGCGCCGGAGCCGTAGTAGCCGAACTGGCTCACGACGTCCGTCAGCACGAGCTGGCTCCCTGCAGGGACCGCGGCCGCTCCCGTCAGGACGCCGCCGGACGTGTACAGAAACCCCTGAACGTTCGCCGGGGTCGGGCCCGGGTTGAGCAGCCCGAGGTCCGACCGCCACTCCGTGCCGTTCGTGCCCTGCACGTGACTCACGGACGGGATCCAGACGGAGCCCGCGCTCGGCACGTCGGACGCGCGCGTCATCGGAACCGTGGTCGGGTCGTTGGTGATGTTGTCGATGACGGCCGCGGTGGCGATGATGCCCGCGCCGGAGTTTACGGTCACTTTGGCATACCCGGTGTCCAGTGAGGTCTGGTCGGCGTAGCCATAGAACGGCCTGTTCTGCTGCGCCCAGTCCCCCGGCGCGAGGGTCACGCCATACGTGGCCAGTTGGTTCCCCGACCCGTCGAACAGCGCCACCGTTACATCGGCCGGTGCGTTGCCGATGTTGGTCAGCGAGATGTTGCTCCGGTACGCCGCGTTCTGGCTCAGCTGCGGAAGCCAGACCCACTGGCCCGCAACCAGGCCGTCCGTGACGGCGTATGAGGCGTAATCCTGGCCGACCGTCCCGTCGGCCAACTGGTCGTACGTCCGCGACGCCACCACCACCGGCAGGTCGGAGAGGATCTCAAGCGCCCCCGCCCCGATCGAACCGAGCGCGCCGACCACGTCCTGCAAAACGAATTGGCTCCCGGCGGGGATGGCGACCGTTCCCGGCACCACGCCGCCGGACGCGTGGAACTGGCCCTGAACGGTAGCCGCGACGGTGCCCGGGTTCAGCACGCTCACGTCCGATCTCCACTCCGCGGCGTTCGCGCCCGACACGTGGCTCACCACCGGAACCCAGCGGGCGAATCCGGAGGCAACGGTGATCTGCTGGGTCATGCTGTTCTGGGCGGTCTGGTTCGCGACCGTCAGGACGACCGTGTACGTTCCGGCGGCGGGATACGCGTGGCTCACGTTCTGTGCCGCAGCGCCGGATCCGTCACCGAAATCCCACGACCAGGAGGTCGGTGCGCCGGTCGATGTGTCGGTGAACGAGAGGAACTCGCCTGCTACCGCGCTCGTCGGGCTGACGGTGAACGCCGCAACAGGGGGCGGCGGCGCCTGGTTCACCGTGAAGGTCAGGCCCTCGATGCCGATCGTCCCCGTGCGGGGCCCGGCAGAGTTGGCATCCACGGTGAAACCCACCGGCCCCGTGCCGACGCCTCCCCCGCCGTTCACCGTGTGGATCCACGACGCGTTGCTCGTTGCGTTCCACGGGCAGTCGGCAGGCGTCGTCATATTGAACGAGCCGTCACCTCCGCTCCAGGGGGAGGTGCCTGCGACAGGGTCGATCGAGTACGTGCAGTTGCTCCCCGCCTGGTAAACGGCAAACGTCTGACCCGCAACCGAGATCGTGGCGGCACGAGAGACCCCGGTGTTCGAGGGCACGCCGAACGTGACCTGTCCGTTGTCGGAACCGGTCGCCCCGCCCGTGACCGTGAGCCATAGATCGCTGCTCACGGCGACCCACGGGCACCCGCTACCGGAGACAAGGTCGACGGTGAAGGCGCCCGAGCCGCCGGCACGGGCAAACCCCTGGTACGCCGGTGAGAGGGCGAACGTGCAGTTCGGCGAAGGGCTTCCGCTGGTGAAGACCCAGGCCGCGCCTGCGCCCCCGCCGTCCGTGGGACCGCCGATGACGATCGTGCTGGCGTCGGCGGAGATCGCCGCTGCGTAGCCCTGCTCGGCCGTCCCCGCCGCGCCGGTCCCGACCATCTTGCCGCCCTGCTGCGTCCACACCCCGCCCGAGCGTGTGAACACCCATGCGGCGCCCATCCCGGAGTTGTCTCCCGGCTCCGCCACCACCGCCGTGTTGCCGTCGCTGGAAAGGGAAACCGCCCAGGCCTGCTGTGCGAGCGAGGCGATGCCGTTCGTCACGATCGGGTTGCCCTGCTGGACCCAGGCCCCGCTGGAACGGGAGAGGACCCACACCCTCCCGGAAGACGGGCTGGCGACGTTTCCGCCGAAGATCAAGGTGTTGCCGTCGCTCGAGAGTGCGACGGAGAGACCCTGGTTGCCGCCCGCCGCGATCCCGCCGGGGTTCAGGAGAGACCCCCCGCTCCCGTTCCAGCTCGAGAACGTCCACCCCGGCGCCGGGTTCGCGGTGAGGGAGATCACTGTGCCCGGCGTGTACCCGCCGTTGCAGTTCTGGGGCGTGTTGACCGTGACGGTTCCGGTTCCGCTCGCCCCGGACGCCGTCGACAGCGAGTAGCAGCCGGTCGGGGTAGGAATGAAGTTCGCGGTGGCGGTGGTGCTGGCGGCGATCGTGAACTTCGTTGTCGGCGCCGATGCGTTCGCGAATCCACCGCCGCTGCTGGTCCATCCCGCGAAGCTGTAGCCGGCGGCCGGCTCGGCCGTCAGGAAGATGGGCACTCCCTGTAAGAATCCCGCAACAGAAGAAGAAGTCGTGCAGTCCGTCAGCGAGTTGATCGCCGCCATGCCCGTGCCGGGGGGGTTCACCGCCACCGAGAGGGTCTCGCAGCTGCTCCCCTGCGGGGCGAGGTTTGCGGTCACGCTGGCGTTGCCGGTAATCGTGAAGAGCGTTTCGTACGAAGCGAGGGCGGAGAACGTCCCGCCGCTCCCGGTCCATCCCGTGATCGACGACCAGTTGGTATCCTGTGGCACAACTTCCAGCCAGACCTGCGTCCCGGGCGTGTACCCGCCCGGGCAGGTTGGCGGCGTATTCACCGTGAACGTTCCCTTGTTGGGTGGCGAGGTGACCATCGCCAGCGTGTAGCAGGGGACCGGCTGCTGGGTGAAGGTCGCCGTCACGCTGGCATTGCCGGTGATCGTGAAGAAAGTGTTCGGCGACGATCCGACCAGTTTGCTCCCCTGCTGCGTCCACTTGCCGGACGTCTGGGTGAAGACCCACACGGCCCCGTAGCCGTTGTTGTCCCGCATCCCGCCGACGACGGCCCTGCTTCCATCGCCCGACAGAGCCACCGAAGACCCTTGTGCTGCGTTGCCGGCCGCACTGGTGTTGACCGGACCGGTGCCGACCGCACCGGTACCGATGAGCTTCCCGCCTTGCTGCTTCCACGTGCTGCCCGTGCGCGCGAACACCCAGGTCGCGCCGACGCCGCTGTTGTCCGCCGGCCCGCCGATCAGCGCCGTGTTGCCGTCGGAGGAAAGGGCCACCGCCCACCCCTGGTTCGCCTTCCCGGACGCGCCGGAGCCGGCAAACTTCAAACCCTGCTGCGCCCACACTCCGTCCGTTCTGGTAAACACCCAAACCGCACCATAGCCGGTGTTGTCGGCCGGCCCGCCGACGAGCGCGGTGTTGCCGTCGGCCGAGAGCGCCACGGAGAACCCCTGACTGCTGGTTCCAGGCCCGCTGGGGTTGGTGCCGATCAGTTCGCTGCCCTGTTGAGTCCACACCCCGTTCGACCGGGTAAAGACCCAGACCCCTCCGGCTCCGTTGTTGTCGAGATAGCCGCCGACGATCGCCGTGTTGCCGTCCGCCGACACGGCCACCGCGGACCCCTGCCAGGCGTTGCCCGTCGCGCCGGTTCCGGTGAGCTTGCTCCCCTGCTGGGAGAACTGGGCGCCCACAACCTGTGACCACAGCAACGCCCCCGCGGCAACGGTCAGTATGCTTCTCTTCATCATGAAGGGTCGGTTCCTTTCATACCCAGCGGATGGTACACCACACGAGGAGGCTCGCAGGCGCGGAGAGCCCCTGCGCGCCCGGGATCGGAGACCGACGGCGTCCCGTCGAGGGTGTAGCCCCTGATCCAAGGAAACCACGTTCGCGCGATTCTTGTTTCCAAGCCGATCGCAATATCATTGCTGCCGTGAACGTTGCCTACACTTGGGCGGATGAGGGACTCACGCCCCGCGTCAGCGTTGTCATCGTCACCGCGGGACGTCCGCGCCACCTTGCGGCCTCCCTGGCCTCCTACACCGACCTCGCGCCGGTCACGCCGCCGTTTGAAGTGATCGTGGTTCTCGACGGGGAAAATGCCGACTCCAGGGCCATCGCCTCGACGCCCTACTCTTTCCCGACGCGCGTGCGGTCGCAGCCGGCTGCGGGGATCAGCGCGGCCAAGAACCTCGGCGTGAGCGCAGCCAAGGGTGATCTGGTCCTCTTCCTCAACGACGACACGCGCCCCGACCCGGCGTGCCTCCGCGCCCACGTCGAGGCGCAGCGCCGGTTCGGCCCCTGCATCGCGGTGGGCAGGGTCGAATGGGACCCCGATCACGAGGTCACACCGTACATGGCGTGGTTGGCCCCCGCCGGCCACCAGTTCAACTTCGCGCGCCTGCGGCCCGAGGCGCCGATCCCCTGGGATGCGTGCTGGGGCGCCCACCTGGCGGCGCCGCGAGCGTGGCTGCTCGACGAGCCGTTCGACCCGTCGCTGCCTCACTCGGTGCTCGAAGACGGCGAGTGGGCCTACAGGCAGTCGCTGCGAGGGCGCACGCTCCGCTACCTGCCGGAAGCTTGCGCGTTCCATGACCACCGAATCGCCGGGCCGCGCGAATACGCGCGCCGCCCGCGCTCTGCGGGCGCCGCCGCGCGGAGCGTCGTAGCCCGCCACCCGCGCCTGGCGTTCAAGCTCCTCGTCCGTCCGGTCATCGCTGCCGCAGCGGCCACCGCCCTGGCCGCCTGGCCGGGCCGGTGGCGCCGGACCACCTCGTGGGACCTGGCCTACCGCTGGCGGTACGTTGCGGGGATCTTCGTACCGCCGAAAGGCCAGCGAGCAACGCCTGGCCATGGTCCGCACCGAGCAAAGAGCCAAGATCCAGGTTAGCCTGGACTATTCATGAGGGTTCCGCTGCGAACGCGGATCTGGCCGGCCTGGCGGGCGTACTCGAGGTTCGGAGCCTGCGACGTATCGCAGAGGATACGACTCGGCTCCTCGCCTCCTGGAGCGAGCGAGGCTCTGCCTCGCG
>JBEKAA010000027.1:0-39302 GCA_050018455.1 Thermoanaerobaculaceae bacterium | reverse complement strand
CTGCGCGACCGCAAACCTCGCTCCGACACAACCGACACAACCAGCGATCACGTCCACTCGCCTCACCAGCTGACCGGCGCAATGTCAAAAACACTCGCTTTCTCGTGGCCGGCAACAATTCCTCCACACGGGCGTTGACTCGTGCCGCCACGGCTGTATAGGTCAACCCCCCGCGCTGTAGCTCCGAGAGATACTCCAAATACAGCTCCCATCGCCCAATTGGACCGAAGATCCGAGGCCCTTGTAATTCGAAGAGGGCGTTCCGCCACGCGAGGATCGTGGGAATTGCTGCCCTCAGGTCCGAGGTGGTCGTGTCGTCGTTGATCTCGACAACGATACGCGGCCACGGCCGGAAGAAATCGTTCACCGAGGTCCGGTCCTCTGCATAGACCGAGACCTCACCCTCAAGCTCGGCAAGCGGCAGGCGTCCCGGAGTGGCGTCCCGGCCAAACTCAGGGAGCGGGCTAGGGCCACTCTTGGCCGCCCGCTCGGCAAGCAGCTTGAACTCAGCGTCCTTCAACGGCCTTCCCAATAGGCCGCTGGCCAAATCAAGCCGGACGTCGGTGCACCTTTCTGGTCGCCGTTCCCTCTCGGGGAGGGGACATGTCGGACAGCGCCGCGCGGATGGCCAACCCCGTCGGATTGGGCCGCACGGATCGGTTGCTCGTCTCGGAGGTGCCATAGCCCGGTCTCCCCCTGCTTCCTACCTTCCCATTCGCCGTGTCGCTTTGCTCGTGCTGGCGTCCTTAGAGGCACCGGCTCTGGGGCGCTGCCCCGCGGCGATAGGCAGAACCTTGGCGAGCCCCTTAGCCTGAACTTCGGAAGCTCTCCGCAACTCGGCGAGGCCCAGCGGCGCGTACACTTGTTCGGTCACCCGCACATCTGCATGGCGAAGCAGCTTCGACGCAACATGCAGGCCGGCTTTGCGGCTCACTCGAAGACCGAACGTACGGCGGAGGTCGTGAAGGTGAACGTCCGGGAGCTTCGCAGCCTTGCGGATCTCCTCCCACGGTTTCTTGAGGTCGAAGCGGGACTTCTCCGGGTCGTTGTGGCCTGGAACCACGAGCGAGCCGACTGCAGGCAGCTTGCGGAGGAGGACCGAGAGTTGCTTCGGAAGGGGCACAACTTGGGGGCGCCCCGCCTTCGGTGACGGGATGCGCCACTCCCCGGCGTTGAGATCGAAGTCTTCACGCTTGGCCTTGAGAACCTCGGACACCCGCGCGCCGGTGGCCACCAGCAGTGTGAACGCGGCCCGGACATGCGGGTCCTCGATCGCCGCAATCGCAACCTGCAGCCGGTCGAATTCCTTGTTCGTCAGCACCCGCGCCCGCGGAGGATTCTCGGGCAGCGGTCGCACCTTCATCGCGGGGTTGCTCGGAATCTTGTCGAGCCGCCATGCGGCCTGCAGGCAGGCCCGCACACTGGCCAGCCAGCGATTCGCTGCGATCTTGTGCCCATCGGAGGCGAGCAGTCGGAAGGTCTTCTCTACGTCGCCGGCCGTGACCTTGTCGAGAGGCTTGTTTCCCCACCGCCGCTTGGCCCAGGTAAGGAACCGCTGGTCCTCCCGCGGTCGCTTCTTGCGCTGCCTCACGCCCTCGAGGTACTCATCCGCCCAGGCTGCGAACGTTGGCACAGCCCGGCTGGCGCGGCGCTCTTCCAGCGGGTCACGACCGCTCTTGTACTCCCCGAGCTTCGTGATCGCCAGATCGCGGGCATCGTCTGGGGTCAGGGGGCCAAAGTCGCCCAAGGTGTAGAGGTGCCGCCGGCCCCGTGGCCCGTAGTGGATCTCGAAGACCCGCTTGTGGCCCCGGAGCCGCAACCGGAAACCCGGGAGGTCAGTGTCGAACAGAACCAGTTCGTCGCCCTGGTAGCCCTTCAAGGCAGTGGCAATGTTCCGAGCCGTGAGCTTTGTCTTCACGTTGCACCTCCGCCGTAAGACCGCTTGCGCCGTGCTACCGGGTAGCACCCAGGTAGCACGGCGCAAGGAACACGTATGACCATGTCGAGTGTTCGCATCCGTTACTTAGTGTATTATCTGCAATGAATTCTGTCAACACCCGCCCCATACCACGAACACACCAGAACGGGCCGTTGTCGGATTCGTAATCAGCAGGTCCGCGGTTCGATCCCGCGCGTTGGCTCCAGCAAATTCAAGCACTTAGCACAACGACCAACGGGCCACATTTCTCTGGGTAACCGCTGGGTAACCACGCGGCAGAAAGTCGAATGGCCTGTTCCTCGCTGGGTAACCACCACGCTGGAAGTCGCTGGCTCCCCCGCCCCTTTCCCGGTCCAGTCTCAAGCCTCGATCCTACCTTTCAACCTGGACCGATTTTCGGGGGGCAGGTCACCCGGGGACCGTGTTCGCCGGTTTCTACGGGAGTGGCTGCTGGAAGAGCACGGACTACGGCGTGAGCTGGTCGGACACGAGCATTCCCAGCGGCTACGTGACCGGCCTCGCCTTCGACACGAACAACGACCTCTATGCGTCGACCAACGGTGATAGTATCATGACGGACAACGGCGTCATCGTTGCCCTCAACAACACCCTCTCGGGCAACAGCGCCACGGCGGCGGTGGGAACGTCCTCAACCGGAGCACGGGGGGCTATACGATCGTCCTGAACAACATCGCCGCCAACAGCCTGTCGGGCGGAAACTGCGGCGGCGTGGCCAATGTCTATTCGCAGGGCGGCAACAACTTCGACGACGACGGGACGTGCAACCCAATCGGCGGCAACTTCACGCAATCCTCCAGCCTCCTGCTCGGCCCGCTGGGCAGCTATGGGGGACCCACGCAGACCTTCCCCCTCCTGCCCGGGAGCGCGGCCATCGGCGCCGGATTGACCTACACCAGTTACACGACCACCACCGACCAGCGCGGGATGGGCCGGATCGGCCCAATCGACGTCGGGTCCTTCGAGTCGCAGGGCTTTTCGCTGGCCCAGAGCGGCGGCGATAATCAGAGCGCCCTAGTCAACACCGCCTTCGCTACCCCCTTTTCAGTGACCGTCACCGCCAAAAACCCAGTGGAACCGGTGAATGGCGGGAGGGTCGTCTTCACCCCCCCGGCAAGCGGAGCCAGTGCCGCCATCAGCGGCAGCCCGGCGACGATATCGGGCGGCGGTCCCTGCGCTTCCCTTGAAACGATGGTGGAAGACCACCTCACCGAAGATGACGCCAAGGGTGGCGCCATCGAAGCCCCCTTTTGCCTGGAACATCCCGGATGGCGACCTTGTGCGGAGAGGGTCCGCGGCTCTTGTGGGGCAAAGCTTTACGGCAATTCAGGGTTAAGGACGTGCTGGGTCTTTCGGCGGGCCGAATGGGGACACGCGCGGAACGCAGGTTGGATACTTCGAAGTGATCCTTGTTGGGGGGACCACGATGAAATCGCATAGGCGAGGTAAGCGGCGGTGGCTTGCGGTGGCCGTCCTGGTTCTGGCGGCGGCTTCGCTGGTCACGACGGCGGCGGTGCAGGAGTCGCTTCGCCGTGCGAGCGCCAACGGGGGCAGAGTCTCCATGTGGGGCAGCAACGGGTCCGGCCACACCACGATCCCGACTGGGTTGACGATCGTCGTGGCCATCGCGGCGGGCGGCTATCTACCTGGGAGATCTCGCCTAACGCGAAGACCCGTTGTTATCAAGCTTCTGATGGGGGAGGTTAGGTCATGAAGCGTCCACCTCTGCGTCTTGCTTTGATCGTGAGCTTCGTCCTGGTGGCTGCCATGCCGGTAGTCTTAGCCGCGCAAGCACTATCACAAGCCCCTCCTGATCCCAGAGTCGGGATGTATCCAGAACACCAATCCATCCCGCCTTTCGTGGAGCAGCAGCTCAGGGCGAAGGCGCGGGCGGAGAATCCGCCCCAGGCAGGCCTTCATCTTTCCCAGGATGGGGAGACCTATACCTATGTGTCTCCTTCTTCTGACGCGGCCTCTGGCAAACCTAGGACCGGAGGGTACCAGGCAAGGATGGGCCGTTACCTGAGCGGCGGAATCGAGATATGCGCTGATCGATCGGACATGTCACTCAAGTTCTGGCCTGTGCGCGACGCGCTGCTCACCTCGCCCGCTGCCGAGAGTGGCGGGCGGCTTGTCTATGCGGGCAGGGACGTCCGGTACGAGTACGAATTTAAGAAAAACGGGTTAGAGGAGGACATTGTTCTAGATGCCGCGCCGTCGAAAGACGTGAGCTTGGCTTTCGCTTTCCGCCGGGACGGGAATCTCGACTTCAAACTGGACGCTAAGGGCAACCTGCTCGTTTACGGCCCCGGCCCCGCGCTCTCCGGCTTCGTGCAGACAGGGGACGACAAGTCCGCCGGACTCCTTATCAATGCGCGCAAGCACGCCGCGAAGGATCAGCTCCTGTACATCATCCCGGCGCCTGTCGTCCTCGATGCAGCCGGACAAAAGCATGCGAGCCTTGCCAACTACACGATGGACGGCAATGAGGTAATCCTCCATACTGCCGACCTGTCCTCTCTTGCGCCTCCCGTCCGAATCGATCCGAGCGTCGTGGTCATTACAACCGCTGATTTCCTAAGAGGCAACAACGAGGGGATGATCAGTTTCGATACGGACGCCATCAGCCGCGCCGTCCCCACGATAGGCTGGATCGGAGACTGGAGCGCCACGACGAGCTTTCCTTCTGCGCGATACGGCCACACCTCGGTTGCCTACAACGGGTATCTGTACGTCATCGGCGGAGGAGCTAACGGCAGCGGTCTCATGAACGACGTTGAGGTTGCCCATATCAACTCCGACGGCACGATAGGGACCTGGAGCGCCACGACCAGTTTTCCTACTGCGCGAAGCGGCCACACCTCGGTTGCCTACAACGGGTATCTGTACGTCATCGGCGGAGCTACCGGCAGCGGTCCTCGGAATGACGTCGAGGTTGCGCCCATCAAATCCGACGGCACGATAGGGACCTGGAGCGCCACGACGAGCTTTACAACCGCGCGAGAGGGTCATACATCCGCCGCGTACAACGGCTACCTGTATGTCATCGGCGGGAAGAGTGAAAGCACCGACCTCAATGACGTGCAGTTTGCTCCGATCAATGCCGACGGCACGGTAGGCGCCTGGAGCGCCACGACGAGCTTCACAACCGCGCGATGGGAGCACACCTCGGTTGCCTACAACGGCTACCTGTATGTCATCGGCGGGAACGGTACCCTCGTCGGCTACCTCCATAGCGTGCAGTTTGCTCCGATCAATTCCGACGGCACCGTGGGCACCTGGAACGCTACGACAAACTTCTCCGCCCCACGAGCCGGCCACACCTCGGTTGCCTATAACGGCAACCTGTACGTCATCGGCGGGTACAACGGCAGCTACTTCAATGACGTGCAGTTTGCTCAGATCAATTCCAACGGCACCGTGGGGGCATGGGACGCCACCACGAACTTTTCCACTGCGAGACACCAACACACCTCGGTGGCCTACAACGGCTACCTGTATGTCATCGGCGGGACCAATGGTAGCAGCAGCTTCAACGACGTGCAGGTTGCTCCGATCAATTCCAACGGCACCGTGGGCGGCTGGAGCGCCACCACAGGCTTTCCCACCGCACGATGCGGCCACACCTCGGTTGTCTATAACCGCCACCTGTATGTCATCGGCGGGTTCGATAGCAGCTCCGCATTCCTCAATGACGTACAGTTTGCTCCGATCGATTCCGATGGCACCGTGGGCGCCTGGAGCGCTACCACGAGCTTTACAACCGCGCGATGGGAGCACACCTCGGTCGTCTACAACGGTTACCTGTACGTCATCGGCGGCCAGGGCAGCAGCGGCGGTTTGAATGACGTGCAATTTTCTCCGATCCATTCCGACGGCACCATAGGGGCCTGGAGCGCCACCACGAGCTTTACCACCGCGCGACGAAGCCACACCTCGGTTGCCTATAACGGCAACCTGTATGTGATCGGCGGGTACAATGGCAGCTACTTCAATAACGTGCAGTATGCTCCGATCAATTCCGATGGCACCGTGGGCGCCTGGAGCGCCACCACGAGCTTTACCACCGCACGATGCAGCCACACCTCGGTCGTTTACAACGGTTACCTGTACGTCATCGGCGGCCAGGGCAGCAGCGGCGGTTTGAATAACGTGCAATTTGCTCCGATCAATTCCGACGGCACCATAGGGACCTGGAGCGCCACCACGAGCTTCGGCACTGCGCGATACGGCCATACCTCGGTTGCCTATAACGGCTACATTTATGTCATCGGAGGCTACAATGGCAGCAGCTACTTCAATGATGTACAGTTTGCTCCGATCAATTCCGATGGCACTGTCGACGCCTGGACCGCCGCCCCAAGCTTTACCACCGCGCGATACTACCACACGTCGGTTGTCTGCAACGGCTACCTGTATGTGATCGGCGGGTCCAGTAGTGGCAGCAACTGGTCAAATGATGTGCAGTATATTGCGATCAATTCCAACGGCACGATAGGGACCTGGAGCGCCACGACGAGCTTTACAACCGCGCGAGAGGGTCATACATCCGTTGTGTACAACGGTTACCTGTACGTCATCGGCGGGAACGGTACCCTCGTCGGCTACCTCCATAGCGTGCAGTTTGCTCCGATCAATTCCGACGGCACCATAGGGGCCTGGAGCGCCACCACGAGCTTTACCACCGCGCGACGAAGCCACACCTCGGTTGCCTATAACGGCAACCTGTATGTGATCGGCGGGTACAGCGGGTACAGCGGGTACAATGGCAGCTACTTCAATAACGTGCAGTATGCTCCGATCAATTCCGATGGCACCGTGGGCGCCTGGAGCGCCACCACGAGCTTCGCCACCGCACGATGCAGCCACACCTCGGTCGTTTACAACGGTTACCTGTACGTCATCGGCGGAGCTACCGGCAGCGGTCCTCGGAATGACGTCGAGGTTGCGCCCATCAATTCCGACGGCACCATAGGGACCTGGAGCGCCACGACGAGCTTTACAACCGCACGAGAGGGTCATACATCCGTTGTGTACAACGGTTACCTGTACGTCATCGGCGGCCAGGGCAGCAGCGGCGATTTGAATGACGTGCAATTTTCTCCGATCCATTCCGACGGCACCATAGGGGCCTGGAGCGCCACCACGAGCTTTACAACCGCGCGATGGGCGCACACCTCGGTCGTTTACAACGGTTACCTGTACGTCATCGGCGGCCAGGGCGGCATCGGCGGCGGTTTGAATGACGTGCAATTTGCTCCGATCAATGCCGACGGCACGGTAGGCGCCTGGAGCGCCGCCACGAGCTTTACAACCGCGCGATGGGAGCACACCTCGGTTGCCTATAACGGCTGGCTGTA
This sequence comes from Thermoanaerobaculaceae bacterium, assembly GCA_050018455.1. GTDB lineage: Bacteria > Acidobacteriota > Thermoanaerobaculia > Thermoanaerobaculales > Thermoanaerobaculaceae > RBG-13-68-16. Next base: position 31,985 of record JBEKAA010000027.1, on the reverse strand, counting down.
TGTCATGGGCGGGGCCTCTGGCAACCACTATCTCAACGACGTGCAGTACACCGCGCTCGCAGGGCCTGCCGCCCGTGCGGCCTATTCCCGCCTGGTCGATCTCGGCTCGGATCAGATGATCGGCACCTTTGAGTATACGGGCGGAGCCGGCGATCCTGCCGGGATCACGAATTTGACCTACGCGACGGCCCCCCAATCGACTGGGATCTTCACTCGCGTCGCGATTCCCAATTCCATTTCGGGCCACACCTACGACATCTCGCAGTGCGGGCGATACTTCTGGGTGCGTTTCGAGATGGATGACACGGCAAGCGTGGCCACCGACGCGGGAGGCACTCTCGGCCGAAACAGCATCCAGAGCTTTACGCTAACGTACAGCACATGCAATATGCCGCCGACCGTCACACCCACAGTGACCCCAACCATGACCCCGACGGCCACGCCGACGCCGACCGTCACACCAACGATCACGCCGACCGTGACTCCGACGAGTACGGCGACGACGACACCCACGCCGACCCAGACTCCGACGGCGACGCCGACCGTCACGCCAACGATCACGCCGACCGTGACTCCGACGGCGGCGCCGACCGTCACGCCGACGACCACGCCGGGGCCGGCGACGACGATCGTGGCGACAGGTGGCACACCGCAAAGCGCACCCATCGGCACTCATTTTTGGCAGTCGCTTGAGGTCAGTGTGACCGACGCGCACGGCAATCCGGTGAGCGGTGCCGACGTGACGTTCACCGCGCCGGCCTCGGGGCCGAGCGCCACCTTCAGCAACGGAGGCAGCGCGACGACCGGTGCCGACGGCCTTGCCTCGGTGACGGCGACCGCCAACAGCACGGTGGGCGGGCCGTACCAGGTGACCGCAGAGACCGGCACCCTGACCCCCGCGACCTTCAGCCTGACCAACGACCCCGAGGCAGCGATTCCTCTTCTGGCCGGTGCGGCTCTGGTCGGGTTCGCTGTGCTGGTGCTGGCAGCCGGCTTGCTCGCTCTCGCGCGGTCCGGCGCGGACACGAAAACGCTGCGATCTACCTTGGTGGCTAGCCTCGGGTTGTGGGCCGACGCATTTTCGGGCCGCGATCCGCGCTCCCTCGAGGGCCAGGGCCCGATGATCACGGCGTGGTGTCGCGGGTTGGGTGTCGCGGTTCCGGATTGGCTCGAGGGCCACACCGAGCCGCTGCCGGCGCCCGCGCGCACGATCGCCCCACCCCCGGACGCCCTCGTCTCGTGATCCTGCCGTGCCCCGCCTGCAAGCACCGCTGCCACGTCGACCCAAGGGACGCTGGACGCTGGCGAACGGTCGCTCCGGCTGCCCCACAAGTGGACCGAGCACAAGGACGAATGGATGGCCGCTGCTCGCCGGCTGAAGCTGTGAGCCGCCGGCCGGTCCACCGGCGGCCCTCTAGGCGCGGGCCCTGGTGCCCTTTCCGGGGCCTGCGCCGCTTTTCCATCGTTCAATGGGGCGCTCCAAGTGGTCCTCCAGGCCCGGCGCCCTGAGCCCCGGTGGTCGGTTCGACGAGCCCGGCCACCGGGGCGCTTTTCTCCCCCTCGCTGACAGGCCCTAGGAGCTGCGATCTCTCCCCGGGCAGGGGTAGTAGAGAAGCGCCCGCCCCGGAACCGAGGCGAGGAGCCGGGGCGGGCAGGAGCCGCTGCACTGGCGTAGAACTGGACGCTCCCGAGCCATTCTAGCGCCAGGACAGGAGCGCATCCCGGGCGCGCCTTCGGGCGCCCTGTTCATTTCGGGCCTATGATGATACGAACCAAGCAGGAGGCACCATGAGCGCGCAGAGACCGATGACGGACAAGGAGAAGCATCTCTTCGTAGCCTTCAAGCTCGCGATGGAGGCCGAGCGCAAGGCGCAGGTCGAGTATGGACTCCTGGCCGCTATGTCCGAGGACCCGGAGGTCCGTGGGGTCTTCGAGCGACTTGAGCGCGAAGAGGCAGGCCACGAGGAGGAGCTTCTCCGGCTATACCGGGATTTCAAGACTCGTTTCGTCACGGAGTGAGCCTGGCGGCCGATCACACACCGAGCGCAGAAAGTGCGGGGCGCCTTCGGGCGCCCTTTCTTTTGCCCTGCGCTCGCGCCAGGCGGCCTCAGGCTGCGAGATCGGGGTTGGGGTGGTGTTTCCTGCACGTGGCACCAGAGTGGCACCGGACAATATGCGACGTGCTCTCGTTTGTAAGTGTTTGATTCTAAATGGGCCGTGTGGGGATCGAACCCACGACCTTCGGGTTAAAAGCCCGCTGCTCTGCCAGCTGAGCTAACGGCCCGAATGGAGGGTAGCGACGGGTGTCGTGGGCGTCAAGGCGGAGCTGCGACGGCGGAGCGATCTGTGCGGGACGCACCTTGCTGCATCCTCGGGATCGATGGGATGATCCCCGGCGCATGGTGAACGTCGCCGCGAGAGCTCGGGTCCGGTTGTCGTGGGTCGCAGGGGTGCTGCTTCTGGGCGCTGTCGCCTGCGGGCCGAGCTCATCGGGCGACGACCCGACGCCGATCGACGTCTCGCAGCCCCCCGAGCAAACCGCGATCGACACGCCAGAGCCGTTCCACATCTCCGACGGCGGGTGGGATTTCGTGGTCACGCCGCTTGCCCGCTACGTCCTGAGCGGGGTCGTCGTGTCGCGCGAGAACTACGGCTGGGGTTGGAACGGCCGGCTGTCGCCGTGCGACGTTGCGATGGTGTGGGGCGAACTTGCCGACGGCGACGGGTGGCGCAAGCTCGACTGGTCGCAGGACGGCCGATGGTACTTCTGGCGTTGGAGCGGCGCTCAGCCGTTCCCGAAGGCCGCGGTGGTCCGGAGCTCCTCCAACACGCACATCGTGCCTGCAAACCCAAATCTGAAGCGGGCGGCGCGTTCGCTCGGAAAAGGGGACGTGGCGGAGCTCTCGGGCGAGTTGATCCGGATCGAGGGGCACCGTGGCGGCGAGCTCGTCACGTGGAGATCGTCGCTCTCGCGCGAGGACACCGGCGACGGGTCGTGCGAGTTGCTCTACCTGCGAAGGCTCCGGGTCAACGGCAAGGTGTACGAGTGATACCGTCATTCACCAGGACACCGCGTGTTTCGCTGGTTGGGGGGCAGTTTGTGTTTCTATGGAGTGCGCGTGCGTGCTTGCTTCAAACCCGCAGGGACCATCATGAGCACGCCCGGAGGGCGCGCTCCACAGAGGCAAGACGCTCGTATTCTGACGGACGGCGAAGAGGGGTGGAAGCTAGATCTTGACGGCCCACGACGTCAGCGGCTTGACGTGCCGGACGATCGTTTCCTCGCGCCGCGGACCGGTCGAGATCATCACCACGGGGACACCGAGCAGCTCTTCGAGGCGGGCCACGTAGCGGTGGGCCAGTCCGGGAAGCTTGCGGAACGTGGTGACCGCTGAGGAATTGGTCTGCCAGCCAGGCATGACCTCGTAGATCGGCGTAGCGTTGGCGAGGTCCTCGGCGTCGTCGGGAATCTGGTCGACCGTCTGTCCACCGATCGTGTACGCGGTCGCGATGGGGATCTCCGAGACCTCGTCGAGTACGTCGAGCTTGGTGAGCGCCACCGCGTCGATGCCGCTCCAGCGCACGGCCGCCCGGGCCGCCACCGCATCGAACCAGCCGGTCCGGCGTGGCCGCCCGGTCGTCGTCCCGAACTCGTTGCCGCGCCGGCGGAGGTGCTCGCCGATGTTTTCGGTGAGCTCGGTCGGGAAGGGCCCGCTCCCGACGCGGGTCGCGTACGCCTTGAACACCCCGAGCACCCCGCCGATCGCCTGCGCTGGCATCCCGCACGCGGGCGCGGCAAAGCCGGCCAGGCAACCGGACGACGTCACGTACGGGTAAGTGCCGTGGTCGATGTCGAGCAGGGTGCCCTGGGCGCCTTCGAAGAGGATCGGCTCGCCCCTCTCCCCGGCCTGGGCCAGGGTTAGCGATACGTCGCCGAGCAGCGGCGCGAGGGCGAGAGCCGCCTCGACCGTGCGGTCGTTCTCCTCCGTGGGAGGGACCTTGGCATCAGGGTAGCGCGCCAGCATGTCGGCCAGCTCACCGCTTGCGGCCGCGACGGCCTCGCGCAACCGCTTGGGGTTGCGTGCGAGACCGAGGCGGATTCCGGTGCGCCCGGACCGGGCTTCGTAGGCGGGACCGATGCCCCGACCGGTCGTGCCGAGCCTATCGGCGCCGCGGCTCGCCTCACGCGCTTGGTCCAGAGCGCGGTGGCCGGGCAGCACGATGTGGGCGCGTGATGAGACCAGGAGCCGAGGGCGGACCGAGACCGCCTGCTCCTCGATAAGCCGGATCTCTTCGAGAAGCGCGGCTGGGTCGATGACGACCCCGGGCCCTATCAGGCACCGGCAGTTGGGCTGCAGGATCCCGGAGGGGATCAGGTGGAGGGCAAAGTGCCGGTCCGCGAAGCGGACGGTGTGGCCGGCGTTGTTACCGCCGTTGAAACGGACGATGTGGCCGAACGCCGGGCAGAGCAGGTCCACGACCTTGCCCTTGCCCTCGTCTCCCCACTGACCTCCGACCACCACGACGTTCGGCATTCCAGCTCCCACCGCGCCAAGGCGCGAACTGCACCTTTTAGCAGAACGGGCGCATTTTCTCAAGGAATGGCAGAGGAGCAGAGGAGCAGAGGAGCAGAGGAGCAGAGGATAGGCTCCCGGGTGAGGTGCTTTGTCGTTGGCCCCTCTGCCCCCATGCTCCTCTGCTCCCTTGCTGCTTTTCTCTTTCTTCCCTTTCACCTTTTCCCTTTAACCTCTTCCCGATTTCACCGGTGCTATCCTCCGGCCCCGGGAGGCGGCATGGAGGAGGTCGTTCTCGACGGTCGAAGCTTGACGCTCGAGCAGGTCGAGGCGGTGGCAAGGCGCGGCGCTGGTGTGAGGCTGGCGCCGTCTGCGCGTAGCAGGATGTCCGCCACACGCGCCAGGATCGAGGCCCGCGTCGCGGCCGGCGAGGTGATCTACGGGGTCAACACGGGCTTCGGCCGGCTCGCGGACGTTCACATCCCGGCGGAGCAGCTCGCGCAGCTGCAGAAGAACCTGCTCCGCTCGCACGCGTGCGGCGTTGGGGAGCCGTTCCCGGAGGACGTCGTGCGGGCGATGCTGCTGCTGCGGGCCAACGTCCTCGCCGGGGGGTACGCGGGCGCCCGGCCGGTCGTCGCCGAGCGCCTGATCGGTCTGTTGAACGCCCGCGTCCACCCTGTCGTGCCGTGCCAGGGGTCGGTCGGTGCCTCGGGCGACCTCGCGCCGCTCGCGCACCTCTCCCTGGTGCTGATCGGAGAGGGGGAGGCGTTCTTCGACGGTCTGCGGATCTCGGGCGCCCAGGCGCTGGCTCGCGCCGGGCTTCCAGTGTTGGAGCTGGCTCCGAAGGAAGGCCTCGCCCTGATCAACGGCACGCAGGTCATGGCCGCGGTCGCGTCCCTGGCCCTCGTCGATGCGGAGAGGCTCGCGGCCGCCGCGGACGTCGTGGCCGCGATGTCCGTGGACGCGATGGAGGGCACCGACACGGCGTACCTCGCCGAGATCCACGAGGCCCGCCGCCACCCCGGCCAGCTCGAGAGCGCGGCCAACGTGTGGGCGCTGTTGCAAGGGTCGGAGATCCGCGACGCGCATCAGACGTGTTACCGAGTGCAGGATGCCTACTCGCTGCGCTGCACGCCGCAGGTCCACGGCGCGGCCCGGGACGCCCTCACCCACCTGCGCGGCAAGCTCGCCGTGGAAATCAACGCCGCCACCGACAACCCGATGGTGCTGCCCGACGGCCGCGTCGTCTCGGGCGGAAACTTCCACGGCGCCCCGGTGGCGGCGGCGTTCGACTACGCGGCGATCGCACTCACGTCGCTCGCCTCGATCTCGGAGCGCCGGTCCGCGCGGCTGGTGACGCCGGAGCAGTCGTACCTGCCGGCGTTCCTCGTGGACGCCTCCGGGTTGAACTCGGGGTTCATGATGGCGCAGGTCACAGCGGCGGCGCTCGTCTCCGAGTGCAAGACGCTGGCGCACCCGGCGAGCGTGGACTCGATCCCCACTTCTGCGGGGCGGGAGGATCACGTCTCGATGGGAACGTGGGCGGCGCGCAAGCTCGCGCGGATCGTGGAGTGTCTGCGGGACGTCCTCGCCATCGAGCTGCTCGAAGCGGCGCAGGGGCTCGAGTTCCGGCGGCCGCTGCGCTCCTCGCCCGCGCTCGAGCGCGCTCACGCCGTGCTGCGCGAGGTGGTTCCGGCGCTCGACGCCGACCGCTACCTCCACCCGGACATCGTCGCCGCCGCGCGGGTCGTGCCGACACTCGACCCGGCCGCATTGCTGGAAGGCGGCTCAAAAGAAGAGGGGTAAAGGTCAAAGGAAAGACGGAAGACGGGAAAGGTGAAACGGAAAAGGGAAGACAGAGGCAAATCCCTGTCTTCCCTTTGACCTTTTCCCTTTTTCCTTTTCCTTCTTACTTGTTGATCGGCTCCACGCCCATCTCACGCATCAGACCGTGCGCTTTGTCCACGAAGTCCATGCACCAGAGGACGTACCGGATGTCCACCGCGATCGTCCGGGCCAGGGCAGGGTCGAACTGGAAGTCGGAGTCGATTGCCTCGTAGTTGCCGTCGAACGCGAGGCCCACCAGCTCGCCCTTCGCATTCAGCATCGCCGAACCGGAGTTCCCGCCGGTGATGTCGTTGGTCGTCAGGAAGCACGCCGGCACGTCGTGGAGCTTCGGGTCCACCCAGCGTCCAAACTTCTCGGCGCCGAGCTTGGCCGCCTCGAGCAGGCGCGGCGGGCAGGCGAACGGCTCCACGCCGGTGTTCTTCTGGATCACGCCGGCGAGAGTCGTGAACGGCAGATAGACCACGGCGTCGCGCGATGAGTACCCCTTCACCGTCGCGTAGGTCAGGCGCAGCGTCGAGTTGGCGTCCGGGTAGAGGGGCTTGCCCTTCCAGGCGCTCAGGGCATCGAGGAAACGCGGCATGAGCAGGACGGTCTCGCCATCGTACTTCTTGCCGGCATCCTCCATCGCTTTGGTGTCGCGCCGCAAGGAGTCGGCGAAGAGGACCAACGGGTCGCCGGTGGCGAGCAGAGCCTGGTGGTCCTTGTCGAACATCTCGAGGCGGGCCTTCTGGTTGCCGAGCTTCGTGGCAAAGAGGCGGTCGAGGAGGGCTGTGACGCCATCGTCCCCGGCCTTGCCGGTGGCGGCGAGAGCCTCGTCCACGGCGCCGATGCGCTGGCAGGCCGGGAGCGCCGCGGCCCGCTTGAGGAGGTAGCCGAGCATGGCCTGGTCGGTCTCCGGGTCGAGGTTGCGCTGCATGTTGACAAGGCGCTGGCGCAAGCTGCTCTCGTCGCGAGCCTGATAGCCGAGGTCGCGCTCCATGTCGGGCTTCGCCTTCTGGTCGCTCCAGCGGTCGATCGTGAGGGCCGCGCCGAGCAGCCCGTAGGAGCGAGGCATGGCCATCCACCCGAGGATCAGGTCGCGGTCGCGCGTCGCGCCGCGTGCCGCCGTGATCTTGTCCAGGGCAGGCAGGACCTCGCCGTACATCGCCTTGCGGGGAGCATCCGCGTTGATCCACTCGGCGAGCTTCGCCTCTTCGGCGCCCTTGCTGCCGGCGAGGTTCGTGCGGGTCAGGCCCTCCAGCATCCCCTCGTTGTTCTTGAAGGTGTTGTAGTACCCCTTGAGCTGCGAGGCCAGCTTGATCTCGACGTCCTTGCCGCGCTTGCTCTCGTTCTCGAGGAGCGCGATGAGGTCCTTGAGGAGCTTGATCCTCTGCGGGTAGTAGTAGGTCGTGTCCTCGGCGATGGAGGATGCGGTGCGGTAGCGCATCGTGCGCCCGGGGTATCCCAGGATGAAGGTGAAATCACCGTCGGCGAGCGGCGTCGAGGCGATCTTCAGGAAGCGGTCCGGCTTGAACGGGACGTTCTCCGGGGAGTAGTCGGCCGGCTTGCCGTCCTTGCCGACGTAGGCGCGCAGGAACGAGTAGTCCCCGGTGTGGCGGGGCCACACCCAGTTGTCCACCTCGCCGCCGTACTCGCCGATCGCCCGCGGCGGTGCGCACACGAGGCGCACGTCGCGCAGCTCGAGCTGGCGATAGAGGAAGTACGTGGCGCCGCCGAACATCTCGGCGACGCGGCAGCGCAGGCCGGCCTTCTCGCAATCGGCGACGAGCTCCTTCTCGCGCAGCTCGATGGCCTTGGTCCGTGCCCCGGGATCCTTCGCCGTCCTGATGGCGGAGTGGATCGCGGGCGTCACGTCTTCGTAGCCCTTGAACACCGTCACGCGCGAGCCCTTGGCCTCCAGTTCCTCGCCCTTCGACCTGACCAGGAACCCGTTGGTGATGTAGTCGTGGTCGGGCGTGGAGTTCATCTGGAGCGCGCCGAAGGCGCAGTGGTGGTTGGTGATGATCAAACCGTCGGGCGAGACGAACGAGGACGAGCACCCTCCGAGCCAGGGCGTTGCGGAGGCGAGGCCGGTGTTGGTCTTGGGGTCCCAGATGTCGCCGGGGGCGAGCTGTAGGCCCATCGCCTTCAGCGTCGGCGCCAGCTCGGGCAGCTGGCTCAGGAGCCACATCCCCTCGTCGGCGCGCGACGGCGCGGCCGCGACGGCGAGAATCAGGACGAGCGCGAGGACCGGGACACGGTGTTTCATGGCAGGGACCTCCTCTTGAACCCCGGTTTTGGGGGCAGAGGATTCTGCCACATCTTCCGCCGGAAAGGCGCGAGGGCCTCGCGGAGAGCGGGAACAGCTGGTATCGTTACCGATCGTGAGCGAGGCTCCCTGGTCCGCGGGGTGGGACGACGTGATCGCCGGCGGCGACGCCGGGAAGATGGAGGAGTTCTGGCTCGCGCGGCTCGAGGAGGGGATCGGGGACGGCGAGGCGTTCGCCGAGGCGCTCCGGCGACTCCGGTCTGCGGGGAAGAAGACGCTGGCTGCCACGTTGCTGGAGGTTGCGGCTGACGAGGCGCGCTCCGAGGGCGCGTGGGCGGGGCTGAAGCTCTTCCTTTGCGAGATGATCCGGCTCAGTATCGGGGACGGCGAGAAATGGCGCGCGGACCTCCAGGAGTGCGTGCGCCGCCTGTGGTCCGGCCGCCCGTCGCTCGACACGTTCCTCAAGCACTTCCCACTGCGGGGCTCGCGGAAGCCGCTGGCAACTCTGGAAATCCTCGAAACCTGGCTGGAACACGACATCGGCGGCGTCTTCGCGATGGCGGGCCGTGGCCCGGGGCGGGTCGTCGAAGCCAACCCCCAACTCGGGATGCTGCGCCTCGACTTCGAGAAGGAGAGGCGCGTCCCGGTGCCGATCGATGCCGCGAAGAAGCACCTCACGCCCCTGCCGCCGGGTCACTTCCTCCGGCGCCGGCTCGAAGAGCGGGACGCCCTCGCGGCCGAGGTCGCGGGCGACCCGCAGGGCGCGCTGGCGGCGATCATCGAGAGCCTCGGCGCGCCGATGGGCGTGCCCGAGATCAAGGCCGCGCTCTCAGGCCTTCTCGACGACAGCCACTGGACGAGCTGGTGGAACCGGGCCAAGAAGAATCCGAGGGTCCTGGCCTCCGGCAGCGGGACGCGAGTGCAGTATCGGCTGACCTCGGAAGGAGGCGCCGGGGAGGAGATACGCGCCGAGTTCGCCGGGGCGCCGCTCGCGCAGCAGGTCGAGCTGGCGCGCCGGCACGGAAGCCGGAGCCGCGACGTGGGCGCATTCATGGCCGGTGAGATGTTGCGTCGCGGACGGGAGGCGGGCGCCGATCCGGGCCTCGCCTGGGAGGCGCTCATGCTCGCCGCGCGGCTGGGCGCGCCTGCCGAAGAAGTCGAGGCGGCGCGCGTCGAAGTGCTCGCGGGGACGGGCGCTCTCGCCCTGCTCGACGGCCTCGGTGACGCTCTGCAGCGTGAGACCGCGCTCGAGTTCGTGCGCGGCCACGATGCCGTCGGCTGGCCAGCGCTCTTCTCCGAGTGGCTCGAGCGGGAGACCAGCACGAAGCTCCTCTCCCGGATCGCGAAAGCCCTGCTGGACGCCGACCAGGCCGGTACGCTGCAGGCGTTCGTCGACCTTGTGCTGCTGCACCCGGCCAAGCACCCGGCCGCGCTGCTGTGGCTGTGCGAGGAAGATGACGCCGAGCTGCTCCCGCTTCTCGAGGAGCGCCGCACCGGCTCGCTCCTTGTCCGTCTGGTGGAGCTGGCGGAGCGGCGGGCGTTCAGCCCGTTCCGCGGGCGGCTGAAGGAGATCGTCTCGGGCGGCGGCCTGGCCGGGCGCATCGTCCAGGAGCGCCTCACGGTCGATCAGGCGCGCCGGATCGTGCAGATCCTCGAGCACCCCGGGGAGCTCGCCGACGAGCGGAACTGGCTGCGCCGAGCGGTGACGGCCCGCTTCCCCGAGTTGCGGCAGGTCGCCGAGCCCGACCTCGTGCCCGCGCTCGCGGGCACCGTCACGAGGCTGCAGGCGGAGCTGAAGAACCTCCTCGAGAAGCAGATCCCCGAGACCCTGCGGGCGATCCAGGAGGCGCGGTCGCACGGCGACCTCTCGGAGAATTTCGAGTACCACGCGGCGCGCGCGCGGCAGGAGTTCCTCTCGGCCAGGGCCTCCGAGCTGCAGGGCGACCTCGCCAAGGTGCGCATCGTCGACCCGGCGAAGGTCGACGTCTCCAGGGTGAGGGTCGGCACGCGCGTGTGGCTCATCCCGGAAGCGGGCGGCGAGCGCCGTGCCATCGTGATCCTGGGCCCGTACGAGGCGGAACCGGAGAAGGGGATCCTCTCGCACGGCTCGGAGGCGGCTCAGGCCCTGCTGGAGCGCGCACCGGGCGACAAGGTGAGGTTCGACGGCGCCGCCTGGACCGTGGAGACGGTCGAGCGGGCGCTCTGATTCGACTCCAATGCCCCGCTGCTGGATTGGCCTGAGGGTGAGACGGAAGAGGGAAGACGAAAGAGGGAAGACGAAGGACAGGTTACGGAAGACTGGACCACAGGGGTTCTCGTTCTCCCTCTACTTTCTGCCTTTTCCGTTCTACCTTTACCCTCTACCCTCTATATTCCAACGTACTCCGCGAGCGGAGCTTGACGAATCTCGAAGCGCTGAATAAGATTACGTCTCATGACGCGCGCCGGGGGGTGAGGGGTTGTTCGAGTTCCCCAAGTGGACGAATTCGTTGAGGCCGGTCCTGGGCGCCGCGCTGGTGCTCGTGCCTGCGTACGTCGTCGTGGTCCTCGCCCTGGGCGGATCGCCCCAGACCACTGCCGTCGGATATCAGCCTGAGCAGCCCGTGCCGTACAGCCACGCGCTGCACGCCGGGAAACTCGGGATCGACTGTCGGTACTGCCACACGACAGTCGAGGTCGCGGCGCACGCGGCGGTCCCACCGACCCAGACCTGCATGAACTGCCACGCGAAGATCCGCGCCGAGAGCCCCAAGCTGATCCCGGTGCGGGAGAGCTACGCGACCGGGCTGCCGGTCCCGTGGGTGCGGGTCCACGACCTGCCCGACTACGTCTACTTCAACCACTCCGCGCACGTGCGGCGCGGCGTAGGATGCGTCGAGTGCCACGGACGCGTCGACACGATGGAGGTCGTGACCGAGGTGGGGCGACTCTCGATGGGGTGGTGCCTCGACTGCCACCGCAACCCGGAAAAGCACCTGCGGCCGCCGGAAATGGCGACCCGCATGGACTGGGTCCCCCCGGAGGACCCGGAGGTCTATGGCCGGCGGCTGCGCCAGGCCAACAACATCAACCCGTCGACGGACTGCTGGACGTGTCACCGATGAAACCGGCGACCGCGCACTCGGGGTGGAGGAAGACCATGGTCGCTGGCCCCTGGTCCGTCGATCGGAGAGGCACGCGGAGGAGCAGAGGTGCAGAGGTGCAGAGGGGCAAAGCGGAGACGCTGCCGGTTTCGTCTCTCGCTCCTCTGCTCCTCGGCCCCTCTGCCCCCCTGCTGCGCCTCACGCGGGTCGCGCTGGTGGGAACACCGGGCGTCGGGGAAACGGTGAAGTCGAAGGTCCGTCTTGCTCGGGAGGGGGGAGAGCGTGGGTAAGGCGTACTGGCGGAGCCTCGACGAGCTGGCGGACACGCCGGAGTTCCGTTCGCTGGTCGAGAAGGAGTTCCCCGGGCTCGCCGAGGAGCTGCTGTCCCCGCAGACGCGCCGCGCATTCCTGAAGGTGATGGGCGCCTCGCTCGGCGTCGCGGGTCTCGCGGCATGCCGATGGCCGAAGGAGACGATCCTCCCGTTCGCGCACGGGCCCGAGGACCGCATTCCGGGTTCCCCGCAGCAGTTCGCCACCGCGATGGACCTTGGCGGAGCGGCGATCGGGTTGCTGGTGACGAGCTTCGACGGCCGGCCCGTAAAGGTCGAGGGGAATCCATTGCACCCGATCAGCCGGGGCGCGGCGAGCGCGTTCGCGCAGGCGAGCATCCTCGAACTCTACGATCCGGATCGGAGCAAGCAGCTCCTGCGCCGCGAGGGCGGTCAGACGTTCGCATCGAGCTGGGACGAGTTCGCGGCGTTTGCGGGTCCGCACTTCGCCGCGCTGAGAGCGAATATGGGCGCCGATCTCGCGGTGCTCTCGGAGGGCAGCTCCTCGCCGAGCCTCGCGCGGCTGCGCACGCGCTTCGAGGCGGTATTTCCCAAGGCGAAATGGTTCGAGCACGAGCCCTTGTCGCGCGACGCCGAGCGCGAGGGAACGAGGCTGCTGTTCGGCGAGCCTTGCCGCCCGCAATACCGCTTCGACAGGGCCAACGTGATCGTGTGCCTCGACGCCGATCCCCTCTACGAACACCCGGCCGCGCTCGGGCACGCCCGCAATTTCGCCTCGCGCCGCCGCGCCGAGGACGGCACGATGAACCGCTTGTACTCGGCCGAGCCGATGGTGACCCTGACAGGCGCGGCTGCGGATCACCGCCTGGCCGTGTCGCCGCAGGCTGTGGAAGCCGTGGCCCGTAAGCTGGCGTCCGCGGTTCTCGGGAGCGGGAGCGTTGCCGCGGCGACCGATGCCCGCGCAGCGGCCTTCGCGGATGCGGCAGCGCACGATCTTCTCGGCAGCAGGGGCAAGAGCCTTGTCGTGGCGGGGCCCCGCCAGCCGGCCGAGGTGCACCTCCTGGCCCATCTGCTGAACGTCGCGTTGGGGAACGTCGGCTCGACCGTCACCTTCCTGCGGGAGATAGGTCATGCCGACGCGGATGGCGCCGCAGGGTTCGTCGAGGCGCTCCGCGGAGGGGGTCTCCAGACGCTCGTCATCCTGGGAGGCAACCCCGCCTTCACGTTGTCCTCCGTAGCGAATCTCGCCGGCGCGATCTCGAAGGTTCCGACCACTGTCCGCCTGGGTCTCTTCGACGACGAGACTTCGCAGCTCTGCCGCTGGCACCTGCCGCGGGCCCACTACCTCGAGTCGTGGGGCGACGTCCGGGCGTGGGACGGCACGATCTCCGTCCAGCAGCCGCTGATCGAGGCTCTGTACGGCGGGCGTACGCCGATCGAGCTGCTGGCCGAGCTTCTCGGGGAACCGGTCACCTCGGGGCACGAGATCGTGCGGGCGACATTGAGAGAGATGATCTCGGTGCCGGACTTCGAGGCAGCCTGGCGCCGCGTCCTCCACGACGGCGTCGCGACCGGCATCGGCGCGCCAGCCTCGGTCCCGGGGATCTCCGGCGAGCGTGCCCGCGATCTCGCCCGAGAGCTCCTCTCCGCAGAGCCCCGCAAGGCAACACCGCCGGCCGGAATGGCCCTGCTGTTCGCCGCCGACGCGAGCGTCTACGACGGCCGGTTCGCGAACAACGCGTGGTTGCAGGAGACGCCGGACCCGCTCACCAGGATCACCTGGGACAACGCGGCACTTCTGAGCCCCACGACAGCGGGAGCGCTCGGCGTCAAGCACGGCGATGTGGTACGCGTGAAGCAGGGCGGCCGTTCGCTCGAGATCGTGGCGTACGTCATGCCGGGGCAGGCCGACGACACCATCGTGCTGCCGCTCGGCTACGGCCGATCCGCAGCAGGAAAGGTCGGCACCGGCGTCGGCTTCAACGCGTACGCTCTTCGGACCCTGGATGCGCCTCACTTCTCCGGCGGCGTCACCGTCGAGACGACCGGTCGCACCCACAGGCTCGCCTGCACCCAGGACCACCAGGCGATCGACAAGGTCGGCTACGAGGCGCGCGGACAGAGGATCGCCGAGCTGGTGCGCGAGGGGACCCTCGCGGAGCTGGCGGCCGACCCCGACTTCGTCAGGAAGAGGGACGAGAAGCCCGTGCTGCCGGTATTCGAGTCACCCGCGCTCACGGGCGAGCACCAGTGGGCGATGAGCATCGACCTCTCGGCGTGCATCGGGTGCAACGCGTGCTCGGTGGCCTGCCAGGCAGAGAACAACATCGCGGTGGTCGGCAAGGAGCAGGTGCTGCGCGGGCGCGAGATGCACTGGATCCGAGTCGATCGCTACTTCTCCGGCAAGCCCGGGACGCCGAAGGTGGCGTTCCAGCCGATGGCGTGCCAGCACTGCGAGAACGCGCCGTGCGAGCAGGTGTGCCCGGTGGCGGCCACCGTGCACTCGGACGAGGGCCTCAACGAGCAGGTCTACAACCGCTGCGTCGGAACCCGTTACTGCTCGAACAACTGCCCGTACAAGGTGCGGCGCTTCAACTTCTTCAACTGGTTCAAGAGCGTGCCCGAGACCGAGAAAATGGCCTTCAACCCCGAGGTCACGGTGCGCGGCCGCGGCGTGATGGAGAAGTGCAGCTTCTGCATCCAGCGCATCGAGGCGGTGAAGATCGCCGCGAAGAACGACCGCCGGCCGATCAAGGACGGCGACGTCGTGCCCGCGTGCGCCCAGACCTGCCCGACGCAGGCGATCGTGTTCGGCGACCTGAAGGACGCGACCAGCCGGGTCGCGAAGCTGCGTGACGACAGGCGGTCGTACTCGATCCTCGGCGAGCTCAACACCAAGCCGCGCACGACCTACCTCGCCAAGCTGCGCAACCCGTCGTCGAAGGTGGAGGAGGGGTGATAAGCACCGTGCCCATGCTCCCCGACAACACCATCGAAGCCCCCGGCGCGCGGGCTCCGCTCGTGCTGGGCGGCAACGACTTCGCCAGCGTCACGGAGAGGGTGTGCTCGATCGTGGAGCGGCCGCGGCTGCCGCGCGTTTGGTACGTCGCGTTCACGATCTCGTGCTCGCTGACGGCCCTGCTGCTCGCGATGGTGGGGTACCTGTTCCTCGCAGGCATCGGCGTGTGGGGGCTCAACGTCCCGGTCGGCTGGGGCTTCGACATCACCAACTTCGTCTTCTGGGTCGGCATCGGCCACGCGGGCACGCTGATCTCGGCGATCCTGTTCCTGTTCAGGCAGAAGTGGCGCACCGGCATCAACCGGTTCGCCGAGGCGATGACGATCTTCGCCGTGATCTGCGCCGGGCTGTTCCCGGCGATCCACACCGGGCGGCCGTGGTTCGACTACTGGCTGTTCCCGTACCCGAACCAGATGTCCGTCTGGCCGAACTTCAGGAGTCCGCTGCTCTGGGACGTCTTCGCGGTCTCGACGTACTTCACGGTGTCGCTGCTCTTCTGGTTCACGGGGATGATCCCCGACCTCGCCACGCTGCGCGACCGGGCCACGACAAAGGGCCGGCGAATCGTCTACGGGATCCTGAGCCTCGGCTGGCGCGGCTCCGGCCGGCACTGGCACCGGTACGAGCGCGTGTACCTGCTGCTCGCGGCGCTTGCGACGCCGCTCGTGCTCTCGGTGCACTCGGTGGTGAGCTTCGACTTCGCCGTGGCGCAGTTGCCCGGCTGGCACTCCACGATCTTCCCGCCGTATTTCGTGGCGGGAGCCATCTTCTCCGGCTTCGCGATGGTGATCACCCTGCTCGTGCCGGTGCGCGCGTTCTTCGGCCTGAAAGACCTCATCACCACGCGCCACCTCGAGAACATGGCCAAGATCACCCTCGCCACCGGCCTGATGGTGGCGTATTCGTACGGGGTCGAGTTCTTCATGGCGTGGTACAGCGGCAACCCGATGGAGCAGTTCGTGCTCGCGAACCGGGCGATGGGACCGTACGCGTGGGCGTTCTGGATCATGATGTGCTGCAACGTGGCCGCGCCGCAGGCGTTCTGGTTCAAGAAGGTGCGCACGACGCCGTGGATGCTCGTGGGCGTCTCCGTGCTGGTCAACGTGGGGATGTGGTTCGAGCGTTTCGTCATCATCGTGACCTCGCTGCACCGCGGCGCCCTGCCGTCGAGCTGGGGGTACTACAGGCCGACGTGGGTGGAGCTGTGCACTCTCGCCGGATCGTTCGGCCTCTTCATGACGCTGTTCCTGCTGTTCCTGCGCTACGGCCCGATGATCGCAATGGCCGAGGTCAAGAGCGTGATGCCCGCCGCGGGCCTCGAGCACGGCCCACACCACGGTCACGGCCAGTACTGGGGCGAGATCCCGCACCAGCACGAGCGCCGGAAGGAGGACGCCAGGCCATGAGCGACCGCAACGCCGGCGCGGCGTTCGTGACCCGCAGGCGATGGGGGTATCTCGCCGAGTTCGACTCGGTCGACACGCTCCTCGGTGCGGTGGAAAAAGTGCGCGAGGAAGGCTTCGTGAGGTTCGACGCGTTCGCGCCGTTCCCGATCCACGGGCTCGATGAGGCGATGGGGATCCGAATGAGCCGCCTGCCGCTGATCGTGTTGGGCGGCGGAATCACGGGCGCCTGTGCCGGACTTCTCCTCCAGTGGTGGACGAACGCGTTCGACTACCGATACCTCGTGAGCGGCAAGCCGTTCTTCGGGCTGCCGGTGGCGATCCCGGTCACGTTCGAGCTCACGGTGCTCCTCTCGGCGCTCGGGGCGTTCGTGGGACTGATGGTCGCCAACCGGCTCCCCGAGCTGTACCACCCCGTTTTTCACAACGCCGCGTTCCGGGCGCGCGCGACCACCGACGGGTTCTTCGTCGCAGTCGAGGCGAGCGACCCGAGGTTCGACGTCGCGGGGACCCGCTCGTTCCTCGAGGGCCTCGGCGCGGTGCGGGTCGATGAGCTGGAGGAAGAATGATGCCGCGCTGGCTCGTGTACGGGCTCATCCTGCTTGCCGCCCTCGCGCTGGTGCCGCTGGCCCTCATCGTGCGCGCCCGCTCCACGACCTCGAGTCGACCGAGGATCCAGTTGATCCGCGACATGGGGAAGCAGCCCAAGTTCAAGACCCAGGCGGCGAATCCGCTCTTCGCCGACGACCGGGCGATGCGGCCGGACGTCCCGGGGACGGTCGCGCGCGGCGAGCTACACGAGGACGCGGCCTTCTGGACGGGGCGCGCGGCCGAGGGCTGGGTGACGGCATTTCCGGTGCAGGTCACGGATCGGCTCGTGCGCCGGGGCCAGGAACGCTACGACATCTACTGCTCGCCGTGCCACGGCCTCGCCGGTTCCGGCGACGGGCCGGTCGCGAAGCGCGCCGACGCGCTCCAGGAGGGGACCTGGACGCCGCCGTCCTCGTACCACACCGACCTGATCCGCTCCCGGCCGGTCGGCCAGCTCTTCAACACCATCACGAACGGGATCCGGAACATGCCGGGGTACGCGGCCCAGATCCCGGCTGCCGACCGCTGGGCGATCGTCGCGTACGTGCGGGCGCTCCAGCGCAGCCAGGACGCGGGCATGGCCGACGTGCCGGCCGAGCTGCAGAGGCAGCTCCGGTGAGAGGAAGGACATGAGCCAGTCTGGCGAGATCCTCTCGGAGCAACGGCACCTCGGAGCGGTGGGCGATCGGCTCTGGAGGAGGGCGGCGCTCGTTGGGGTGGCGGCGCTCGTCGTAAGCGTGGCGCTGGCGACCGCGACACCAGGAGGATGGCACCGGTTCTTCTTCGCCTACCTCGTCGCGTTCGCATACGTGCTCAGCCTCGCGCTCGGCTCGCTGTACTTCGTCATCCTCCACCACCTCACCAACGCCGGGTGGAGCGTGGTCGTGCGCCGGATCGCCGAGGCGTTCGCCGGGACGCTCCCGTTCATGGCCATCCTTGCGTTGCCCCTGCTGGCGGGAATCCGCGAGCTGTACCCGTGGGCCAACGGGACCGCCGGGCACCTCGCCCACGGGAAGGCCGTCTACCTCAGCCTGCCGTTCTTCGTCGTCCGATGGGTCGTGTACCTCGGGATCTGGGCGCTGCTGGCCCGCTCTTTCGTGGGGCGGTCCATCGAGCAGGATGCCACCGGCGAACCGTCGCTCTCGGTCCGGATGAAGAAGGCAAGCGCGCCCGCGATGATTGCCTTCGCAGCCACGCTGACGTTCGCGGCGTTCGACATGCTGATGTCGCTCGACCCGGGCTGGACCAGCACGATATTCGGCGTCTACTACTTCGCGGGCTGCGCCGTGGCGGTCTACGCGCTGCTGCCGGTCTTGGCGTTCCTCCTGCAGCGGGCAGGCTTCCTTCGGGGATCGGTCACCGTCGAGCACTACCACGACCTCGGCAAGCTGCTGTTCGGGTTCGTCGTGTTCTGGGCGTACATCGCGTTCTCGCAATTGATGCTCCAGTGGTACGCCAACATTCCGGAGGAGACGCACTGGTTCGTGGCGAGGGAGAACCACGGATGGGGGTGGGTGGGACTTGTCCTGATCTTCGGGAACTTCCTGCTGCCTTTTCTGGTCCTCCTGTCGCGGTCGCCCAAGCGGCGGCCTGCGGTCCTTGCCGCTGCGGCGGGGTGGCTGCTCGTCATGCACCTTGTCGACCTCTACTGGCTGGTGATGCCGGCCGGGAGTCCGGCGGACGCCGCGCCGCACCTCGTAGACGTTACGGTGTTCGTGGCGCTTGTTTCGCTGCTGGCGGCCGCCGCGGCGTTCGTCGTGCGGGGGCGAGCGCTCGTGCCGGAGCGCGACCCGCGCCTGGCCGAGTCGATGTCGTTCGAGAACGCCTGAGGACGGAGGAAACTGGTGCGAGAAACCGGCGAACCCAACACCCCGCTGACGGCCCTGATCGGCGTCGTCTTCGCGATCGTGCTCTTCGCGCTCGTGGTCTTTCTCCAGGCGTTCTTCTATTGGTCGGAGGAGCGGGAGAACGTCCGCAAGGTGGTCGCCGTGGCGCCGGAGGAACTCTCACAGCTCAGGGCGCAGCAGCTCGAGACGCTGCACTCGTACCGTTTCGTCGACCCAAAGGCGGGAGTCGTGGCGATCCCGATCGACCGCGCGATGGAGCTCGTCGTGCGCGACGGCGGGAAGTCGCCGTGGCCGGCCGTACAGCCGCCCGCCGCCACGGCCAAGGCGGCGCCGGACGCGCCCGCGCCGCAGGCAAAGAGGTAAATGGAATTGCGGAAGCTTGTGCGCGTTGGCCTGCGGTGGAGGGGGCGCGGACCTCGCGCTTCCGCTGGAGGCCGGTCGTGAAACCAGTTTGCTGTCAAACATGTCATTCCGAGGAGCGTAGCGACGAGGAATCTGGGTGGGGGAAAGCCCAGATCAACCAGCCCCCGCCCAGATCCCTCGCGGAGCCCGCCCTGAGCGGAGTCGAAGGGCTCGGGATGACATCATTGCTCCATGACAGATGGCAAACGGGTATGAGTCGAATCCGTTCCGGGGTGTTGTGTGCGTGCGTCGCCGCGGTTGCGGTCGCGTTCGCCCCGTGGGCACGGGCGCAGCGGGCCGAGCCGTTGCCAAAGGGACTCGAAGGTGTTGGGATCACCGAGCACCCAGGGGCACGGGTTCCGCTGGACCTGGAGTTCGTCGCGGAGGACGGCCGCCCGGTGAAGCTCTCGCAGTTCATCACCGGCGCAAAGCCCGTGATCCTCACGCTCAATTACTTCCGCTGCCCGATGCTGTGCACGTTGCTCCTCAACGGCCTGGTGGATGGTCTCAGGGGCTTGTCGTGGACCCCGGGCAACCAGTTCGAGGTGATCACGCTCAGCTTCGATCCGCTGGAGACGCACACGCTGGCGATGCTCAAGAAAGAGAGCTACATCGGCGACTTGGGCCGGCCGGCCGCCGCGGCCGGGTGGCACTTCCTGACCGGGACGCAGGCGAACATCAAGGCGCTCACGGACGCGGTAGGGTTCTCGTACCGGTACGACGAGGAGCGCCAGCAGTACGCCCACCCTGCTGGGATCTTCCTCCTGACCCCGGACGGCAGGGTGGCCCGAGTCCTCTACGGGGTGGTGTTCGAGCCGAAGACGCTGAAGCTCGCGCTGACCGAGGCCGGCGAGGGGAAGGTCGGATCGACAGCCGACCAGGCGCTGCTGTTCTGCTACCACTACGACGCGAACGCCGGCCGGTACGTCGTCGCCGCCAGCAACATCATGCGTGTGGGCGGGGCCGCGACCGCGGTCGTCGTCGGGGTGTGGCTGGTGGCGGCGTGGCGGCGCGGCGCGCATCCACGAACGCACATTCGTCCGGAGACGCACGTTTCCGGCCGTTGACTGGAAGGGACGTCATTTCGATCAACTTCGGCCCCCGGAGCGCTGCGGGGGCGGCGACGGGCAGGGGAGTGACGCATTGAGCCTCGGACACGACATTCTCGGCAGGCTCTTCAGCTGGGCGGCGACCCAAACCGACGGCAGCTTCTGGATGCCGGTGCAGGCCTCCGCCGGCGCCGAGCCGGTGGACAGGATCTTCGGCTTCATCTTCTGGGTGTCGGTGTTCTTCTTCGTCCTGATCGTGGCGCTCATGGGGGCGTTCGTCGTCCGGTACCGCAGGCGCCCCGGCCGGGAGGATGCGGAGGACAGCTCGCACCACAACACGGCGCTCGAGCTGACGTGGACGCTGATCCCAATCGTCATCGTCGTGTTCATCTTCGCGTGGGGCTTCAAGGTGTACCTCGACCTCAACACGCCGCCGGCGAACTCGTACGAGATCCTGGTCACCGGCCAGAAGTGGAAGTGGCTGTTCACCTATCCGAACGGGCACGTGGACGAGAACCTGCACGTTCCGCTCGACACGCCCGTTCGGTTGGTAATGACGTCCGAGGACGTGATCCACGGCTTCTACATCCCGGCGTTCCGCCTCAAGCGGGACGTCGTGCCCGGGCGGTACGTCAAGGTATGGTTCCGGGCGATCAAGCCCGGGGAGTACCAGATCTACTGCACGCAGTACTGCGGCACCGGCCACTCGGACATGTGGGCCAAGGTGGTCGTGCACGAGCCCGGCGGGTTCGAGCGGTGGCTCGACGAGGCGAGCAACTTCCTCAAGACGATGGCGCCGGCCGAGGCCGGGGAGAGGCTCTACCGGACGCGCGGGTGCGCCCAGTGCCACTCCGTGGACGGCACGGGCGGGACCGGTCCGACGTTCAAGGCACTGTTCGGACACCCCGTGCCGCTCGAGGGCGGCAAGACGGTGACCGCCGACGAGGACTACGTCCGCGAGTCGATCCTCGACCCGCAGGCGAAGATCGTGCTGGGTTTCCAGCCAGTGATGCCGACGTTCCAGGGCCGGCTGAAGGACCAGGAGATCACGGCAATCATCGAGTACCTGAAGACGTTGAGGTGAAACGTACGGGGGGCGCGGCCCGGTGCCGTGCCCGCCCAGGGACGCGAGCGAAGGGCGAACGACATGGAACGCGACGAAACGACGACGGCCGGCGCCAATCCGCCGATGGGGAACGCGCTGGGAGCGGACAACTACCTCAGGCATGGGCGAGGTCTGAAGTCCTGGCTGTTCACGCTCGACCACAAGCGCATCGGCGTGATGTACCTCGTGTCGATCCTGGCGTCGTTCCTGCTGGGCGGCGTCTTCGCGCTGCTTGTGCGCACGAAGCTCCTGACGCCCGGGAACAGCGCGCTGATGAGCGCCGACCACTACAACCAGATGTTCACCCTGCACGGGGCGGTGATGATCTTCCTGTTCGTGATCCCGGGGATCCCCGCGGCGCTCGGCAACTTCGTGCTCCCGCTCATGCTCGGGGCCAAGGACGTCGCCTTCCCGCGGTTGAACCTGGCGAGCTACTACATGTGGGTCATCGGGGCGGTGATGGCGCTGATCTCGATGACGACCGGCGCCGTCGACACCGGCTGGACGTTCTACACCCCGTACAGCACGACCACCAACACCAGTGTCATCATGATGGTCGCGGGCGTCTTCGTGCTCGGTTTCTCCTCGATCTTCACCGGCCTCAACTTCGTCGTCACGATCCACAAGCTGCGGCCGGCCGGCATGACCTGGTTCAGGATGCCGCTGTTCCTCTGGGGGCTCTACGGGACGGCGATCATCCAGATCATGGCGACGCCCGTCCTCGGGATCACGTTGCTGCTGCTGATCGCGGAGCGCGCCCTTGGCGTGGGGATCTTCGACCCTGCCCTCGGGGGCGACCCCGTGCTGTTCCAGCACTTCTTCTGGTTCTACTCGCACCCGGCCGTGTACATCATGATCCTGCCCGCGATGGGCGTCATCAGCGAGCTGGTGTCCGTGTTCTCGCGCAAGCACATCTTCGGGTACACGTTCATCGCGCTCTCGTCCATCGCCATCGCCGTGATCAGCTTCCTCGTGTGGGGCCACCACATGTTCGTGGCCGGGCAGTCGAACCTCGCGAGCATGATCTTCAGCGCTCTCACGTTCATGGTGGCGATCCCGTCGGCCGTCAAGGTGTTCAACTGGGTCGCCACGATGTACAAGGGCTCGATCTGGCTCGCCACCCCGATGGTGTACGTCCTCTCCTTCCTCTTCCTGTTCGGCATCGGGGGTCTGACGGGGCTCTTCTTGGGCGCGCTGGCGACGGACGTCCACCTGCACGACACGTACTTCGTGGTGGCGCACTTCCACTACGTGATGTTCGGCGGCACCGTCATCGCGTTCCTGGGCGGGCTGTACTACTGGTGGCCGAAAATGTTCGGCCGCATGTACAGCGACCTGTGGGGGCGCGTCGCGGCGCTTTTGATCTTCGTCGGCTTCAACACCACGTTCTTCACCCAGTTCGTGATGGGCAGCCACGGCGCCCCGCGGCGGTCGTACCACTACCTCCCTGAGTTCCAGCGCTACCATCAGCTCTCGACCCTCGGGTCGTACATCCTCGGGATCGGCTTCGTGATCGTGGCGGTGAACCTGATCCACTCGCTGTTCCGCGGCCGGCCGGCCCCGGCCAACCCGTGGGGCGGCGCCACGCTCGAGTGGCGCACCGCCTCGCCTCCGCCGCACGACAACTTCGCGACCACGCCGGTGGCGGGCGACCCCTACGACGTCGAAGCCTGGCGCTACGATCGCACGATCGGCGGTTTCGTGCCGAGGGCGGCGGGCGACTCGCCGGCGGTCGGGTAGGAGGGCGGGCGCGATGGCGGAACCGAACAGGGAGGGCGGCGTGGGCGAGGCACACGCAAATCACGTCGCGCACCACTTCGACACGGCGGAGCAGCAGTTCGAGTCGGGCAAGCTCGGGATGTGGATCTTCCTCGCGACGGAGATCCTGCTGTTCGGCGGCCTGTTCTGCGCGTACGCGGTGTACCGCTCGAACCACCCCGAGATCTTCGTCTACGCGCACAGGTTCCTCGACAAGACGCTGGGGGCGATCAACACGGCGGTGCTGATCTGCTCGAGCTTCACGATGGCGCTCGCGGTGCGCGCGGCGCAGCTCGGGCGGACGAAGGCGCTCGTGCGGCTGCTGGCGGCGACGATCGCGCTCGCGTGCTGCTTCCTTGGAATCAAGGGCGTCGAGTACGAGCACAAGTGGAAGGAAGGCCTGCTATGGGGCCGGCGCTTCCACGCCACGCTCGAGCAGCCCGCTGGGGCCGGGAACGCCGTGGTTCAACCGTCGGCTCCCGCCGGGATGAACCCGGAGGAGCGTTCGCTGATCCCACCCGCGGCGGTCGGTCCGCGAGGCCTCGCCAGGCCCGGCCAGCGCGCTCCCGGCGACGAGGAACTCGGCCCTCCCAAGAACGTCCAGACGTTCTTCGCGGTTTACTTCCTGATGACGGGACTGCACGGCGTCCATGTGATCGCCGGGATGATCGTCCTGACGCTGATGCTGCTGCGGGCGAGGCGGGGCGAGTTCGGCCCCGGGTACTTCACGCCGGTCGACCTGGCAGGTCTCTACTGGCACCTCGTGGACTTGATCTGGATCTATCTCTTCCCGCTGCTCTATCTGATTCGGTGAGGGAAGAGGTGAAAGGTCAAAGGGAAAACGGAAAAGGGGAAACTGTAAAAGGAAGACGTGAAACAGGAACGGCAGAATCCGAGAGGGCAGCAATGAACGGGAATCCGAGATACACCGCAATGACTGAACCTGGGACGAGATCCGGCGTTCGAGATCTTCGTCTTCCCTTTGACCTTTTCCCTTTGACCTTTGCTTTCCGCCCCCGGAGAATCCGATGACCGATTCGACTCGCTCACTCGACCCAACCGCCGATCACTCGGCCCTGGGACACGTTGTGCCGTTCAAGGTGCTGGCCGGCGTGTGGCTCACGCTGCTTGTCTTCACTCTGATCACCGTCGCCGTGGCCGGGGTGGACATCGGCAGCTTCAACCTGGGCGTCGCGATGGCGATCGCGACCGTCAAGGCGTCGCTCGTCGTGCTCTACTTCATGCACATGCGCTACGACCGCCCGATGAACGCGATCGTGTTCGTGGCCGCGCTCCTGTTCGTCGGGATCTTCGTCTCGCTCGCGCTGCTCGACACCCACGCGTACGCTCCGGATATGATCCCCGGATACGCGCCCGGGCTCGCCAGATGAGCGCAGGCGGACCGGACACGGACGATCGCGCCGCCCCGGCCCCGATCGGTGTCGGCTTGCTGGGCATGAAGCTCCTGATCCTCGCGCTGTCGATGCTGTTCGTCTCGTCGATCATCGGCTACCTGGTGATCCGATCGAGGGCGGCCGCGTGGCCCCCGCCGGGCATGCCCCAGCTGCCCTCCGCGCTCTGGGTCAGCACCCTCATCATCGTGATCTCGAGCTTTACGGTGCAGGCGGCCGTCAGGGCGACCCGGGGCGACCGTCAGGCCGCCCTCCGGACCGGCATGCTGCTCACCACCCTGCTCGGCGTCGCCTTCCTCGTTTCGCAGACGCTCAACTGGTTCGCGCTCGTCGCCGCCAACCTCACCGCCCGGACGAACCTGTACGGCTTCACCTTCTACATGCTCACCGGCCTGCACGCCGCCCACGTCGTCGGCGGGCTGATTCCGCTCGCCGTCGTGACGGCGCGCGCGTGGGCCGGGCGTTACTCGGCCGCGGCGCACGCGGGGGTCGCGTACACGGCTGTCTACTGGCACTTCCTCACCGCAGTCTGGGTCATCATGTTCGGTATCCTGGTCATCGCCTAGGGCGCCGCCGATAGCGGACCATCTGCTGCGTTGCACTCGGCGAACCGCGTGGTCACGTACCCTCCGGGTACGCTCCGCCGCTCTCGCCTCGTGCGCCTTGCATCTGGCCCACTCTCGGCGGCGCCGCTGCCGCGGGCAGAGGCGTGTGGCGCGGCTGCACGCCCCGGGCCGCCGCCCTGCGATCCGTCGTCATCCCGAGCGAGCGGAGAGCCAGAGGGATCTGGGCGGGCGAGGGCGCCCGCCCTTCTATTGTCTTGGGGGCGCGGCCGCCCTCCTCGCTCGCGTCCGGCCCAGTCTCGCCCACGCGGCTGCGCGCATCGAGCCACCGGGCTGCCTGAATCGTCAGCCGTAGCGAGACGAGCGAACTGCCCGGCCGGAGGGTGGAGGCGGGATGCGTGAGTGGCCTTGTGCCGCCGTGTTGCCGGAAGCGGGGTCGGGCTAGTCCGGCCGCGATGACGGTGGCGACAGTTCGACAAGTACTCGCTTTTCGCACACGCCTGTTGTCAGCTTCACGACCTCGGCATAGGCGTGCTTCCGGCCGACCCAAACGTGCTGGAACGAGTCGAACGACGGGACATTCGGTGCAATCACTGACGTCATCGCGAGAGCGTTGCTGAAGGCGATCCGGGCGTCGTAATTGGGCAGGCTGAGTCCGATCAGGTTGCTGAGCGCGACGACACCGAACGCACAGTGTGGTCCCCAACCTCGGCCCAGCGTGTCGGCGACTACGATGCTGTCGCCCGGTCCAAACCCGATCGTGGTTGGAGGCACCTCCAAGAGGGCTGTCGCGGACAGGACGGTGGGAGATACCCGGTAGAGAGTCGCGGAAGTCGGCTCGTCGAGATAACCATGGTGGATGATCGCGTAGATCGAAGTTCCGTCTTCGCTCCAGCGCAGGTACCAGTCCGGGTCCCACTCATCAGGGTTGGGAACGCGAAGAAGCGATACCGCTCGGACGGTGCCTTCTGTTAGGTCCAGCACGCCGACGCACTGGACCATCCTGACAGCGCCCTCTGAATCGGCCTCGTCCCGATAACCCATGATTGCGGCACGGCTTCCATCGGGCGAGATCGCAGGGTTCTTCGCATCCCTGAGGAAGAAGTTGGGACCGTTCAGCTCGCTGTACTCCTTCAGCTTCCGGGCATCGGAGTCGAATCGCCAGAGGCACGCGTGCCACGGGCCCCAGTTGGCGTCGTCGACCTTCTTGACGACGATGACCTCCCGTCCGTCCTTGGAAATCGCCAGTGCCGCGTCGAGAGTGGGAGCAATCTCGACCCTTGACAGTTGCTGCCCGGTCTTCAAGTCGATGGCGACAATGTCGCTGGACCCAAGCCTGCCGCGGCTGTCCTGCTCCTGGCGAACAACCACGAGTTCCTGGGCGTCGGCTTCGACACACTCAGCTTGGACGAACCAGCCCTGCGAACCGGCGGGACAAGCATGGAGTTCGACGATGTTCTGAATGTGTGGGGGCTCAGGCTCCGGAGCAGAGCCCGCCGCCAGCGCCACGATGATCGAGAAAATCATGTCGCCCTCCAGCTACATTGCGCCGCCACCGCCGGAGCCCTACAACTGGGTTGGAGTCGTCGAGTCACATTGTACTCGCGGTCCGGTTGCCCGGTTGCGGCTTGGTCCCTCCGTCAGCCTTTCCATCGGAGCTACACGAGAGGCCAAGGGAAACAGCCTTGCTGTGACCAGGAGATTGCTTCGTTGTCCCGCCTGGCGGCGGACCTCCTCGCAATGACACCAATTCCGCGGAGTGCCTTGTCTGCGAACGGGCTAACTTCTGAACTTTCGAACCTGTCAACGTGCGAACCTTCGAACGGTCTTGAGCTCCTCTGCCCCTCAGCTCCTCCGCTCCTCTGCTTGTCTCAACGGACCCCGGACCCCTGTCCCTGTGGAACCCAAACCGAGGCGGAAACGTAGAATACCTTAGAGGTGTTCCCATGGTCAGGAATTCCGTGTGCGCGGTCCTCATGTTTTTGCTTGCCGGTGCTGTGCATGCCGGCGATCCCAACGAGATCCTGGCCAAGGTCAAGGCCGCGAGCGGCGGAGCGGCCTGGGACGCGATCCGCACGGCTCGGACCAAGGTGACGGCTTCCGTCGGAGGGCTCACCGGTACCGGCGAGGCTCTTGACGACGTGACGCTTGGCCGCTACGTGGAGCATTTCAAGCTCGGCCCGATGAGCGGCGCCGAGGGGTACGACGGCACCGTCGCATGGTCGCAGGATGCCTCGGGCCAGTCGCGCGCGGAGGAGGGTGGCGACGGCCGCCTCGGGGCGGCCAACGAGTCGTACCGGCGCGCCTACGGGTTCTGGTACCCGGAACGCTGGCCGGCGCAGATCGAGGATGCGGGCACGCAGGAGGAGAACGGCCGGCATTTCCTCGTCGTGAGGATCACGCCCAAGGGCGGCAGGCCGTTCGACCTGTGGATCGACGCGGCGACGATGCTGATCGACAGGACCGTCGAGAAGGCGGCCATTGAGACGCAAACGACATTCATGACCGACTACCGGACGGTCGGCGGCGTGAAGATCGCGTTCGCGCAGCGATCCACCAACGGCGACGCGCGCTACGACCAGCGGGCGACGGTCGAGAGCGTCGAGTTCAACGTGCCGGTGGAGGACGCCGCGTTCAAGCTCCCGGCGCCGCCTCCGCCCGACTTCGCGCTCGCCGGAAGCAAGACTTCCACGACCGTCCCGTTCGAGCTGGTCAACAACCACATCTACGTGGACGTCAAGCTGAACGGCAAGGGCCCCTACCGCCTGATGTGCGACACCGGGGGCGCCAACATCGTCACGCCGGAGCTGGCCAAGGAGCTGGGCCTTTCGAGCGAGGGCGCGTTCGAGGGGCGGGGCGTGGGCGAGAAATCCGAGGACGTCGGCGTCACCAAGGTCGAGAAGCTCGAGATCGGCGACGCCACGATCTCGAACCAGGTCTTCATGGTGTTCTCTCTCGGGCCGTTCGCTGCTGTCGAGGGCGTGCCGCAGCTGGGCCTCGTCGGCTACGAGGTGTTCAAGCGCTTCGTCGCCACGGTGGACTACGAGAAGAGATTCCTGACCCTCTCGCTTCCCTCGGCCTTCGAGTACCACGGGACGGGCACGATCGTCCCGTTCACCTTCAACGAGCACACCCCACAGGTCGAGGGTTCGCTGGACGGTATCGCCGGGAAGTTCGACATCGACACCGGCGCCCGCAACTCGGTGTCGATCCTGGCGCCGTTCGCCGAGAAGCACGGGCTCAAGGAGCACTACGGGGCCACGGTTTCGGCGGTGACGGGGTGGGGCGTCGGCGGACCGGCGCGCGGCCTGGTGACCCGCGCCACGACCCTCCGGCTGGGAACGCTCGAGGTCGCCGGGCCGGTTGTGGACCTCTCGCAGCAGAAGAAGGGAGCGTTCATCGACCCGTACGTGGCCGGCAACGTGGGCGCCGGCGTGCTGAAGCGGTTCAACGTCACGTTCGACTACGGCCACCAGCGGCTGATCTTCGAGCCCAACGCGAACTACGCCCGTCGCGACACCTACGACCGGGCCGGTATGTGGATCAACTGCGGGCCCGAGGGCTTCGAAGTGGTAGACCTCGTGGCGGGCGGGCCGGCGGAGGCTGCGGGTCTCAAGGTGGGCGATCGGATCACGGCGATCGGCGGAACGCCTGTCGGCAAGCTCTTGTTGCCGGCAGTTCGTGAGCGTTTCCGGACCGAGCCGGTCGGCACGGCGATCAAGCTGTCCGTGCAAAGGGACGGCAACCCGCGCAACCTGAAGCTCGTCCTGCGCGACCTGGTGCCCGAATAGAGGAGCAGAGGAGCGGAGGAGCGGGGGAGCAGAGGACTGTTCGAAGGTTCACGCGTTCGAACGTTCGGAAGTTCAGAGACAAGAACTGAGGATTCCGGGAATACGACGAGGATCAAGGGGCTGTCTTGCCCTAGGCGAACCTTCGAACCTTCGAACCTTCGAACCTTCGAACCTTCGAACCTTCGAACCTTCGAACCTTCGAACCTTCGAACCTTCGAACCTTCGAACCTTCGAACGACCTTTGCCCCTCCGCGTGCCTCTTCGGATCCCGGACCCCAGATCCCGGCCTTTCCGGCGGTACAATGCGAAGAATGAAAGGATGAGGCGTGAGCACACGGTTGTATCCGGGGCTGACGGCTGAGGCCATCCGGGCGCGTGAGGCCGCGTTTGAGCGGTTCGCGCGCTGGGAGGCGGAGCATCCGGCGTCTCGACCGGCATCGGCGGCCATCGCGGCGGTGGCCGCGCTCTACCAGTTGCTGCCCGCGGAAAGCCGCCGCCGGGCCCCCGATCCTTCCGGTGTCATGGCTTTCCACGCGCTCATGGCTCGCGCCACGTCGGCGGCTCGATGAGCGACCAGGAAAGCGCTCTCCTGGCGCTGGCCGCCCTCCTCGAGAAGGAACACGTCCCCTACATGGTGATCGGGGGGCTTGCCAACGCCGTGTGGGGCGAGCCGCGGGCCACGCTCGACATCGACGTCACGGTGTGGGTGGACGAGTCCGGCGTCGCGGGAGCCGTGGACGTCCTCTCGAAGGCTTTCCAGGTGGTGGCGGAAGATCCCCTCGCCTTCGTCAAAGAGAGCAGGGTGCTTCCGCTCGAGTCGGAGCACGGCGTTCGTCTCGACGTCGTGTTCGGGCTCCTCCCGTTCGAGCGCGACGCCATCGCCCGGGCCGTGCCGATCGAGATCGCGGGTATGTCAGTCCGGGTTTGCACTCCGGAAGATCTCATCCTCATGAAGATCATCTCGGACCGCGAGCGGGATCTCGCCGACGCCGAGGGCGTCACCCTGCGCCGCATCCGCGATCTCGACCTCGGCTACCTCGAACCCAGGATCCGCGAACTGGCCGATCTTCTCGGGAAGGCCGAGATCATCCGGCGTTGGGAGAGCTGGAAGGCAAACGCAGTCGGGCACCGTTGAGATCGAGCCGGTCCTCGAAAGTGACGGATTCGAACGCAGCCCACCGCCGTCTGTCCTGAGCGAGCGCAGCGCGTGAAGGATCTCCCGAGGGCGCCCGGACCCGGCCGCTCGCGGGTTAGGGGAGATCCTTCGTCGGCCCGCCTCCGGCGGTCCTCCTCAGGATGACAAGGGCCATCTGGAGATCTTCTGGACAAAGACAAGGAGTGGAAAAGCGTCTGCTTTGGCATCTTCGTGGCCTCGCAGCCATTCCTCGACGACGGACGGTGAATCGGTGTCACGCCTGGCGCAGGAGCGGGGCGACGCGCTCGTGGATCCACGGTTCGAGCCCGGGCGCGAGGTAGAAGCGCGGGACGAGCAGGTCGTCCTCAGCCGCGATCACGCCTTCCGCGATCGCCCGGCGAGCCAGGGGCGTCCCGGGGTAGATGCGGATGCCGACCGTGACGCGAAGTCCGTCGAGGCGGAGCGATTCGGCGAAGGCGACGCTCTCCTCGACGGTTTCACGGGTCTCGCCGGGGCCGCCCAGGAGCAGGAAGCCCCACCGGCGGATCCGGTGCGCGGCGAGCATGTCCGAGATCTCGCGCACGTCGGCCGGGGTGAAGCGCTTGTTCATCTCGCGCAGCACCTGCGGGGCGCCGCTCTCGAAGCCGAGGGAGACCTCCACGCACCCGGCCTGTGCCATCCTAAGCACCAGCTCCTCGGGTACGCGGTGGGGGTAGAGGATGCAGCGCCACTCGACGCCGGTGGCGAGGCGCGAGAGCGCGTCACACAGGTCGAAGGCGTGCTGCTCGGGGATGTTGAACGAGTTGTCCACGAAGTACACCCGCCGGTATCCGGCGCGCGCGAGCCGGGCGACGTGCTCGGCCACCTGCCGGGGCGCTCGGGCGCGCAGCCGCCGCCCCTGGATCTGCGAGGTGGAGCAGTACGAGCAGTCGTTCGGGCACCCGCGCCGGCTCTGGACGGGGATCCACAGGTCGGGGCTCGCGGGGTCCGCGACCTCGCCCAGCGCCGCGTCCCACATCGGCCAGGCGCCGAGGTCCTCCGAGAACGACGGATCGTGTGAGCACGGTTCCCCGGCGACGTGGACGCCCGGCAACCCGCGCAGGTCGCCGCCGCTCTCAAGGCACTCGAGCAAGGAGGGGAAGGCCACCTCCCCGTCGCCGCGAACGCCGAAGTCCGCGCCGAGGTAGGCGAGCGCCGCATCAGGGAAGATGCTGTACCCCGCGCCGCCGAGCACGACCGGGGCGCGGCAGCACTCGCGGCACGCCGCGACCACCGGCTCGACCTGGGCGAGGAGGAAGCGCGGGCTCTCGCGCGTCTGGTCGTCGATGTTGCGCACGGAGATGCCGATCACGTCGGGCGGATGTGCGGCGATCGCGCGGCGCACCGCGGCCACGGGATCGGGTTCGCGGAGCAGGTCGAGAAAGTCAACGTGGTGGCCGGCGCGTCGCGTCGCGGCGGCGACGACCCCGAGCCCGAGCGGGATGGTGACCATGTTGAGACGCTCGGTGTTGGAGGAGATCAGCAGCACCCGCATCGTTTCGATCATAGCGCCTTCGTGGGCGTGCACCGCCGATATCGGACCGTCTGCGTTGTTGCGCTCGCCCGTTCGCATCCTCATGTAGCCTCCGGCTACACTCCGGTGCGACGGGCTCGCGCGCCTAGCATCCGGCCCAATCTCGGCGGCGCGGCTGTACGCCTGCTCCCGTCCCCGTGCTTCTCTTGTTTCCTCGGACCACGGGCCACTGACCACGGACCAAGGTTCCTTCGGCGGCGCGGCTACCCGCCGTTCGCGGTAGCCCTGCCTTCGGGTGTAGTGCTCCCCCATAGTCAAGCCACCTTGAGTCCTTGTTGGGCGCGGTACTCGGCGGGGCTGACGTAGCCGAGGGCCGAGTGCGGGCGCCGGGTGTTGTAGCGGTGAATCCAGGCG